>JAGAKI010000047.1 GCA_017625695.1 Clostridia bacterium | reverse complement strand
GTTGCGGATCTGCCAATAATTTCTTAAATACGGATCAACAATGCTTATTGTTTTAGCTCCCTTAAGATATGGGATCAGCAGTTTTTCAAAAGAAATTCCTTTACAATTTTCTTGGTAGGTCACATTGCCTTCAACTAAGTCATTTTTTTCTTTTGCACTTGTAGTGACACTTACTACGGCTTGTTGCAGAATATTTTCTGTCGAGTGTTTTACACTTACCTCTTCTTCGGCATCATTTCCCATAAAGTAATACTGCGAATGTTCTGTCTCTTCTAACGTTTTAACGCTATATTTTTTACCTTCGCTATCGGCATATTGGAATATTGGCTTGGAATAAGTGTGGTCAAAGCGCATGATTTGATCTTTTACCCGTTTTCGTCCCTCTACTGCGAAAGTCAGTAACTGTGCGATTTCTTCTTTGCTTGCATCGTTATTCGGAAAAATGATTTTCATCAAACCGGACATCGTTTTTTGGATTGCATCTCTGTCACGGGTAGATATCGAAGAGTCTAATGTAAAAAATTCCTTGTAATCCGCAGATCTGTCATCATCACGGAATGCCCGGAGTATTTCTGCCAGATAATCTACAACAAAACCATAACCGTCAGAGAACATTTCCCCCCGAATAATATCAACTTCCCAACCGGGGATATAAAAATGAATACGGTCTAAAAATGCTGAATCGTGATATTCTTTGGGAAGTTCATCAAATAAATCTGAATTTTTCAGCATATAAGGCACGCTGTGCTGAGTGTTGCCGACAAAAATCATAGAGGCTTCGGCACTCAATGTTTCAACACCTCGGGAAAAAGATTTGTTTGCCATATAGTTTTTCATTATATCTACAAGACTTTTTTGAGGCTTTTTCTGTTTTCCTGCAAATTCATCAAACGCAATAGCATCCCAATAACCTACAAGACCGAGTTTGCCATTAGAGTTGTTGACAAAAAGTTTTGGTACAGTCACTTCTCCTCCGGAGAGAAGAATCCCGTGAGGAGAAAATTCTGAATAGATATGTGATTTGCCAGTTCCTTTAGGACCGAGTTCAATCAAGTTGTAGTTCCGCTCGCAATATGGGATCAAACGCATCAGCTGAAAAAGCTTATTGCGTGTACCGAACATTTCCGGGTTGAAGCCCATACTTTGAATGAGCAAATCGATCCACTCTTCCGTAGAAAATTGTTTTCTGGACTCCAAATAAAGCTCTCTGTCAAAATGAGACAGCTGAATCGGCTTAAGAGATTCCAATACCCAAGGACACTGGTTTTTATCTTCCGAAGGCATATACTCCAACGCGGCAATACACCAAATCCCATTAACCAAAAGCTTGGGATGGCTTTTTATGGTTTCTGTTGGAACAAGAACTTTACTGATGCCAAGATTGGAAAAAGTTGCTTCATAAACATTGGCTTTATCATTCAATGAAACACTGATTTTATCAATAACTTTGTGCCGACCTTTTTCTTTGATAGTTGAACGGATGAGACCTGCTTCATTACGATGTACATAGTGGTCCCGCAAAATATTTTTAACGGACTCAATACCGGTTCTGATTGATTCTTCATCACTGGTTGCACAATATTGCCCCAGCAGATATTCCAATACATAGGTTGGGACAATAGCGTTGCCTTTTACTTCTTTTACCAAATCCTTCCGAACGACTACTCCGGAAAAAGCTTCACAAATCTTTTTGTCAAAATCAGTCATCGTGACGCACCTCAAAAATCCAAATCCACCAACTGACGGCGCAGCTGATATTTACGGGTTAAATAGTCCTTATAGTAGGTTGTACCGGATTCAAGTTCACGGAGTTTCAGCACAATCTCCTGTCCATTATATTTTTCGGCATCCCGGGTCAAAACCAAACCGCAGGTTATTTCGCGGTCACGCGGTTCTTTACCAGTCAAATCAAACAGGAGTTCATGTTTATCGGAAATCAGTTTATCATCCTGCGAATACAATGCCACTTCCAACTTTCGGGGAAGCAATTTACCTTCGACCGGTTGCTGCTGATAGAAGCGGACAGCCATTTGTCCGGAAGTAATAACTTGCATGCCGGAAATGATATCAACATCAACGTAGGAGAGATCTCCTTCCCGCTTTTTGTTGATTTTCAATACCGGAACAACAATTTCCTGCAATGTCGCACCGCCATGCACATATCGGCTACCGGAACCTTTTACCCGCAAGCGATTGATGGATTTAACGATCTGAACTTCACAATTACCCTGCAATTCAAGGGTTTCGAGATCATATTTCTGCAAACCATCAACCGGAGACAGATTTTTCCCGATGACAAAACGACGGTTTACCTTGGCTATATCTGCCCCTGCAGGTTCGCCCGAAAGGAATTCATCATTGGGCAGTTCACGGTTTTGATAGATAAAACCATGGTCTGCGGTAACGATGATATTGGTCACATTATAACCTGTCAGGCGTTTGAGCATGCTGATAATTTCGGCAATGGCATTTTCAACTGCTTCAAAAGTTTTGCCTTCGGAAGTAAGATCATCTCCTGCGGCATCAATGGTATTATGGTAAATATAAACGACATCATTTTCTCTGAACAAAGCACGACCATCATCTTTGGTAAGAGAATTCAATTCTTCGGCAGTCAAAACGCTTGAACGGGGAACTTTACTTGCCAGAACTTTGGCTCTGGCAGCAGAGCCGAGCGTACTGAGTCCATCAGCTGAAACTGCAACTGCATTATTACTGCAAGTTAATTCAAGATTTTTGTGAGGTAAAAGAGCTGCCATGCCCAATGCGGTGTAGCTTGGCAGAACACTGCAAGCAGCTTCCAACTCTGCTGTATAACGATCTTCCAGCGTAATTTTCCGTTGTAATTCTTCTGCGATTTCATAACGCAAGGCATCGGATACGATCACAAAAACCTTTTTGTCTTTGTCCAGAATATTCTCAATATATTGAGAGAAAAATTTATCCTGCCGCTTGGGACCGGGAATCGGCCAAGTGCCGTAAGCAGAAAGTTTATCCTGCCACAAATTGCTCAAAGGCAGCAGGAAGTTATTGGAGTAGAAGTTTTCCACCAATTCATAAATATTCTTGAGCAAATCATTCTGATTGGCGGCATTGGCATGATAAATGAATTTGCGGTAAAGTTGATCCAGTTGGAAATATTGTTTTGTATAACACTCAAATCCATTGGCAAGAGAATCTACTGTGATCTTTGTGGCATTTTGTACGCTCAAAAACATTGAGGCGTAATCCAAGGCAAGATATGCGTGTTCAAGTTTTTTGTACCAGAAGGTCTGGCGACGGTCCCGGATAATGTTGGAGCATTCTACTGCCGGAATCGTTCTGGAAATAATACCATTGGCAAGTGCAGTTAAAATATAGCGGTCTATCTCTTTGAATACATCCAAAGAACTGATAACCGACAAATCAGATTTAGCAAGAACTTCTGTTATAGCGTTACCCAAGGTATCAGCAACCATATCAGAACATGTTTCAAAGGCATTGCCATTTTGACGGCTGTCCTTGAAACGTTTAAGAAATACCAATGCCTCATCATTCAAGCGGATCTCCTGCGGACAGTCACTTGAAAGCGACATCAGGAAACAAGCGTGATACAAACGGAAGGCAAAATCTTTTACCGAGGGATTTTGCGATGTATAGCCATAATGTTCTGCCGTTTTTTCCCACAGAAAATCAGCCAAGTTATAGCGTTCGATTTCAGTATACTTGCAGTTTTCATCTTCGGAAAGTTCCTGCAGGAGTTTTTCCAGAATCCAATCAAGCCTGCGTTCCGAACCGACAGATACGGCCAGCATCTTCATGCGAATAGTGTTCTCGGAATCATGCTCGCCAAGTATTTTTTTCAACGCAAGACGGCGTTTTGAAGATGTAAAGAATTGAAGATGTTCCTCGGTCAACTTGGAAAATCTATATTCCAACCCCAACTCACTGAGCCACAACGAAGCCTGATCCGCTTTAAAAACATCGTATGTCAGTTCCAAGTTCAACAGCCAGTTGTCGCTGTCTTTTGGAACTGGTCCAGATGAAAAAATCAAAAATTTCTTTTTCGGTTCTGCCCGCAATACCCGGTGCATTACTGAAAATTCGTTGTTTTGAACTTCTATTTTTTCTATTCCGGGCAGATTTAATGCTTCAAAATCATCGTGCAGTTCACATTTTGTATCCCGCCAACAAATGATGCGGCTGCTTTCAAATTTCTGCAACAGGATTTTTTCAATAGAATTCATGGTTATTTCTCCTGCGTTTCAGAAAGTTTTTTTATAGCCTTGTCAAAATCAGATTCAATTGGTTGAGTCCGATTAAATACATCATATTCAGCGGCAGCTTTGGCTTTTGCTTGAGCCGCAGAAATCCGTCCTTTTTCACCATCGGGCAGGATTTGATATCGGCGGAA
Organism: Clostridia bacterium; assembly: GCA_017625695.1. GTDB lineage: Bacteria > Bacillota > Clostridia > UMGS1840 > UMGS1840 > SIG452. Next base: position 563 of record JAGAKI010000047.1, on the reverse strand, counting down.
AGCAAGAAACTCATTGATACTTGCCGCAAACTGTTCCATAGTGAAAGTATTTTCCCGCTCGATCAAATCTTCAATATAGTCAAAGTAACCGCTGACGGAGCGTTCCAACTGGCGGATCTCTTTTTCCTGCAAATAGTTTTTTGCAATGGGGGTATCAGATTTGAGAATTCTGCCATCAGGAGAGTTTTTCCAAGTAACCAAGCCCATGTGTTCTTTTGTGCTGTCGGCGTGAGTGAAAACAATTTCAGCGGCAGTCCGCCCGGTAATGGCAAAGTGGAATTTATTCTGCACCATTGCGTAAAAGCTCTGGGTGAGTTCGGCATTGCGATCGTAGTCGATACTGCATTCGGCAAAAATATCGGTGATTTGCTGCCAGATGCGCCGTTCAGAAGCCCGGATGGAACGGACACGCTCCAGGAGTTCCCTGAAGTAATCTTTACCGAATACGGTTTTGCCTTGCTTGAGCCGTTCATCATCCATGGCAAAACCTTTGATCATGTACTCTTTCAGCACGCCGGTTGCCCAGATACGGAATTGGGTGGCTCGGCGGGAATTTACCCGGT
>JAGAKI010000046.1 GCA_017625695.1 Clostridia bacterium | reverse complement strand
CCTGTTGCAAAAACTTTTCAACATACATTTCTTTCATCTCCTCTCTAATTTTATATATAAAAAAGACGATAATCTCTTTTTCGAAATTATCGTCTTGATTTCCTTATTCATTTTATTGTTTTACTTGTTCAAAATCGGCTAAAACCACCGATTTTTTGGTCCTCTTGGTCAGAATACCCTTGGCATCTACATAAAATGTCTTTGGTTAATTTTTGTAAAGATGCTTCAAACCCGCATAAACACTGGGAAAATCCGATGTCATCTTCTTTGTACAGTCTTTATAGCCTCGTGTCAAATCAGTATTAAAAAATTATGATTCTCTTTCAACTTTTTTAAGAACTGTAAATATTTTGACAAATTACGGTCAATACCAGTTTTTTGCTACTCCTATTATAACATATCCAAAAATAAATAACAAGTATTTTATCTTCTTTTTTTAGTATTCCGTCAATCTCAGACGATAGAATTCATTTGTTCTCAATTTGTTGGAATTTCGTAGTTTCTTCTTTTGCTTATTTTTGAATTTTTTTGTTTTGTTTTGATTTTTTTGATTTTTTTCGTTTTCCCTCTTGCATTTTGAAAACGAGTGTGTTATAATAAACATGCTCTGAAAAAAATGGGCAATTTTTGGCAACCAATGACGGACAATCAAACTTCATATTTGTATATATTTAATAGATAAGGAGATATAAAAATGCTGGTAACTTTAGAAGAAATCTTAAAAGATGCCGAACAAAAGAAATATGGTGTTGGTTTATTCAATATGCTGAACCTGGAAATGGCAAGAGGTATCATTGATGCTGCAGAAGAAGAACGTTCCCCCATTATTTTAGGGGTTGCTGAAGTTCATCTTCCTGTAATTCCTTTTGATTACGCTTGTCACATTATGAATAAAATCGCAAAAGAAGCAACCGTTCCTGTTTGCTTGCATTTCGACCACGGTACCAACTACAAAAAAATCTTAACTGCTATGAAAGGCGGCTTTACTTCCGTTATGTATGACGGTAGTGCTCTGCCCTATGAAGAAAACATCGCAAACACCAAAGAAATTTCCAAAATTGCACACGCTTTGGGCGTAAGTGTAGAAGCGGAATTAGGTCACGTTGGCGGTGCAGAAGGCGGTGCAGATGACGGTCACGAAGCAATGTATACCAATGTGGATCAGGTTAACGATTTCATTCGCCGTGCAGACATTGATGCGCTGGCAGTTGCAATCGGCACTGCTCACGGTCAGTATAAAGTAAAACCGAAACTGGATATTGGCAGATTAAAAGAAATCTATGATATCGCAGAAAAACCGTTGGTATTACACGGCGGTTCCGGCTTAAGTGATGATGACTTCAGAAACACCATCAAAAACGGTATCAGAAAAGTGAACATCTGCACTGAAATGTGTATGGCAGCACACAGAGCATACACTTTTGCATTCAACGAAAATACCAACTTTGAAATTGCTCTGCAGGTTGCAAAAAAATCCGTTCAGGAAATCGTAAGAGAAAAGATGATTCTTTTTGGTTCCAGCGGCAAAGCTTAAATTTCATTATGCATCAAAAGCCAAATCTTCGGATTTGGCTTTTTTATATGATATTTGACAGAAAAAAATGAAAAATGCTATAGACAAACAAAAAAATATCTGCTATAATATATTGGTTATAATATCTCTAAGGAGGTTTAAAAAAATGATGGCAAAAAAAATTTTAGGACTGTTACTTGCCCTGATGTTAGTGTTTTCCATCCCTGTTATGGCAGAAACAATGGAAATCAACGCAACCTATGACTTAGTTTCCGTCCGTGTCAACGGAACATACTTAAACGCCCCAAGTTACTTATATGAAAACCAGGTGTACGTACCATTGCGTTCCGTTTTGGAAGCCATGGGTGCAAAAGTTGAATGGAATGACGAAACCAAAAGCATCACCATCACTACAAATGCCAACGAACCAACTATGGAAACCAGAGCTTTCTCTATCAGCAAAGGAGAAGAACATTCTTTTGAAGCATATATCAATTATGTAAAAGTTTCCATTGACGGGCAGGAAAAGATATTTTCCCATTTTCTCTATAACGGAACCACTTATGTTCCCGTATCTGTATTTTACGACCATTTCGGTTGTCACGTGATGCAGCATATTGAAACAATGTCCGTGAGAATCTACGAACCCGGTTATAAAACTTTCCAAGAAAATGAAACACTGTTTGTAAACGATAAAGCTTACACTGAAACAGAAATCCAGGGAATTTCTTCTGTGGTTTCCGGTAATCCCAATCCAACTACTATATATGATTATGCCCGGGTGGAAGAAAATCTGATAAGCGCCTCAGCATTTGAGAAAATCGGCGAAATGATGGCTTCAAAAGATGGTTTTGAAGATTTTTACAAACAAAATGACTTGGATACTGTTCTTAAGGCATACGGCGATGAACATAAAGAAACAATTATTGAGAATCTGGTTTGGCCCTCATATTACAGCAAAAACTTAGTAACAGAAGCAGTCGATAATTATTTCAAACCCACCGAAGAAGCCTTGGCTGAATATCTGACCAAGACGGATTATCATAATGGCAGATGGTTGAAAGCAAAACATATTCTAATTAACAAAACAGAAGACGAAAGCGGATTCAAACAAGCAGAAGAAGTGTTGACAGCCGTAAAAGAAAACCCAGAAATCTTTGACAATATGATGGCAACCTATTCCCAGGATCCCGGCTCTGTTACACAACCTGACGGATACCTATTTACCGAGGGTGATATGGTAACCGAATTCTACGAAGGCACCCTCCCCTTACAGGTGGGTGAGATTTCCGGCATCGTGGAATCCCAATACGGGTACCATATTATCTTAAAGGTTGCAGATTATAAAGACGGCGTTCCTTTGGAAGAAGTAAAAGACGAAATTAAAGCATTGTATCTGAACAATGCATTAAACAATCTGTATATCGAACTGATGGCAGAAACTGACACCGTTGCAAACCATACAATGATTGAAGAAAAATAAGAAAGGAATACAAAAAAATGCAGGACAAAAAATTAGTAACAGAAATCACATCCATGGATGTGGATTTTGCAAAATGGTATACCGATATTGTAAAAAAAGCAGACTTAATTGACTACTCCTCCGTAAGAGGTTGTATGATTATCCGTCCCTACGGCTATGCTATCTGGGAAAATATTCAGAAAGTGCTCAATCAGAAATTCAAAGAAACAGGTCATGAAAATGTGTATATGCCCATGTTTATTCCCGAAAGCCTGTTAAACAAAGAGAAAGACCACGTAGAAGGCTTTGCACCCGAAGTTGCCTGGGTAACTCACGGCGGTCACGAAAAACTCACCGAACGCCTCTGTGTGCGTCCTACCAGTGAAACCTTGTTCTGTGACCACTATGCAAATATTATCGAATCTTACAGAGATTTACCGAAGCTGTATAACCAGTGGTGTTCCGTGGTAAGATGGGAAAAAACCACCCGTCCTTTCTTACGTTCCTGCGAATTCTTATGGCAGGAAGGCCACACCGCTCACGCTACTGCAGAGGAAGCACAGGAAGAAACCATCCGTATGCTAAACGTATATGCTGATTTCTGTGAAAAATATCTTGCAATTCCTGTAGTAAAAGGTCAGAAAACTGATAAAGAAAAATTTGCAGGTGCAGTTGCAACCTACACCATCGAAAGCTTAATGCACGACGGAAAAGCTCTCCAGAGCGGTACCTCCCACAACTTTGGTGACGGTTTTGCCAAAGCATTCGGGATTGAATTTACCGGAAAAGATAATAAATTAACCAACGTACATCAAACCTCCTGGGGCGTTTCTACCCGTTTAATCGGTGCCATCATTATGGTACACGGGGATGATTCCGGTCTGGTGCTGCCTCCCAACATTGCTCCCATCCAGGTAGCCTTGATTCCCATTGCACAACATAAAGAAGGTGTATTGGATAAATGCCGTGAAGTAAAAGAAATGCTGTCCGAATTCACCGTGAAAATCGATGACAGCGATAAATCTCCCGGATGGAAATTCGCAGAATACGAAATGAAGGGTGTACCGCTGCGAATCGAATTAGGGCCGAAAGATATTGAAAATAATCAAGCTGTGCTTGTTCGTCGTGATACCCGTGAAAAGAAAGTAGTATCTTTGGAGAACATTGCAAGCGAAGTAAAAGAAATGCTTGCTACCATCCAGGATGCTTTGTTCCAAAAAGCTTTAGCACACAGGGAAGAAACCACTTCTGTAGCAAGAGACTTTGACGAATTAAAAGATATCGCTCAGAACAAACCCGGCTTTATCAAAGCAATGTGGTGCGGTGACGAAGAATGTGAGCTGAAAATCAAAGAAGAAACCACCGTTACCAGCCGTTGTATCCCCTTTGAACAGGAAGAGATTTCCGACAAATGTGTATGTTGCGGAAAACCTGCGAAAAAAATGCTTTACTGGGGCAAAGCGTACTAAAATCCATCAGAACGAAAAAGGCACACCTCTACTGATGAAACTATCACAAGTTGAGGCAGTGCCTTTTTTATCAGAAATACAGCGTTCAATAAAAAAGCATCAAATCTTTCCGTTTCTACAGAAAAATCGTTGACAATTTCCAAAGTCTGTGCTATACTAATCCAGTATTGGCGCCTGTGGCGGAATTGGCAGACGCGCTGGATTTAGGTTCCGTCCCGTATGTGAATTTATTGTTGATTACGGTTTTTGCCGTTTTCATAGATGAGGGTTAAGTGATATGCTCCTCCTCGGTGTACCTCCACCGTGTAAAAATTAAGAGGTAAAAACTTAATATGCGGATGTGGCGGAATTGGCAGACGCGCTAGACTTAGGATCTAGTGATTTTATCGTGGGGGTTCAAGTCCCTTCATCCGCACCACCGAAAAAAAGCTTACAGGATTTGACTGTAAGCTTTTTTCGTGCCTGTTTTTGTCAGGCTGATACTTCCTCGTAATCGTCCTCGTATATCATACCAATTTCATCTGTATAACTTTTTTCGAGGAATGGTGCTTTCATTCGTATTTCAAGGCGGAGACCATACTCATCCTCGTGGATTATTATTTTTTCTAACAGCAGACACAGATTCGTGTGGCTCAGTTCCTTTTCACTTAATATCTTATCAAGTAGGCTTGCATTTTCAAGCATTGCCTTTTTTCTCTCTTTGATAGTTTTATCGATGTGCTCTATTTTTGCAATTTCATTTTTGAAGCCTTCAATTTCTCTGTTCCGCTTTTCTATCATTCTTTCATATCTCTCGGCATTATCCCTGTCCTTGATTTTCTCCATCAGTATTTGCTCGACCTCAAGCTCGGTAGCATTTATACTGTCCTGAAGTCGTTTTATTCTTTTACTGACATTATTTTTCTGTGACATCCATGACCGTATATCGCTTTCGATTTGCCTTGAGCATTTGGAGAGTCCGTCTCTCATTATGGCAAGTTGCTTGTAAATCTGTTCATCAAGCACCGATTCGTTTATTCTATGAGAGGAGCATACCATATGAGTGTGCCTATGATAACCGTTACATACATACTCAATTCTGTCCGGCTTATCCTTGGTTTTTCTCCTTTTTGCTGTGAATGTGCTACCACAGTCTCCACATTTTAGGAGAGAAGCATATCTGTGGCAAGGCTGATTGCTTTGAGATTTTACTTTACCCTCTGAGTTTATCCGTATAATCTCCTGTACCTTGTCCCAAATCTCTCTTGGGATGATTGCAGGAACCGCATCCTTATGTATGAATTGCTCCTCTTTAGGTACCTTTATCTGCTTTTTTGTTATTCGGCTTCGTTCTCTTTGATGATTGACTAAATCTCCGCAATAGAAGGGATTAGTGAGAATTCTTCGCACTATGGAATATGTCCACAGATATTCAAAGGTTGCTTTTGGCTTGTTATCCCCAAGGCTTTTTCCTTTTAACTTTAGTTCATAGTAGGCAGGTGTTTTAACACCTTCTTTATTCAATATTTTTGCTATTGTTTCCGTACCATGCCCATCCAAGAACAACTTATATATTCTTCTGATAATATCTGCTGTCTCCTCATATATCTCAACTTTTTTGGTGTACCTGTCCTTTAGGTATCCCATCGGCACATTGATAACTATTCCTTCAAATTCTTGTTTGTGTCTTAATGCGGCGAGAATTTTGACGATTATGTCTTGCACATAACTATCGTTTATTAAGCCTTTGAAACCTATGATTAAATCATCACTTCTGTTAAAGGAGTCTATTCCTTCCGTTACAGATACGATCCTTACATTTCGCTCTTTCATATCCTTTACGATGAGAAGCGTATAGAATCTGTCACGGCTAAGCCTTGATAAATCTTTTATATAAACTGTATCAATCATTTTAGCATCTGCCAGTTCATACATTCGTTTTATTCCAGGTCTGTCATAAAGTGTTCCGCTTATATTGTCTTCCAAGAATTCATCAATAATGGTATCTCCGACCTTATGTACATATTCTCTTACTAAGTCCCTTTGCATATATAGGGATTCGTGTTCTGCATCTTCGTCTCGTGATTTTCTGCATAGTATAAATCCTGCCATTTATTTTCACCTCCGTTTTATTTATGGTAGGAACCGAAAGATTTAATTTCGGCTCCCTTTTCAGCAACATACAATACCACAAAGTTTTCAATATATCCAGTTAAAAACCTAGTTAGTGCGTTTGGTGCATCCAATGTAGCCTTACCTGTAAAAAATTTCAGAGAAGATGGATTGGATGAGAAATTAACTAACAATATACTTGTTTCGGATATAGGGTATATTGATGTAAATAAAGAATTTGAAAAATACAAAGAAATAATATCTGAAATTAATCAATATATCAATGAACTACAAATGTTTTTGGTGGTAAACCCTTGCATGCCCGATTATATAATTGAACTTATGGATTTGTGCAATTGCATCATTAAAACATATACAGCACTAATTGAGGGTAACTATTCTAACAATGAATTGATTTTTATTCATGTCAATAGATTGTGTGAACATGCAAATATGATTTATAAATACAGGGAAGAAAAAATCGAAGCAGCAATATCTTCTGCATTAGCTCACGAAAAGTCAGCTATGGATGAGTTTAAAAGAACCGGAATTTTAAATGAACATTTTGAAAAGTTTCATAATTTAACAGATAAAATACTAAGTAAAAATGTTGTTTTTGAGTTTTCGCATGAAAATCTTGATAATTATGAAAAGATTTAGAAATATAATTCTTTCACATATGCAATATAACCATTAGGTTCCAGTGGGAGACCGTGGGGGTTCAAGTCCCTTCAGGCGCACCAAAATCGACAAGATTCAAAAGAGTCTTGTCGATTTTACTTATTACCTGTTCACTCTTCACGATTCCCTGAAATCGAACTGATCGATTTGAAGTAATAAGTAATATGTTATAGCGAAGAAGTGCGGTGCAAAATCGCAAAGCAATTTTGTTTTGAATTGATATAATTTGAAAATCAAATCTCAAAAGCCTTTGTGATAGCTTTTTTTATGAATCTAAAACGTTAAGAAGCACCTGTTACATATTTTTTCCAATTATCTATTGATAATCTACATCATTTATGATATTATATTAAAAACATCTTATATTTAACAGATATATTTAGGGGAATTTTTATGAATATTTCAAAACGAAATACCGCTTTGGATATCACTCGCATTGTTGCAATGTTTTCGGTAGTAGCGATTCATTTTTCATTAAATACCGGTTATTATGATGAGCCTATGTTGGAACAACCGATGATTCTGTTCACCATACTAAGAACAGCATTTATTTATTGTGTTCCCCTGTTCATTCTGTTAAGCGGCTATCTTCTGAACCACAAAACGCTATCTGTTAAATATTATTCAGGAATTACAAAAACACTTGGAATTTACGTTTTGTCTGCAATCAGCTGTATCGTTTTTAAATCGATTCCTTCAGACAAACCGTTAACTTTTCAGGAACTCTTGTTTGGAATTCTCGATTTTTCAGGTGCCAATTACGCCTGGTACATTGAAATGTATATCGGATTATTCCTGTTGATTCCATTTCTCAATCTGATCTATCACGGTCTTCAGGGAAAAGGTCAAAAAAAGGTCCTGATTTTCACGTTAATCAGTTTAACGTCTCTACCTACGGTATTAAACATTTTTAACTTTAGTGTACCCAGATGGTTTCTGACGCCCTATCTTTCCAGAGAATACCAACCATTAGTTCCGGACTGGTGGGTTGGCATTTATCCCATTACGTATTATATGCTGGGCGCCTACCTGAAGGAATTTCCGTTAAAACTAAAAAAACGTTATCTGTTCCTTTTATATTCAGTTGCAGTCGTTATTTTTGGCTGTTTCAACTTCTATCGTGACTATGGCGGATATTTTTCCTGGGGTTCCTACGCCGATTGGTTTGGAATGCAGGCATTGATTCTTTCTGTGTTAATGTTTTCTTTCCTGTCAAAACTCAAGACTGACCGTTACCCTTCTATCATCAAAAAAATTTTTGCACACCTTTCCGATTTGTGCCTTGGTGCTTATCTGATGTCCTATATTGCAGATACCGTTTGTTATGCAATACTTCGCAAAAATGTGCCTTTGGTAACCGACAGGATGCAATATTTTATTCCGACGGTTCTTTTGGTAGGAGTTGCCTCACTTCTCATGTCGCAGATTTTAAATTGGATTTATAAAGGAATCGAGTTTTTGGTAAAGCAAATCATTCATCTGATAAAAAAGAAACAAAGCATTTAAAAATGGAGAATCTCAATATTGAGATTCTCCATTTTTCATAGGTTTATTCACTTTCCAGTTCTACCAACAGTTTTTCCAATGCCCGTTTTTCAATCCGCGACACATAAGAACGTGAAATCCCAAATTTTTTTGCAACTTCTCTTTGCGGCATTGCATTTCCGTCTGATAATCCGTACCGGAGAATAATGATTTCCTTTTCCCTGTCGGTTAAACACATTTCAATAGCAGAATACAGCTTTTGCTGATGAATCCCCTTTAACGCCTCTAAAAATACTGATTCTTCATCGTTTGCCAGAACATCGATTAAAGAGATTTCATTTCCCTCTGAATCTTTTCCGATGGGTTCCTCTATTGATACTTCATTCACCAATTTTTTCTCAGCACGAATGACCATCAGAATCTCATTCTCAATACAACGTACCGCATAGGTTGCCAAGCGGATATTTTTATCAGGATTGAAGGAATTGACTGCTTTGATAAGTCCGATGGTACCGATAGATATTAAATCATCCATTTCCTGCTTCTCTTTTGTGTATTTTTTGGCAACATATGCCACCAGACGAAGATTAGATTCAATCAGCTGATCCCGGGCAGATGAATCTCCCTCCCGATACCTTTGCCACAAAGCATCTTCTTCAGCTTTACTCAACGCTTTTGGAAATCCGCCGGAATTCCCGAAATACCCCAGAAAAAAAACAAAATTCCGGAGTGTTTCAATCACTAAATGCCACATACGAAAAAATCCTTTTTTATTTCATACTATGACATAAGAGGAGCAATCTTGCCAGTCCGGGGGAGAGAAAGAAAAATCCACTTAAATTCCGGTATAACCGGTCTGTTCAATAATGGTCTGTCCTTCCTCTGACAACACCCAATCCAATAGTTTTTGCACGTTTTCATTGTCATTTCCTTCATAGGTGACCGCATAAAAAGGGCTGATAATCGGATAGCTTCCGTTTTTAATATTTTCAACCGTGGGTGCTACACCGTCCACAGCCAAAAGTTTAATATCCGGATTCTGGATAATACCCTCCATATAATAACGGAAAGAAAAACCTATGGAACCGGATTTACTCCGATAATTTGCCACCTGTTCTACAATTCCCGCCATCAGATCATTGACACGTTCTACCGGAGGCTCCATGATGGGAATATCTCCCATAAAACGTTTGAGCATACTTTGGCTACCGCTCCCCTCGTTTCTTTGAAATGCAGCGATTTTTTCATTTTTTCCACCCACCTGATTCCAGTTGGTGATTTCACCTGAATATATTTTTTGAATTTGTTCAACAGTCAAACTATCAATAGGATTCTCTCGATGCACAAAGAATACAAAAGCCTCTGAACCGATCGGAGTATAACAAAAAGTTGTTCCCTTTTCCTCAGCTGTTTGAATTTGTTCCGAAGAGGGATATGCCCCAAAGAAAATATCAATTCGTTTTTCACCTAACAGCTCATATCCACCAACCGTATTGTTATATTCAAATATACCATCGTATAATTGTGTGGTTTCGGGATAAGTAGCATTCACAAAAGCAGAGTAAACAGGAAACAAAGCAGCCGCGCCATCAACAACGGGTAAAGAATCGGTCAATTGCAAGGTCTGACTTTTGATTTTCACAATTTTAGAATCTTCACGAAAGGGAAGATATTCCCGAACATTGATGTTAGGCGTTACGTTAACGGTAATACTTTTTTGATAGGCTGTAACACCGCTATTTACCCATAATAAAGCAATAAAACAAACAGGTAAAACGAGCCAAAAACCAACAAAGCGTGCTTTTTTCTTTACCCAAATAAGCGGTAATAACAGGGATGGCAACAACACTGCTCCCAAAACAGTTATCACATCCCAAACGCCGGATAAAGAAAGTAACAATAGAATAAAGAACGCACAATATCCGCTCACAACGATGGCAAGAATTGTTAAAATTACCTGCCAAACCAGTTTATTATGTTGTGTTTTTGTTTCTTTCATATTAAGCCCTCATTTCTCTATCATAAAATAGTTTCAACAAAATCATGAATGGTCATACTGTCAGAAGTGATATCACAATCTACAGCATAGATCTTAACGCCCGCTTGCTTTGCCTGCAATAAAGCATCAGCAAATTCAGGGTGAGTTTTCCGGTTGGGTGTAAAATATTTCACATCTTTCATCTGTATAACAAAGAATAAATAGGCTGAAAATCCGTTTTTTACACAGTCACAAAGCTCGAAAATATGCTTGATTCCCCGCTGGGTAGGAGCGTCCGGAAATGAAACAACCCCATCCTTCTCCAACGTAACCCCTTTCACTTCCACAAAATGATGACGACCATCTTCGCTTTCTACATAACAGTCAAACCGTGAGTTTTTATATTTCTTTTCCGGAATTATTTGAGCATTTTCTCCGAAAAACTTGGGTGCCCATTCCAAAAAAACACGGTTTGGTGCCTGAGAATCCATATTGATGAGTTTGATTCCACCTTCTGTAGTTTTTTCCACAGCAATCAAATCGTATTTTGTTTTTCTTTCAGGATTCGCTGCCGGTTCCAGATAAACTGTTGCCCCCGGAATCAAAAGTTCTTTACATCTTCCGGTGTTTTTTACGTGGCAGATTTCTTCTTTGCCATCTATTTCTACATAAGCGATAAAACGATTGGGTCGGGAAAGAAATCTCCCCTGTATCACAGTTTGATATTTCATAACAAAAACTCATTTCTTTTGGAATCTCAATGATATTATAACAGATACTCTCTCATCTGTCAAATCTGGCTGATTGTTTGCATCCATTTCTGCCTGATAATATACCATAAACCAAACTGTCACATCGCCATCATTACCAAACACATTACAAAAAAAGGAAGCAAGTAAATTATAATACCGGCTTCCCTTTTTCCTATTTATTTGTGTTAGTTTCCAATCTTGAAAAGATATACGGCACCACATCTTTTTCGGTTAGATTTAATACATATTGAAATTCATCATATAAAATTTTTTCAGCCTCTTTGAGAAATCGTTCATCTGAGATGTGGAGTTTCTTACCTTTTTCTGCTCTACCCTTTTTCTCCAAATGAATCGCTTTTATCATTCTGATTAACTCTGAATGATTACCATCGGCAACTATTTGTCGATATCGTTCTTTGCGTTCTTTCTCATTATTGATCCAAAGAACTTTTTCACCCGGAATGGAATCAATAAGTCTATTGATTTCGTCCTCAGATAAAAGTTTTCGCATTTTTCCCAACAAATCTTCATTGTCAGCAGGAACATAAAAAGTCGATCTATCTCCATTTATCGGTTTCAAAACCAAGTAGTTCCTTTTAATACCCATTAAGTTTTTTTCTTCTATCGCTGTAACTTTACAAACTCCGTTTATTCCGTATGTAAGTATATCGTCTACTTTAAACATTTTACAACTCCGTTTTATATTGTTACTGTGTCTGTTACCGTTTGATTATGGACAGCAACTCTTGACCTGATATCTTTTGCAAAAAGAATCTTAAAAATAGTTCTAACAATTGGCTGAATCAAGAAAAGCTGTGTAAAAAATGCAAACGGGAAATTAAAACACATAAGTTTAAGCCATTGTGCAAGAAGCGTCCATATATGAAAGCCTGCCTGATAGTCATAATAAAGAAAAGCAGCTATAAAGCTCATTGCCGGACACATCATACCAACCGTAGCACAGATAATTGTTGTTTCAAATAAAATCGGATGTGTTTCTTTTGGATTAAAATTCTTACAAGCAAGCTTGAAAGATAATGGCGAACCCAAAATGTTTTCAAGCAAATACGCTAACACAAACTCAATCAACACAACTGCCCATATCGGTACAGGTATTCCGAACACAGGAACACCCCCCATTTTTTTAATAGCAGCTAAAACACCCGTTTCGCCCGTAAGTTGCATAAACATATTTCCGTGAATGACATACAGGCTGTAAAACACATAAGCATGAACGGTAATCACAACAGTAATAAAAGCAAAAACCATTCTTTGAAATTGATTTCTTGGCATAACAAAATCTCCTTTTAAAACAAAAAAACACACGTTCACACATTTTGTACCGTAATCAGATTTACGCACAAAACGTGCAACATGTGTCGTTTCTTTATCTATTTATTTTTTACACTATTTTTTATAGCCGTCTGCATAAAACACAGACGGCT
>JAGAKI010000045.1 GCA_017625695.1 Clostridia bacterium | reverse complement strand
GGTTGGAAATAAATTCTTTCATTTCCTCCACTTTCCCTGCCCCGATATAGGTGGCGTTGTCCGGCTTTTGCCGTTGCTGCAGCAAAACGCCCCGAACGACAAGCCCCGCCGTTTCCGCCAACTGCTCCAATTCCGCCATCGACGCTTCCGCATCATTTCCATCGGAAACCCCAAGAAGCAGACAAGTTTTAATCTCTTTCATAAGCGTAGTCTTTTGTTTGACAATATTAGTTGTCTTGATGAACGTTTAGTTTTTTGCAAATTTTATCTTCTATTGCTTTGAATTTTTGAACGATCGGCTTTTCTAAATATTTGTCCCAAAGTCGAAACGCCGGTGCTTCAATGAATTTGATCCGTAGCATATCTAAAAGGGAACACACGATAAAAACGACGATCACACTTGCTATGGCATGCAGCACCAGGTATTTGGAAGAATACATTTCCGCATTGTGTAAAACGTCCTTCCAAAGCCATTGTCTCATGGTACTGCTATGTGAATGGATCAGCAAAATCCCAAAGGTCGTAGCCGAAACCGTATTGATAAATTTATTGTACTTAATTTTTAAGTTTTTAAACATCATAAAGGAACACAGTCCGGTCAACACGGCAAGAAACGTATTGGAGTCGGTAACGTAATCGTAGGAAATGTTTTCTCCGGTTTTGGTTCCAAGCCAGGTTGCTGCAACGACGGAAAAGCAGGATAATAAAATCGACAGGATGGTGGCAATACTCCAAAATGCAGTATTGTTAAAGATTTTTTTCGGATATAAGCGGATATAAGAGGCGATGAGATACAGAACGATATACCACGATACGTAGTTCATGGTTACGTAAAATAAGGGAAGGGTTCCGCAGACGATATACACGAAAGAAGCCAGCAAAAGAAGGCGAATATGTTGTTTCTCATTTAAATTTTTGATGAGAACGTTTAAAAAAGGAATGAATAAAAAGAAGGTAAGGTACGTTTCTGTAAAATTGGTTCCGATGGATGTTACGGGGAGAACTAATTTGATAAAATCTTTGATATTAAAAGAAGCGTATCCTGTAATCCAAAAAATGCAGTAGAAAAGCGTACGGTAGAAAAGCACCTCAAATAAAAGCTTTACGAATTTTTTCAGGGTTATTTGTGATTTGCACATAAAATAACCGGTAATTAAAACAAAGCAGTTGATCCCAATTTTGCCCCAAGCCCCGAAGAGCAATAGAAATATAGAGGTATAAGACAAGGGGGTTTTATAGATGGGGGTCATCATGCCGGAATTAACTACGTAATGGTGTGCGATAATTAAAATCATTGATATGATGCGATACAGCTCAATATTGGAATCGCGTCCTTTATTTGAGATGGCGTTTGGATGTTGTTTCGTAGATAGCCTCATCATGTAAGCAACTCCTAAGTATAAATTCTTCCTTAATTATATCATAAATTGGCGGGGAATGCAAGAGAAACAGAAAAATTTATCCGTTTATTTTCTTCTTTTCTGTTTGAAAGAGATTTTCAGTTCCTAATTGCGAAATAATTGTAAAATGTTTTGATTTACTCTTGCAAATTGGTTGAAAGTGTGCTATAATACATAAGTCTCAAAAAGAGACATCCGGGCGTAGCGCAGTTTGGTAGCGCGCTTGAATGGGGTTCAAGAGGCCGTGGGTTCGACTCCCGCCGCTCGGACCATCAAAGGGCAATGAAAAAGATATTGCCCAAGAAACCCCCGATAAAATCGGGGGTTTCGCCGTTTCTACGGTCAAAATTTTTACAAGCGATTTTGTAGATGTGAAAAAGGTATTTTTCCCTTTCTGTAGTGAGCCGAACTCTCGCACAACCGAATACAAGCCACCGAGCGCATGGATAAGAACAAATCCATGCGCTTTTTTTATTCCCACAGAAAGGAGGAAAACCTATGCGAAAGCAAACCGACTTGGACGAGGTCAAACGAACAGCCATCACCTTACTCCACACCGATATCTACGAAACCCCATACTCCCCGATGATCGTCAAACACCCATTCGCCGACACCGGACTAACCGCCCTTCCCGATGGCAACGGAGGCATCACGATGATCAACCTTATGGAAGAAGATGCACAGAACCGATGGCGGCAGACAACGGCTCAGTCCATCAGCAAGGCAAACAGCGCCTACGAAATATATATGATGGTCACCAAGCCCTACGCTCTGACCTTTTTGAAATTCGCACAGCCGAGTCTGTCAAGAGAAGATATGTCCCAAATCCTTGCAAGCGCATGGACGAGATCAGAAGCACCGCACCAGGATGTGAATGTTACAGTCAATCAACTCCTGCGGATGTTCAAGCAAGCCGATCCGACCTGCCTCATGGAGCAAGACGAGTATATC
>JAGAKI010000044.1 GCA_017625695.1 Clostridia bacterium | reverse complement strand
TACTACTACCGTAACCTTAGGCGAACTGTTCACCGCAGGCTCTTACACCATTCAAGATGTAACTGTAACCGGCGGAACCTACACTAAGGGCGCTACCTGGGATAAAGGCACCGTAACCGTAACCGGTACCGGCACCTTTACTATCACCATTACCGATAACTATTACTGTAACACTGCAAGCGCAACCTTAACCGTTGCAGCAGCAGACCCGATTGATAAATTCACCGGTACTACTGTAACCAAACAGTTAGTATACAATAAAAATGATACTACTACCGTAACCTTTACCTTAGGTGACCTGTTTGATGCAGTTTCCGGTGCAAGCATCAATTCTGCAAATGTTACTGTAACTGCACCCGGTGCAACTATTGCAAAAGCAGCTAACTGGGAAGATACGACCTTAACCTACACTGCTGCAGGCACTTACACCGTTACTGTTAACGACCAGTATCTGTGTAACGATGAAAGCGCTACCGCAACTGTAACCGCAGCTGCAAAAGTTGACAAATGGACCGGTAAGACTGTAAACAAAACCATCGCATACGGTTCTACTACTGTAACCGCTACTTTAGATGAACTGTTCACTGATAACGGTTACACCAAGGGCACCATTTCTGTTGGCGGTGCAACTTATGCAAATGGCGTTGTTACCTTTAATGGTGCTGGTACTTATAAAGTAACCATCACCGATAACACTACCTACTGTAACACTGCGACTGCGACTGTAAACGTTTCTGAGCCCACAACTGTGGCTAAGTTTACAGCTAAGAACGCAACTGTTACTTACAAACCCACCTATCCGACAGTTACCAAATCCTATACATTAGGCAATCTGTTTAATTATGTTTCTAACTATGCTTTAGGAACTACAGTATACTACACTGTAGATGGTACTGAAAAAACTGTTGCATCCGGTTCCTGGAGCGGTACCAGTGTTGGCAACTTAGCAATCGGTGAACATACGATTACCATTACCGATAAGAACTTCTGTAGCATTGCAACTGTTAAAGTAACCATTCAGACACCTGATAATGTTGCTAAGTTCACCGCTAAGAATGCAACTGTTACCTACAAACCCACCTATCCGGCAGTAACCAAATCCTATACTTTAGGAGAACTGTTCAATTACAACAGCAGCTATACTTTAGGCTCTAAGGTATACTACAAAGTTGATTCTAATGCAGAACAGAATGTTGCATCCGGTTCCTGGAGCGGTACCAGCGTTGGCAACTTAGCAATTGGTACACATACTATCACCATTACAGATAAGACTTACTGTAACACTGCAACCGTTACTGTAACCATTCAGAAACCTGATAGTGTTACTAAGTGGACCGGTAAAGCTCCGGTTAAGACCTGGACCTTAGATAACTATGGTACTACACAAAGCTTCAATTTTGCAGAGATGTTTACCAAAGTTGGAACCTATCCGGAAGGAACCATTACCTTAACTATTACCAGCAATCCGAATAATGGTGCAAGCGTAAGCGGAACTACTGTAAATGTTACCAAAGCAGGTACCTATACAGTAACTGCAATCGATAATTCCGGTTACTGTAATGTTGCAACCGCAACCATTAAAGTAAACAATCCGACTCCGGTTACCAAATGGACTGCTAAATCCGGCTTAGCTTACGAAATTGATGCCGGTGCAAGCCAAACTCTGAAACTGAGTGATATCTTCACCTTAAACAACAACTACAAAGTAGGTACTGTAACCTACACTGTAGAAGAACAGAGTACCAAGACCGTAAGCGGAACTGCTTGGGCAAATACCACGGTTACCTTCCCCGAAGGCGGTACTTATACCGTTACCATTACAGACGACCACTTCTCTGACGGTACTTACAGCGCAACTGTAAGCATTACTGAATTAGAACCGGTACGTAAGTTCAAAGCAAAAGACAATTACTTTGTATTCCAGCATAGTACCGTTGATCCAAGTGCTTCTACAACCAAAAAAGTATCTTTAGGTGATATCTTTGCAGCAACCGGTGAAGGTACTATCAATAGTGCAACTGTAACGGTTACTTCTTCTGATACCTCTAAAGCGACTGTAAGTGTTAATACTTCAGATTGGACGAAATCAGAAGTTACCTTTAAAGGTGTTACCAAAGACAACGATATTACCTTAACCATTACCGATAACAAAGGTTGTATGGTATCTAAAGCAATTATCGGTGTTACTCCGCAGTGGTTGGGCGATGTTGATGGTGATGATTACAGTCCCGATCTTGCACAGGCTCATTACCATGATAACCTCGCAGATGGCGACGAAAAACAGAAGAACTCTATTCCATATCTGTATATGGCTGCCGGAGGAGAGCCAAAAACCTTTACCGTAAATGTTAAAAATGATGGTGTATATGGTATCCAGTGGTACAATGTTGGTGACGCAGGAACTAAAGGTGATGCTATCTTTACTGCAAACGGATACAGTGTTGCATCTACTGTTCCCGGCGGTAGAACATGGTCTGACGCAGTAGGTACTGACTTTGTGTTATATCTGGAACAGGGCGACAATACCATTACAGTTGAAAATAACGGATCTGCAGCCTTTGCTGTTTATCAGCAGTTTAACACTATGCCTTTGAATAAACCCGGATATGACAGTATGGACTTTATGCCTTTAGTAAAAGACCTGACAGCAAGTACAATCGATCCGGATACCGGTGAACAAGGCGGCGGAACTGTAACTCCGCCCTCGACTCCGGACGACGATTTACCGCCGATTCCCTCTACTACAATTTCTTATTGGAATGGTGCTTATACCAATGTAGGTCGGGATTACAGCACACAATACTATCCGAATGGGACGAAGACATATTACGGTGAAACAAACTTAGCACAACCGAGTTTTGCAACCGGAACCGTTCGCGATGTTACTGTAAACGCTCCCTACACCGGTGTATATGCATTCCAGATGTTAGTGACGAATCATCCGGGAGATCCGATCTTTGAGGTTTATACCGATGAAGGATACTACTACACTATTACATGTGTAGCAGAAAACTGGACTAGTGCAAATAATAATGACGGATTGCTCTTCTTACGTGAAGGAAC
This sequence comes from Clostridia bacterium, assembly GCA_017625695.1. Lineage (GTDB taxonomy): Bacteria > Bacillota > Clostridia > UMGS1840 > UMGS1840 > SIG452. The sequence goes on along the minus strand of JAGAKI010000044.1, from coordinate 12,204 downwards.
CAATACCGTTCACATTAAGATGACCGGAGGAAGCACTTCAGCTACAGTAGCTCAGTTTGACCTGGGATACTTTATCGAAAGTGGAGATTACTCCTCTATGGCGTTCTACAACTTAGTAAATAAACGCTAATTGGTAGAAGTCTGAATGCTGATTTCGATTAGCACATAGCGAAAAACTAACAAAAAAGGAGTGTGGCAAATGCCACACTCCTTTTTGTATGTCACGAAATCCACACGATAGATTGCACTTGCCAAGCAAAAGTAGACACTGTGCCGTGGGATATTTATTGTTCTTTTGATAATTACGGCTCCCTATGGTTGGGAAGATATGTACGGAGCGGAGATTTCCGTTCCGTTTTTTATGGGAGAAACTCCGAAACAAATTATTTTTCTTTGGAAGAGAAAATCAGTGCAAACAGATAACCAAAGAAAATAGCGGCAGAGATGCCGGCGGCACAGGCGGTAAGTCCGCCGGAAATTACGCCAAGCAGACCTTTTTCGCCAATTCCTTTGATGACGCCGTTGGCAAGGGCGTTACCAAATCCGGTTAAGGGAACGGTGGCTCCTGCCCCGAAGATTTCCACCAGAGGATTATAGAGTCCCAAAAAGGTGAGAATCACACCTGCACTCACATAAAGCACCAGGATTCTTGCCGGAGTCATTTTGGTAAAGTCAATGAGTAGCTGTGCAATGGCACATAAAAATCCGCCAAATAAAAAGGCGTTCAGATAGGGCATCATAGGAAAACTCCTTTAGATTTCAATTTGTACCAGATGGGCGATGGCGGGGATGCTTTCTCCTTGCAGAGAACTGGTGGGGGACATCAAAGCTCCGGTTGCCATGAAGAGGATTTTTTTCAGTTTTTTTTGTTTCATTTGCTTTAGGATGTAGGAATTTAACACGCTGGCACTGCATCCGCAGCCGGAACCACCGGCATGGGTATCCTGGGTTTCGCTGTCAAAAATCAAGTCGCCGCAGTCCTCTAAATTTTCTGCGGTAATTGCGTTATCCGACAATAACTGCCGGAGCAAATCTTTTCCGATACTGCCCAAATCTCCGGTGAAGATTTTGTCATAGTCTTGGGGTGTGGTATTGGTATCTTCCAAAAAGGCACAAAGGGTATGACAGGCAGCGGGTGCCATAGCTGCGCCCATATTGTTCAGGTCGGTGATGCCGGCATCGATTACTTTTCCGATGGTTGCATGGGTAATATAGGGACCTTCTCCCGTTTTTGACAGGACACAGGCACCGGAACCGGTTACCGTCCATTGGGCAGTGGGCGGACGTTGACCGCCGTATTCTAAAGGAAAACGAAATTGTCGTTCCGCGGAACAAAAATGACTGGAGGTAGAACAGATTACGTTTTTACCAAATTCACCATCGAGAAACACAGAACCTGCAATCAGGCTTTCTGCCATAGTGGAGCAAGCACCGTACAGTCCTAAAAAAGGAATTTGTAAGCTGCGAAGAGCATAGTTTGCAGAAATACATTGGTTGAGTAAATCGCCACCGAAAAAGCAGTTGATATCCGTTAGAGAAAGCTTGGATTGTTCGATTGCACCCATAGTTGCAGTTTCGATGAGTTTGCTTTCTGCTTTTTCCCAGGAATCTTCTCCAAAATGACCTTCTCCGATGGTCAAATCAAACCAGTCTTTTAACGGTCCTTGGGCTTCTTTTTCTCCAACGACAGAATAAAATCCGTTGACAGAGGGTCTGGATGGAAAGATCAGGGTTCGTTTGCCAATTGTTTTTGTCATAATCGTCCCCCTGTTATCAGATAATAAATCAGTCCGCCGATGACTGAGGAACAGATTCCGTAAACGATTACAGGGCCTGCAATCACAAACATTTTTGCACCAACGCCTAAAATAAACCCTTCATTTTTAAATTCCATGGCAGGGGACACAATGGCGTTGGCAAAACCGGTGATGGGAACGATGGTTCCCGCACCTGCGTGCTTGGCAATTTTGTCTAATACGCCAAGACCGGTCAGAAGTCCGCTTAAAAAAATCAATGTGATAGAAGTAACACAGCCGGCATCCTCTTTGGGGAGGCCCATTTGTTTTGCATAGGTAAGAATTCCTTGTCCCAACACACAAATGGCTCCACCCACACAGTATGCCCAGATCAGATTTTTTATCCAGGGACTTTTTTCCTGTTTGGAAACTTGTTTTTGATATTCTTTTTTTGAAAAATGTTGCATGATTATCACCTGATTTTTTAATCAAATTTTTTATGATACTTTTGTTATCATTTTTTACGAAGACAGTAAAGGTTATGTCTGTCACATTTTAGAAAACTTGTCATAAAATGGTAATAACAGTTTTATAAGGAGGAATTTGTTATGAGATTTCAAAGACGGGGATATCGGAGCGGCCTTGGCCTTGCAGCTGACCAACAACACGTCAAAAACGAGTCAATGCAGCAGACAGATGCCATTTCTTTGGAACAATTCAGTGGTTGGCTGTTTTCTTATCTGATGCCAAAAAGAGACCATCAGGAAGATGTGGCTTCTTACCGTAGGTATTTTGAAGCACTTGATTTGGAAGAACAAAAAAATCTGATCGACAAAACTGTCAATCAGATTTTATGGTCACATTCGGATGTGGTTTTGGATGTTTTTCGGAAGCTTTCCCGGATTTCTCTGGATTTTTCTCAAAAAGCAGAAGTTTTATACCGACAGAAAAAGCTGGAACAGTCTTCTAATCAGCCAGCATAACTTTTTTATAATAGTCCAGGGTTTTGGGATGAAAGTCACTCTGTGTCAGAAAATACCGTTCGCAAGCAGCCGAAAACTCCGGCAAAATCCGTTCGTCAAGTTGAAAAGATAAAAAGTTTTTAATGTCGGAATCCAAAATGAAATTCATCGCATCTACGGTAGTTTTTGAAATTTTTAAAATGTTTCGCTCTGCCGCCCGACAACAGTCGTTACATAGAATTCCGCCATCTAAAATATTGAAATAGCAAACGGAGGCCGTATCCAATTCGTTTCCACATTCCATACATTCAAAGGTGTGAGGAGTGAATCCTTCAATGTCTGCTACCTTCATTTCGTAGGCTGCTTTCACCAGCTGCGGAGACTTTTTGCTGTGGTTTAAGGCAAATAAGGTGTTTAAAGTCAAGCGGAGCAGGGCGGTGTTTGGTTGATTTTCCATCCCGATATTATTTACGATATCCAGGATGTAAAATCCCAACGCCAAATGGATCAGGTCATTTTTTATTTCTAAAAAAGAATGAAGAATATTCGCTTCCCGGACATTGTAGTATTCGCCTTTTTGTGCTAAGGTGAATTCCGAATATAAAAACGGTTTTGCACCGGATAGCTCTTTTCGTTTTAAGCTTTTGATGCCCGATGCCTTCGCGTGAATCAGACCGCAGGAATCGGTCATAATGGTGAGCATTTTATCGGCTTCATTAAAGTCGGTTTCTTTTACGATTAAGCCTTTTACTGTGATATAGTCCATAGCTTATCCCTGTTTTTCTTCTGATTTTTTATGGAAAGAGATTTTGTTTTCTGTATGATTTGCCAGTCGTTTTAGGTTTTCGTGATGACGGATATACATGGATACGGTTAATACCACTAATAAAACCAGTTTTAAAGGATCTGGATCAAAGATGGCAAACAGAACAATGCTGGATGTGCTTCCGGCTAAGGATCCAACCGAAACATATCGGGTGATAGCAATGGTAGAAACACCAATCAGAAGCACAAACAATCCCAACAGAGGATTGAAACAGAAGCAGGCACCCAGGGAGGTGGCAACTCCTTTTCCGCCTTTGAAGCCGAAGAATACGGGGAAATTGTGTCCCACAACTGCCGCTGCAGAGGCAACATAGGAAACGGGATTATCTTTGGTGATGGCATATACAAGCCAGTAGGCAATCACAGCTTTAAATGTGTCAAACAGCAAAACAAAAATTGCGGGACCTTTTCCCAAGACCCGAAGAGTGTTGGTGGTTCCGGCGTTTTTGCTGCCGTGTTCTCTCACGTCGATTTTGTAAAACAGTTTTCCGATGATAATGGAAAAATTCAAACTACCCAGCAAATAACCTAAAACGGCAAACAGCACATAGCCTAATATGGGCATTCTGATGACCTCCTTAGTGTTACAGTTTCTTCTTTTCGTTACGTTCTCTGATGTAGAATTTAATGGGAGTACCCGTAAAGTCAAAGGCGTTTCTTAGCTGATTTTCAAGGTAACGTTCATAAGAAAAGTGCATCAGACGAACGTCGTTGACAAAAATGACGAACTGAGGAGGATTTGCAGCAGATTGTACTGCATATAAAATTTTCAGTCTTCTGCCTTTGTCTGTCGGTGGCTGAACACGTGCGGTAGCATCTGCAATCAAATCGTTTAGCATACCGGTAGTGACACGGCGGTTTCTGTTTTCGTTAACTGCTTTTAACATGGGAAAGATGGTGTCGATTCTCTGACCGGTTTTTGCAGAAATGAAGAGGGCGGGAGCATACATCATATAGGAGAAGCCTTCTTTGATTTCTAACTTCATCCGATCCATCGTTTTATCATCTTTTTCGATAATATCCCATTTATTTACTACAAAGATGGAAGCTTTTCCTTCGTTGTGGGCATATCCTGCAATTTTAGTATCCTGTTCGGTAACTCCTTCGGTACCATCCAACATAATCAGACAGATGTCTGCACGTTCAATCGCCGCATAAGAACGAAGAACAGAATATTTTTCCACGGCTTCGTTGACTTTGCTTTTTCTGCGGATACCGGCGGTATCAATAAACAGATATTTCTGACCGTCTTTTTCTACATACGTATCAATGGCATCACGGGTGGTTCCGGGGATGTTGCTGACAATCAGACGTTCTTCCCCCAGTAAACGATTGATTAAGGAGGATTTTCCCGCATTGGGTTTTCCGATGACTGCAATTTTTAATACATCATCTTCTTCCTCGGTTTCATCTTCTTTTGGGAAGCCTTCTGCCACCAAATCCAACAAGTCGCCGATTCCCATACCCTGAATTGCAGAAATGGCAACAGGGTCCCCTAAGCCCAAGTTGTAGAATTCGTAGAATTCCATGGGAGGTTCCCCGGGGGTGTCGCATTTGTTGCAAGCTAACACAATGGGTTTGCCGGAACGCATCAGCATTGCGGCAACTTCACGGTCGGTTGCGGTTACACCGGCACGAACGTCGGTTAAGAAAATCAGAACATCGGCGGTTTCAATTGCCGCTTCTGCCTGACGTTTCATCATTGCGGTGATTTCGTCGGTGGAATCCGGTTCAATACCGCCGGTGTCAATGAGCAGAAAGGACTTGGAAAGCCACTCTGCTTCGGAAATAATTCTGTCTCGGGTAACACCGGGGGTATCTTCTACAATGGAGATTCTTTTTCCGGTGATACGGTTGAATAATTGAGATTTCCCAACATTGGGACGTCCCACAATGGCAACAATCGGTTTTGACATCGTTAATTACCTCGCTTTCACTTAAACAGCTTTTTACATACAAAGTGCGTCCAGGAAACACTTTCCGTCATTTTCATTCAAAATGACTTCGCAAGAAAGAGCTTTTTCTATATCAGAAATGGTTTTGTCATCTAAGGTCAGATCTCCTTCTGATCGTAAAATTGCAGAGGGGAGAACTAAAAAATCCATTTGTTTATTTTTTAACTGGTCGATGATATCGGTTGCAGTCATCAGCCCTGCTACTGTAATTTTATCCCCGAAAAACTTGTTTTTAATCGGTATGGTTTCCAGTTTTGTTTTGAATTTTTCGTTGAATCGTTCCACCAGCCGGGAAAGGGTGGGATAAGCCGCTTCTGAGGTGGCTATCACTTTGTTTCGTACCGGCTTAGGCTTTTTGTTGGCAAAAGACAGGTTGAATTCTTTCACAAAAGAGGACAATAAGCCTACGCCATTTTCAATCTGAGGAAAATCATCGTAGTATGCCGCAGGAGGGAGAGCAATTTCTCCCTTGACAAAAAATTCGTCTGCGGGATAGACAAAACGGGTACCGATTTCTTTGTAAGCCCGGTTGGAAATATGATGGATTTGCTTGATAATCGTTCGGCAGTCTTCTTTTGTGAAGGGTTCAATTTTGGTCAGACCGTCACGAAATTTTGTTAAGCCGATGGGGACAACCGAAACGCTGTTTACTTGTGCCTCATATAAATCGGTGAGGGATTTGGTTAATTCCTTTCCGTCATTGTACCCTTTGCAAAGCACAATCTGTGCATTAACGGTAATACCATTTTCAACAAGATAAGAAATTTTTTCTAAAATTCCACCGGCATTTTTATTGTGCAGCATTTTGATACGAAGTTCGTCATTGGTGGTATGCACCGAAATATTTACGGGAGAAAGTCGCATTCTCACGATATTTTTGAGTTCTTCCTCTTTCATATTGGTTAAGGTTACATAATTGCCTGTCAAAAAGGAAAGGCGGGAATCGTCATCCTTAAAATACAGAGGTTTTCTCATTCCTTTGGGAAGCTGATCAATAAAACAGAAAATGCATTTGTTCCGACAGCTTTTTGGATGTTCGATAAAGGGACGGTCGTTGATGATACCCAAATCTTCAAATTCATTCTCTATGATGATTTTTTTAACTTCCTGATTTCTCACAAAAGTGATTTCGACACATTCGTTACAGATTAAAAAACCATACAGTAAACCGTCAGTTACTTCTTCACCGTTGATATGGGTGATCACGTCCCCGGGGAGCAGACCTGCGGATTCTGCCAGACTATTTTTTGTTACACCGTCTACATAATACATAGTAAACCTCTTTCCAATTCGGTGGTTCTTTTCATTGGTGCAAATACTTTATGAAAAATTCCACACCAACAAAAAGAAATCATGAAAAAGTTTTAAAAAAAGCGGGGAGCAATAAGCACCCCGCTTCTTATAAGGCTATCGATTAATCCATTTTGATTACTTCTACACCTTTGTAGAAACCGCAAGATTTACATACTCTGTGCGGCAGTGTCAGTTCCTGACAGTTAGGGCATTTTACAAGACCCGGAACGCTCAATTTCCAGTTTGCTCTTCTTTTGTTTTTTCTCGCATGAGAAACCTTTCTCTTTGGTACAGCCATGTCTTAACACCTCCTGTAGAGTTCTACTCTATAATTGAATATTTTTACAAAATTTAGGAGTAACTGAGGATTACTTTAATAATTCCTTTAATTTCAGTAATCTGGGATCAATCTCCGTATCGTCGCAGTTACAGGTTGTTTCGTTGCGGTTACATCCGCAAACGCTGCATAGACCTTTGCAATCTTTTCTACAAAGCTGTTGGTCCAAGGTTACGGCAAAAATGCATTTGTAAATTGCTTCGGTCAATTGCACAGTATTATGTTGATAGGGGATAAACTCATCGGCTTCCAGCCCTGAGTCCTCCCGGGCAATGGTGTCTTCCATCGGAAGCGTATACTCCCGGTCAAACGGTTCCAGACAACGGTCACAAAGGAAGTTTGCCGTGAAGGAAAGCTCACCTTTTAAAAACAAGTTGCCTGCGTGATTTGTGATAGTACCCGTTAACGTAACTGGTGTTTGTAAGGATGGCATATCGTCATATTGAGAAAACACCTCAATGGGGTATTCTTTATTTACTTTAATTTCCATACCTTCGGACTTCACAATAGAGGTCAAATCAATTAACAGTTCATTTTGTTCCATCATTTTTTAACCTCCAATCCTCACGGTCTCAGACACCAAAAGACTGCCTAAAGAGCTGACAAACTACCATACTCTCAGACAATCATATAATATAATACATAATTTCTGGTAATTTGTCAAGCATTTTTTTCAAAAATCCGAAAATATTATACTAATTTTTCGGTTTCTAACGCAATCATCAATTCTTCGTTGGTGGGAATGACTAAAGTCTTAACCGTTGCATCATCTGCAGTGATATCCACAGTGCCGCGAACATTGTTTTTCTCTTTGTTGATTTTAATGCCCATAAAGCCTAATTTTTCGGTAATCTGTTCTCTTAAGGTTGCATCGTTTTCACCGATCCCTGCGGTGAATACAACAGCATCAATACCACCCATAGCAGCAGCATAGGTACCAATATATTTCTGCACACCGTATGCGAACATATCCAATGCAACAGTCGCTTTTTCGTTGCCTTCTTCGGATGCTGCAGCCAGATCTCTGAAGTCAGAAGAAACGCCGGAAACACCGGTTACACCGGATTCTTTATTTAAGATGTTGATCACTTCACTTGCAGACAGTTTTTCTTTGTTTGCGATAAATTCTACAATAGCGGGGTCGATATCACCGGAACGGGTACCCATCAGAATCCCTGCTAAGGGAGTGAAGCCCATAGAGGTATCAACGGATTTACCACCGTCAACAGCAGAGATAGAAGAGCCGTTACCCAAGTGACAGGTTACGATCTTTAATTCTTCAATGGGTTTGCCTAACAGTTCAGCTGCTTTCATACTAACGTATTTGTGGCTGGTGCCGTGGAAACCGTATCTTCTGATTTTATACTGTTCATAGAATTTGTAGGGCAGTGCATACAGATATGCTTTTTTAGGCATGGTCTGATGGAATGCAGTATCAAATACACCAACCTGGGGAACATTGGGCATAATTTTTGCACAAGCTTCAATACCGGTGATATTGGGAGGATTGTGCAGGGGAGCCAGCTCGATGCATTCGTTTAATGCATTCATAACAGCTTCGGTAATCACAGCAGAACCGGAGAATGCTTCACCGCCGTGTACCACACGATGACCAACTGCGTTGATTTCGTCCATAGATGAAATTACGCCCATTTCTTTGTCGGTTAAGGAATCCAAAACTGCCTGGATTGCATCACCGTGGTCTTTTAAGGGTAAATCCTTCTGGAATTTTTCACCGTCTTTGGAGTGAGTCAGTCTTCCGTCAATCCCGATTCTTTCGCAAAGACCTTTTGCCATAACGGACTGGTCTTCCATATTAATTAACTGATATTTTAAAGAGGAACTTCCTGCATTGATAACTAAAATTTTCATTGTTTTCATATCCTTTCTCTATGATTATTTCGCCTGTGCCTGAACGCTGGTGATTGCGATAACGCCAACGATATCTTCTGCACTGCATCCACGGGATAAGTCGTTGATGGGAGCGGCAATCCCCTGGGTAACAGGACCGTAAGCTTCAGCTTTTGCCAATCTCTGAACCAGTTTGTAGCCAATGTTACCGGCATCTAAGTCGGGGAAGCAGAGTACATTTGCTTTGCCGGCTACGTCACTGTCGGGAGCTTTGGAAGCACCAACAGAGGGAACGATTGCAGCATCTAACTGCAGTTCGCCATCTACTTTTAAGTTGGGGTTATTTTCTTTACAGATTCTGGTTGCTTCTACTACCTTGTCCACGTCAGCATGTTTTGCACTGCCTTTGGTGGAATGGGAGAGCATTGCAACGATTGCTTCTTTTTCACATAAGAGTTCAAAAGATTCCGCAGAGCAAGCTGCGATTGCTGCTAATTTTTCGGGATCGGGATTTTGTTCTAAACCGCTGTCTGCAAAAATGAAGGTACCATTTGCACCGTATTCGCAGTTGGGAACAACCATTAAGAAGAATGCAGAAACCAGTTTTACACCGGGTTTGGTTTTAATAATCTGTAAGCTGGGGCGTAAGGTGTTTGCGGTGGAATGACAAGCACCGGAAACCACACCGTCTGCATCACCTGCTTTTACCATTAAGCAAGCATAGTACATATAGTCACCCAAAGCGGTTTTCTTTGCTTCTTCGTAGGTTAAGCCTTTGGATTTTCTCAGTTCCACGAATAAGTTAATATACTCTTCGGTTTTTTCGTAGGTGAAGGGATTAATGATGGTTGCTTTGGAAACATCCAGACCTTTGCTGTTAGCTTCCACTTCTTCGGGAGTACCGATAATAATAATATCAGCGATATCTTCTGCTAAAACCTGTGCAGCTGCTTCCCAGGTTCTTCTGTCCATCGATTCGGGCAGAACAATTTTCTTTTTGTCGGCTCTTGCCCTTTCTTTGATTCTGTCAATAAATGCCATAGTGTTTGTCCTCCGTTTTTTATGTTGGATAATTTTAAATTCTTGTGGGCTTTCCCTTGTCTTACGAAAAAAGGGAAAAATTAACGATTTTAACTATATTATTATATAGCAGCTTGAAAAAAAATTCAAGTGATTTTCTAAAAAATATTGAAAAAATCAGGAATTTTCAGGATGAGGTACTCGTTTTTATCCGAAAATCACTGAAAATTGAAAAAAACGAAAGAAAATCTGTAAAAATGCTAAAAAAATTAAAAAAAGTTTTGACATTTTATTATATATATGTTATACTGTTATGAAAAGGTAAGGTGAAAAAGTATGTCTATGAGTATGACAGGCTACGGCCGTCAGAAAGAAATTTATAAAGGTTATGATATTACCGTAGAGTTAAAATCGGTAAACCATCGTTATTTTGATGCCAATATCCGGGTGCCGAGAGGCTTTAATTTCTTAGAAGAAATGGTCCGCAAGTATTTGTTGGAACGGATTAACCGGGGCAAGTTGGATGTTTATATTCATATGAACAACGTGGAAGAAGGAGACAAGGTTGTTACCTTAAACAGAAGCGTTGCAGAAAATTACTTAAAAGTATTACAGGAATTATCCGATGAATACGATATGCCCTTTGATGTAACAGCGACTAAAATGTCTCGTTTCCCCGACATTTTTGAGGTGGAATTCAAGGAACACGAAGCAGAAGAAATTTTCTCTGTGTTGGAACCAGTTTTGGCAAAGGCGGTTTCTGATTTTCTCGAAATGAGAAAAACCGAGGGGCAAAGGCTGGCAGAAGATATGGTCAGCCGTATTGAAAAATTAAGAGGTATGGTAGAAAAAATCGAAGAGTTGCTTCCTGAGTCCGTTGCGGAATATGAAAAGAAACTCCGTGACAAAATGGAAGAATACTTAAACGGTGCCACCTATGATGAAACCCGTCTGATGACTGAGGTTGCCATCTTCTCCGATAAGGTTGCCACCTTTGAAGAAACCACCAGACTCCGCAGTCATTTTGAAGAATTTATGAATCTGGTATATCAGGATAAGCCCGTGGGCAAAAAATTAGATTTTATCATTCAGGAAATGAACCGGGAAATCAATACCACCTGTTCCAAATGTAATTCCATTGAAATTTCCAAAATCGGCATTGATGCCAAAACGGAAATTGAAGCAATCCGTGAGCAGGTACAAAATGTAGAGTAATCGAAAAAAAGAGGTTTTCGTATGAAACTTTTGAATATTGGCTTTGGCAATGCGGTTGCAATGGAGAGAATCATTGCGATTATCAGTCCCGATTCTGCACCTGTTAAGCGTATGGTGCAGGATGCTAAGGACCGTGGGATTTTAATTGATGCTACTTACGGCAGAAAAACCAGAACTGTAGTGGTGACCGATAGCGGTCATATCATTCTGTCCGGTCTTCAGACTGACACCATCACCGGCAGAGCTGAAGCATAAAAGAGGGAATTTAGTATGGCGAAACAAGGAACTCTGATGGTAGTTTCCGGACCTGCAGGGGTGGGAAAAGGTACCATCGTAAAATTAGCTTGTGAAAAAGCAGAAGGGAAGATTCATCTTTCCATTTCTGCTACCACAAGAGCACCCCGTCCCATTGACAGTGAGGGAGTTACCTATTATTTTAAAACCAAAGAAGAATTTCAGTCCATGATTGCAAATAATGAGATTTTAGAATGGGCAGAATATGTAGGAAACTACTACGGAACCCCCAGAAAACCTGTGGAAGATGCACTTTCCCGGGGCTTGGATGTCATTTTGGAAATCGAAGTTCAGGGTGCAATGCAGATTAAAAAGAATTTCCCGGGTGCAGTACTCACTTTTGTGGCACCACCAAGCTACGAGGAATTGGAAAGCCGTTTAAGAGGCAGAGGTACCGAAACCGAAGAACAGATTCTCTCTCGTTTAGAGACGGCAAAAGGAGAACTTGCCCTGATGGAAGAATATGACTATGTGGTGGTAAATGACCGCATTGAGCAGGCAAGTGATGATTTGATTACCATCCTCCGTGCCGAACAGTTAAAACAGAAAGCATAAGTTCAAATCAAGATAGATATTTTTAAAAGACTAACTATTAAATGTCAAGAGAAAAATTGAAATTTCTTGAAATATTTTTTAGAGAGTCGAAATAATCAGTTGAACATTGAAAATTGCATGACAAATAGAGCAACCTAAGTTGCTCGTCAAAAAATGGAATG
>JAGAKI010000043.1 GCA_017625695.1 Clostridia bacterium | reverse complement strand
ATTATTTGAAGATGGAAAAATCAAACTGATTCTGGCACACGAGGGTGTGTTTGAAGGTAACATCTGTAAAATCGTATTCAGAGTGAAAGAAGATGTTCCCTACGGTGTTGTTTACAACTCCATCACAGAGTTAAAAGCTCCCTGCGTTTTGGCAATGGGTAACACCTTTGGTGCTTTGACGATCGTTCCCAGCGCTGAAGATATTGCTGCTGCAGAAGCAGTTAGTGCATTGATTGAAGAAATCGGTGACGTCACTTTAGATAGCAGCGATGCAATCGTTACTGCAGAAAATGCATACGAAGCGTTAACAGATAATCAGAAAACTCTGGTAACCAATACGGATGCACTTGTTGCAGCAAGAGAAACCTTCGATACTATTGTTTCCGGCACGGGAAGCATGGACAATATTTTGGATTGCGGTACGGATGCCAATGGAATAGACTGGATTGTTTATAACTCCGGCGTTTTAAAAATTGATGGCGTAGGTGCTATGGAAGATTATTTGTTAAAAAAGAATATTCCTTGGTATAGTTACAAAACGGAGATAACAGAAATTCTTATTGGTGAAGGGATTACCCATATCGGTTCTAATAGCTTCAATAATTATGTTTTGACAGAAAAAGTAATGGTTCCAAGTAGCGTAACGTCTATCGGAACGAAGGCGTTTTATAATTGCACAAGCGTCAAAATTTATGCAGAAACTGGAAGTTATGCTGAGATTTATGCACGTGATAATGGTATTCCATTTGTGAAAGTTCCTTGTGTCGAATTAAGAAAACTGACTTACGATTCTTTTGAAACCGATACCAGGTGGTATTTCGATGTCGTAGTCGAAGACTACTTCCAGGATGGGATCGTTTATGCAGTAAGTTATACTATGGACGGAAAAATACTGACGATAGGAAGCGAAACACTCGACTCAAACGATTGGACAACAGTATTTCTGGAAAAAAGTTTTGATGTTGCCTATATCAAACTTTTTGTATGGAAACCTGACCTGACCCCGGTAACTGAAACAGTAATCGTGAGGTAGTCAAGGAAATTCATAACATATAAAACAGAAAATTCCTTGCAGGGGATATTTTGCAATGTCCTCTGCAAGATAATGTATATTGAACATTGCGGTGTAACGCAATGAAATTCCGGTTCTTATCAAAGGATTGTGAAAGGAAGTGAACAAAATGAAAAAATCTTTGATTTTTATAGGGATTTCTTTGGTTTTATTTCTTTTATGCCCCTGGCTTACCGTGTTGTTTGCCGGAATGAACGGAATGGCTATCTGCTTAATTCAGTTTTTCATTGTAAATCCCTTATTCTTTGTGATTGAAGGAATTCTTTCGGGATTTACATTAAAGCAGTATTGGTGGCTTCCTTTGGCATCTGCGGCAATTTATCTGTTATCCTCCTGGCTTTTATTCGATATGGGAGAAAGCGCATTTGCCGTTTATGCGGGACTTTATTTAGCGGTTGGTGCCGTTTCTATGTTAGGAGCACATTTCGGAAAACAGCTTTCTGAAACCAGAGAATTGAATTAGGGAACTTTTACCGTTTTTCGCTGTCTAAGAAATAAAGGAGGCGTTTGCTATGAAAAAGAGAGTAGCAATTTTTCTGTGTTTCTTTTGTTTGTTGCTTTCGGGCTGTCAATCCAAGCCCACAAAACCGGAAGTCTGGAGCCGTTTGGAAACAGGAACTTTTGGAAAGCAGCTGGAAAAGCGGATGCTTCGGATGTTTAATCTGGATGGAGAGTTGTATTTTGATACGGGCCTTGTGAGTAAGACGGAAGCCCGCTGCGGAACCTTAGACAGAAAACTGCGAAAAAAAGCAGAATTAGGTGAAGTTCCCAAGCGATCAGGAACCGCCAATTTTGAGTGTGACGGTTGCCAGATTGTGACAAAGATTACCTGCGAAGTTCCCATTGACGGAGAATGGGTGATTTTTAAAAAATTTGAAAATTTAGCAGGGGAAACGAAAAATATGACCGGATTTCCCTGTTGCTTTTACATAAAAGGACGCATGAACAATGCGGAAATTGACAGTGAACTGGCAGTTTTGACCGACGACCCTCTGATTACGTTTTCCGATATTTTTGAGCCAATGCTGTCATCTCAATATCTTCCTGATGCACCCAAAAAAGCGGTTTCCTTTGACTTTGTGCAATCGGGAGATCCGTGGGGGATCAGTTGTTCTGTAAAAAATCTGACCAATCAGGGGATGACTTTCCTGATAGAGCAATTCGGTGGAAAATATGACGGAGAATTGCAAACAAGTGGTTGGTATCAGATTTTTAAGCAAGAAGATGAAACCTGGATTCCTGTGGAAACCAAACCGCTCATTAATTTGGTATGGAATTCGGTGGCATATCGGATACCAAAACACGATATTACCGAAATTGAAATTCAATGGAAATGGCTCTACGGAGAACTTCCTCCGGGAAATTACCGACTGGATAAAAAGATCATGGATTTCAGAGATTCCGGGGATTTTAATGAAGAAATTTATTCCGTATATTTTACCATAGAGTAGGAGATTCATAATGAAAAAAATGAAAAAAATATTACTGTTACTATTAGCAACAACCTTGTGCCTGACTGCTTGTACCACAGACGAAACGACTGCCGATCCGAAATCGGAAGAACCGGAACTGACCCAGGAGGAAATTGTAAACTATATGTCGTTAGCCTATGTGAACGGTGCATCCACCGATGCAAATTATCAGGTGGAGACTGATGTTGTTCTTCCTGACCGGCATTTTGTGTTTGAAGATGTGGTTTCCAATCCGGCAGAACTTTTGGCGTATGAGTATTTTTACGCCATTGGTACCGGTGATTATGAATATCTTGTTGATCATACAGTCGGTTCCAATTTGAAACGGGAAATGCAGACTTTTGTGGATATGGATGCACAGGGATTGTTTTATAAAACAGTCACCCTGCACGAAATGGAAATTGTACCGATTGAAGATTTTTTTGATTTTCAGTATGATTTCTGTGAAGATGTAGCGTATATGGCAGGTGCTATGAAACTTTCGGAATATACTGTGGTAAAAGCCAGAGCAAGTTATGAATTTAATGATTTGTTATTGGAAGTTAATCCTGATGAAGAGGCTGGCGAAATTACCCGTTATTTGTTTGTGGGCCGTACGGATGGGGATTATTATCTGATAGACGTATACGGAGATGACTATGTAGAATAGTTGGTATTGATTTTTTACTGATAGGGTGTTTTTATGAAGCGAAAAACAGTGATTTGTATTTTGGTTTTCCTTTTGGTTCTGGCGGTTTTTTCAGGGGTAGCAATCTGGCAATGGAATAACATTACCGCCATTCGTTATGCTGTTACCTATACGCCTGAAAAACGTCAGGAAATGATAGAAGAAACCAAACGGGTGATGAAACAGATTTCCGAAGAATATTCGGATGTGGATTTTTCCAAATTGCCTGATGAAGGGGTTGCAATGCTGTCGAAGGGCGAGTTGTCAGAAGAAGTGGCAGTGGCGGTTCTTTCCGGAGAAATTACATGGGAGGAAGCGAAGAAACAGCCTATGACGTTGCCCCAATCTTCGCAGATTACCTCGGAACAAAAATCCCGTGTGGATGAAATTATTGCCAAAATCTACGTGCTTCGATCCGGTTACACCGGGAAAATTGATAGTTTGGTTGGGCAGGCATTGTCTGATTATCGTGCGAAAAAAGGCACCAAGCGGGAACTGATGAACAAGTACATCAGTATGGGATATGCACTGCAGGGGGAATGTGACAGTCAGATGGAATCCTTGCTTTCGGAACTGTCTGCCGAACTGAAACGAACCGGTGGAGACATGACGTTAATCAGTCAGATTCGTTCTGCTTATCAGACAGAAAAGAGTTTAAAGAAGGCAGAAATTATCGGGAAATACCAAAAATAATTGAAACAGAAAAGAGAACGGAAGTGAACCGACCTCCCAATCGTTAGTTTTTTGGTCTAACTTTTGGGGGCAGTTCAAAGATTCCGTTCTCTTTTTTAGTACAAAATGGTAAAAACAGAGAATTTTTCTATGAAAAATCCGTAGAAATTGCCCGAAACTACTTGCTATTTTGGGATTGGTGTGTTATAATATTGTAGTTAAAGTATATCCTTTTTTCAGAAAAAATCGGGAATCCTCGGAGGTGTTTTTCGTTGAACGAAAGAATATTTTTGTCTTCTCCCCATATGTGTGGGAGGGAAATGGCATATATCGATGAAGCATTTGCAACCAATTGGATTGCTCCGTTGGGAAAAAATGTGACCGAATTTGAAAATGAAATGTGTGTCAAAACAGGAGCGAACCAGGCTATCGCTATGTCAGCCGGAACTGCAGCATTACATATGGCACTTCATTATGTGGGTGTTGGCAGAGGGGATGTGGTGTTCTGTACTTCTATGACCTTTGCAGCAAGTTGTAATCCGATTGTGTATGAGGGTGGCATTCCTGTATTTATTGACAGTGAGCCGGGAAGCTGGAATATGTCTCCGGCAGCACTCAGAAAAGCATTCCGTAAATATCCTAACCCCAAAGCGGTGGTTGTGGTAAACTTATATGGTCAATCTGCTGATTATGATGAAATTTTAAAAATTACGAAGGAACATAACGTTCCCGTGATTGAGGATGCGGCAGAAAGTCTGGGTGCAACTTACAAAGGGCAGATGACAGGTACCATTGGTGACTTTGGTGTACTGTCCTTTAACGGGAATAAAATCGTTACCACATCGGGTGGTGGAATGTTGCTTTGTAAAACAGAGGAAGAAAAAGCAAAAATTTTGAAATGGATTACTCAGTCCCGCGACCCTGCCCGTCATTATCAGCATACTGAGCTTGGCTTTAACTACAGAATGTCCAACATCTGCGCCGGTATCGGCAGAGGTCAGTTGACTGCTTTGGACGAGCGTGTGGCAAAGAAAACTGAAATTTACAATACCTATCGGGATGCTTTTTCTGATATTCCGGTAGATATGATGCCTGTTTGCGATTATGGGGTGCCTAGCTTCTGGCTTTCCTGTATGACTGTTCGGGGATGCGACCCTGTGAAACTGATGGAAGCACTGGAGGCTGAAAATATTGAATCCCGCCCCATCTGGAAACCCATGCATCTGCAACCTTTCTATGAAGGTTGTGACTATTTTATGCATGAGGGTGACGTTTCCAAAGGTATCTTTGAAACCGGTATCTGTCTGCCGTCCGACACAAAGCTGACCCAAGAGCAGCAGAACCGTGTAATTGAAATTATCAAAGCTCAATTCTAAATAAGGAGCAGGACTATGTATCGGAAATTTGGAAAACGGTTGTTAGATATCATTTGTTCTCTGTTGGCATTGGTAGTATTTTCCTGGCTGTATCTCATTGTTGCAGCTTTAGTGGCAATCTTTTTGGGACGTCCTGTTTTTTTTACGCAAGAACGTCCCGGGAAAAATGAGAAGATTTTTAAGCTTTATAAATTCCGCACGATGACGGATAAGCGGGATGAAAACGGGGATCTGTTGCCGGACGAGATACGGTTGACCAAATTCGGGAAGTTCTTACGTGCTACCAGCTTGGATGAGTTGCCTGAAGCGATCAATATTTTAAAAGGGGATATGTCTATCATCGGACCACGTCCGCTGTTGGTACAGTACCTGCCATTGTATAACGAGGAACAAAAACACCGTCACGATGTGCGTCCCGGTCTTTCAGGTCTGGCACAGGTGAACGGCAGAAATGCTATCACATGGGAAGAAAAGTTCAAACTGGATGTACAATATGTAGAGAACATCACCTTTTGGGGCGATGTTAGAATCATTTTTCAGACGGTATGGAAAGCCTTTGCCAAACAGGAAGGCATCCATCAGGACGGGGCTGCAACCATGGAGCCTTTTAAAGGAAGTAATGTAGATGCATAAAGATGTAATTGTAATCGGTGCAGGCGGTCACGCCAAAGTGATTGCCGATATTGTAAGAAAATCCGGAGATAACCTGATTGGATTCCTGGATGATTCCAAACAGGCTGGAACCGAATTTTTCGATGCTTTTATTTTAGGAAATACAGATTCCTATCAAGAATATATTCAGAAAGAATTTATCATTGCCATCGGCAACAACGCCATTCGTGAGCAAATTGCAAAAAAAATGCAGGGTGTCACTTTTTACACCGCCATTCACCCGACTGCAGTGATTGCAGAAGGGGTTACCATTGGAGAAGGCACCTGCGTGATGGCAAATGCAGTCATCAATGCGGATGCCAGGGTAGGAAAGCATTGTATTATCAATACCGCTTCTGTAATAGAACACGATAATCAGATTTCCGATTATGTGCATTTATCTCCGGTAGCGGCGTTGGCAGGCACAGTCACCGTGGGAGAACGAACCCATGTGGGCATTGGTGCCAAAGTAAAAAACAACACTGACATTTGTGCTGATGTAATGGTAGGTGCAGGGACGGTAGTAGTAAACAGTATTACCGAAAAGGGAACTTATGTTGGAGTTCCTGCAAGAAAGGTGAAATAGCCTATGAAAAAAATACTGATTCTTGCCAATCTGGATATGGGACTTTATAATTTTCGGAAAGAATTGCTGGAAAAGTTGTTAAAAGAGGGATATGAAGTGCATATTTCTCTGCCTATGGGTCCCAGAGTAAACGATATGATTGCAATGGGGTGTCACTATGTCGAAACTCCCGTGGACCGACGTGGAATGAATCCCATTGCAGATTTGAAGTTGTTTTTTACTTATCGCAAGATTTTAAAACAGGTAAATCCCGACGTGGTGTTAACTTATACAGTAAAACCAAATATTTATGGTGGTCTTGCCTGCCGGATGGCGAAGGTGCCGTACCTTTCCAACATAACGGGATTGGGTTCAGCGGTACATAATGGCGGGGTGGTAGCAAAAATTTTGATGATGCTTTACCGTCTGAGTGCAAAGTATGCAAGCTGTCTCTTTTTTCAGAACAGTCAGAATTTGGAATTTTTTAAAGAACAGAAAGCAATTGCCCAAAATCACGTGTTGCTTCCCGGTTCCGGTGTGAACATCCACGATTATACCTACGAAAAATATCCCTCAAAAGAAGAACCGCTGTCTTTCTTGTTTATCGGCAGACTAATGCGGGATAAAGGGGTAGGCGAGCTTCTGGAAGCTGCTAAAAATATCCGCAGGGATTATCCTCAGATTACCTTTGATTTGGTTGGTTTTTGTGAAGAAGAGTATCAAGAAACCTTCGATGCCCTGAATGAAGGCAATGTGGTCAATGCATTGGGGCAGCAGCAAAATGTGCGGGAATTTATCAAAACACATTCTGCTACGGTTTTGCCTTCCTATCATGAAGGAACTGCAAATGTTCTTCTGGAAAGTGCATCTTCGGGCAGACCGTGTATCGCAAGTAAAATTCCCGGTTGTATGGAAATCATTGACGATGGTGCTACCGGGTATGTATTTGAAGCGAAAAATGCAAAAGCACTGGAAGATGCTTTGCGAAAATTTATCCATCTGTCATATGAAGAACGTAAACAGATGGGCGTTTTGGGACGTTTAAAAATGGAGCGGGAATATGATCGCAAAATTATTATAGATCACTATTTACGAGAAATCGGGAAGGTGGAATCATGATGAATTTATATGAAAAAATTGTAAACCGACAGGAAAAAATTTCTTTGGTTGGCTTAGGCTATGTTGGAATGCCCATTGCAGTTGCTTTTGCTAAAAAAACAGACGTCATCGGTTTTGACTTGAACCAAAAGAAAATTGAGTTGTATCAGCAGGGAATCGACCCAACAAAAGAGGTGGGCAACGAAGCAATCAAGAATACAACGGTGGATTTTACCGCAGATCCCACCCGTTTAAAAGAAGCGAAATTTCACATTGTGGCAGTACCAACTCCGGTAAATTCTGACCACACTCCCGACTTGACTCCGGTAGAAGGAGCCAGCAGAATTTTAGGACAGAATCTGACCAAAGGTTCTGTTGTAGTATTTGAAAGCACTGTGTATCCCGGGGTTACCGAAGAAGTATGTGTACCGATTTTAGAAAAAGAAAGCGGCTTAAAATGCGGTGTTGATTTTAAAATCGGGTACTCTCCCGAACGAATCAATCCCGGTGATAAAGTACACAGACTGGAAACGATTGTGAAAATTGTTTCCGGAATGGATGAAGAAACTTTGGATACTGTTGCCAAGGTATATGAACTGGTGGTAGACGCAGGGGTTCACCGTGCCCAAAGCATCAAGGTTGCGGAAGCAGCAAAAGTGATTGAAAACAGTCAGCGTGATATCAATATCGCATTTATGAACGAGTTGTCTATTATTTTCAACAAAATGGGCATTGATACCAAGGCTGTTCTGGAAGCGGCAGGTACCAAATGGAACTTCTTGAAATTTGCTCCTGGTTTGGTAGGCGGACACTGTATTGGTGTAGACCCCTATTATCTTACCTACAAGGCAGAACAGATGGGATATCACAGTAAAATCATTCTGTCGGGTCGTACCATCAACGACGATATGGGAAAATACGTGGCAGAAAACATTATCAAAAACTTAATCCGTGCAGATGTTTCCATCAAACATGCTAAGGTGGCACTCTTTGGATTCACCTTTAAGGAAAACTGTCCGGATACCCGTAATACCAGAGTGATTGATATTATGCACGAACTTGCAGAATACGACGTAGTTCCTATGGTATATGACCCGGTGGCTGATAAAGGGGAAGCGTTGCACGAATACGGCATCGAATTTGCCTCTTTGGAGGAGATAAAAGATGTAGATTGTCTGATTATTGCCGTAGGTCATGAAGAATTTATGAAGATGAGCCTTTCTGATTTTGACAGATTCTTTCAAGATGTGCCCAATAACAAAAAAGTGTTGGTAGACATCAAAGGTGTGCTTGACAGAAAAGAAGCGGAAGATTTAGATTATAATTATTGGAGATTGTAAGATTATGGGTTACAAGAATTTGAAATTTCCCGAAAATTCTCGGTTTTTAGTGACAGGTGGAGCAGGGTTTATCGGCTCCAACCTTTGTGAAGCGATTTTAAATATGGGCTTCTTTGTTCGTTGTCTGGATGATTTTTCTACGGGGAAACGGGAAAATATTGCATCTTTCCTGGAAAATCCAAACTTTGAATTGTTAGAGGGGGATATCCGGGATTTAGACACTTGCATGAAAGCCTGCGAAGGAATTGATTACGTATCTCACCAGGCAGCATGGGGAAGTGTGCCCAGAAGCATTGAAATGCCTCTTTTATATGAAGACATTAATATTGGCGGAACCTTGAATATGATGGAAGCAGCACGCCAGAACGGCGTCAAAAAATTTGTGTATGCATCCAGCTCTTCCGTGTATGGGGATGAACCGAATCTGCCCAAAACCGAAGAACGGGTGGGAAAAGTTCTGTCTCCCTACGCTCTGACGAAAAAAACCAACGAAGAATATGGCAGACTGTATACCAAACTGTATGGACTGGAAACGGTTGGGTTCCGTTATTTCAATGTATTTGGTCGCCGTCAGGACCCACATGGATACTATGCAGCTGTAATACCCAAATTTGTAAAAGCTTTGCTGAATGATGAGGCACCCACCATCAACGGAGACGGCAAGCAGTCCCGTGATTTTACCTACATCGAAAATGTGATTGAAGCGAACTTAAAGGGAATGTTATCAGGTCCCGAGGCTGCCGGAGAAGCGTTCAATGTGGCGTATGGCGGTCAGGAATATCTGATTGATTTATATGATAAACTGTGTGAATTGTTAGGGAAAAAAATTGAGCCTAATTTCGGACCGGACCGTGCCGGAGATATCAAACATTCCAATGCGGATATTTCCAAAGCGAGAAATCTGTTAGGATATGACCCCGATTATGATTTCAGCCGTGGTATTGAGTTGGCGGTGGACTGGTATCGGGAAAATTTGTAATTGTTTAAAATGAGGAACTTATGACAGCATATGTTTTTATGATTGTTTCCTGGTTGGCAGGGTACTACTTTATGTTGTATCGCCACAGGAGTAAACCGGATTTTGAAGCTTCTCTGGAGAAAAGAAAAAAGTATTTCATTTTGTTTGCCGGCGCGGTGCTGTTTCTCATTATGGGTCTCCGTCACAGATATGTGGGGGTTGATACCATGCGGTATCTGGAACGGTACCGGGCAAGCAACAAATTGGATTGGAGTTATTTTTCCAGGACAACCGGATGGATTCGGGAAGAAATGGGATTTACCTTAGTTGGTAAATTGCTTGGAATGCTCGGCGTAGGAAATCAGACGTATCTGATTTTATATGCCTTGTTTATTTCTTTTTGTATCTCCCGATTGGTGTATCGATGGTGTAAAAACCTGTTTTTTGGATTCTATTTTCATACAACGATGGGATTGTTTACCATGTCCATGTCCGGGATGCGACAGTCCATTGCCTGCTGTATTTGTTGGTTGGCAACCGATTATATTTATAAGAAAAAACCAATACCGTTTATTCTTTTGGTGTTGTTGGCGTCCACGTTTCATCAGTCGGCAATTTTCTACTTGGCATTTTATTTTATAGGAAAGATTAAAGTTGGAAAATTCGGAGGATGGATTCTCTGGTTTGGATGTTTAAGCCTTTTGGTTTTACGCCCTTTATTTATTACCCTTCTTTCCTATTTTATGCCGGAAAAATACGGTGTTTACGGAATGATTAGTGATAAGTATCCCATCAATCCGATTCTCGTTGGAATTTCATTGTTGATTCCGATGTTTTGTTTGTTCTTTTGGGATCGGAACAAATTTCGCAGTGAAGAGGAAACACAACGGTATTTTCTGTGTTTTATCGGTTCCTTTTTATATTCGATTATTACGATTTTATCGCTCTCTTCCAATATGATAGGCCGAATGAGTCAGTATTTCTATATTTTTAATGTAGTGCTTTTAGGAAATATCATTGCGGATATTCGTGATTATAAAACCCGTTACATTGCAATTATATTTGCAATTTTACTGCCGGGATATATGTTTTTTAAATCTCAAAGCTTGGGAATTGCACCCTATTATTTTTTCTGGCAGGTTTATAAAGGGTAATCAAAAAATAGTAATGTAAAGAACAGAGGTTACCTTATGACACCTTATGTGTTTATGATTATAGTATGGCTGATAGCGTTCTATTTCTTGCAGTATCGGACTGATCATTTATCCGAAAAAGGAAAGCTATTACGCAGAAAAGCGTTTATTTGGATTTGTGCAACTGCACTGTTTGTGATTATGGGGTTTCGTCACCCTGAGGTTGGAATTGATACTCCGCGTTACCTTATGCGGTATTATTCATCAGCGTATTATGACTGGACTGCATTTTTACAGTGGGATATTTGGCTGGAGAAGGAATTGGGATTCACGCTTGTCGGAAAAATTTTATACTCGTTGGGAATCCCGGGTGAAATATATTTAATGCTATATGGTTTGTTTATTACCATTTGTATTTCCCGATTGATTAATAAATGGTGTAAAAATCCTTTTTGGGGATTCTATCTGCACACCACCATTGGGCTATTTACCATGTCCATGTCCGGGATACGACAGTCCATAGCCTGCTGTATTTGTTGGTTCGCAACTGATTATATTTTAAAGAAAAAGCCCATTCGTTTTGCACTTTTGGTGCTGTTGGCAGCCACTTTTCATCAATCAGCGATATTCTATCTGGCCTTTTATTTTGTCAGAAAGATTAAAATTACTAAAAGTAGCGGATGGATTATCTGGCTTATTTGTTTAAGCTTTGTATTCTTGCGGCCGGTGTTTGTGGTTCTGTTAAACCATTTGATGCCGCAAAAATATAATATTTACGGAATGATTAGTGATAAAAACCCTATCAATCCTTTGCTGGTAGTCATATCATTGCTGATTCCGATGTTTTGTTTGTTCTTTTGGGAACGTAAAAAGATTTTTACGGAGGAAGAGACCGAAGAATATTCTCTTTGCTTTTTCGGGTCCTTTTTATACGCTTTAATTACCATTATGTCACTTTCTTCCAATATGATTGGTCGGATGAGCCAGTATTTTTATATTTTTAACGTAGCGCTTTTGGGCAATATCATTACTGATATTAAGGATTATAAGACTCGGTATATTGCGATTCTGTTTACAATTCTTCTGCCGGGATATATGTTTTTTAAGTCACAAAGTTTAGGAATTTCGCCTTATTATTTCTTTTGGCAGATATACGGAGAATAATCGCGTCTGAGTTTGCACAACAGAATTGGTAAAAGAGGTTACACGATATGACACCTTATGTATTTATGATTTTAATATGGCTGGTAGCATTTTACTATCTGCTGTATCAGAACAATAAAATATCAGAAGAAGGTCTCTTGTGGCGGAAAAAGGCTTTTGTATGGATTAGCGGATTCGCCCTATTTGTGATTATGGGATTTCGTCATCAGTTGGTGGGAATCGATACCCCGCATTATCTGAGTCGTTACCATTCATCTGCTTACTATGATTGGGATACATTTTTGCAATGGGATATTTGGTTAGAAAAGGAGTTAGGTTTTACTTTGGTTGGTAAAATTTTGTACTCCTTGCATGTTCCATACCAACTTTATTTATTGCTATACGGCTTATTCATTTCTGTTTGTATTTCCCGATTCATTTATAAATGGTGTAAAAATCCTTTCTGGGGATTCTATCTACATACTACCATCGGACTTTTTACCATGTCTATGTCCGGGATTCGCCAATCGATTGCTTGCTGTATCTGTTGGTTTGGAATTGACTGTATTCTGGAGAAAAAACCGATTCGTTTTATCCTTTTGGTGTTATTGGCGTCCACATTTCATCAGTCAGCAATTTTCTTTATTGTGTTCTATTTTGCTAGATATGTTAAAATCAATAAGTTAAGCGGGTGGATTATTTCCGCATTTTCCGTTGCATGCATTTTTTTACGATCGATTTTCATTCCCGTCTTGGAATATTTACTTCCTGAAAAATATGAAACTTATGGATTGGTAAGTGATAAGTTCCCTATTAACCCTCTTGTAGTTCTTGTGGCACTTTTAATTCCCATGTTTTGTTTGTTCTTCTGGGAAAGAACGAAAATAAAAGATGAACAGCAGGAGCAGTTTTGTTCTTTGTGCTTTGTCGGGTCTTTCGCCTATGCTGTGATTCAGGTTTTGTCTCTTTCTTCCAATATGATTGGGCGTATGAATCAGTATTTCTATATTTTTAACGTAGTACTTTTGGGTAATGTTATTTCCGAAATAGAAGACAGAAATACCCGTTATGTGGCTTCTTTGTTTGCAATTCTTTTACCGGGATATATGTTTTTTAAATCTCAGAGTTTGGGAATTTCGCCCTATTATTTCTTCTGGCAAATTTACGGTTCGTAAAGGTTGGAATTTACTATGAATATTTTATGGATTTTAAATTCTCCCATCGGCAGAATATCCGATGTTTTGCATCTGAGCCGTGCTCAGAGCGGCACCTGGATTGACGGGGCGATGGATTCGCTGTTGTCAGCAGACAGCACTGTAAAACTGACGATTCTCACTACTTCAAAAATCAAAAACACCTTGAGGAAACAAGAGGGAAGAGTGGAGTATATCTGTCTGAATCTTGGAAGATGCCCCCGTGGAAAAAGCACCTCGAAATCAAAATTGGCGGTTTGGTGTTCCGAGATTGATAGAATCCGGCCGGATATCATTCACATCTGGGGAACTGAATTTTCCATCGGATACGATTTGGCGAAAGAAATTAAAAATATCCCTATTGTGTATCGGATTCAGGGTGCTATCAACGCAATCAGCAAGTATCCGAACGGACATTTATCTGTTGCAAAAATGAAACAGGAATTGTCTTTGCTTGACCGCTTAAAAGCAAATAAATATAACAAAGATTCCCGCTTTATGGAAAAGCAGGCAGAGATGGAACTGGCGATGATTGGGGAGTCTTCTGCCATTTTTTCCGATAATGAATGGGCATTGATGCAGTATCAGATGAAACTGCCTGAGATACCTGTATATTTTGATAAATTACCGATCCGGCAGGTATTTTATGACAGAAAATGGTCCTATGATGCCGCACGTCCTAACAGCTTATTTTGTCTGGCAGGGCGTACTGCGTATAAAGGAATTCATCAGGTGATTGAAGCCATTGCTTTATTAAAAAAAGAGTTTCCCGATATCTTATTGCGGGTTCCCGGAAGTATTGCTTCCCGAAATCCGAAATGGCTGTTTGAACCTACTTATATTACTTATCTGAAGCAGTTAATCAAAAAATACGGGTTAGAAAACAACGTAGAATTTTTGGGTGCCTTGTCCTCTGAGCAAATGGCAGATTATATGCTGAAAAGCAACGTATTTGTGATGCCCTCTGTGATTGAAAACGAGTCGGCAACCTTAAGGGAAGCCATGATGCTTGGAATGCCGGTGGTTTCTGCTTTTGTAGGGGATATTTACGAAACGGTGGTTCATAAAGAAACCGGTCTTTTGTATCGCTACGAAGAGTATGAATTGTTGGCATATCATATCAAAACTTTGCTGTCAGATTCCGGTTTTGCCAAACAGTTAGGTGCTAATGCAATGGCGTTTATGGAAAAAGAATACGAAAATGAAAATTACGGAAAGACGCTGGTACAGATTTATCAGAACGTGTTAAAGAAATAAATTGTTTGAAATTTATGGAAAAGGTGGTGGGAACATGAAGAGAGTCGGCATTATTACGATGTACCATAACAGCGAAAATTATGGCGGAATTTTGCAGGCGTATGCTTTGACAAAAAAAATCAATCTGTTGGGTGCAGATGCCAAACAAATCAGTTTTGACACCTGTGGAAATAAGATTTTTGCTTCCCAAAAATCGTGGAAAACCTTTGTGAAAAGCACCATCGCAAAATGTTTGAAATTGTTGTCTTACAGCAATGTGAAAAAAAGCAGGAATATCAGACAGTTCAGAGATTCCATTCCACATACATACACGGTGAATTCCGGCAATATTAAAAGCTTATTAAATGAGTTTGATGTGTTCATTACCGGAAGCGATCAGGTTTGGAATCCTCTGGCAATGTGCGAGGAGTATCTTCTCGGATTTGTTCCGCCGGAAAAAACAAAACTCTCTTATGCTGCAAGTATTAGCCGGGATACCTTAACCCGTGAAGAACAACAGGTTTTTTTCAATCATTTAACCACATTTACCGATATTTCCGTCAGAGAATGTAACGATGTGTCTTTGTTGGAGCAATGTGTTGATAAAAAGATCGAGTGGGTGCTGGACCCCGTTTTTCTCCTCAATCATAAGGAATGGGAGGAAGTTACCTCCGAAAGATTGGTGAAGGAACCCTATGTTTTTTGTTATTTTTTAAATGACAAAAATAAAAACCCGGCATTGGTAGCTGATTTTGCTAAAAAAACAAATACTGTTACGGTACAAATTGACGGTTTGAGTGTAGCTTCCAGAAAAATAACGGATCAACAGATTCAACATGTGGGGCCAAAACAGTTTTTATCCTTGATTCGACATGCAGAGTATATTTTGACTGATAGTTTTCACGCTATGGCGTTTTCCTTTATTTTTCAGAAAGACTTTATGGTGTTTCCACGTAATCCGGAAAGAACCATGGAATCAAGAATTACTTCTTTTCTCAGCTTAATCGGAAGAGCAGATCGTTTTGTTGATGTCAAGACAGATAATGCCACCGAATTAACCAATTTGAAAAAAATGGATTATACAGTCGCATATTCAGATTTTGAAGAGAAAAAAGCATATTCTGTTGACTTTTTAAAGAAATATTTGTAGGGATTAGAAAATGGATTCTGCTTTTCATGTAATCAAAACTTATGGAATGTATGCGTTGGATACAGCACGTTTACAAACTAGTTCCTCCGGTGGTATTTTCACTATACTTGCAGAAGATGTTATCAGCCGAGGGGGAACGGTGTTTGGTGCTGCTTTTTGTGATGATTTTCAGGCGGTCAGACATATTGCTGTTAGCACTGTGGAAGCGTTGGAAAAGCTTCGGGGTTCCAAATATGTAAGAAGTGATGTGAAAGAAGCTCTCCCCAAGGTGTTAGAATGTTTAGAACAGGGGAGCGGGGTTTTGTTTTCCGGAACTCCCTGTCAGATTGCTGCCTTAAAGAAATATCTGAAAAAAAATTATGAAAATTTGCTCACGGTGGCTGTGGTTTGCCATGGTACCCCCAAACATACCGTTTGGGCTGATTATCTGAAAGAATTGGAACAGAACTATAAAAGCAAGGTTATCGCTGTCAATTTTCGTGATAAAAGTGAAGGTTGGAGTAAATACAGATTACGGATATTATTTGCCAACGGCAAACAATATGTAAAAACCAAAGACCGGGATATCTATATGTGCGGCTTTTTACAAAATATCACCTTAGAAAAGAGTTGTTTTTCCTGCCATTTTAAAGGAAATAACATTGAGAGTGATATTATTTTAGGGGACTTCTGGGGTGTAGAGCGTGTTGCTCCCAAATTGTGCAATTATGATGGGACTTCACTGGTTATTGTGCGGAGTGAAAAAGGATTTCAGGCAGTGGAAGCCAAATTATCCGGTGTGAAATACGCAGAAGTGGATCTTCCCTCTGCCGTAGATAATAACAGTTCTCTGTTTTGTTCCGCAAAAATGCCTGAGAATTATGACGCATTTTGGCAAGCGTATCACGGTAACAAGTGCAGAAAATCCATTCAGAAGTTTTTAATGAAAAAAAATTATTTTTTATTGATAAAAAATAAAGTATTGAAAGTAATCAACAGGGGCAACCACTAAAAATAGGAGGTATTTATAACAATGGAAAAAGAAAAATGGCAAATTGATGTGCCGGTTTTTATGATTTTCTTTAATAGACCTGATACCTTAGCGGAGGTTTTTGCAGCAGTAAAAAAGGCAAAACCTTCCAAACTGTTCTTAGCTTGTGATGGTCCGAGAAAAGGAAATAAAAAAGACGAAGAAGCTGTGGCATTATGTAAAAAAATTGTTTCAGATATCACTTGGGATTGTGAAGTGTATCAAAACTATTCCGAAGAAAATTTAGGCTGCGGCATGAGAATGTACAGCGGTATCAAATGGGCGTTTGAAACTGTGGACCGTCTGATTATTTTAGAAGATGACTGTGTTCCAGCTCAGGATTTTTTCCCGTTTTGCAAGGAACTTTTGGAATATTACAAGGATGATGTACGCATCCATTCCATCAATGCCATGAACCATTTGGGCGTATACGAGGATACTCCTTACAGTTATTTTTTCGGAAGATCCTGTTGTTGGGGATGGGCAACCTGGAAACGAACCTGGGATACTGTTGATTTTAACATGTCTTTCTTAGAAGACCCGTATGCCTTAAGATGTGTGGAAAGCAAATATCCGTATTATGATTTTGCAACCAAGCGGGGGATGGAGCGGAAAAAGCTTTTAGAGGAAGGAAAACGCCTTACCGCTTGGACGTATCAGAGTGCAATGGCTTGTGCTTTGCACGAACAGGTGTGTATTGTTCCCAAATATAATATGATTACCAACATCGGATTGTCAGAAAATGGGGTGCATACAACGAATAATATTAAAAAATTACCGAAAAAAAGTCAGCAATACTATTTTACCAAAGGCTATGATATTGAATTCCCCTTAAAGCATCCGAAGTATGTGGTTGAAGACAGACATTATTATGACGCCGTAACAAAAAAATTCAAAATGGGGCTGTTTGATTATATGGAAATGTTTGGACGGCAGTTAGTGTTTGGTGGTTTGAAAGATATTAAGAAATTATTCAATATTTTACTGAAAAAGAAACAAAGATAAAGGATGATAAAGTATGAAAATAGCAGTTACAGGAATTGGATATGTAGGATTGTCAATCGCAGTTTTACTGGCTCAGAACAATGAAGTTTGGGCAGTTGATATCGTACCTGAAAAGGTGGAGCTGATTCAGCATAAAAAATCTCCTATTGCAGATAAAGATATTGAGGAATATTTAGCAAATAAGCAATTAAATTTAATTCCCACAACCGATGACGAGGCGGCATACAAAGATGCAGAGTATATCATTATTTCCACGCCCACCAATTACGATCCTACCTTGAATTCTTTTGATACTTCCAGCGTGGAATCTGTAATCAAAAAGGCGATGAAAATAAATCCCGGGGCAATTATGGTGGTAAAATCAACCATTCCCGTAGGGTTTGTGGAAAATATGAGAGCAAAATACGGCTGTGATAATCTGATGTTTTCCCCCGAGTTTTTAAGAGAGGGGAAAGCACTCTACGACAATTTGCATCCTTCCCGTATCATCATTGGTTTTCACGAAGGATTGCAGGATAAAGCAGGGAAATTTGCTGCTCTGCTGGCAGAAGGAGCTATCAAAGAAGATGTTCCCATTTTGCTGATGAGAAGCACTGAGGCAGAGGCGGTAAAGCTGTTTGCCAATACCTATCTTGCCCTCAGAGTTGCTTATTTTAATGAATTGGATACCTTTGCCGAAGTGCGTGGATTGGATTCAAAGTCCATTATTAACGGTGTGGGTCTTGACCCCAGAATTGGTACCCATTATAACAATCCGTCCTTTGGTTATGGCGGATACTGTCTGCCCAAAGATACCAAACAGTTGCTTGCTAACTACAACAATGTTCCCAATAATATTATTGGTGCTATTATTGATGCTAACCGAACCAGAAAAGATTATGTTTCTGAAAGAATTCTGCAATTGGCAGGGTTTGGGCAAAAAGAGAACCCTGTGGTTGGTATATACCGGTTGACCATGAAATCAGGCAGTGATAATTTCAGACAAAGCTCCATTCAGGGGGTTATGAAACGAATCAAAGCCAAAGGAGTAGAAGTGATTGTGTATGAACCGGCTTTGAAAGAGGAAAAATTCTATAATTCTACTGTCATTCGTGATCTTTCGGAATTCAAAGAAAAAGCCGATATTATTGTTGCAAACCGATATGACGAAGATTTGGCTGATGTTTCTCAGAAATTATATACCAGAGATTTGTTCTTTAAAGATTAAACAGTAACCAAATAAAAATTATGGAGGTATTGAATTGGATACCAACATCGAAGCAAAAAGTTCCCGGCAAATTAAGATAGGAGCTGTGATTTCCTATCTTGCATTGGCGCTTGATGTGGTTGCGGGACTTTTATATACACCTTGGATTATCCGACAAATCGGAGATGCCGATTACGGACTTTATACACTGGCAACTTCGTTGATTACGATGTTTATGCTGGATTTCGGTATGAGTGCGGCAGTGGCGAAATTTGTATCTCATTATCGTGCCAAAGGCGATCAGCAGGGAATGAATAATTTTCTGGGAATGATATATAAACTGTATATCATTGTGTCTGCCGTGATTTGTGCGGTATTGGTTGGTGTATTTTTTAATATCAATCAAATATATATTAAACTGACACCGTCGGAATTAAGTGCATTTAAAATTGTCTATCTGATAGCGGCATCTTCTATGGTTGTTTGTTTTCCGTTTATCACATTAAACGGAATTTTGACTGCTCATGAGCAGTTTGCACGTTTGAAATTGGCAGATGTTTTCAATAAAGTGGCATCCATTTTTCTCACGATTATTGCATTGTTGTTTGGAATGGGCTTGTACGCATTGGTTGCGGTACACGCTGTGATGAATTTACTGACTATTGTCGTGAAGTTGGTGATGATTAGAAAAACCACCAAGATTAAAGTGAATTTTCAACATTCTGACAAAGGAATGCTCAAAGAAATCACAGGTTTTTCTTTCTGGACTACGGTGCAAAGTATTGCACAGCGGTTTATTTTTAATATTACGCCTACTGTTTTAGGAGTGGTAAGTGGTTCTGTTGGCATTACTATGTTTGGACTTGCTTCCACTTTGGAAGGGTATGTGTTTAAATTTTCGCAAGCAATCAACGGAATGTTTATGCCGAAAATTTCCCGTGCTACTTTAGGGCAGAAAACAGGAGAAGCGGTGCTTCCTCTGATGATTAAGGTGGGCAGAATTGTATTGTCTATCACCGGTATTTTGGTAATTGGTATCGTGACTTTGGGGCAAAACTTTGTCAATGTCTGGTTGGGTAATGGTTATCAGGAAGTGTACATTTGTACGGTGCTTCTGATTTTACCCTCAGTACTTCATTTGCCTCAGCAGGTAGCAAATACCGCTGTTGTGGTTCTTGACAAGGTGAAAAGTGCCGGAATTGTGTATACCATTATGGCTTTGGTCAACATTGTGTTTTCCTTTTTGTTTGGGCATTTTTGGGGAGCCGTTGGGTGTTCTTTATCCATTTGTATTGCGTATTTTGTCAGAACCATTTTGATGAATGTGGTATTTTATAAGCAGTTAAATATTAATGTATTCAAATTTTTTAAAGACTGTCATGGAAAAATGGCACCGGGACTTCTCGTTGCCTTAGGTTGCGGGGTGTTAATTTCCCGTTATGTGATGGTGGGGTCCGGCTGGATTTGCTTTCTGACACAGGTGGTTTGCCTGATGATTTGTTATGTAGCAATTATGTGGCTTATCGGCTGGAACAAATCGGAAAAGAACTTGTTTTTATCGCCTGTTCGTACGGTATTAAAACGAAGCAAAGCGAAATAACTGTATCTGAACTGACCCTAAAAGGAGCTTATCATGTTATCAAAAGCGTATTGTGACACAATTAGATTATATGCTTCCGGAATGAAGGGAATCCTGCCTGCAGGAGATCGCATTTATTCTAAGGAAGAGATTGTTGAAATTGAAAAAATCGCTCGGAGGCAAGGCGTCTGGACGGTTGTGTTTGCGGTGCTGAAAAAACTCTCGGAAGCAGGGCGGTTAGCACCTGAAATCACGGAACTTCCACGGTGGCAGATGGAGATTCAACTGAAAGTTATGGAGTATACGCTCCGTCAGGAAGCGATGTACCGTTTTGTAGAGGAAGAGCTTTCCTTTGCCAATCCCATCACATTAAAGGGAGATTTGATTTCCGATTTATATGCCAATCCGGAACTTCGGATGTCGGGAGATACCGACCTGTTGATTGACCCTAAGGACGAGGAGGCTGTTTTAAAAAAATTTCAAAAAGCCGGCGGAGATTATATGCCTCGCGGAGAAATCAATAATCAGGCAGTGTGCGTCCATCCTAAAGCCGGCAAATTTGAAATTCATATTTCCCTGGACACCAAAGAGGTGACTGAGGTTTGGTATGATAATTTGGATTTTGGTGCCGAAGAAAAACAAAGAATCACCTTGAAAAACGGACACACGGTGATGGCTCTTGGTGTGACCGACAGTGCCATCAATATGGTGCTCCATGTGTTAAAGCATTTAATCAGCGGGATTGCCCATTTGAAAATGTTAGGCGATGCCATTTTATATCTTTCTCATTATGCCGACCGGATTGATTTTTCCCGTGTGGATGCAGTAATGGCGCAACTTGGGTATGTTTCTGTCTATGAAACCATCAAACGGATTGGCGTTTTGTATTTTGGTTTTTCCAATCTGACCTCTTCTGCGGATTATGACCAATTGACAGAAAAGTTTTTGAAAGATATCGAATTCTGTGCCGAAAACGGCTTTGCGGAAGAAAAACTGACGGCTTACAATGAGTATTCCAAAGCAAAATATGAATCCTATCACAAAAAGAATTACACAGAATATAAAAAAGAGTTGACCAGACGAACCAGAATGGAACGGCTGTTTCCCAAAAAAACTGTGTTGTATGGGGAGTATCCCATTCTGATGAAGCAAGGGTGGTTGTTGCCGTTTATCTGGATTGTTCGTATTTTCCGGAAGATGTTTGGCAAGAAAACTGTGCTTCCGGCAGAACAGAATCCACGTCTGAAACTGATGAAGGAGTTGGGTTTGCTGTGACCCGAAAAGTCATTCTTCTGATATTGATTTTTCTGAATCTTAGTACTATTTTCTTTTTCTCCCATCAATCCGCAGAAAAATCCGGTGCTTTAAGTGATGGACTTTCCCATCAGATTGAAATCCGTACACCTGATTATGAAACCAAAAATCAGGTAGAGAAAAATATGCTTCACGTAACCTGGCGCAAGCAGGTACGTCGGTTAGCTCATGTTGCACTGTTTCTGAGTTTAGGGGTATTGGTTTCTTTATTTCTCTGGGATGGCAGTTTTTCATGGGGCCGGACTGCGGGCGGAATCCTGTTCGGTGTGCTGTGCAGTTTTGGTGATGAAATTCATCAGTTGTTTGTGCCGGGGAGGACCTTTCAGTGGCATGATATCGGGAATGATATTTTGGGCTATTTTTCAGGAATGGTATTATGCGGACTGGTGTTCGGGATGTTGTCTTTCCGAAAATGGCGATTCTCAAAAAAGGCGAAATAAAGGTAAAAAGGCGATAAAACTGTTCAGTTTTATCGCCTTTTTGTCTTTCGTTTTTATTCCTACTGATAGGTTGTTTGTAAACTGGTTCCGGTGAAATAGTGGGTCAGAATCTGTTCACAACTGTAGCCTGCTTCTGCCATACCTTTGGCACCATATTGGCTCATTCCTACACCGTGACCATAGCCGGTACCTTGAAAACTGTATTCGGTGGGTGCTCCTGTGTTAGCAGGAAGTGTTCCACCGGAAGTCAGGATGGGAGACATCACTTTTCGTTCTTCCAGCCCTTTTGAAGTCAATACGGTAACCATTTGACCGTCTCCGCCTGTTTGGGAAATGGTGAACAGATTGCTTCGTAGGTTGAACAAACTGCGGGATTGTTCCAGTTTTGCGTGGTAGTTTCCTTCAGTTCCCACGATTTTTAAATCAATAATTCTTTGAGAGGGAGAACGTTCTACTACTTCTAAGCCGATGATATCGCCAATATAAACTCCAATTCCTGAAAGTTTGTCTTTGATTTCATCGGGTGTGTAGGGAACCGTCCATTCCCGTGAGGTATCATAGGGGTCCTCTACTCCTGTCAGATAGGGAAAATCACCACCCCAGACAAATTTGGAACTTTCGGTATGTCCGCCGGAGGAGGAAAAGAAGAAGGTGGTAGCAAGCTTGCCGTTATGCGTGAGGAATAATCCACGGGTTTCTTCTACCGCACGGTTGGTCGCTTCGGTTTCTCCTTTGACTCCGGTATAAACCTGAGACTGAATGGTATCATCTAAATCAAATCCGTATTTTTTGAATTTGTTTTTGTTGGTCATCGCATAGTTTCTGGCACAGATTGCCTGCGCTTTTAAAGCTTCTATGTGCCAGGAGGCAGGCATTTCTTCCGCTACAACTCCTTTTAAGTAGTCTTCCACATCCAGAAAATTGATGATAGTCAAACCGCTGTCGGCATATAAAAATCTCGCAGAACCACGATATTCGTCACCGTCAATCCGAAGCGTGGTTCCGTCTGCAGGAGCAAACTCCAGGGGAATTTCGCTTTGGGGATAGGAAAAAACGGCAACCTGATTGATGGGGTCTGTGACATCAATACTGCCCTCCGGATTTTTAGAAACCACAAGAGTGGTTTCCGCAAGGACACAAATCAGTTCATCATTGGCTTTCATATGAAAGCCGCTGTCAGACTGTACTGTGGACTGGTTCGGGGCATCGGAGCCGAATTTCAGTCCGATACTGATGGTTTCAGCAGAAACAAACAAAGTTGCACATAACAGCAGACAGAGTAAACAAAGTGCTGTTTTTTGTAGTTTATTCATAGGAATCACCTTGGTAATTTTAGTTTCATTTTCTTTATGATAGCACACTTTTTTTTGTTTTTCAAGTGGATTTTGACGGATTCTCGGGAAAGGTGGCAAACTGTGTTGTATTTTTACGAAAAACAGCGAAATATTCTCCCGGAATCTGCCGGGAAAACTGCTATGATTTTTCCCCCTGGAAAAAAACGTCAAAATTCTGACAGAATCCCGAAATATAGTTGACAAATCGTTGATTTCGTACTATAATTATTGTATTATGGAGGGGTAGAGGTTGCTCGGTTTTTCGGGGGCTTGATTCCCCCATCGAAAATGAATTTGTAAATGAATTATCTGGATAGAGACGAAAGGATGGTGCCCGATGTTTGGATTTGGCCAGGATGTGGGTGTTGATTTAGGTACAGCGACGGTGCTGATTTATGTAAAAGGAAAAGGAATTGTGTTGAAAGAGCCTTCTGTGGCGGCGGTAGATAAGCTGACCGGAAAGCTGTTTGCTGTTGGATACGAAGCCCAGAGAATGATTGGGAAAACTCCCGGTAACATTGTGGCAGTGCGTCCCTTACGTGACGGTGTTATTTCCGATTACGATGTGACGGAAAAAATGCTGAAGCATTTTCTTTCCAAAGTGAATATTTCCCGTATTTTCAAACCCAACATTATGATTTGTGTACCCTCCGGCGTTACTGATGTGGAAGAACGTGCGGTCAAAGATGCAGCCATCCAGGCAGGTGCAAAAAAATCCTTCATCATCGAGGAACCTATCGCAGCGGCTATCGGCACCGGGATTGACATTTCTCAGCCTACCGGTACCATGATTGTTGATATTGGTGGCGGTACTACCGATATTGCGGTAATCTCTTTGGGCGGTGTGGTAGTTTCCACTTCCATCAAAGTAGCAGGCGATAAGTTTGACGATGCCATCATCAAATACATCCGTAAAGAACACAACGTGTTAATCGGAGAACGTACTGCAGAGCAGATCAAATATAACGTAGGCTGTGCCTATCTTCCTGAGGAAGAACTGGTGACGGAAGTAAAAGGCAGAAACCTTCTGACCGGTCTTCCCAAAATTTTCAATGTAACTTCCACCGAAATATACTCTGCTCTGATTGATACCGCAAAACAGATTGTAGAAGCGGTACACCAGACGTTGGAAAAAACTCCGCCTGAACTGGTGGGTGATATCGCTTCCGGCGGGATTATCATGACCGGTGGCGGTTCTTTGCTGGGTGGTTTTGATAAATTGATTACCGAACACACCGGAATCAAAGCAACTGTTGCTGACGACCCCACTACCTGTGTGGCATTGGGAACCGGTAAAGCATTAGAACAGATGCATCTTCTGTCTGACGATTCCAACTCGGTTGCAGGCAGAAAATATTATGATTTATAAGGATTGTTATGGCTTTTATAGAAGATAAATTTGAAGTTGCCGTCATCGGTGCAGGTCATGCCGGCTGTGAAGCGGCATTTGCCTCGGCAAGACTGGGGCATAAAACGGTTTTGTTTTCCATCAATCTGGATGCTGTTGCCAATATGCCATGCAACCCCAGCATCGGCGGAACAGGTAAGGGACACCTGGTTCGTGAAATTGATGCTTTGGGTGGCGAAATGGGAAAACTGGCTGACGATACCTTTCTTCAGTCCCGTGTATTGAATCGGGGCAAAGGACCTGCGGTGTATTCGCTCAGAGTGCAGGAAGACCGCCGTGCCTATCAGGAAGAAATGAAAAAACGGATTGAAAATCAGGAAAATCTCTTTTTAAAGCAGGCAGAAATCGTAAAAATTGATATTGAAAACCAAACGGTAAAAGGCGTGGTGGATGCCTTGGGCAACTACTACAAAGTAGATGCCGCTATCATCGCCACCGGTACTTACCTCCGTGGAAAAATTATTGTGGGAACCTATTTTGAGCCGGGCGGACCCGACGGAATGTTTGCTGCAAATAAATTAACTGAAAGTCTGGAAGAAAACGGCATCCGTCTGATGCGGTTTAAAACGGGAACTCCCGCCAGAGTGCATCGGGACAGTATTGATTTTTCCAAAATGGAAGTACAGTACGGGGATGAAGAAATTACCCCATTTTCTTTTACCACCAAGAGAGAACTTACCAATCAGGTGGAATGTTATCTGACCTATTCCACCCCGAAAACCAAACAAATTGTGTTGGACAATATCCATTTATCTCCCTTATACAGCGGAATGATTGAGGGTATCGGTCCCAGGTATTGTCCTTCTTTTGAAGATAAGATTATGCGTTTTCCCGATAAGGAACGCCATCAGTTATTCATTGAACCTATGGGTATGAATACCAAAGAAATGTACGTGCAGGGGATGTCATCTTCGTTGCCGTATGAAGTGCAGGTGCAGATGTACCGCTCGGTGATCGGGTTAGAAAACGTGGAACTGATGCGACCTGCATACGCCATTGAGTATGACTGCGTAGATCCCACAGAACTGACCTTGGGACTTGCCTTTAAGAAAATTAAAGGGTTATACGGGGCAGGGCAGTTTAACGGAACCTCAGGCTACGAAGAAGCGGCAGCACAGGGACTGATTGCCGGAATCAATGCCGCGAGATATATCGACAAAAAAGAGGAATTTCATTTAAGTCGTGATAATTCATACATCGGTGTTTTAATTGACGATATCGTTACCAAAGGCACCAACGAGCCTTACCGTATGATGACTTCCCGCAGTGAATACCGCCTTTTGTTGCGGCAGGACAATGCGGATCAGCGTTTAACCCCCTTAGGGTATGAGCTTGGCTTGATTTCCGAGGAACGCTATCAGGATTTTTTAGCAAAACAAAAATGGATTGAAGAAGAAATCAAATACTTGGAATCGGTGATTGTACCGCCCTCGGAGCATGTGATTGCAACTTTGGAAAAATACGAAAGCACACCAATCAAAACCGGAATCCGGCTGACTGATTTATTACGGCGTCCGGAAATTACCTATAAAATGCTGGCAGAAATATCGGATAAGGTGCATACACTCCCCCGGGATATCGAGGAGGAAGTGACCGTTACCATCAAATATTCCGGATATATCAAACGGCAGATGTCTCAGGTGAACCAGTTTAAAAAACTGGAACAGAGAAAGCTGCCTCAAGACATCAACTATGATGATATTTACGGACTTCGCATTGAAGCCAGACAAAAGCTCTCAAAATTCCGTCCCGAATCCATTGGACAGGCATCCCGAATTTCAGGAGTTTCACCGGCAGACATCTCGGTGCTTTTGATTTATCTGGATACCAGACGGAACCAGGAGACAAAAAAATAAAGCTTCAGAAAGGAGAAGCATTATGGCAGAACAGTTAATTCTGATTGTGGATGACGAAAAACCAATTGTAGACATTTTAAAATTCAATTTACAGAAAGAGGGGTTTGAAACCATCGAAGCCTATGACGGACAAACCGGTCTGAATCTGGCGTTGGAGAAAAATCCTGACTTAATCTTATTGGATGTTATGCTTCCCGAAATGGATGGGTTTACTGTGTGTAAAGAGGTACGTCAGAAATCTCAGGTGCCAATCATTCTTCTGACTGCAAGGGAAGAAGAAGTGGATAAGGTGCTGGGGTTGGAATTGGGTGCCGATGACTACATTACCAAGCCTTACAGTGTGAGAGAACTTTTAGCACGTATCAAAGCAAATCTTCGCCGTACCAAAAAAGCACAGGCAATGACCGTACCCGACCATTCCGGTGTGATTACTTACGGAAGACTGAGCATTGATACGGAACGGTTTGAAGTTACCAAAGACGGAACCCCTGTGGAAATTACTGTACGTGAATTTGAACTTTTAAAATTTTTAGCATCTCAACCGGATAAAATCTTCTCCAGAGAAAAGCTTTTGGAAAAGGTTTGGAAATATGAATACTACGGTGATTTGCGAACCGTCGATGTTACTGTCCGCAGATTGCGTGAAAAATTGGAAGACAATCCGGGTGAGCCGGATTTTGTGGTAACCAAGCGTGGTATCGGCTATTATTTCAATAAAAACTGCAAATAGCAGACCGTTTCAGTTGAGGGAATTATGTTAAAAAGTATTCAGTCAAAATTGGTACTCTTATTTATCCTTGTTATTTTGTCGGTTATGCTGACGGTGGGAACCTTCATCATCACCAATGTAACACGGTTTTATTATTCTGATTTTATGTCTCAGATTGAGACGGCTGTTTTTACCGAAGAATTTATCCCCCAACTGTCAGAAGCTGCAGAAGAAGAAAACGGTGCCCAGAAGCTTGCGGAACTTTTAGAAGCAGCATCCGGTCGAATCGGTGTGGATTCCTACCGCAACTACGCCATCCTGGATGGTCAGGACGGCAGTATTTTAGATGCTTCTGACGAACTTTTAGGCAGTGTGGAAATGACCGACAACATTCTGGCGGCACTTTCCGGAAAAATCGGGAACAGTATCCATCCCGACGGTACCTATATGGAATATGCTTATCCCATACAGGTACAGGACGGTCCCGGTTTCATTGTGTATATTTTTGAAACCAAAGAAGAACTCAACAACTTTTCCAAAAGTATGTTTTCCATCATTTTGCAGGCGTTGTTGGCGGCACTTTTGATTTCGGTAATTTTGGGATATCTTCTGTCTAAGACCATCACTACGCCCATCAAAAATTTGACAGCACGTGCCGAAAAAATGACGCAAGGGAAGTTTGAATTGGGAGACCCGTCTGTTTCCAAGGACGAAATCGGGGTTTTGACGAATACCTTTCGTACCATGGGTCAGCGCCTTCAGGAAACGGTTCAGGAGGTTGCCACGCAAAATACAAAACTGGAAAAGATTATGGAATACTCCACCGACGGAATTGTGGCATTTGATACCGAAGGGGAACTGCTTCTGATTAACCCGTCAGCGAAAAAGTATCTTTCGGTAGAGGATGAATCCATTCATTTTGACGAATTTTTTTCCGGAATTTTTTCAGATGTTTCTTTGGGGGATTTTCTTTATCTCAATCAGGATAAGCAAATCATCAAAGAAACCGACTACAACGATTATTATCTGCGGTTTTATTTCGGCAGTTTTAAGTATTCCGATGACAAAATCGGCGGCGTGATTGTGGATGTACAGAACGTAACCGAATCGAGAAAATTAGAATTGTCCCGTCGGGAATTTGTTGCCAATGTATCCCACGAACTGCGTACACCGTTAACCACTGTAAAGGCATACATTGAAACCCTGGAAAGCGGAATGGTGGATCGGGAAACTCAGGAGAAATTCCTGGATACCATTCACAGGGAAACCGACCGTATGACCCGTTTGGTTTCCGACCTTTTAACTTTGTCCCGGTTAGATAACGGGGTAGAACTGAATCTGACCCGGATGCGGGTAGAAGCCATTTTGAAAGATGTTTCCGAAAAGATGCAGTTTGAAGCGAAGAAAAAGCATCAGATTTTAAGTTATACCATGATTAATGAAATTCCTGCTATTGCACTGGATTATGACAGAATGCAGCAGGTAATCATCAATATTGTATCAAACGCTATTAAATATACCCCAAACTATGGGGCAATTAAAATATATTCCAGCTATGTGTCAGACAATGCCATCATCCGCATTGCCGACAATGGAATGGGAATTCCCCAAAAGGATATCAAACGAATTTTCGAGCGGTTTTACCGTGTGGATAAAGCCCGATCCCGTGAGCAGGGCGGCACAGGTCTTGGACTTGCGATTGCCAAAGAAATTATCAATGCTCACGCCGGGGAAATTACACTTACCTCCAAATTAAATGAGGGAACAGAAATCGTAATTACTCTTCCCGTGGAAAAAAGCTTTGCTTCCCGCGGGAAACAAGAAATGGATTCTTAAAAAAGCGAGGACAGATTATGGACGAAATTATCAGAGCCATTACGGCAGACGGCTATGTGAAAGCTTATGTGATTAACTCCACCGAAGTGGTCAGAGAAGCACAGGGGCTTCACGGAACCGGAAAGGTTGCATCTGCAGCTTTGGGCAGAACCCTGACTGCCGCATTGATTCTTGCCAATGATATGAAAAACGAAACAGACCGTGTTTCGGTGCAGTTTCGCAGTGAAGGACCTATCGGAAATGTAGTTGCTGAAGCCAACGGACAAAATCAGGTAAAAGGGTTTGTTTCAAATCCCGATGTGGCGATGCCCTTACGGGAAGACGGAAAGCTTGATGTGGGTGGTGCGTTGGGACACAAAGGAAGCCTGACCATTGTCCGTGATATCGGAATGAAAGAACCCTATGTTGGGACAGTTGAACTGATTTCCGGGGAGATTGCCGAAGATATTTCTTACTATTATATGCAGTCAGAACAGATTCCCACCGTGTTGGGTCTTGGTGTATTGGTAGCACAGAATTTTGCCATTCTTTCTGCAGGCGGTTTTATGATTCAGCTGTTACCGGGTGCACCTGATGACATTATCGACCGGGTGGAAGCCAATGTAAAGGCGATGCCTGCATCCATTTCATCTCTCATTGCAGACGGAAAGAATGCAACCGAGATTTTATCGATGTTGCTTTTAGGGTTTGACTATCAGATTCTTTCCAAAAAAGAACCTGCTTACCGTTGCGACTGCAGTCGCTACCGTGTGGAAACCGCACTCATAAGCTTAGGCAGAAAAGAAATTGAGTCGATGATAGAAGAAGAACAAACCACCGAAGTGTCTTGCCATTACTGCAACAAAAAGTACCATTTTTCCCAGGAAGATTTACAGATGCTTTTACGTATGGCAACGAAATAAGGAGGAATCCCTATGCAATTTTTAAAACCAACACTTCCGATTCTGATGCTTTTGGTTTCCAATGTGTTTATGACCTTCGCCTGGTACGGACACTTAAAATTCAAAAGCACCGCACTTTGGGTAGTCATTCTTTCCAGTTGGGCGATTGCTTTGTTTGAATACATTTTTCAGGTACCGGCAAATCGTTTGGGATCTAACTATTTTACTACAGCACAGTTGAAAATCATTCAGGAAGTTATCACCCTGACGGTGTTTTCCATCTTTTCGGTGCTGTATTTAAAAGAAAAATTCACTTGGAATTATTTCTATGCGTTTTTATGCATATTGGGTGCAGTGTTCTTTATTTTTAAAAAGTAGAAACGGTGTTATCATAGAGAGGAGAAAAGAATTATGAGAAAATTATTTACTTCCGAATCTGTAACAGAAGGACATCCGGATAAAATCTGTGACCAGATTTCGGATGCGATTTTAGATGAAATATTAAAGCAGGACCCCATGTCCCGTGTTGCCTGCGAAACCACCTGTACCACCGGGTTGGTGTCCGTTATGGGCGAAATTACCACCACAGGGTATGTGGATATCCCCAAAATTGCAAGAGAAGTTGTTCTGGATATTGGATATGACCGTGCCAAATACGGTTTTGACGGTACCACCTGTGCTGTGATTACTTCCATTGACGAACAGTCTCCTGACATTGCTCAGGGGGTTGATGTATCCGGTGATGACAAATCTACCGGAGCCGGAGACCAGGGCATGATGTTCGGTTACGCTTGTGATGAAACTCCTGAACTGATGCCGTTACCCATTTCTTTGGCACATAAGCTGTCAAAACGTTTGACTGATGTAAGAAAAGACGGTACCTTAGGTTATCTGCGTCCCGACGGAAAAACTCAGGTTACTGTAGAATATGAAAATGACATTCCCAAACGGATTGATACCATTGTTATTTCCACTCAGCACTCAGCCGAGGTGGAACTGGAAACCATCCGTGAAGATATGAAACAACACGTGATTGCTCCCATCATTGATGCTTCTATGATGGACGAAAACACCAAAATTTATGTCAATCCCACCGGTCGTTTTGTTGTGGGCGGACCTCAGGGGGATTCCGGTTTAACCGGCAGAAAAATCATTGTAGATACCTACGGCGGTTATGCCCGTCATGGTGGTGGTGCATTCT
Organism: Clostridia bacterium; assembly: GCA_017625695.1. Lineage (GTDB taxonomy): Bacteria > Bacillota > Clostridia > UMGS1840 > UMGS1840 > SIG452. The sequence goes on along the minus strand of JAGAKI010000043.1, from coordinate 45,631 downwards.
CCGGAAAAGATCCCACGAAAGTAGACAGAAGTGCAGCGTATGCTTCCCGTTGGGTAGCGAAAAATATTGTAGCGGCAGGTCTGGCAAAACGTTGTGAAATTCAGCTTGCGTATGCGATCGGTGTGGCAAAACCTGTTTCTGTTATGGTAGATACCTTTGGTACCGGTACTGTATCCGATGATATGATTTCAGATGTGGTAAACGAAGTATTTGACCTTCGTCCGGCAGCGATTATTTCTGCTCTGGATTTAAGAAAACCCATTTACAGACAGTTGGCTGCTTACGGACATATGGGCAGAGAAGACTTAGGTGTATTATGGGAAAAAAACGATAAAGTAGACGCTTTAAAAGCTGCTTTAGCGAAAAAAGCGTAAGAAACGAATGTTAGAAAATCAGCCATGGGGGAATACCCCGTGGCTGTTGTAACGTAGGTAACGGTATGATAGTAGCATTGGAGAAGGTGTCAAAGTTCTTCGGAGCCGAAGAAATTCTCACCGACATCACTTTAAAAATTGAAGATAACGACCGCATCGGTTTAATCGGTGCCAACGGAGCAGGGAAATCTACTTTACTCAATCTGATGACCGGGGAAGAGGAGCCGACCGGGGGAGAAATTGCGTTTTCTAAAAAACGTATTGGTTACTTGCATCAGAATGCAGGACTTTCGGGAGAAAATTCCATTTTAGAGGAAATGAGAAGTGTATTTTCTGATGTGCTTCATATGGGTGAAAAGCTGGAAAAGCTTTACGAAACCCTTTCTACTCCCCAGGGAAACACCGAAGAAAACCACAAAGAATATGCTCGTCTGCAGACTTTGTATGAACAAAAAGACGGCTACCATGTTGATATAAAAATCAACACCGTATTAAACGGGATGGGTTTTTTGGGAAGGGATTTGTCTACTCCGATTGACCGTTTGTCAGGCGGTGAAAAAACCCGTCTTGCATTGGCAAAGCTATTGTTGTCGGAGCCGGATCTCTTAATTTTGGACGAACCGACCAACCATCTGGATTTTAAAACGTTGGAATGGCTGGAAGAATATCTGACTGCCTATAAGGGTGCTATTGTACTGGTGTCGCATGACCGTTACTTTTTAGATCGCTGTGTGACTGATATTTGCGAAATCTACAAAGGAAAGCTAACCCGCTATCGTGGGAACTATTCCAAATTTGTGGTGTTAAAGGCACAACAGCTGGAATATCTGCAGAAAGAATATGAGAAACAGCAAGCTGAAATTGCCTCTTTAAAAGATTATGTGGCACGCAATCAGGTAAGAGCTTCTACAGCAAAAAGTGCCAAAAGCCGTCAGCATATTTTAGATAATATGGAGGTCTTGGAAAAACCCTCCGATTATTTAAAATCCATTCATCTGAAATTTTCGTTTACGACCGAGCCTGTGAAGGATGTGTTAAAGGTAGAGCATCTGGAACTGAAGGTGAAAGATAAACTGTTAAATCCCGATGTGAATCTTCACATCAGAAAAAATGATAAAATTGCCATTGTAGGTGCCAACGGTGTTGGGAAAACCAGTCTGTTAAAAGCGATACTGAATAAATTTCCCTACGAAAAAGGTACCATCACCTGGGGCGGTGGAGTGAAAAAATCCTACTTCGAGCAGGAAACAACGGATCTGCATCCCGAAAAAACCGCACTTTCTGAATTGTGGGACCGTTTTCCCTCCATTTACGAACAGGAACTAAGAAGAATCTTAGGAAGCTTACTCCTTACCGGAGAAGATGTCTATAAAAAGGTGGGCGTGTTATCCGGCGGCGAAAAAGCCAAGATTAAATTTGCCGTAATGATGCTGGAAAAAGGGAATGTCCTGATTTTGGACGAGCCGACCAACCATTTGGATTTATCCTCCAAAGAAGTGCTCGATCAAGCGTTGGCAGACTACCCCGGTACGGTCATTATGGTGTCGCATGACCGTTATCTTTTGAATAAAGTTCCCACCAAAATTGTGGAAATGAAACCGGGAGAAATGGTCATTTATGATGGAAAATATGACTATTATTTAGAGAAGCATAAAGAAACGGCTGTTATTCCGCAAGAAAAAAATACGGAAAAAACCAATGAGTTTTACCGCTCTAAAAAAGACAGAGCAGAGGAAACCAAACGGAAAAACAACTTAAGAAAAACTGAAGCTTCCATTGAGGAAACCGAAGCAGAAATTTCCAGATTGCAGGAAGAAATGGCAAATCCGGAAATTGCATCGGATTTTGCCCGGTTACAGCAAACCTGTGACCGGCTGGAGGAGTTGGAGCAAGTTTTAACCAAGCTGTATGAAACCTGGGAGGAACTACAGGGAAATGACTGATTTTCTTGTCAAACTATTTGTAAAAGAACATGCTAATCTTTCTGACCCTACTGTTCGGGGGCGTTACGCCAAGCTGACCGGTGGTGTTGGGATTGTTTGTAATATTCTGCTTTGTGTGGCAAAAATTCTGTCGGGGATTTTGTTTGGGAGTATCTCCCTTGTGGCAGACGGTGTTAACAACCTTTCCGATATGGGAAATTCGGTGATTACTCTGGTAGGATTCCGTCTGGCGGCAAAGCCGGCAGATAAAGACCATCCCTTTGGTCACGCAAGATATGAATATATCACCGGACTGTTGGTGTCCTTTCTCATTATGATGCTGGGACTTTCCCTGTTAAAAACTGCTGTTGAGGATATTTTCTCTCCCAAAGAAGTCTTGTTTCACCCTGCGGCAATTTGGGTGATGGGTGTGGCAGTTGTGGTGAAGCTGTGGCTTTACTGTTTTTATAAAAAAATCGGAAAAAAACTGGATTCGGTTGCGATTTTTGCAACGGCACAGGATAGCTTAAACGATGCTTTTGCTACTGCCGGTATTTTGATTTCTTTCCTTTTGGGAACCTATTTTCATCTGCCTTTAGACGGTTATGTGGGGGCAGCGGTGTCGTTATTGGTTTTATACAGCGGATGGGGACTGATTTCTCAGACTTTGGACCCACTGCTTGGCAAACCACCCAAACAAGAACTGGTCAAACAAATTGAAACTGAGATTTTAAACTATCATGACAGCATCATCGGGATACACGATTTGTTGGTGCATGAGTACGGTGCAGGGCAATATTTTGCCACCGTTCACGTGGAATTCCCTGCGTCGCAGAATATTACTGTCAGCCACGATATTGTGGACCACATTGAGATGTATTTTCAGGAAAAATTCGGAATCCATCTGGTGATTCATATGGACCCGGTGGAAACCGACAATCCCGATGTTATGCTGCTTCGTCAGCGGATTTCAGAAATTGTAGGTGGAATTTCCGAAGAACTTTCCATCCATGATTTTCGCGTGGTATTTTTGGAAAGTCACAACAATGTACTATTTGATGTGGTGAAACCTTACGAATTTCCCCATTCAGAGAAAGAACTCACCGAAATGATTCAGAAAAAGGCAGGCGAACGTAACCGCCTTATCATTCGGTTTGACCATTCCTATTAGAACAAACATAAAAGGAGAACAATACTATGCCTTTTGAAAAAATTTTGCAGGATGATTTTATTTTACGGTTGATTATTCTGTATGTTGCCAAAGAATACGGAGATTCTCTGACCAATCCGGAACTCACCAAATTCATTATGGACGGGCAAGAGGTGGATTATTTTAATCTGCAATATAATATTTATGAGCTGGTCAAAATGGAACAGCTTCGTGTATTTATGGATAGCGGAAAGCACTACTATGAGTTGACCGAAGAAGGGAAAGAAACTGCAGGCTTTTTTCAATCAAAAATACCTCTTCTTATCCGCAAAAAATTAGATGAAGCCATTTTGGAAAAGAAAAAAAGCGAAGAACCGAAAACCGCAGTCATTGCGGACTTTATGCCCGAAGGCGGCGAATTTCTGGCAGGGATTAAAGTGCTGGAAAACAATCAGGAACAGTTTTCTTTAAATGTGTTGGTTCCCACCCGTGAACATGCGATTCGGGTATGTCAGTTTTTCCAGGAGCATATCGAAGAAATTTATCAGAAAACCAACGAAGAAATTTCAAAATTGTTTTAGGATATAAAGGAATATAACATGAATAAATTTTTGCCCATCACAATGGAAGAAGTAAACGAGCAGTACGGGGGCGAAGTGGACTTCGTCTTAGTAACAGGAGATGCCTATGTGGACCATCCCTCTTTTGGCACTGCTATTATTTCCCGTGTGTTGGAGGCAGATGGCTATCGGGTGGCAATTCTGGCACAACCGGATTATAAATCCAAAACGGATTTTATGCGGTTTGGAAAACCCAAATTAGGCTTTTTGGTGAACAGCGGAAATCTGGATTCTATGGTGAATCACTATACCGTCAACAAAAAGCCAAGAAGCACCGATGCTTTTTCTCCCGGCGGAAAAACGGGCAAACGTCCCGACCGTGCGGTGATTGTATATACCAATCGTATCCGGGAAGCCTACGGGCAGATTCCTGTGGTGATAGGCGGACTGGAAGCATCGCTTAGACGTCTTGCTCACTACGATTATTGGAGTGACAAGGTTCGTCGCAGTATTTTAGTGGATGCGAAAGCAGATTATTTAATCTTCGGAATGGGAGAAATCACCATCCGTAAGGTTGCCGAATTTTTAAAGAACGGTACACGTGATGAAATCAAGAAATTGCCCGGCATCGTGTATCAGGCCAAGAACATAGACCATATTGAAAATGCTGTGATATTACCCACCTTTGAACAGGTGCGGGAAGACAAAAAGCAATATGCCAAATTTACCAAAGAAAGCTTTGGGGAACAAAATCCGTTTATCGGAAAAACGTTAATTCAGCATCATATTGACCGTTATGTGGTGCAAAATCCTCCTTGTAAACCCTTATCCGGTGAAGAACTGGACAAGGTGTACAGCTTGCCTTTTATGAGAACTTATCATCCTATTTATGAAAAAGAGGGTGGAGTACCTGCTATCAGTGAAGTGAAGTTTTCCATTATTTCTCAGCGTGGCTGTTTTGGAGGCTGTAACTTTTGTTCTCTTGCCTTTCATCAGGGCAGAATTGTGACGGCAAGAAGTCATAAATCTATCATTGAAGAAGCAAAAAAAATTATTGCAGAACCTGATTTTAAAGGATATATTCATGATGTGGGCGGTCCTACCGCAAACTTCCGATTCCCCGCTTGCGAAAATCAGATGAAAGTGGGCGCCTGCAAGAATAAGCAATGTTTGTTCCCTACCCCTTGTAAGAACCTGAAAGCAGACCATCGGGATTACCTGGAATTATTACGAAAATTACGCAGTTTACCGAAAGTGAAAAAAGTGTTTGTCCGTTCGGGAATCCGTTTTGATTACCTGATGGCAGACAAAAATGACACTTTCTTTCAAGAATTGGTGGAACATCACGTTTCGGGACAGTTAAAGGTTGCACCCGAACATTCTTCCAACAATGTGCTTCGCTACATGGGAAAACCCAACATTGAAGTTTTTGAAGGATTTATGAAGAAGTTTTATCAGTTAACCAAACAAGCAGGGAAAGAGCAATATCTGGTGCCGTATCTGATGTCCTCCCATCCGGGCAGCCGGGTGCAGGATGCTGTGGAACTTGCTCTCTTTTTAAAGAAACATAAAATGGTTCCTGAACAGGTCCAGGATTTTTATCCTACGCCGGGAACTCTATCCACCGCTATGTATTACACTGAACTGGACCCCAGAACGGGAAAAAGCGTGTATGTGGCAAAATCCTATCAGGAAAAAACCATGCAAAGAGCAATGCTTCAGACCTATAAGCCCGAAAATCGGGAAATGGTGAAAAAGGCATTAAAAGAAGCAGGTATGGAATATTTGATGGCACAACTGTTGCCTTACCACAAGCATTCAGAGAAGGAGATGAAAAAAGATGATTTTAGACGGAAAAATGGTAGCACAACGAATCAAGGACGAAATGAAAGAAAAGGTGGCAGACCTGAACAAAAAAGGAATCAGCGTGGGGTTAACCGTCATCATCGTGGGCGATGATCCTGCTTCCCGTGTCTATGTAAACTCCAAAAAGAAAGCGTGCGAAGCTTTGGGAATCAACTCTCAGGAATTTGCACTGCCCGGTGACACTTCTGAAGAAGAATTACTCAATTTGGTTCGTAAATTAAATGAAGATGATTCTGTCAACGGTATTTTGGTGCAGCTACCTTTGCCCAAGCATATTAACGAAGAAACGGTTATCAATACCATCGACCCCCAAAAAGACGTGGATGCATTTCATCCTCAGAATGTGGGTAAAATTATGATTGGAAACTACGATTTTCTGCCTTGTACTCCTGCCGGTGTGATGGAGCTTATCAAAGATAGCGGAATTGATGTTACCGGAAAAGAATGTGTGGTACTGGGCAGAAGTAATATCGTGGGCAAACCCCAGGCAATGCTGTTGCTGCATCAGAACGGAACCGTAACCATCTGTCATTCCCGTACCCAAAACTTAAAAGAAGTGACCAAACGTGCGGATATCCTGGTGGTAGGCATCGGGAAACCTAATTTTGTTACTGCGGATATGGTGAAAGAAGGTGCAGTTGTCATTGACGTTGGAATTAACCGTATGCCGGATAAAACTCTCTGCGGTGACGTGGATTTTGCCGAAGTGTCCAAAGTAGCGTCTGCCATTACTCCTGTCCCCGGAGGCGTTGGTCCTATGACCATTGCAATGCTAATGAAAAACACCGTGACTGCAGCCATCTGCCAGAATGGTTGGAAAGATTAAAAGAATAAAAAGGTACGAAAAAATGAGAATAGATAAATATTTAAAAGTATCCCGCATTATCAAACGCCGTACCGTTGCTCAGGAAGCTTGTGAAGGCGGAAAAGTAACCATCAACGGCAAAGTGGCGAAGCCTTCCTCTGAAGTGAAAGTCGGCGATATTCTTACTCTTCAGTTTGGCTTGAAAACCATTACCGTGGAAGTGATTGAAGTCAAAGAGGTCGTAAAAAAAGACGATGCACAGTTAATGTATCGTCAGATTGAAGGATAAGAACGGAAATTAAAATCCAAAATGTAAAAGGGCGTGTAAAAAAACTGAGTTTTTTACACGCCCTTTGGTTTTGTTATTCTTTTTCAAATCGGATAATATCTCCCACATTACAATCCAAGGCGTAGCAAAGTGCATCCAGAGTTTTGGTGCTGATTGCTTCGCCTTTTTTGATGCGATGCAAGGTATTTGCCGAAAATCCCTGCTTAAAAATCAGATAGTATTCTGTAATTCCTTTTTTATAGAGTGTTTCATAAAATGGTTTGTAGCTAATCATTTTTTATCACCACTCTTATTTTATCATACTTAATCTCTTGACAATACTCAATATATTGAGTATAATTGTTTTAAGTGGTGGGAAAATGATGCAAAGAAAGGGGTAAGTGTCAGAAAATGTGCAGTTCCTGCAAAAAAAGTTATAAAGAAAGGAATTTTAAAAATGAACAAAAGAATAATTTGTTTGCTGTTAACTATGGTTTTGGCATTCTGCTTCCTTCCGTTTTCAGCTTATGCCGCATCAGGAGAATGTGGTGTGAATTTATCCTGGACATTGGATGATTCCGGTACGTTAACTATCAGCGGTTCTGGAGATATGTATAATTTTGCTTGGCATGATTTTCCGTGGATATCTCAAAAAAACAAGGTAAAAAAGGTTGTTGTTGCACAGGGCGTAACCTCCATAGGTGACAATGCTTTTTATGGCTGCGGTTCCATCTCTCAGATTATAGTTCCCAATTCGGTAAGCTATATTGGAGAATATGCATTTTATAAATGTACAAAGCTCAGCAGTATTACGCTGCCTGCCGGAATTACAGAAATTGGGGCCAATACATTTTATGGATGTGCCAATTTAGCAAGTATGAACATTCCGGAAGGAGTCAAGCAAATTTATGAATATGCGTTTAGTGATTGTACTGCACTCAGAAGTGTGGCCCTTCCGAGCACCCTGAGAACAATTGCCAAATCCGCATTTAGAAACTGTGATTCTCTTACCGGCATTTCGATTCCTGATAACGTATCCACTATCGGAACAGGTGTATTTAGCGGGTGTGTTTCATTAGAAACCGCCAAGTTGCCGAGAGGATTAAGAGTTCTGCCGGAAAGCTTATTTTCGGGATGTGAAGGATTGACTGCGGTTGAAATGTCTGTGGAAGCCCAAGAAATTGGAAAATCCGCCTTTTACAAATGTAAATCGTTGGAATCTATAAGAATTCCTGCATCTTTGACGAAATTGGGAAATTATGTTGTTGACTCGTGTGAAAGTCTGACAGATATTTATTATGAAGGTTCCCAGACTCAGTGGGAAAGTATCTCCGGAGTTAATTCCAGCTATAATAAAAAATTAAAAGAAGTTACCATTCATTACAATTCCGCGAACCCGGTTGACAGCGTTACTCCCGATCCGCAGTCGTCAGTCGTTGGTCCCGGAAGCATTATCAATCAGGTGCTTCACACCGACATTCGTGCCTATATTGACGGACATCCCATCCGATCCTTCAACATTGAAGGTAATACTGCGATTGTAGCTGAGGATTTAAGCTTATACGGCTTTAAAGTGGTGTATAAGAATGACGTTCGTTCTTTGTATATTGATGAAGGGGACAAAGTGATTCATTCGGTATACCGGCACACCGGTGCCGGTGGTATTGTCGGTACTAAAGCAATGGATGTATACTATACAGATATTAAGACCTATTCTTACGGATATCCGATTTCCGGTTACAACGTAAATGGTTATACTGTCATATTTATTGACGACCTGGCTGCCTTCGGAACCTGCTATTGGGATGGGACCAACAGAACCATCAGTTTCTACAGATATTAATTGTCTTGTGAATAAAAAAACTGACTTTGCGTTGGAAGCAAAGTCAGTTTTTTGTTATAATTTAAAAAATACGTTATGGTGTTTGCAACAGAGACGATTTGACACAATACTGCTTTCCGTGAAGAATATCATAAATGAGCATTTCATAGGCTTGCCGTAAGGCATCATCTTCCGGGTCAAAGTGGGTGATTTTTTCACCATTCTGATGATACAAAGCGGTTTTGCCTACTGCCGGGTATTTTCGGCTGAATTCATCCAAAACGCCGAAATACCAGGGTGCTTCGTTGCCACTTGCTAAAAACAATCGTAATCCTAAGGTGTTTCCACTGATGACTTTTTCCAGATTGAAATTTGGTTTATTGTAGTTGGTCCATACCACGTAGGGTGTTTCGTACAGTTGGGGATGTTCGGAGGAAACAAAGATTTCCGACTGCTCTACAAAGCCGGAATCCATATAGGTACTGCCGTTGGTGCCAAGTAGAGGCAGATGGTCACCGTACATTGCCAGAATCACGGGTTCGTCTACAGTTTTAAAATATTCCACCAATGCCATAAAAGCCTTATCCGCATTGTACACCCCTTGAGAATACCGTTGTAAATCCAGATAATCTTCTTCCGAAAGAGTGGGAGCTTCCATTTCAAAGTCAAAGCTTTCGTAGCGTGGAGCGGTGTAGGTGCCGTGATTTTCCATGGTGACTACAAACTGGAAAATCCGGTCTGCGGTTTTGTTTTCAAATTCGTGAATAATCTGATTGACACAGGACATATCATCAATATAGGCACCGGATTTTTCGGTGGATTCAAATTCATCCATTCCTTTAAATGTGTCAAATCCAAGCAGGGGATAGGCGGTAGCGCGGTTGTAGAAATTCTTCTTGTATGGGTGGAGTGCCACCGTCTGATATCCAAGCTGCTGATATACCGAAACAATCGATGGGGTTTGGTCGGTAATATATTGGGTGTAGGGATATGCAGAAGAGGGAAGAAAATAAGTGGGAATTCCGGTAACTACTTCAAATTCCGGCATACAGGTTCCGCCTGCATAGACAGGAGATAAAAAGGTTCCCTTGACTGTATTTTTTTTAAGAGAGCGGATCCCGGAAAGCAAATCTTCGCTATAGGTTACTTCCGGCATTTGGGCAGGGTCCCACCAGGCTTCGTTCTGAATGATGATAACATTGGCTTTCCGTTTGGTTTCAACGGATTGAGGGGTGGGATATTTGGAATTTAAGGCACAAATTGCAAGCTCGCTGTAGTTTTCGGTTTCTTTTACGACCAAGTCCCCGATTCTTGGGAAAAAGGTCAGAACAGCACCGTTGGAGTTGTAATCTTCAATTGGGTTAAATGCAGAAATCTGCACCCCGATTTTGGGAAGAAAACCGTAGCGGAACTGCGGACTTAAGCAAATGGTAAAGGTAGCAAGACAAAAAGCACCTATGGAAATCCAACTGAGCCACACACGCTTGAATAATTTCGGCTTTTCGGGACGAAGTCGGCACACAATAAAATGCAGAATCAGAGAGATTCCGTTGATTGCTACTGCCACGGGAGCCGACCAGAAAGAAGGAATTTCTGCAAAGGATGCAATTTCTTTCACATTTTTTATGAGCAGTAAATCTGAGGGGAGTAACGGATTTCCGTTGACTCTGCCTAATACCTCACTGGAATATCCAATCATAAACATCACGCAGGTGTTGATGAGATTAGAGGTAAAAGAGCTTTGCGTTAAAGTGTAAAAAAGACTTTGCCAGGACAGTACAAACAGATAACTTAACAGAAGCTTGACGGGGTAATAGGAATCTTTCAATACAGCATCTATCGACTTGGGGAACGACAGATGCATCACCTCCAAAGAACAAAGCAAAATAAAGGGCGCTAAAAAAAAGTACAGCACTCTTAAAATACTTCGTTTTTTTTGTGGGATAGGGTTCTGTTTGTTCGTAACTGACACCTCGAATCTTTTAAGATTTTTAGGAATATTGTCATTATAACACTTTTTTTGTCTCAATGCAAGAGGGAAATGTTTTCTTTTTCTCATTTTCTACAGAAACAAATTGAAAAAAATGTAAAAATGTTGTTTTTTGTTATTTACATATGGGGAGATGTGTGCTATACTGAAAATAGCTTAAAATATTTGACATCAAAGGAGATAATTATGGAAAAGTTAAAAGTGGTTTTAATCGGTGCCGGCGACCGTGGCAGAATTTATATCAGCAGAATGCCTAAGGATAAATTTCAGGTGGTAGGGGTTGCAGATCCGGTTCCGGAATTAAGACAGTTTGTAAAAGAAACCTACGGTTTGACGGATGAGCAGTGCTATGAAACCTGGGAAGATATTTTGGCAGTACCCAAATTTGCAGATATCGCTATCATTGCAACTATGGACCAGTTGCATTATGCTCCCTGTATGAAAGCCATTGAATTAGGTTATGACATTCTCTTGGAAAAACCGGTATCTTCTGATTATAAAGAATGTGTGGCAATGGCAAATGCCGCAAAAGCAAAAGGTACCAAAATTCTGGTTTGTCACGTGCTTCGTTATGCACCCTTCTTTATGAAAATCAAAGAAATGATTAACGAAGGGAAAATCGGAACTGTGCTTTCTGTTCACCATACCGAATGTGTGGGACATGTACATCAGAGTCACAGCTTTGTCAGAGGCAACTGGGGCAATTCCGGCAGAAGTTCGTGCATGATTTTGCAGAAGTGCTGTCACGATATGGATATTATTCAGTGGTTGGTTGGTTCTCCCTGTAAAAACGTTCATTCTTTTGGTTCTTTGTCTCATTTTACGTTGGAAAATGCTCCGGAAGGATCTCCCGAACGTTGCGATAAAACCTGCCCTGTATATGACACCTGTTATTACAACGCAGTAAAACTGTACTTAGAAGACGAAAAGAACACCTGGTTCCGTAATGCTGCCACCAAGAAAGAAACCCCAACCAATGAAGAAGTGGCAGAAGCGTTAAAAACCACTCAGTACGGAAAATGTGTTTACAAATGTGATAATGATGTGGTGGACCATCAGGTGGTAAACCTGGAATTTGAAAACGGTGCTGTGGCATCTTTCAATATGAGTGCGTTCAACGAAGGCGGACGTTACATCCGTGTGATGGGTACCGATGGGGAATTAAGCGGTTCCATTGGTGATATGTTGTTGGAATTTTTTGATTTCAGAACCCGTCAGAAAACCAAAATTGATTTGGAAAATGCGACGGCATCCAACTCCATTGTTGGCGGTCACGGCGGCGGCGACCAGGGTCTGATGAATTCTCTGTATGATTACATTACCGGAACTTGTGATGAAAAAGAACTTAGTGCTATCGGTATTTCTGTGGAAAATCATCTGATTTCCTTTGCAGCAGAAAAATCCAGACTGGAAAACAGAATTGTAAATTTAGATGAATTCAAAAAAGAATTAGGGTTTGAAAGCTAATCTTTTGTTACATAAAAACAGAGTATCTGAACTTCAGATACTCTGTTTTTTCGTTGGTAAGATTAGAAAATTTCCGGTATTAAAATATTGCAATACCGCAGAATTCCATCTTCAATTTCAATGACTCCGTAGGAGGGAGCTCCTGTTCGGGGACGGGAGATACTGCCCGGATTGGCAAGTATTTTTCCGTCATATTTTTCGGTATAGGCAATGTGAGTATGTCCGTAAAGAATCAGTTCAGCCCCTTCCGTTGAAGGAACTGTTTTCAACGGTTCCGGGTCAAGTCCAAAAAGGTAGTAATGCCCGTGTGTAATAAAAATTTTCTTTCCATCTATGGTGAGTATCTTTTCGTTAGGATACAAACCGGTGTGGTCATTGTTGCCCTGGACACCGTAGATGGGAATCTCAAAAAAGTTGTCTTCTAATTCCGTAATATCCCGGTTTAAGTCTCCCAAATGAATGATTCCGTCCACAGAGGGCAGATTTTGGATGGTTTTTATCATCCGATTGGTTTCTCCGTGACTGTCGGAAAATACTAAAATGCGTGTCATAGTGGATTCCTTTCTTTCGTTATACCGTTTGGTAAAAACCTAGGTACTGTTCACCGGTCACTACTTCCAGGGACAGATCTCTCAGGAGAGAGCGAATGGTATCAAGTGCCGGAGCTTCGGTTTCAAAATGACCGGCAGTTACCATGCAAAGATTTATGGTTTCTGCCAGTTGATATTCGTGATATTTGGCTTCCCCTGTCAGATATACATCACAATCTGCCATTTCTGCCACCATGCTTCCGCCGCTTCCGCCAACAACAGCAACCGATTGAATTTGTCGGTTTAAATCACCGGTATAATTTACATAGGAAACGCCCAAAACATCTTTCACGCGGGAGATAAATTCCCGTAAGGTAATGGACTCCTGATAGAAGCCTTTTCGGAAAATAGAAGGCTCGTCCGTATGGTAGTCCCGCAGTTTTAACAGTTCGCAAAGGTGGTCATTCACACCCTGCTGACAACTGTCAAAATTGGTGTGCATAGAATAAACTGCAATGTTGTGGTTTAGTAACGTAGCGATTTGACGACACTTTGGATCTTCTAAATTGATAGACTTCAGTCCGCTCATCAGAAACGGATGATGGGTGACAATCAGCTGGCATTTCTGCTGGATGGCAAACTCAATGACAGCATCGGTGATGTCCAGTGCCACATAACATTTTTGAATGTTCCACATGGGATGCCCCAACATCAGACCCACGTTGTCCCAGCTTTCTGCCAGGTGAGGCGGGGAGAAGGCTTCTAATTGTTCTATAATTTCTTTCAGTAACATAGACACATACTTCCTTTTTGTAGGATTTGTGTCTTTATTATATACGTTGGGGAGCAGTTTGTCAATTCTTTTGGCGGAGAAATTCGTTTGCTACAGAAAAAGGTAATTGCAGATGTGAGGCAACAAAAATGCTTTGATGGTGACACCCAAAAGCACCAGAATACACCCCAACAGAAAACTTGCACTAAGAAGCAAAAGTTCGTTTTTTAAACTTTGTTTTGGGGAAAGCCGATGGGTAATTGCACAAAGCAAAAACTGATGGGTATACCAACACCTGGCGCTGATAATCAGCAGTGCAGGGAGCAGAAACAGAACTTGTACAAACAAAAACAGTCCACCTAAAAAGAACCCTTTCAGACCGAAACCCTTAATTAAAAAGGCGAGAAAAAATCCGGAGGAAAATCCCGTTTTAAATATAAAAAAAACCATGATGGGGAGTCCGAATATGCATAAAGAGGACAAGAGAATCAGAAGGTAGGGGGTGATTTCTTCCGAAAACAGCAGTTTGAAGTTTAAATTAGCGTTTTTGGATGATGAAATAAACTGTTCCGCTGTGGAAAGTGCTTCCGAAAAGTCTTGGGGTTGAGATAAATTGGCATAAAAACCGCCAATGAAAAATCCAAAAATGAATAGAATGAGAATCAACAAATAACAAAATTTTTGCCGGGTGAAATGATTTCTTAATTTGCCAAATTGAAACAATGTGTTTTCCTCCTGTAGTGGGAATGATACTTCACTATATGAAAGTTTCTGGAAAAAAAGAAGAAATCTGCATAAAAAACGAAAAAGCCATTGACAAAAATATTTTTTTTTGGTAGAATGTGAGTAGTGTAATAAAATGGGTTAGGATTTCAATTCATCCAGCATTATGAGCGAAAAGAGGTTATAATATGAGTACTTCCAAGAAAAAAGTTACAATCGTAGGAGCAGGTTTTGTAGGAGCTTCCATTGCTTATACCATCGCAGCAAGAAACCTTGCACACGAAATGGTGTTAATTGATGTTAACAAAGAAAAAGCATACGGTGAAGCGTTGGATATTTCCCATGCATGTCCTGTATTCGGTTCTATGAAAATTACCGCAGGCGACTATTCTGAAGTAAAAGACAGCGATATAATCATCATCACCGCCGGTGTTAACAGAAAACCCGGCGAAACCAGAATGGATTTGGCTTGCAAAAACGTTTCCATTATGAAAAATATTGTTTCTGATATTATGAAATACTACAACGGTGGTATTTTTGTAATCGTATCCAATCCTGTGGATGTATTGACCACCTTAGTTCAGAAATGGACCGGTCTTCCTGCAGGTAAGGTTATTGGTTCCGGTACTTACCTGGATACCATCCGTCTGCAGCAGAAACTGTATGATTTGTTTGATATGAACGTTAAGAATATCCACGCTATGATGATTGGTGAACACGGTGAAACTCAGTTCCCCTACTGGAGTCATGCTACCATCGCCGGCGAACCTATCGTTAACTTAAACACCATTCACGGTCATCCTTTAACCGAAGAAGAAAAAGCACAGATTAAAGAAGACGTGAAACTGGGCGGTGCAGAAATCATTAAAAACAAAGGTGCTACCTACTTCGGTGTTGCAAGCTCTGTAAGTGATATCACGGATGCGATCTTAAACGGTAAAGACAGAGTGTTACCCGTAAGTATCAGCAAAGAAGAACTCTACGGCTTCAAAAATGTTGCTGTAAGTATGCCCAGAATCGTAAGCAACGAAGGTGTAGAGCTGGATGTTCCCGTAGTTCTTTCTCCGGAAGAAGAAGAACTGATGAAGAAATCCGTGGAAAATGTATATAACATTACCAAAGAATTTTTAGACTAATTCTGTTACGGCTCGATAAAATCGTTTCAAATGGATGAACCTCGCCACTCGGTGTATACAATATACGCCTTCGGGCAAAGTCAAAGCAGGGCTTTGATTCGGTTTCTCCATTTTCATTCAATTTTCTCATCGCCTTAGATAATGGTAACATATTAAAAAAGCTGAATCGTTGGATTCAGCTTTTTTATATGGTGAAAAACATTGGGAACATTTTCCTCTTCCAGTGCGTCTATATTACTAAAAAAGAAGTTGCTATCCATGACATATACCGCAGTAAAAGTCAGTTAAGGAGGAAAAATAATGAAAAAAATTGTTCTGTTGGTATTGATAGGAAGTCTGTTGACAGTTTCCGGATGTAGCGAGATTCAGCCGAAGAACCGTTATCTTCCAAAAGTAAAGAACGATACCGTATATACTACGGTGGACGGTGAAGATACTCTGCATCGGGGAGACGGGTATGAACTGAGTATTCCTTCTGAGAACTACCATTATGAAAAAGATTACGACGACGGTGCTTTGGAGGAATCTTGGGAATCTATCAAGAAAGATGATGTTAAAATCAAAGTATACACTTATCAGAATACAGATGAAATTACAGCAAGAAGCCGATTTTTACGAGAGAACGAAGACTACATCTTTGAGGATATGACAGGAGACTCAATTTGCGGAACACAAATAGATGGAGATATCTTGTGGTTTTATCTGCATCAGTCAGACAAAACCGTTTATATCATATCCTGGGAATATCCGAAACATACAAAAGAGGTCCTGCAAACAGAACTGGCAAATATAGCAGGAACATTTCGGTTAACAGAGTAAGGAGGTTACGCCATGAAACGATACGTATCCATCATTTTATCCGTTATATTGTTGTTTATGACATCTATTATGGTTGCTTCAGATGATGCTGATTCGGAACAGCTCTCTGCAACTTCTAATCCGCCAAGCGAATGGGCATGGGCAGATATTGACAAAGCAAAGGCATTAAATATCCTGCAGGGAAATTATAATTTCCCCGGTGCAATCACCAGAGAAGTATTTTGTGAACTGGTATATAACTATATTTCAGAATTCGGAGATTTGACGGTGGATGACGGACATATTGCCTTTTGGGATACGGACAATCCGAAAATCCGGGTGTTAAGCACGATGGGCATTATCAACGGAAAATCTGAAACAGAGTTTGCTCCCGATGATTTACTGACCCGTGAGGAAGCGGCAACCATTCTCAATCGTCTGATTTTAGTGGTGCATCCCGATTTGGCAAGTACCGAATTGTATTTTGAGTTTGCAGATGGTGTACAGATTTCCGATTGGGCGATGAGTGCAGTTCAGAGAATCTGCAATTTAGGAATTATGAAGGGAATCGGAAACAACAAGTTTGCTCCCAAGGATTACTACACCACCGAACAGGCTGTTGTAACGCTTGTAAGAGTATATGCAAGCTCCGGTGTAAGTAAATCTGATGCTGCATCTTTCTCTGACAGATTAAAAGCACAAATGCCGACAGATAAAAACTATATGTTCTCTCCCTTATCGATTAAAATGGCGTTTGCTATGGCGGCAAACGGTGCTGTTGGAACTACCAAAGCAGAAATTTTAGATGCATTGGAAATCAGCGATTTAGAAGAATATAACCGATATGCTAAAAAACTGATAGAAGGCTATCAGAAAGCCGATGTTTTAAAACTTAACATTGCAAATGCACTATGGCTCAATGAAAGTCATACTACCCAAACTTTTTCAAAGCAATATCAGGATATCATAAAAACTTATTATGATGCGGAAGTGAACCGTTCCACAGAAGATGTGATTGCCGGTGAAATCAATCGTTGGGTTACAGAGAAAACAAACGGTAAAATTGACTGTATTATGAGTGAAGACATGGCACATAATGATCAGTTTATTATGGCGTTGTTAAATGCGGTATACTTTAAGGCAGCGTGGCAGAATGAGTTTGATGAAGATGCAACAAAGAAGGATATCTTTACTGACAGAAACGGCAATGAAAAGCAAACAGACTTTATGAATGAAACTGCATACTACGGCTATTATTATGATGATGTCATTGAGGTTCTGGCTCTTCCTTATAAAAACAGAGTCTACGATGAAACAGTACAAGAAATGCATTCGTATGATTTTGATATTTCCATGTATTTGATCCGTGGCGAATATAGCGAGGACACTCTGATCAAGCTGATTGAAAACCGCAGTCTTACAAACAAAAGAATCAAGCTCAGTGTTCCGAAATTTGAAAGCGAGTTTGATACGTCATTATGTAGTATTATGAATCGTTTAGGCGTTGTAGATGCTTTTTATGAGGGAAAAGCGGACTTTACTGCAATGTTTGACAGCGGAGATATGTATCTGATGGATGCCGTGCATAAAACCTATATCAATGTTGATGAAAAAGGCACCGAAGCTGCCGCTGTAACGATGTTGGTCGGTGGTGCTACTTCTGTTCCGCCACAACCTATTGTTGTGAAGTTTGATACGCCGTTTACTTATGTAATCCGTGATGATGCAAATGGTGAAATTCTTTTTCTGGGAGAATATGCATTTGCAGAATAAGAATGTGAGAGTGTGAAAAAGGAAGTAAAAAGATAAGAAACCGCAAGGAAAATCTGATGTTTTCCTTGCGGTTTTTATTATGTCATATTCCGATTTTCAATCATATATCTATTGATTACGCCTGCAGTTGAATGACTTTTTAGCAGTTTGAAGATCAATGAAATACTCGGGTGAAATATGGATTCATTCGTTTGTTTTTGAAATTGTGATAGCAGAGATTGTTAACAGGACAACTCCTAAGATAAACATTGCCACTGTGTTTCCTGTGTGTAGTTGGTTCGCAAAGCAACCAATCAGGATGCCGCCCGAGGCACAGCAGATGATTTTGGCTGTTTGATTCATTTTGTTGCCTTCTTTTTTGATGATTCATTCCGGTTTTTTATGTGAATTTTCTAAAAAATATTTGATTTTTTCAAAGCTTTCCTGACTTAAGTCGTGCTCAATTTTACAACTGTCGGAAAAAGCAGTCTCTTCCGAAACGCCAAGTGCTATCAAGGCTTTTGCAATGACCTGATGTCGTTCATACATTCGGTCGGCAATTTGGGTACCATTTTTGGTCAGGGAGATGTTTCCGGCTTCATCTACTGTAATGTAGCCATCTTCCCGAAGAATTTTCATTGCCACTGATACACTGGGCTTAGAAACACCAAGATGATGGGCAACGTCAATACTGCGGACATAACCCAACTGCTGTTTTAGAATCAAAATCGTTTCCAAATAGTTTTCTCCGGATTCTTTTATTCTCATAGGGATTCTCCTTAGGGGGTAAATTTTTTTAAAAGATTACCTGCACCAAAAACATATAGAGCAGGGTTCCGCCGCCCACACTCAGTAAAATATTTCGTTTCCAAAGATGTACAGCGGTAATTGCCAGAAGAGAAATCGCTTCGGGAAGTCCATACGACCACGTTAGGATGGAAACATCTTTTAAACAATACACCAACAGCATCCCGATGGTGGCAAAGGGAAGTACTTTGCCTAAGTAGAGAATGAAAGTCGGTGTTTTTTTATGGGGCGGGAACAGGAAAAAAGGCAATGCTCTGGTTAAAAAGGTGGCAATTGCCGATACTAAAATAATGAGTAATGCCTGGTGAGTCGGAAGCGTCATGCCAATTTCGCCTCCAATCTCCGTTTTAAGATTCCGGAACAAATCAGAATCAGGCTCATAGCAGGGAGCAAGAAATTCTCAGCCCCTATCAGCAACAGACAAAGAACCGATATACCGATTCCCACAAACTGCGGGATATGGGTTTTGGAATCTTTCCATTGGTCTAAGAAAATGACCATAAATAAGGCAGTCATCACGAAATCAATTCCTTTTGCATTAAAAGGGATGGTGGAGCCGATGATGTTTCCCAACACACAGCTGATAATCCAGTAAATGTGGTCCAAAAACCCAATGGAACAGTAGAACTGGTGTTTATCTACCTCTTTGGGCGCTTTAATTCCACAAAGCAGAGAATAGGTTTCATCAGTCAGGGAAAACATCATATAAAACCGTTTTTTGCCGGCTGCTTTGAATCGTTCCAGCAAGGACAACCCATAAAACAAATGACGGAGATTTACCATCAGAGTTACTACAAAAGCGTTAATCAGATCGAAGGGAGAGGTTAAAAAACCGATGGCAACAAACTGACCGCTTCCTGCATACATCGTGACACTCATAATCAGCGCCCACAGAGGTCCGTATCCCTTGCTGCTTAACAAGATACCGAAGGCCGAACCTAAAAATAAGTAGCCAAGCAATACGGGAATGGTATAAGGAAATGCTTTTTTTAAGGACTTTAAGTTCATAAATCTAAATTTCT
Organism: Clostridia bacterium; assembly: GCA_017625695.1. GTDB lineage: Bacteria > Bacillota > Clostridia > UMGS1840 > UMGS1840 > SIG452. The sequence continues at coordinate 25,867 of JAGAKI010000043.1, read as the reverse complement.
TTCCGGGATAATTTCTGTACAGCGTGTAACTTTTCTATGTCTAAGGTAGGGTAGCTGCCGTCTTTGTATAACACCTTGCCGTCTACCATCGTAAGGCAGACATCGGTGCCGGATGCGGAATATACCAGATTGTTGGTCAGATTATGCACCGGCTTCCAGTAGGGGGCATCCATATCCAGAACAATCAGGTCAGCACGGTTTCCGACTTTTAAGGAGCCGGAATCCAAACGTCCCTGAGCGACTGCACCTGCTTTCGTTGCTGCATAAACAGCTTCTTTGGGGGTGATGATTGCAGGGTCGTTTGCCCGTACTTTCTGAAGCAGGGCAAAGAGTTTGATTTCTTCTATCATATTTAAGGAATTGTTGCTTGCTACGCTGTCGGTACCAATTCCCACGTTGATGCCGTAGTCAAATAAGGTTTTTACGTCGCAGATACCACTTGCGAGCTTCAGATTGGAGGCAGGGCAACTTGCCACAGATACTCCTTTCTCTTTCATAATGGCAAAATCATCTCCGGAAAGATGGACACAATGTGCCGCCAATACAGGAGAATCCAACACACCTAAATGATTGAAATATTCGATGGGAGTCATTTGGTTGTGACGCGCCATACATTCCCGATGTTCTTTTTCGGTTTCGGAAATATGAATATGGATAGGCAAGTTTTCCGATTTTGCGTGTTCGGAGATTTCCTGAATAGTACGTTCGGTATTGGTATATTCTCCGTGAATGGAAAAATCAATTTTAATTTGTCCGTCGTTTTTATTATGATAATCTCTTACCAGGATTTTGTTTTCTTCGTAAGCGGGCAGATCGTGATAGCTTGCATCGGAAAAACAGGTAATGCCCCGGCTTAAGTTGCATTTTACGCCCACTTCTAAGAATGCTTTTAACATATCTTCGCAGAAGTAGTACATGTCACTGGTGGAAACAATCCCGAATCGGAGCATTTCCGCAATCCCAAGCAGAGTACCCACGTAAATATCTTCGGATGTCAATTTATCTTCGTAGGGGAAAATCTTTTTATTGAGCCAGTCGTCTAAAGACAGGTTTTCACCGTAGCCTCTCATAAAGGTCATGGGAGTATGAGAGTGCAGATTAAAAAATCCGGTCATTAACAGCTTGTTTTTTCCGTGATATCGTTCTTCGGCAGTTTCGGGACAGGTATCTCCTATGTAGGTGATTTTGTTTTCTTCGGTTAATACGTATTGATGTTCTCTGACTTCTAAATTTTCATCTAAAATAGTAATATTTTCAAATAACATAGAGAAAGCTCTCCTTTTTACAGTTGATAGAAATTGCGGTTGATTTCTTTCGCTGAAATGGTGGCGTTGGTGGTTTCGGTTAAATCGGAAAGTAATCTTTGGTAGCTGTTTTCTTCCATGTAGTACTGCATGGTAATCTGGTCAGCGTACTCCACATTGGTTTTTCTACAGTCATGTTTTCTTAAGATATGCTCCACTGTGCCGAACAAATGGTAGGGACATTCAATCTGAAACTCCACACATTCTGCCATAGTGATGACTTCCGATGCGCAAACACCTTCGTGGGCAGACTTGGAATATGCACGGATGAGTCCGCCGGCACCAAGTAAGGTGCCTCCGAAATACCGCACTACAATGGATAACGTATCGGTGATTTCACCTTTGGAAAGAACTTCCAAAACCGGAACTCCAGCCGTTCCCTGAGGTTCTCCGTCGTCAGAAAACCGTTGAATCTGATTGTTCCGGATGCGGTAGGCAAACACTACATGGGTAGCATCGTAGTATTTCTTTCGTGCCGCTTCCAGATGGGAGAGAGCTTCTTCTTCAGTTGTAACGGGATAGGTCAGCGAAATGAAACGGGATTTTTTCTCAATGATTTCACATTCGCTGGGTTTTAAAACGGTTTTATAACTGCTCATATTGGGCAATCAGCTCCTCTTTTCCGTAAACGGTGAGTTCTTGATATTCGTTTTCATATTTGGTATCCAATACCTTCAACTGGTCATGAATTCTGGATACCAGGTAAGATTTGTCGTAGGGAATCCGGATCACCTTTTCCACCTCGGTAGTACGGGTTAATTCGGTGATTTTTTGTAACAATTCTTCAATATGGTAGCCGGTTTTGGCAGATACCATAATGCTGTCTTTTTCAGAAATAAATTCTTCGGTTAAACTGTCAGTCTTATTATATACCGAAAGAATGGGCTTTGCTTCCGCACCCAAATCTTTCAACAGGTTTTCTACTGTTTTTTTATGAATGGACAGATTTTCATCGGTGGCATCCATCACATGTAAGAGTAAGTCTGCTTCGCAACAAACTTCCAATGTGGATTTGAAGGCTTCCACCAAGTGGTGGGGAAGTTTTCGGATAAACCCAACCGTATCGGTCAGAACTGCCAAACGATCATCCGCTAAGGTCAGTTTTTTGGATAAGGGGTCCAAAGTGGCAAATACCATGTTTTCTACATACTGTTCGGAACCGGTCAGAGCATTTAACAAAGAGGATTTTCCGGCGTTGGTGTAACCGACCAGAGCGACGTTTACCACCTCGTTTTTGGCACGCTGTTTTCGCTGAGTTTCCCGGTTTTTTTCAATTTCTTTCAGTTCCCGGCGTAAGTTGGCAATTCGTTCACGGATGTGACGCTTGTCAGTTTCCAGCTGGGTTTCCCCTGGACCACGGGTGCCGATACCGCCCCCCAAACGGGAGAGGGAGGTCCCAATCCCCGAAAGACGGGGCAGATGATACAAAAGCTGTGCCAGCTCTACCTGACATTTCCCTTCCCGGGTGGTGGCTCTGAGAGCGAAAATATCTAAAATCAAACGGGAACGGTCAATGACACGGACGTTTAATTCTTCTTCAATATTTCGGGTGTGGGATCCGGAAAGCTCACAGTCGAATACCACCAGGTTGGCATCCAGTTCCAAAATGGCGTTCCGTAATTCTTCAATTTTTCCTTTTCCCAATACGGTACGGGTGTCGGGTGCTTCCCGGTTCTGAGTGATTTCGCCCACGACTTCGGCACCGGATGCTTCACAGAGAGCTTTTAATTCTTCTAAGGACTCGGGGTCAGAATCTTCCAGTTTCCCTGTTCCTAAAAATACACCGCATACAATACACTTTTCGATTTTATCTGTGAATGGATTCATTTATATCGTTCCTTTATCCAAAAGTTCAATTACGGCTTTGATGGCGTGTTCCTCGCAAGTGACAGGTAACACCACATCAGCCATTTCTTTTAAGCCCCGGTTGGCATTTTTTACGGCAATGCCGCAACCTGCTGCTTCGAGCATTTCTTTATCGTTCATATTATCTCCCACAGCGTAACACTTGTCGGGAGAAATGTTTAAGAGCTTTAATAATTCGGTCAATGCGGAACCTTTGTGTACCCCGTGGGGTAACAACTCAAAATAATGTGCTTCACTTCGTACAAAGCTGTACTGTGGATAGAGGGGCGGGATTGTGGTTTCCAGCATATCCACTTCATCAGTTTCTGCCGCCATCAGAATTTTGCACCATTGGGGTGTTTCTTCTTCCAATGAGTGCCATTCGATTCGATTATCAGGGAAAATCTTTTCGTCGTTGATATGTTTTCTGACATAAGGATTATCGGTAAAAAATAGAATTTCGTCCGGCGTAAATCCTTCGATTCCCAGCCAGGGGAATTTTTTATGAATTTCTTTGATTACTTCTTTATAATTTCCCGAAAGAAGTTTTGCATACAACAATTCGTTGGTCATGGGATTTTTGATAATGCCGCCGTTATGGGAAATCACAGGAAGATCGGGGGCAATTTCATCAAAATAACTTTCCAAAGACTGATACACTCTTCCTGATGCTACAGTGAATTTTCCACCGTTTTCACGGAAATAACGGATTGCGTCCAGATTTTCTCTGGAAATGGTTTTTTCTTCCGTTAACAGCGTTCCATCCATATCGGAAATTAAGATGATTCCGTCAAATTTCATAGGAGTAATTCCTTTCGGGAGTTAAAATGTGCATACATAATTTATTATACACTAATTTTCTTATAAATTCAAGTTTTTTTTCGGAAAATCCTCTCAGCAAATGACAGTTAACTTTGCTTTGTTATCATTAATCAAGTGTTTTTTGTATTTTTTCGTAGAAAAAAGTGGATTTTTGGTATGAAAACGCTGTTTTTTTTGGATTGATTCGTCAAATTTTTCGTGCTATAATAAAGAAAAGCTTACTCCCTTGTTACAGAAAACGGGATGACAAAATTCAAGAAAAAGGGAACTTTTACTGCTTTTTTCGAGCAAATCGGAAGGGGATGAAGTTGTGGTGACAGTAACCACCTTGGCAAAAAAAATTGTACAATACGGTGAACAACGATATCGGCTTTATTACCGTCTGGTTTACCGAGAGACCAAAGGATACGGCATTGAGATCGTATGCAAAAGTTCAAATGTGACAGAACGAGAATGTGTATTTATAGAGGGAAGTAAATTCCGGGTGACTGAGATTATCCGTCTGTTTGCAGAGGAAACCGTGTTTCCGATTGCACTTTTGGAAACGCTGGAAAACTATTTGTAAAAAAGCATATGAGCAACAAAAAAGGACTGTAACACCGTTACAGTCCTTTTAGAGTTTTTGGGGATTAGTTCAAGCCACTGATCCAATCGGGAATATCCAAAGCTTCGTCTCTCTTTTCAGAAGTCTGAGGAGTCTGCATAAAAGAAGGAGTTTCCACAGCAGTTGTTGCTTGAGTTCTTTTTTCTTCCGGTTTGGAGGTTCCGAAGTGGGGGATGTTAAAATGATCACGGAATACTTCGTTGGAAGCAAAGCCGGTTGCAATAACCGTAACTTTGATTTCGTCTTTCATACTTTCGTCGATAACCGCACCGAAAATCAGGTTTGCATCCGGGTCTACGTGTTCCTGTACCAAAGATGCTGCCTGGCTTGCTTCGATTAAGGACATATTAGGTCCGCCGGTGATGTTAACCAGCACACCTTTTGCTCCGTCGATAGAGGTTTCAAGCAACGGGCTGGAGATTGCTGCTCTTGCAGCTTCTTCTGCTTTGTTTTCGCCGCTTGCATGGCCGGAACCCATATGTGCATAACCGGTGTTTTTCATAATGGTTTTAACATCGGCAAAGTCACAGTTGATTAACCCGGGAACCACGATAACGTCGGAAATACCCTGAACACCCTGACGCAATACATCATCTGCAATGCGGAAGGAGTCTTTTAAGGTAGTGCTTTTGTCTACTAAACTCAAAAGTTTATCGTTGGGGATTACGATTAACGCATCCACAAATTCTTTTAAATTTTCTACCCCTTTTTTTGCAGCGTTGGAACGTTTCATTCCTTCAAATGCAAAAGGTTTGGTAACTACACCAACAGTCAAAATTCCCATTTCCTTGGCAACGGACGCTACAACAGGAGCAGCACCGGTACCGGTACCGCCGCCCATACCGGCAGCAATAAATACCATATCGGCACCCTTTAATGCCTGAGCAATTTCTTCTCTGTTTTCTTCAGCGGATTTTTCACCGATTTCGGGGTTTGCACCTGCACCCAGACCTTTGGTGATTTTTTCACCGATTCTTAATTTGGTATGCGCTTTTGAATTATGTAATGCCTGATTATCGGTGTTGATTGCCACAAATTCAACCTTGTCCATATTGTGGTCTACCATGGTGTTTACAGCATTGTTGCCTGCGCCGCCGACTCCCACAACTTTAATTTTTGCAAAGGAGTCCAATTCGTTCTGGTATGCCATATCAAAATACCTCCTGACAAATTCTATCTTGAATTCTGCTGATTTTTGCAGAAATACACGCAATTATACATTTTATTCTAATATTATATCATTGTTTTTTGAAAAAAGCAAGTCAATTTTAAAAAAATCTGAAAAATTCTGAAAAACTGTGGGATGGAAGCCACTTTTATGCTTCCGGATTGGGGGTAATTTCATCAATGGAAAGCTGTTTGCTTCGTTTGTCCAGTTTATCCACATAGTGCAGACGGATAATTGCAAAATTCTGGAACAGTCGGGTACCGAATACCACAACTACCGCTACATACAAATCCAGTCCCAGTTTTTCTCCTAAAAAAATGATGAATGCCGCCAAAAGCGCATTGCCAAAAAAACCGGACAGGAAAATGATCATCGAAAACCGTTTGTTCAGATTGGCAGAAACTCCACCCAATACCGAATCCAAAGCAGCTAAAATTGCAATTGCCACATATACGGAATAGGCAGGATTGATATTCCAGGGAATCCAAAATGCCGTCAGACAACCAATCAAAAGACCTAAAATGGGAATCAGCATACAAGATACCGCCTTTCGTTATTTTTTCACCGAGGTGGGAGTTGCGTATTTGAAGTTTACGGCACCTTTATATGCCGGAACTACAATGTGGTCGGAAACCTTGACATCCACTTCGCAATAAGCTGCAATGTCTGCAACCACACCGCCTTTAAAGAGCAGGGCAGATTCCAGGGTTTTGGAATCCCCGATGGCGTTGATGATGAAGGGAGCACCGGTCCGTACGTTATTGATACTCAATACAGAACCCACACAACGAACTTCCGAAATAGAGGTGAGACGTTCTCCGTTGATGGAAATGGCTTCTGCACCGGCATCCTTCAATTCGTTGATGACCAGAAGCAGGTCGGAATCGTGAAGCCAGTATAAGCTTTCCGCTTCTCCGGGCAAGGGCGTTTTGGTTCCGTCACTCATTTTTACCACAACACCGGGACCTTCTACTTCTTTCATCCCTGCCAGAACTTCCGCATTATCCAGTTGTTCTTTTAACAGCTTGGTGGTGGCGTTGGTGTCGTTGATGGCATCCTTATACTGGTCCAAGTCATTTTTAATACGTTCGTAATCCAGATACAGTGCTTCGTTTTTTTCTTTTTCTTTTTGATACATACTCTGGATTTCTGCAGCACGGAGTCCGCTGATAGTGCCGGCACCGTTGTTTCTTTGCACACTGCGGAACTGCATGGTAATGGCAAACCCCAAAATCATACAGATGAGACCTACAGAAATTTGTACTTTCCATTTGTTATTCATCTTCTTTAAACACCGCCTTATATTCATCAATAAATTCTACTGTTCCTGTTTTTCCTGCTGGGAGTTGACTGATGACTTCCCGGATAAATCGGATTTTATAGGAAGAATTGTTTCCGTTTCCGATATCACATCGGATACCGCTCTGGAAGGTGAGAAAAATTTCGCTGTCTTCCAATGACAGCTTGGCCACCATATCAATCATATTGTTTTCTGAAAGTTCTTTGGCAATCAACAGTAATTGTTCAAACGAATCTGTCTGACGGGTACTGATGATGTTTCCCACTTCAAACTGTTCGACAAATACCCCTTCAATCACCGGGACACCATATTTGGCACTTTCGCTGGTGGTATCCAGGATTTTTCCGGTTTCATCAATGACAATATACAAGGATTCTCCACACAACACCTGTGCCATGGGACTACATTCCGATATCACAATGGAAACCTTGTCCGGATATTCCCGTATCACATTGACATTCTGGATGAAGGAAAGAGAGGAAATGGAGTCTTCTACTGTTTGTTTGCGGAATGTGAAAATGTTTTTTCCTACCTGCAGATTTGCGGCATCAATCACTTTTGCGGGCGTTAAATGCTGGGTTCCCGTTACGGTGACTTCTTTGATATAGAAAGCAGGCGTTAAAAGACCGACTGCCACAATCAGCGCAATTAAGAACAGATTGACCAGCACTACAGTTTTCAACACCTTATTGGGTTTATGCCTGGGTTTTCGGGAACGTGGTTGGGCAAGGGAATTGCCCAACCCCATTGCTTCTTTCATTTGAAATCCTCTTTTTACGGGTATTGGTTTTTGAAAACAAAACCAATATCATCGTATCATAGTTTTATGTTTATTGCGTTAAGGAATGAAACGTTGTTTCGTTTGGTAAGATTTGACGAAACTCCATGGTATTTGGTTCCGTATCGGAAACAATTCTTGCTTTTGCACCCACTGCCTGGAGTTTACCGATCATATTTTCATAGCCACGGGAAATGTGATGCACATCGTGAATGACGGTGGTTCCTCTGGCAGAAAGTGCAGCGATTACCAATGCGGCACCTGCCCGGAGGTCTTTGGCGTATACGGTGGTCCCCTGAAGATGATTTACGCCCCTTATGGTTGCCGTGTTGCCTGAAACTGAAATTTCTGCTCCCATTTTTAAAAATTCACTGACATGGTTGTAGCGGTTTTCAAAAATATTTTCCACAATCATACTGGTACCGTCAGCTTTCAGAAGAGATGCCATCAGAATCGCCTGGGCATCTGTGGGAAATCCAGGGTGTGGCATAGTAGCAATCAAATTCAGAGGCTTCAGCCGTTTTGGGGGAATCACGGTGAGGGTATCAGGACGTTTTGTAATAATATACACTCCCATTTCCTCCAAAGTTGCCGTGATTCTGTTCAGATCCCGCAGGGGAGCGTTGGTCAGCGTCAGTACACTTCCGGTTGCTGCAGCACTGAACATATAGGTCGCTGCTTCAATGCGGTCAGAGCAGACCGTGTATTCACAGTCGTGGAAGGTTTTTTGAGGGATAATCTGGATGGTATCGGTGCCTGCTCCCAAAATGTTGGCACCTGCAGCATTTAGAAAGTTTTGCAGTTCCACAATTTCAGGTTCTTTTGCCGGATTTTTCACCGTTACGGGACAGTCTGCAATCAAAGATGCAATCATAACATTTTCGGTAGCCCCTACACTGGGGAAGGACAGACGGTATTCTCCCCCTTTTAAGCGGGGAGCATCACAGAGGATGTGTTGGGCATCCTCCTGAATTTGAACGCCCATTTCGGATAATACTGCCAGATGAATATCAATAGGACGTTTGCCAAGTTCACATCCACCGGGGTAAGAAATTTTTGCCGAGCCGAACCGATTGATAAATGCCCCTAAAAATATAATGGAGGAGCGAAGCTTTCGCATCAGTTCCGGTGGCACCTGAGGAGTCCCTTCGCAAGTGGAATCTACAATCAGTGTATCGTTTTGACGTTCTACGCCATAGCCAAGATGCCTTAAGATATCTATGGTACAGCGTACATCGGAAATATCAGGACAATTATGTAAAATTGTTTTTTTTCCTGTGATAATGGTTGCGGCAAGAATGGGAAGTACTGCATTTTTGGAACCGGAAACAGGAATACTGCCGGACAGCCGGTTTCCGCCTTCAATCAGGTATTTCATAGTTTTTTTAACACCTTCCTTTTATATTCCCATTATATGAAAGGTGTAGTGTTTTGTTACTTTGTATGTGCGATTTGTTGTACCAATTCTGCAATCCGTCGGTCCCCATCGGTAATGGAAAGGGGTTTCAAGTGGGTTTGCATGGTCAGTAAACGGTCCTCGTCTGACAACAGACTTTTCATGGAGTTATATAAATTCTTGGAAGTAAGCTCGGTTTCTGAGATTTTGAAAGCACCGCCGCAATTAACCATAGCTTGTGCATTTTTTTCCTGATGATTGGCAGTAACGTTAGGGGAGGGAATCAGGATTGCCGGTTTTAATACGGCACACAGTTCGGAAATGGTCATTGCACCTGCACGGGTAACGGCAAGGTCACACGCGGCAAGGGCGGTGGGCATATCATCAATATATTTCTGAATCCTTACCAGGTTATGATCGGTAACTTTGGATTGGTTTTCTTTGATAAAACTGTCATAATAACGGCTCCCGGTTCCGATGAACAGGGTGATACCGTCCTTTTGTGCCATCGGGATGATGCCTGCAACTGCTTCGTTGAGCTTTTTTGCACCTAAGCTACCGCCAAAGCAGAGGACGACTTTGCTATCTTCCGGAATTCCCAGTTTTTGCCGAGCCATAGACCGGTCTGTCAGAACGAATTCGCTTCGGATGGGATTTCCGGTGAGGACTGCCCGGTCGGGATATTTCAGATAAGAAACTGCTTCCCGAAACGCAACGGCATAGCTTTTTGCCCATCGACTTAACAGCTTTGTGGTAAGTCCGGGATAGGCATTTTGTTCGTGAATGAGAAACGGGATGTTTTTCTGCTTTAAGGCATACATACTCATTGCGCTGATGTATCCGCCGGTGGATACACCCACATCCGGCTGAAACTCGTTGACCAACGCCTGAATCTGACGGTATGCCTGATAATCGGTAGACAAGATTTTAAAATTCTTAAACAGGTGTTTTCTGTCCAGTCCTTTGGAAGTAAACTGATAAAAAGGACAACCGGTTTTGGAGTACAGTTTTTCTTCCAAAGCACCATGAGAACCAACATAGATGACGTCGGCACCTTGCTTTGCCAAGTAGGTACCGATAGCGATGGCTGGATTAATGTGTCCGGCAGTTCCGCCGCCGGAAATCAGAACTTTCATAAATGCCTCCTACGTAAAATTCGGCTTATATGTGGGGAACATCCTCAACCTTTTGTTGCCCGGAAATGTTTAGAATCATCCCCATGGATATCATCTGAAAGACAAATGAAGTTCCTCCTGCAGAAAAGAAAGGCAAGGGAATTCCTGTGGGCGGTACCGAAGAGGTGGCAACACCGATGTTTAACAATACCTGCACAATGGTCAGAGAAATCAGACCAAAGGTGAGAATCATAGAATAGCGGTCGGGAGCTTTTAAGGCAATCCGGACTGCACGATATAACAAAATGCCAAATAACAATAATACTGCCAAAGCACCTAAGAATCCAAGTTCTTCACAAATAATGGAGAAAATGAAATCGTTCTGAGGTTCGGGAATGTATAAGAACTTCTGACGGCTTCTTCCCAGTCCTAAACCGGAAAATCCACCGCTTCCGATGGCATACAGCGATTGGACTACCTGCCATCCGTCACCCATTTTGTCTTTGAAAGGATCTATGAAAGAAACCAGACGTTGCATACGGTAGGGTTCGATGATGGCAAATACGGTTCCTGCTGCTACTGCCAAGGCTGCCAGTACGGAAAAGATTCGCATTGGAATTCCTGCTGCAAGCATCATAATACCAACGGTCAATACCATAATCAATACTGCGGAAAAGTGAGGCTGAAGTAATAACAGTATCCCGGCAATTCCCACAATTGCAGCCGTAATAATCAGATGAGGAATCGATTCTTTGACATCAATTTTATTGACTTTGGAAAGCACCCAGGCACTCATCATAACTACTGTGATTTTTGCAAATTCCGACGGCTGAATGGTGGAAAATCCAAGGTCCAGCCAACGCTTTGCTCCGTTGATGGTGGTTCCGAACAGCAAGACTGCCAAAAGCATCAGCATAGAAAAGGCATAGATAAAGGGTGCGAATTTTTTGATAATCCGATAATCAATCCCTGAAACAACAAACATGACAACAAGACCCACAATTGCCCAGATGCTTTGATTTTTGAAAAAGAACATGCTGTCTTTGTGGATATAGAAAGCACTGGGGGCTGATGCGGAAAATACCATAACCAGACCGTAGGCTGTCAGTGCCAGTAATGTCATTAAGAATATGGGGTCAATATTACGCCAGTTAAACCGGAGTTTCAGTTTGGGTTTCATAGCCACGCTTTACGCCACCGTTCCCGAATATGGAGGGGAAGCGTTCCTTTCTGTAGGATAGTTAGAGTAGCCTTAACGACTGACACTAACGATAATTTTAAACTATAAATTTCATCTCACTCATTGTTAAAGTATGCGGAAATATTACCGTCTTTTGTGAACGACAAGCCAAAAGATGCCGAAAATTCGGCGTTTGAGGCACTTTCGGTGTTGTTTGTTAAGGCTATACCAACGATAAAAAGGCAATCACCGCACCTACTAAGGTAACGGCGGAAAACAACAGAACAATGCGGTTTTCAGAATAGCCTGACAGTTCAAAATGGTGATGGATGGGGGTCATTTTGAAGATACGTTTGCCTTTGGTCAGCTTAAAATAGCTTACCTGAAGCATTACGGAAAAGGCTTCAATCAGATACACAATCCCCACAATGAGAATCATCAGCGGCATATCGTTTAAGATAGCCAGTGCAATCACCGCACCGCCCAAAAACAAGGAACCGGTATCTCCCATAAATACTTTTGCCGGATGGAGATTGTAGATTAAAAATCCGCACAATGCACCGCACAGACCTGCGGAAAATGCGGTCATTCCTGCAGAGAGTGCTACCATAGATGCCAGGGTGAAAAACAGACTCACTACAAAGGTAACTGAGCCTGCCAATCCGTCGATTCCGTCGGTCAGATTTACGGCGTTGATAAAGCCAATCATCATAAATACCAGTAAAATACTGATGTAATAAGATAATTCCAGGTGAATTTCGGTAAAGGGAATCCAAAGGGTGGTTTTTACAACACCAAGTTCGATTCCGGCTACGGAAAATATGGTGCTGACCAACAGCATCAGAATTACTTTCCACATGGCACTAAGACCTAAATTCCGTTTCTTTACTACTTTAATATAATCGTCTAAAAAGCCGATCAGACCACAAGAGAGGGCAAATAGTGCCACAAACAGACCTTTTAAATCACGGATGAAAATCAGGCTGACAACCGTGACACCTAAAATGAAAATAATTCCGCCCATGGTGGGGGTTCCGGCTTTTGATTTATGCCAGTTGGGACCAACTTCTAAAATCTGTTGTCCAAATTTCAGTTTTCTTAAGACCGGAATCAAAAGGGGACCGGAAACGGCACTTACAATGAATCCGATGATGGCACACAGTGCTGCCTGCATTGGGATTTCCATAGGTTTCACTCCTTGTTATCTGATAGAAATTGCTTTAGATTTTCATACAGTTCTTCCAAACGGTATGCACGGGAGGCTTTGAATAACACCACATCTCCCGCTGCCCATAAGTTGTATGTTTTTTGGATGAATTCTTCCCGATTGGGACAAAAAACAATATCTTCGGGATTCATTCCGGCATCCATGGCACCGATCTGAATCCAATGGGAAGCTTCTTCCACGCAAACCAGTTTGTCAATCTGATTTTCTTGTACTGCTTCGCCCACTTCCTGTAAAATGGAAGACTGAAATTCGCCCAACTCTCCGATAGGGCCTAAAACGGCGATTTTTCTTTGTCCTTTGGTTTTGCCAAGAACTCTGAGAGCTGCTTTGTCGGAATCTGCCGAAGCGTTGTAACAGTCTAAAATCACCTGGATTTCCCCAAGAGTTTCTGTTTTTTGACGGAGTCCTACCGATTGAAACGCGGACAGTCCGCTTTGAATTTCTTTCGGAGTTGCGCCCAACAGTTTTCCTAACAGGACAGCAGCACTTGCATTCTGAATGTTGTGAATTCCCGTAATGGGAATTTCGTAGGTAGCTTCGTCCATCCAAAAGACGCCGTCTTCGGAAACTACCCGGTAGGGATAGCGAGCATTGGTTTCTCCGAAGTAATACACCTGTTTTTCGGTGGATGCTTGGGATAATAAATCGTTGTCGCCGTGCAACAGCAGAATGCCCTTGTCGTTCATTCCGTCTGTAATTTCCATTTTTGCTTTTAAAATATTCTCACGGCTTCCCAAATATTCAATATGAGAAGTTCCAATCATGGTAATGATGCCAATGTCCGGCTTTGCAATCCGGGAAAGGTAGGAGATTTCTCCTAAGTGGTTCATTCCCATTTCCAACACCAGATATTTTTCGTCACCCTCTGCCTTTAAAATCGTGAGAGGAAGACCAATGTGATTGTTGAAGTTGCCGGAGGTTGCCAGGGTTTTTCCCAGTTGGGATACCACAGATGCCACAAACTGACGGGTTGTGGTTTTTCCCACACTTCCGGTGATTCCGATGACGGTGACATCCAGTTGGTCCCGTACATAGGAAGCAAGCTGTCCCAACGCTTTGGTGGTATCTTCCACCAATACTGCAAATCCGGCATTCTCAGGAACGGCTTCGGTTTGTGTCAGAAAGCCTGCGGCACCGTTAGCTACGGCGTTTTTCAGATATTGATGTCCATCATGCACTTCGCCCACCAGAGGAATAAACAGCTCGGTGGTCATTGCCTGACGGCTGTCGGTACATACATAGCGGAAGGTAGATTCCCGGTTTCCGTATAAGAGAGTGCCGTTTACCGCTTCCAATAATTGTCCAACTGTTAATTGCATAATGATTTCACAACTTCTCTTTCGTCAAATTCGATTTCGTAATCTTTAAATTTTTGCACCATTTCGTGACCTTTGCCCAACAAAAGGATGATATCTTTTTCCTGTGCAAGGCTCATTGCCAGACCGATGGCTTTTTTACGGTCAGGCTCGGAGTAGACATTGGTGAGGTCACTAATTCCCGCTAAAATATCTTCAATAATCGCATTCATATTTTCGCTGCGGGGGTTATCGCTGGTAACTACCACCAAATCGGAATATTTTTTTGCAATAGCACCCATCTTCGGACGTTTTCCTTTGTCACGGTCACCGCCACAACCAAATACGGTAATCAAACGGGCAGGCTTAAACTCGTTTACGGTGGATAGAATGTTTTCCATTCCGTCAGGTGTGTGGGCAAAATCAATCATCACCTGATAGGGTTTATCGATTTCCACCAGTTCACATCTTCCTTTGACTGTTTTTGTTTTTTTTAGTGCCATACGGACAAATCCGTCGGGAATTGAGAGAGCACCGGATAAGGCGCAGACTGCCAGAGAATTATAAACAGAAAATCCGCCGGGAATGGGGAAGTTGATGCGGAAGGGATCTTTGTCACAGAGTACGGTATAGGACACGCCGTCTGCCCGGGCTTCGATTTCACTTGCCCGATAGTCGCACGCTTCGTTGATGCCGTAGGTAATTACCGTGTCTGCTGCCTGTGCTTTCATGATTTCGGCGTAGGGGCTGTCAGCGTTAATGACAGAGGTTTTGCATTGACGGAAAAATTCTGCTTTGGCATTGGCGTAGTTTTCCATCGTAATATGATAATCTAAATGATCTTGTGTTAAATTGGTGAATACCCCGATTTCAAAGGAAATAGCGGCAACTCTGCCTAAGCTTACCGAATGAGAAGAAACCTCCATTACAGCAAAGTCGCAGTTTTCCTCAGCCATTTTGCCAAGGTAGGAGAATAACTCCGGTGCTTCGGGAGTGGTTGCGTTGGCAGGGTAGGAGGTTTTATCAATCACGATTTCGTTGGTACCGATTAAGCCTACTTTGTAGCCACATACTTCCAGCATATTTTTTACCAGATTGGTAACGGTGGTTTTGCCGTTGGTACCGGTGACACCGACCACACGAAGTTTATTCTGTGGATTGTTGTAAAAAGCTGCTGATAAATAAGACAGGGCCGTATTGGTGTTTTCTACCACGAGATTGATGGCATCTTTGGTATCAATAGAATATTCCGATACGATTGCGACTGCACCTTTTTCAATGGCTTCTTGGATATATTCGTGTCGGTCGGAACGAATTCCTTTGATGCACACAAACAGGCTTCCTTGGGTTACGGTTCGGGTATCAAAGGAAATATTTGTGATTTCGGTTTCTTGTAAAACTTCATCCGGATGGCTTTGTGCCAGCAGGGTGAGATTATTTCGTAATTCAGATAACAGCATAGTATTCCTCGACTTTCTTATTCGGGCTGAGTTTGATTTTGATAAGAAAACTGGACGGTAATTTCCGAACCGATGGTGGCAAATTCACCGGCAGCAACACTTTGACTTTGTGCGATTGCGTTTTGTGTGGTGTTTTCGATGCCAACGGCGTGGAACTGAAATTTTGCAGTTTCCAGGATGGATTTTGCTTCTTCAAAGCTTTTTCCTACCACGTTGGGAACCTCCACGCTGTTGGAGGGTCTGGCATCACCGGTATAAACAATGACCGTACCGTTTCGGGCAATGACAACGCCCGGATTGGGGACCTGTGCTGTGACCACATTGCCGTTTCCTTCTACCACACAGCGCAGACCATTCTGAGAGATTACCTGGCGTGCTTCAGAAAGTTCCATTCCGCTTACTGCGGGAACCTGGGCATCGCCTTCTGACATCTGGTCGCCTGGCAGTTCGGGTTCAATATCTAAATAGCGAAGAACATCATCTAAAATTTTGGCAGCCAGCGGGGAAGCGATGGTACCACCCATATGGTTACCCACCGGAGGTTCATCCAACAGAAGCAGGATGGCAACCTGAGGGTCATTTGCCGGAGCAATCCCTGCGAAGGAGGCTACGTATTTCTGGCTTCCGCGGGGAAGTTTTTCGCTGGTACCGGTTTTTCCGCCGATACGGAAGCCTTCCAGCTGAGCTTTGTTTCCGGTACCTTCGGAAACTACGGCTTCCATCAAACCTCTCATAATCTGAGAAGTCTGTGCAGATACTACCTGACGAACTTCGGTTGTATCGAAAGATTGAATCACAGTTCCGCTGGAATCGGTGATGTTTTTAATCAGATGGGGTTTTAACAGTTTTCCGTCATTTGCAACGGCGCTGATTGCAGTAATCATCTGTAAGGGGGTTACGGTAGGTCCCTGACCGAAGGAGGCAGTTGCCAGTTCCACTTCGTTGAAACTGCCTTCGGGATAGAACTGACCGTGGGTTTCTCCATACAGTTCAATTCCGGTTTTTTCGGTAAAGCCAAAGCCTTTGTAGTAGTTGTAGAACGTTGTCTGTCCGATTCTTGCACCAATCTGCATAAAGGCAGGGTTACAGGAATTCATCAGGGCTCCGGTTAAATCCAATGTTCCGTGACCGGCATGTTTCCAACAACCAATGGTTTCGTTGGCCACTTTATAGCTTCCTGTACAGGTAAAGCCGTCCTGCAGGGAAACTACATTTTCTTCCAATGCCATTGCAGAGGTGATGATTTTAAAGGTGGAACCGGGTTCATAGTTATCAATGACTGCTTTGTTTCTCCAAAGCTTATTGAGAAATGCATTGGTTGCTTTGCTTTTTTCTTCTGCATCTGTCATAGCGTCGATGGAGCGTTTTACTGAGATATCGGTGATTTCAAAAGGCTCATTCAGATTAAAGTCGGGTTTGGTTGCCATCGCCAGAATTTCTCCGGTTTTGACGTCCATAATAATTCCTGCAGCACCGTTGCCCAACTGTAAATCAGTCAATGCCTGTTCTAAATGTTTTTCTAAAAAATGCTGAATGGAAACATCGATGGTCAGGGTAATATCTGAGCCGTCCTCCGGCGTATAATAACGGTCATATTTATAGGGCATTTCAGTACCGTCTGCGTTTCTTGCGGTAACAATCCTGCCATATTGACCTTTCAACACGTTGTCATATACCTGTTCAATTCCCAAGAGTCCCTGATTGTCTGCCCCGGTAAATCCAATGATGTGGGAGGCGATATTGTTGTAGGGGTAATACCGTTTGGTGTCGGCATCCAAGTATACACCTGTCAGTTCTGCGGCACGGATAGCATCTGCCTGTTCTTTTTCAACTTTTCGTTTAATCAGCACATAGGAAGTATTCATCTGGATTTTTTCCATAATGGATTCTTTTTCTAACCCTAAAATTTCTGACAGTTTTTCTGCACAGGTCACAGGGTCGCCGTCAGAACGCACGGTAATGGGAGAAATGCTGACGGTTTCCACATCGGCGCTGACTGCCAGTTGTTTTCCGTTTCTGTCGTAGATGGTGCCACGTTTGGCGTTAATCATACGGTCTCTGGTTTGCTGTTCGATGGCTTCTTTGGACAGCCATTCCCCATCTACAAACTGAATAATGGAAATTCGCACCACAAAAAATGCAAAGCAGACTAAAAGGATGCCGCTCAGCCATAAAATTCGTTTTTTAGTTTTTAACATGCTGTTCTTTTTCATGGGATTTCTTCCTTTTTTCGGTGGAAATTTCAAGGGGAATATATGGAAAATTGAGGAATGAACCCATCCCTCAATCTATCCTATTCTTCTATTCTTCCAAATATGCTACCAGACCGTTTTGTACACGGATTTTCTGAGAATATTCTTCTTCCTTGGGAGCGGTTTTTGCCATCACTCCGTAGTCTTGTCCTTTAACATCAATGTACACAATTTGTTCGCTTCTTGCCCGGTTCATATTGTAGCTTGCAATCGCAAGTTCTTCTACGGTTTTCAAATCAATTTTTTGATTGATTTCGATTTCTTTTTTCTTGTTGGCAGAATAGAGTTCTGCGTATTCGGCTTTCAGGGAGGCGTTCTTTTTACTTTGTTCGGTAATATGCACGTTTTGCAGAATTAATGAAATTCCGCCCAGGATGAAAAATGCGATGACAACTGCAACCCGCAGGTGAGACAAACGTTTTTCTTTTGCCCGTCGTTTTTCAATGACAGGTCTGATGTCGTGAGTCAGAGCTTCTTGTTGTCGCTTGCTCTGATAGGCAAGATTTTCCTGTGCCATGGTGCGCCTCCTTTACTAATTATATAATAGGAATCTATCATTCCTACAATTTTTCTAAAATTCTCAGTTTTGCTGATTTGCTGCGGGGATTTTCTTCCATTTCTTGTTCGGAAGGAAGAATGGGCTTTTTGGTAATAATTTTCGCCAGTGTTTTTTTGTTGCACACACATACAGGGAACTCCGGTGGGCAGGTGCAAACATTCACCAAACTTTTAAAATATTCTTTTACAATTCTGTCTTCTAAAGAGTGGAAGGTGATAATACACATTCTGCCGCCCGGTTTCAGAAGAGAAAAGAAACTTTCCAACCCTTGCTTTAAAGAGTCAAGTTCAGAGTTTACTTCAATCCGGATTGCTTGAAAGGTTCGTTTGGCAGGATGCTTTTCCCGAAGACTTTTCTGTGGCATGGAACGGCGGATGATTTCAATCAGTTCACCGGTGGTTTCAATAGGTTTTAGTTCTCTTTGTTTTACAATGTTTGCAGCGATGCTTCTGGCAAATTTTTCTTCTCCGTAGGTGGAGATAATATATGCCAACTGCTGTAGAGAATAGGTATTCACAACCGTTTTTGCACTCAGGGGAGAGGAACGGTCCATTCTCATATCCAACACCGCATCTTCCCGATAGGAAAATCCACGGTCTTTGTTGTCCAGCTGGTAGGAAGAGACTCCCAAATCTGCCAAGATGCCGTCTACCGGTTCGGTAACATAGTCACCAATGTTGCGAAAATCGGAACGGATGAATTGCTTTTCGCAGATGGCATCTTCCAACCGTTCTTTTGCAACGGTGAAGGCTTCTTCATCACGGTCCACACCGATGAACTTTCCCTGTGCTGACAGATGACTGCAGATATGGCGGGAATGTCCGGCGCCGCCCATTGTGGCATCCACATAGGTACCGTTTGGGGAGATGGCGAGACCTTCAATACATTCGTTTAACAAAATGCTGACATGTCTAAATTCCATAAAACTAAATTCCAAAAATATTCAAAATTTCAGACAGTTTCTGAGGTTCTTCCTCAGTCTGCTGTTCATATTTTTTGTATTCATCCACATCCCAGATTTCAATTCGACTGGAAGCACCGGCAATGATGATGTCCTTATTTAATCCGGCAAAGTCCCGAAGTCCCGGCGGAATTACGAACCGACCTTGCTTGTCGGTAGTGACAAGCTCGGTGTAGTTGAAAATGTATCGCTGAATACGACCGCCGTCATTGGAAATGGGAAGTGCTTTGATTTTGGCTTCCAGTTCGTGATAACCTTCCTGGGTATAAACAAACAGGCACTTTTCAAACCCACGCAGCACAAAAAAACTTTCACCCAAATTCTCTCGATATTTCGATGGAAGTATGACTCTGCCCTTGGCATCTATGGTATGTTTCGCTTGTCCGTAAAACATAACCTACCTCGTGTTTTTCGTGGATTTTTGTTTCAAAGGAAGCCCTCTTTTGGGAAAAACGGGGAGTTTTCCACAGAAAAATGGAATTTTCAACACGATTTCCACCACTTTGTGGATTTTCTCACCACTTCGCTCCACTTTTATATACATTTTAACATAAATTTGAAAAAAATCAAGTATTTTTATTAAATTTATAGAAATTTTTTTAAATTTTTGTTACAAAATGAAAGACAGTTGGGATAGCGGTGCAAAAACAGGCATGTTTTCACAGAAAAAATGAGTTTTTTTGAAAAAAATAAAAAAAAATGAAATAAAGGTATTGACAAATCTGATTTGTTCTGCTATAATAGCCAATGCTTGAAGAAAGCAACAACCTAATATGGGAGCATAGCTCAGCTGGGAGAGCATCTGCCTTACAAGCAGAGGGTCATAGGTTCGAGCCCTATTGTTCCCACCAAAAAAAGCACTTGCGAAAGCAGGTGCTTTTTTCAATGATGTTTGCCATACGCCTGTTTTACAAACAGCACATCATTGCGAGTGAAACGAGCTGCATCATATTTGCGAAGCATAGCATTATATCGCCATAGGCGATGCATCATTAAAACATACAGAGTTTTGTTGCATCATTATGGGAAAAGAAACCGTTTTATAAAATCTCTTTTGTATTTTATAAAATAATGGCGAAGATTTATAAAAACTATATCAAAATTGATTTCACGGATAAAAAGGCTTCTCCTTGAGGAGAGGCTCCGCCGTAGGCGGTGGTGAGGTGTAGCCGCTTGCGGCGTTTGTTTTCCACCTCATCCGAGTTGCTACGCAACCCACCTTCCCCTCAAGGGGAAGGCCTTAGACGTGCAATCTCAAAAGTGTTATTTATAAGTGTCGGAAAATTGTGGAAGATTTTCCGAACCCAATTTTTTTATAGATTTTACCCCTTAAAGAGCATAGTTTTTAAAAAAATCAATAGGCAAAAATATAAAAGTGTCAGTTTTTACCTCTTTCGGGGATATCCACCAGAAGGAGATAACCACAACAGGGCACTATGCTGAAAATTGGTAAAATTGTTGACTTTAGGGCGTAATTTTGCTATAATTTAGGTAGAACATAGGAAATGGAGTGAATTGTTAATAGGAGGGATATTATGAGAAAAATACTATCTTTTGCAATGTTACTTATTTTTGTTGTTGCTTTATCAAGTTGTAAAGATAATACCCCTATCTCTCATAAAGAGAATATGGGTGCTGTGGAAATGCTGAATTGTAATTCAAGAAGTCGCATTTGTAAAACGAAATGCGACTTTTGTAATTGAAACGCAAGTTTGTAATCTGAAATGCACGATTTGTAAGTAAAATGCAAGTTTTGTAAACGAAATGCACGATTTGTAAGCGAAATGCAATACCTATTTTCTCAAAATACAAGCATTTTTGCATGCCAATAAGGGATAGTTGCTTTGGTAAAAAATTTGTAACTCAAAATGCTACCCCTGTATCCCACCTAATATTGAGTGTATCCACCGTATCATTTTAATTATCTTTTAAGTAATTTCGGGTTAATAATAACCTGATTTTTTTCTACCTGTTTGTATCCCAACTTTTCAAAAAGTTCAGAACCGTAATAAAACTCAAATGCTTCAAATGGTGTTTTGTTTCCGAGCTTTAGTCTGCTATATGAGTTAATGTGATTCATCATAATATCAATCTTTTCCTGAGTCAGATTATCAAAGGTAACACCTTTTGGTAATACTCTGCGAATAAGCTCATGATTTACCTCGATAGAACCTTTTTGATGAGGGCATCCTGCATCACAATAATACACTTTTGTTCTAAGAATTCCATCTTTAGTATATTCTATCATTCTTGGGTTAGAAAACTCCGAACCTCTGTCTGTAAGTATGACAGGGAAAATCTTTTCAAACAATTTTCTGCCCAACTTTACATATAACATTTCAAATATATCAATAACCGACTGAGAAGTGTTAAAATCCCTCAAAAATCCCATCATAAAGCTCGTATGAGGAAAATGTATGGTTAACAACACTTTGCCGCCTACAGTACCGATTACAGAGTCCATTTGTGCAGGGTGAATATCGGTCTTTTTGTTCAAAAGCTTTTGATATTCTTCATAGCTTCTGCCGATATAACAACCTCTATCAACCTTAAATTCTTTCTTTTTTCTGCGTGGTCTGTATCGCACCTTTCTTGGAAGGTCTATGTTTCTTGCATCAAAAAATCCTGCATCAATGTAATTATATAATGTCTTTTCGCTGCACATCAGCGTATCAGCGTTGTTGCAGTAAATCTGATGAACAGATTGACCATTCAGAATCAAAGGCGTTACAAAGGCATTTAACCTTGCTATTTCAGCTTCATCACACAATGCTCCTTTACGAGAGATTGAGATTTCCTGTTCAGCCATAATATTCGCCTGAACCGCACTATAAACTGTTTTTTCAAGAGTGCATTTATTCCTTTCATCACATCCGTTGCAAACATACGGAGGCTTAATTCTTAAGATACAAACCTGCTCTGCAAATTTAGGGCAATAGTCGTTACAATGTCCGCAGGTTCTGCACAACTTGCAAGAGGTTTTAACACACTTATCTCCACACACCATACCCATTTTGCAGGTTTCCTTATGTACACAAGCATTAAAACCGAAACCGCTGTAACCGCTTTTTTCAATAATAGAGTGCCTTCTGATTTCTCTTGAAATAGTGGAACGGTCTTTGTTGATTTTCTTTGCGATTTCTCCAAAAGAGCATCTTTGAAATATCATACTCTCAATCTCTAATCTTTCTTCAAATGTAATATATCCTGACATAAATATCACATTCCTTTCCAATACAACATTGGTGGATACATTTATACAACACACAAAAACACAGGCAGGTGGGACCCATATTTTCTGTTGTAAGCGAATTTAGCTTTATAAAAAAACAAACGGAAACGAGTTTGAAATCATTCAACTTCATTTCCGTTTTGATTTAATTATTTTGTTCTATTCGAAGATTTAAAATAAGCGGAACCGAGATTTTTATGCTTTCTCAATTCCGCTTTTCTTTAATTAAGGCTTATCATATATTGATATAAACTATCTTTCAACCAATCCATATTTAACTTTAATTCTTTCAAGCTTGTCTATCATAGGCTCGGATATAAACCACAAGAAAAAGGCAGTTCCGAGTGCATGGATTAAATCAAATGGTATTCCCATAATATAGGCGGCTTCAATCATATCCCAATTTATTTTACTTTGCCACATAATAACAGATGCAGGGTTCATAATCCCACCGTATATTACAAGTGTTGCTAAAAAACCGAAGATGCAAAGTGATGCTTTTGTCTTACGAAGAAATCCTTTTTTGAAAAGTATTCCTGCAATAAAACCTATAATTCCAAAGGCAAACATTTGCCATGGTGTCCACGGACCTTGTCCAAAGAAAAAGTTTGAAACAAATCCGGTTACTGCTCCTACCAAAAATCCCGTTTCGCCACCAAAGCATACCCCTGCAATTATCACAAGAGCAACTACAGGTTTGAACTGAGGAAGCATAAAGAATGCCGCCCTGCCTGCAACCGCAATGGCACACAATACACTTATCACGATAAGCTCCCTTGCTTTTGGTTTTCTCGATTCAAAGACCATACAAAACGGTATCATCGTTTCGAGAATGATAAGTAAGCTTACAAAATAATACTTTCTGTCACCCAAGAAGAAAACACCGATATAAATGGTAAGGGGTATTAAAAGCAGTATAAGGAATGTTGCAAGTAGTGTTCGTTTTGTCAGCTTTCTGTCTGACTTAGGAACTTGTATTACCTCTATTCCTATATCTTTTTGTGGAAAGAAGCAGAAACAAGCAATTGCAACTTCTATTACTGCGATTATCTGCAATGTATCAAGACCTAAGAAGCTTACTTTTGCAAACCCCAACACATCAATATCAGTTATAAAGGATAATGATGTCAGCACAAAAAGCAAAGCAAAGATACTGCCAATAATAATTCTTGCAGGTGTCAGCTTTTGTACTTTCTCTTTTTGTTGCTTGATTTCGTTCTGAGCATTATGTAACTCTATGAGCCGTGATTGTCTTTCTCTTTTTTCTACCTTGCCACCGCAAGCAAGAATAATATCTTCTGCTAAAACTGCATCAGGAAGTCTTGTTCTTGCCATACGGTTTGCAGATGTTGTATAGAAATTCTTACCTTTGAAGAACTCTCTTGGTGCGTCAACTGATGTTATACTTCCGTCAAAGACAAGAGCACATCTGTCGGCATATTCTGCACAGAATTCTATATCGTGGGATACCATAAGAATCGTTACGCCGTTTGCTTTCAATTCTAAAAGAATATTTGCAAATTCTTCTTTGAAATGTGCATCCATTCCTTTTGTCGGTTCATCAAGAAGCAGTATTTCAGGCTCCATAAGAAGTATTTTGGCAAGAGCTGCACGTTGTTGTTCGCCGCCTGATAAATCGTAAGGATGGCTATCCAAAAGATTTTCGATTCTGCAAAGCACAGATATGTTGTGTACCTTTTGTTCTTTTTCTTCCTTTGTGAGTTTCTTGTCAGAAAGTATTTCCATTAAATCAAGATAAACTGTTTTCTTTACAAATACGCTTTGCGGATTCTGCGGAAGAACACCCAAAAGTCCGTCATACATATTCTTGATTTTAGAAATGCTTTGTCCTTTAATCTTTACATCGCCTCGGTATGGAGTATTAAGACCTGATATGAGTGAAAGTGCCGTTGTCTTTCCGGTTCCGTTACCGCCGACAAGACAGAATAAGTCACCTTTATTTACACTTAAATTAAATCCTTTTACAACATCAGGCAATTCCTTTTCGTATCGAAACCAAGCATCTTTAATTTCTATAACTGTATCGTTGTTTTCTTTTAAGTTATCTAAGGGAATAAGAGTGGGATTCAAAGTGTTTCCCTTTGAATATTCTTCAAGCCAAGTTCTGCCTTCACGAACGGTCAAAGGACAAAGTAAAGCGTTTTTTACTTCGCTATGAACTCTCATAGGAGTCGGAAGTGCTTTATACATATCGTGATTTTGTGCTTTCAAAATTTTGCCAACTTCTTCAGGTGCTTCGTCTGCAATGATTTTGCCTTCATCCATAACAATTACTCTGTCCGCTAACGGAAATGCATCTTCCAAGCGATGCTCGGTGAGAATAACGGTTGTGCCAAGCTCACGGTTAATTTTTTCTAAAGTTTTTAAAAATTCACCTGCAGCTATCGGATCAAGCTGACTTGTAGGCTCGTCGAGAATCAACACAGACGGTTGCATAGCCATAACAGATGCAAGGTTTAACAGTTGCTTTTGACCGCCTGAAAGTTCGGTTACTTTCTTGTAAAACCAAGTCTGTATGCCGAAGAAAGATGCCATTTCGGATACTCTTGTTCTGATTTCGGTTTGTTTATATCCAAGGCTTTCAAGTCCGAATGCAAGCTCGTGCCACACCTTATCGGTAACAATCTGATTATCAGGATTTTGCATTACAAATCCAACACCTGATGCTTGTTCTTTGGTATCGTAATCGGCAAGAGGTTTGCCGTTAAAAAAGATATTACCGCTTATCTCACCGTGTGGTGCGAGCGTTGATTTTAATAATCTTAAAAGCGTAGTTTTACCGCATCCTGACTTGCCGCAAAGCAGAACAAATTCGCCTTGATTTACTGTGAAGTTTATATCTTCAAGTGCTTTATCACATCTGTTTGGATAACTAAAACTTAAATTTTCGATCTTAAAGCTTTCCATTTTCTCACCTCCCGGATTTCAATTATTATAGGGCATATACAAAGCAGTAAATATGCCACAAATACGCTTATACCAAATACAGAAACTTCTGCTGTTTTCATAGAGGGGAAAAATCTGAAATCTATTTCTCCCATTAAATTTCCCACAAATGTATATATACCTAAAAGCAAAATGCAAACAAGTGCTTTTTTATCTCTATTATCAAATGTAAATATTGAAAACGCAGTTCTTCCCGGTATTCCGTATCCACGGGATTTCATACTGTCGGCAGTTTCAATGGCGTTCTCTAAAGACCAAGTTGTCATAATGGACAGTATATTAAGTCCATTTTTTGCACGCTTTATGATACTACCATTTGAAACATCACGCCCCATACACCTTTGTGCGTTCGCTACGACTTTAAGCTGTGCTGAAAACTTTGGAACAAACCGAAGTGTCAT
>JAGAKI010000042.1 GCA_017625695.1 Clostridia bacterium | reverse complement strand
CTCGCGTCCGTCAATGTTCTTGGTCTCTACCAAATCCATACGTTCCGGATTCACTTTAATGACCACATCAGGTGTCTTGACTTCAAAGGTTCTGGTATTTACTACATTGTTTACCACTAATTCCGTCTTTTCACCGGCTGCTGCATCATAGCAACGATCGAAGAGTTCCATTTTTTCATTGGCTACACCACTGCTTGCAAAGACGGTTTTTACTTCTTCTTTATCTAAGGTCAGAGGAACCGGGTCGTCCTTATGTTCTTCAATCATTTCGTTTAATGTCTCATGAATATTAATAATTGCATCAATGCTGCAAGTTTCTTGCAGGGTTTCTTCAATTAAGGTCTGGAAGGATGCCTTTTGTCCACCAGCCGGTAAAGGAAGAGGGCAGTCCAAAATCAAATTAACAAAGTCTTCCTTTAATTCGTCTGCATTTTTAGAATAGTACAGAGTACTGTGTAAATCCGTACCGCGGTCATTAAAGGCAGGGAAGAGGAAACCATGTTCCGGTGGGGCTACCACCCAGTCACGTATACGGTTCTGAAAGGTGTTTTCTGCCGCATTATAGCTTAAACCCGGTTTAGAAAGGTTAACAGGGCAGATGCTGACCAATATGTATTCGTATACTTCATCGGAAGCATCATCCATTTCAATACCATCAGAGGTTTTACCAGGAACGTCGTATACATCATGAATCACTAAAATCAGGTAATTTCCCACATATTCATATGCTTCGATAATTTTGTCATAAAATTCATCCAGCAAAGTATCATCTTTGAGCTTGCTATCACGTAAGCGCAGTAAAAATTCCTGAGTACCCCCTTCTTCTTCAGACTTTAACGGAAAGTCCAGAGTAAGAAGATTCTTACCCAGAGTACCCGACAGAGTCTTTCTCAAAATTTCAAAATATTTAAACATTTCTTCGTCAGGAAGTGCCAGAAACGCTTCCTTTAATTCGGTTTTTTTATTCTTTTCACCATCCACATAGCAACCGCAAATACGAGTAATGGAGCAATTGCGCTGGGTAAATAATTTTTTGATTTCGGATATTTCTGATTTAATCATTTTGTGCCTCCGGTGTATTTCTTTTTCGAATGGTATGACTTGAAGGTTTGCCACACGATTATAGTATAGCTTATTTTTTGTAAAACTGGCAATGATATTTTGCAGGAATTTGTAGAATAAAAAAGAATGGTGAAAAAATGACGATAGCTTTGTAGGGAAAAGAAAAACCTTGCGGTGGGAAGAGGTTGAGTCGACAAGAAAAGCCTTTTATAATAGGGAAGAAGGCAAAAAAAGTATGAACGTGAAGAAATTGGAGGAAATTGCATGGAACAGTTAAGTCTTGTTTCCACTAAAGATAATCGTGAAGTATACAAAATTTTAAACGATTTGATGAATCAGAACAAGGAATTCCAGATAATGATTACCGTACCCTCCGCAGAAAAACAAAAAAATACGACAGAAATAACAGAAGAAAAGCCGGTTGTGCGTGATTTAGAGCAGGATGTAACCAATATGATTCACGATATTGGTGTACCGGCACATATTAAAGGATATCAGTACTTAAGAGAAGCTATTATGATGTCTGTAAATGATCCGACTATGATAAGTTCCATAACAAAGCTTCTGTATCCAACCATCGCCAAGAGATTTCAGACTACACCCAGTCGCGTGGAAAGAGCTATTCGCCATGCTATTGAAGTGGCTTGGTCCAGAGGAAAAATGGAGACCTTGGATAATTTGTTTGGATACACAATCAATACCGGAAAGGGGAAACCAACCAATTCGGAGTTTATTGCGTTGATTGCGGATAAAATCAGGTTGAAATACAGAGAAAAATGAAAATACAGAGAAAAAACAGTAACGGTATCCTGATTGGATGCCGTTATTT
>JAGAKI010000041.1 GCA_017625695.1 Clostridia bacterium | reverse complement strand
CGGCAAAGATAATTTTGAGTATGACGATATTTTCTTTGTAGATATGCTGCGTGATCATTTATCCTTCCGGCTTTCAAAGGAAAGGCAGATGCGCCTTAACAATCCTCATAAGTGGACGATTGTTGGTGCGGCGGAGGAATTTCAGCTTACCAAGAGAGAGGAAATGGTACTTCAATGCATTATGGAGGGAAAATCCAAGGAAGAGATCTGCGACCAGCTGGTGATCAGTATCAATACCTTTAAGAAGCATTCGCTGAATATTTATCGTAAGCTGGGAGTAAATAACAGAGTTCAGTTGTTCAAAAAAATATTAGAAAAAGAATAAAAAAGATATGTTTTGAGATATAAGATATACAAAGCAGAAGCTTTTCGGAGGTTTAAAAGACATTGTAAAACATATTGGGAGTGGGATTTTCCCACTCCTAAAAAATTGTTCAAAATTATTAAAATTTCATAAATACATTGACATAATTATAAATGAGAATTATTCTTAAAACATATCAATGAGTTCTTTTTATCTCTGATACATGTATCTGTACAGAATGAAAAAATTTCAGGAACAGAGCATGGATGCATTTCGTATATTCGGCAGCATCTGCCACAGAACTCAGTTATTTTATAAAAAAGCATATGGCAGAAGCCAATGAAGATGGATGTATGGGTGTTATATGGCTTCTGCGAGGAGGATGAATAACATGGAAGCCGAAAGAAAAGCAAAAAACATTCAAGCATTTAATCATGTTACGGATGAAATGGAGTCAAATTTAAGTGATTTTGCCCTTTTCCTTACTGTAATGAAAAGACGAAAAGCATATCAAAATACTTTGAGTATTATTCTGGATGAACCTGATATTCGATTGAAAGATGTAAAAGTAGAGCAGGTAATATTGAATAAATCAGGTAAAAGAGCTATTCGTCTTGATGCATGGGCACTGTCAGACGATGACAGACAATTTGATATGGAAATGCAAAATGATACTGATCAGGATTCTATACCAAAACGCTCCAGATTTTATCAGGGATTAATGGATAGTCCTGTACTAAAATCCGGTAAAAGAACGAAGTACAGACAGCTTCCTTCCAGTACAATCATTTTTATTACTCAGGATGATATTTTTAAGAAAGATCTGGCCAAATATACTTTTGTTGAACAGTGTGAGGAGGTAGAAGGACTGAGACTGGAGGATGGGACTACCAAAATTTTCTTGAATATGACGAGTAAAAATGGTTCCAAAGAATTGATAAGTCTGCTACAATATATGAAAAAGACAGATATTGAAAACCCCGATATTTTGATTAAGGATAAAAGGCTTTTGGAAATTGATGCAATTGTTTCAGAGGTTAAAGAATCCGAAGAATGGGAGGCAGTTAGAATGGATATTCTTGATGTTGGAATTAATAAAGGGCTTGAATTGGGACGTGAACAGGGACTTGAGAAGGGAATACAAGCTGTGATTGAAACATGTAGAGAATTGGCAATTTCAAAAGCGAATACCATAACAAAAATAACCGAGAAGTTCAATCTGCCTGAGGAAAAGGCAGAAGAATATATGGAAAAATATTGGAAGTAGAATATTTGCAGGAAAAGGAGCCGCATCTGCGAACCGAAAAGTCGTGGATGCGGTTTTTTTGTATAAAAGTAATAAAACTGCAACTTTTTGATATGCTAAAATGTCTATAGTATAAAAGAACAGAAAGGCAGAGATTTCATGAGGCAGGAATTGTATGAAAAGATAGTGAACTATATAGTGGAAAATCAGGACAAATTCTATCGTCTGGCGTACAGCTATGCAGGCAACCAGGAGGATGCTCTGGATATCGTACAAAATGCTGTCTGCAAGATTTTGGAAAAATATGAGGGAATACGAAACGAAAATGCAATCAGAACATGGTGCTATAGAATTCTGGTGAATGAGAGCATGACATTTCTAAAAAGCAGAGAGAAGGAAAAACCTCTGGATGATGCTGGGGAAATGGAAGTTCCTTATATTGAAAAGCAGTTTGAAACAGAGGATGATTTTTATGAAAAAATCGGCAGGCTGCCGGAGGAGATACAGACTGTGATTAAGCTGCGGTTTTATGAGGAACTGACTTTGAAAGAAATCGCAAAAATTGCGGAAGTGAATCTGAATACGGTAAAGGCAAGATTATATCGCGGTTTGAAGCTGCTTAAAAAGGAATTTTAGGAGGGATGACGATGAGAGAGATGGAGAAAGCAAAGGAAAGATATGATGCGATTCCCGTACCGGAAGAATTATATGTACGAGTGCAGAAAGAGATAGAGAAATCATCCGTAGGAAAGAAAATCCGGGACAAAGAAAGAACAGGATATCCGGGGAAGCGTGCAGGAATTCTGGCTGCTGCGGCAGCGATGATTCTTTTTGTCACGGCTTTAAATACCAATACGGCATTTGCGCGGGAAATCAGTGAGATTCCGGTGCTTGGAGCTGTCGCACGTATTTTTACTTTCCGCTCCTATGTGGAGG
>JAGAKI010000040.1 GCA_017625695.1 Clostridia bacterium | reverse complement strand
TCAAGATGAGATATCCCAATCAATAAGACCCCTTGAAGACTACGAGGTAGATAGGGCCAAGGTGTAAGTGCAGTAATGCATTCAGCTGATGGTTACTAATAGGTCGAAAGCTTATCCAGGTAAGGAGTAGTGTGGAAGGAATCGCTTGGTGGTAAGAAATATCTGTGTTCGGTTTTGAAGGTTTGAGAAAGAATCTTCGTAAGTGTAACCTCGAAACATAAATGTTTCTCGGTCGCGACTACGTCGCTTATACAATTGTCAACAATCGCTTATGAAAGCAAGCTTTCAACGGATTGTTATCAATTGTGCACTTACTTTAGTTACACGAATATTCCTCAATAGCTCAGTCGGTAGAGCATTCGGCTGTTAACCGAAGTGTCGCAGGTTCGAGTCCTGCTTGGGGAGTTAAGACGGGAAACCGTTTTAAGCTGGCTCCGTGGTCAAGCGGTTAAGACATCGCCCTTTCACGGCGGTAACACGGGTTCGATTCCCGTCGGAGTCATTAAAATCATTATTTTTTCATATAATGATTTTATAAACAGAATAAGGCGCCATAGCCAAGCGGTAAGGCGTGGGTCTGCAACACCCTGATCACCAGTTCAAATCTGGTTGGCGCCTCTTTTAAACGATTAGATGAGAACTTCATTTAATCGTTTTTTTAACATTTAACAAGTATTATAATGTATAGATAGTTTGGGTATGATTATGAAAAAAAATAAGAATGATGTATTTAGAGATAATCCCATAACGCAGCGTAGGGGGAAATATTATTTGCGTAAAAATACATTATTTGCCTGCATTGCACTGATTGTAGTGATTTTGTGTACAGGTGCTAAGCTTTTTATTCCCTTGAAAAATGAAAACAATGAGATGACAGAAGCATACATTGTTAGAATTATTGATGGAGATACCATGGTTGCCGCCATGAATCAAAATGAAGAGGTTGTTCGTTTGATAGGAGTGGATTCGCCGGAAAGTGTAAGTTTGGAGGAATCTGAAAATTCAATTTACGGGGATTATGCTTCCGTTTATACCGGCAATTGTTTGGAAAAAGGACAAAAAGTTTATCTGACGTTTGATGAACAGCTTAGAGACCCGTATGATCGTCTTTTGGCATATTTATGGATAGAACCGGATATTAGTGACGTGACGAATTTGTATCAATATCAGATGGTTCGGGATGGTTATGCAATTGCTGTTACATATGAGCCAAATGAAAGATATTCATTAAATTTAAAGGAAGCAATGCAATATGCCATACAAGAAAGAAAGGGCTTGTGGGTCTATCGGGATTATTATAAGGAACATAAAAATTAAGAGCTGTTATTGCTTTTTAATATATAAAAATATGATTGCAGTTTTTTCACAATTTATAATATTGATTTATCTTGTAGGGAACACTATAATGAAAAAGGATTTACTATTATTTGAAGAAAGAGAAAAAAATGGAAAACAATAATTACGAAAATAATAATCAAAAAAATAGATTGCCGGAAGAACAAAATAATAGAAACAATGGCGGTTCCGGTAATAACAGCGGAAATAATAATGGAAATAATGGGCAGAAACCCGGTGGATTTTGGACGTTTATGCTGGTGGGAAGTATTTTTGTGTTCATTATTTTTATGATGCTTCGCACGCTGATACCTGCCGATTTAAATGTGATTGAATATAGCGAATTTATTAAAATGATTGAAGAGGGACAGGTTTCTGAAGTTCTTATTGGTACAGATAAAATCACCATTGTACCTAAAAAAGAGGAAGATGAAGGTATACAGAATCCGTTTTTGCCCCAAACAGCCAATTATTTATATACGGGCAAGGTGGAAGAAGATGAAACACTGACAGCAAGATTGCTGGAAAATGGTATAAAAGTAAGCGGTGAAATTCCTGATAACTCCGGAGAAGTCTGGTACTTCTTGCTATCGACTGTTTTACCTATTGGTCTTATGGTAGTTTTGACTATTGCTTTGTTTCGCAAGATATCTAAAAGTGGTGGCATGGGCGGCTTCATGAATGTTGGTAAAAACAATGCGAAAGTATACGCACAGAAAGAAACCGGCATTACATTTCAAGATGTGGCCGGTGAAGATGAAGCTATTGAGTCATTGCAGGAGGTGGTAGATTTTCTGCATAATCCCGATCGTTATGTAAAAATCGGTGCCCGTTTACCCAAGGGAGCATTATTGGTGGGACCTCCCGGTACCGGTAAAACATTGCTTGCCAAGGCGGTGGCAGGGGAAGCAAAAGTACCGTTTTTTTCATTGACGGGTTCTGACTTTGTGGAATTGTATGTAGGCGTTGGTGCATCCAGAGTAAGGGATTTATTCCAGGAAGCGGAAAAGAATGCACCGTGTATTATTTTTATTGACGAAATTGATGCAATCGGTCGAAGCCGTGATTCGAAGTATGGTGGCGGAAATGAGGAGCGCGAGCAGACGTTGAATCAGTTGCTGGCTGAGATGGATGGTTTTGATGGTAAAAAGGGTATCATTATTCTTGCGGCGACCAACCGTCCTGAAATTTTGGATAAGGCATTATTACGTCCCGGACGTTTTGACAGAAGAATTATTGTGGAAAAACCTGATTTGAAGGGGCGTGTGGAAATTCTAAAGGTACATGCCAAGGATGTTTTAATGGACGAAACCGTTGATTTGGATGAAATTGCTTTGGCTACCAGTGGCGCGGTTGGGTCGGATTTAGCGAATATGATTAACGAAGCTGCCATTAATGCAGTAAAGCAGGGAAGAGAATATGTCAGCCAGAAAGATCTTTTTAATGCAGTTGAAATTGTTTTAGTCGGCAAAGAAAAGAAAGATCGAATTTTAAGTGAACAGGAAAGAAAAATTGTATCTTATCACGAAGTGGGTCATGCTTTGGTAAGTGCTCTGCAGAAAAATTCCGAACCCGTACAAAAAATTACCATTGTTCCCAGAACCATGGGTGCTTTGGGTTATGTTATGCATGTACCCGAGGAAGAAAAATACTTGAATTCCGAAGCTGAATTAAAAGATATGCTGGTTGGGCTTTTAGCAGGCCGTGCAGCCGAAGAGCTGGTATTTGATTCGGTAACGACCGGAGCATCAAATGATATTGAAAAAGCTACATCTATTGCCCGTTCCATGGTAACGCAGTACGGTATGAGTAAAAAGTTCGGTTTGATTGGGCTTGAAACTGTTGAAAGCAGATATTTAGACGGGCGTGTGGTTATGAATTGTGCAGATGATACTGCAGCTGCGGTTGATGAAGAAGTTATGAAGATTTTGAAAGACAGCTACGAGGAAGCCATGTCTCTTTTAAAAGAAAATCGCGACATCATGGATAAGCTGGCTGATTATCTGATTCAAAAAGAAACCATTACCGGTAAGGAATTTATGGAAATATATTGTGCCGAAAAAGGTATTCCCGTACCGGAACCCAAGACGGAAACAATGAAAAAGAAACGTACTGATGAAAATGCAAAAGAACAAACAGAGGATGCAGGGGAGTTTTCGGAATCAGACCGGAACACAGAGGTAGTTTCGGACGAAAAGAAAGAGGGTATAACGGTAGAACAATCCGAGCCGGAAGAGAAAGGTGAGAATGATACATTGGAAACTGCCGAAGAGGAAGAGAGGAATTTATCAGCAGAAGAAGATGGTTCTTACAGTGGTAAAGATGCTGATTTTGCAAATGAACTAAAAAACAGAATTTATAAATAATTAAAAAATTTGTTTTGAATGTAATGCATGAAACAATATTATGGCAGCAAAGACAACATTGTAAGCTGAAAACATGTAAAATGAGGTCTGCATGGAGCGATTTAATGTCGAAGAGGAATTAAAAAAACTCCCGGGTAAGCCGGGAGTGTATATTATGCATGATGCGAAGGATGCAATTATTTATGTAGGTAAGGCCGTAAGTCTGAAAAACAGAGTGCGGTCTTATTTTCGCGCAAGTACCAAGAAGACTCTAAAGATTCAAAAAATGGTCTCGTTGATTCATAGATTTGAATATATTGTAACCGATTCGGAATTGGAAGCACTGGTATTGGAAAACAATTTAATCAAAGAACATTCGCCCAAATACAATACGATGTTAAAGGACGACAAAACCTACCCATACATTAAAGTCACCGTTTCGGAGACTTATCCGCGCATTCTTTTTTCGCGTCAAATGAAAAAAGATAAAAGTCGTTATTTTGGACCTTATACAAGTGCGGCAGCGGTGAAAGATACCATTGAGTTAATGAATAAGTTATATAAATTACGTACTTGTAACCGTAGCCTTCCGCAAGATGCGGGAAAAGGCCGCCCCTGCTTAAATTATCACATAAAACAATGCTTTGCACCATGTCAGGCATATATATCCGAAGCAGATTATCGTGAACAGGTAAATAAAGCCTTGGAATTCTTAAACGGTAATTATGCACCGATTATAAAAGAATTGGAAGAGAAGATGTATGCGGCCTCGGAAGCCTTGGAGTTTGAGGAGGCCGGAAGATTAAAAGAACTTTTATGCAGTGTAAAAAGTGTGGCTCAAAAGCAAAAGATTACGGATAGTGATGGCGAAAATAAAGATTACATAGCTCTTGCAAGAAATGAGAGAGATGTGATTATTCAGGTCTTTTTTGTCAGAGAGGGAAGGCTAATCGGCCGAGAGCATTTCTACATGAAACAGGCGATTCACGATTCGAATGCTGAGATTTTACAGACTTTTGTGAAACAGTTTTATGCAGGTACACCTTTTATTCCGAGAGAAGTTTTTCTGGCAGAAGAAATTGAGGAAAAGGAATTGATAGAAGAGTGGCTGACCGGAAAACGTGAGAATCGCGTGTATATCCGTATCCCTCAAAAAGGTCAAAAAGAAAAAATGTTGGAACTGGCAAAACAGAATGCCGAGCTGGTTTTAAGCCGGGACAGTGAAAAAATCAAAAGAGAAGAATTGCGAACCATTGGTGCTGTAAAAGAAATCGAAGAACTTTTGCAAGTGCAGGATATTCAACGTATGGAGGCTTTTGATATTTCCAATATCAGCGGGTTTGCAAATGTGGGTTCCATGGTGGTTTATGAGAAGGGGAAGCCAAAGCGAAGCGATTATCGTAAGTTTCGAATCAAATCGGTAGCGGGACCGGATGATTATGCATGTATGAAAGAAGTTCTTACCAGACGTTTTGTTCATGGTTTGGCGGAACGGAAAAAAACGGAAACAGAATACGGCAGTTTTACCAGATTTCCGGATTTGCTTCTGATGGATGGCGGCAAAGGACAGGTGAATATTGCAAAGCAGGTGCTGGATGAATTAAATTTAAATATCCCGGTTTGCGGTATGGTAAAAGATGATAATCACAGAACCAGAGGATTGTATTTTAATAATGTGGAGATACCCATAGATATTCATTCGGAAGGCTTTCATCTGATTACCCGTATTCAGGATGAAGCACACAGATTTGCCATTGAATATCATCGTTCCCTGCGTTCTCAGGCTCAGGTGCATTCGGTTTTAGATGAAATTCCCGGAGTGGGTCCTGCCAGACGTAAGGCTTTGATGAGGAGTTTTTCGTCCATCGATGAATTGAAAACGGCAGATGCGGCTTTGATTGCAGAACGGGCAGATATTCCCATGCATATTGCGGAAGGAATTGCAGCTTTTTTTCCCGGGGACAAAATTGAAATGGCCGACAGTTGAATTAAAAATACAACTATGTTAAAATATTGATAATTACGTACTTTTATGTAAAAAAATAGGGGAGGATATATCAATATGCCCAGTGTAAGCTTAGCAAAAATTGTTGAGAAAATGAAACTGGAGTCACTGACTCCGGAAATCGATATCAAAGGAATCAAAATCAAGCAACCGGATATTAATCGTCCGGCTCTTCAGATTGCAGGTTTCTTTGAGCATTATGAAGCAACCCGATTGCAGATTATCGGTTTTGTGGAATACAAGTATATGATGTCTTTGTCTGAAGAGAGAAAAGAAGAAATCTATACCAAGCTTTTAAGCTATCCGATTCCC
>JAGAKI010000039.1 GCA_017625695.1 Clostridia bacterium | reverse complement strand
TAAGGCAAATATTCTTCACCAAATTCACATTTACATACGGTAATGGTTACCTGATTATCTGCCGGAACGATTGCATAAATTCTATACCCCTCATTTTCGGCATATTCGTATATGTTTTCTATAAGCGGAAGTGCTTTGATAGATTGCCTCCTTTTCAAAGATATGTAAATATTATTATTACTAAGATTTAATTCTGATACCTTGCAGAATGGTTATCAGAGTCGGTTCGATATTGTCTGACCATTTATATCCCGGCTTTGCTGTCATTTGTCCGTTAAGCTGTATCTTCTTACCGTGATGGTCAAGCTCAATGGAGAAGAATGCATAACTGCCTGTGCTGTTTGGAGCTTCCGGAACACTTCTGCGAAAGCGGATATATTTTCCGTCTTCTTGGTATTCAAACGTGGTTTTTCCATCTCCGTCTTTTTCCTGTTTTGTCATATCCGCCATTCCTTCCTCAAAGGATATAACAAATGATTCAAAACGGTCTGTAATAAACAAAGCCTTCGTGTTTGAAAGTTCATCCGGATGGTATTTAAGTTTAGTCGGAATAGTAAGTAAAAACTTGTCAAATAATTCTATTGTTTTGTTTTTTTGAAATATCATCACTTTTCGCCACCGCCTCTCACAAGCTATCTACAATGTCCGCAAGATAGGTTGCAGAGATTGAGCCATAAATAAACTGATCTATGACGCCCGTCTTTTTTGCCTCTTTTACCTTTTGGGCAACCTCTTTTTCCGCATTTTCATCCACAATGAGAACGATCTTGCATTCAGGGCACTGTGCTTTCACGGCATTACGGATTTTTATTCTTTCGCACAACCTCCAGGGGACATATCCTGTAACTTCCATCAAAAGTGCATATGGTTCAATCCATTTGCAGTCGTCGATTACTTTGTCGGGGGAATCAACCGTATATGTATCAAATTCATTTCCGGAGTTCTTAAGCGTTTCGGAAATAGCGTTACAGAACAATGAATTTTGCATATTGATTACAATTCGTCTCATAGCATCACCTTCTTTCATAAGAGAATAATAGATGGGTATAAATCCCCTTACCCGTATATAATTTTAAGATTTTTTTCAAAATAAGTCACTAGCACAAGTAATAGTATTTGAAAATTTCTTAAAAATTTTTTCAAAAAAATAAGCCCCGTCAGATTTCTCTAACGAGGCTCGGTTCATATTATTTGTTATTAACTTCAATCAATCATATATCACAATCATCTGCTACACATAACGGAGCAAGTGTTGGTTTCCAAAGCATTACTTTACACTTTTTACTACCACTTGGAACAGAGACAGTAATTTCATCAGAATAAGTAATATCTTCATCAAGTAAACTTACAGCAACAAGTGCATTTTTGTCTGTATAGAATGCAATGTACAATGTTGGTGTTTTCACAAAATCTTCTGCTGTAATTGAATATTTTACCGTACAGCTGTTGGCATCTGCATCCTTAGTTACTGTTACACTTGTCTCGGTTGGAGTTTCTTTTTCTGAACCCGTTATAACAAATGGACTGAAGGTGTTGGATGTAAAGGTTACCGAACTGTTTTCGCCGTTAATTACAACTTGAAATTCTTCAACGGCAGCAGCAGTTCCATCGCCGTCAATGTGATATAGTGCAGCATCACCATCCGAAAGTGCCTGTGCATTTTCCTCACTTACAGGGATGGTAACGGTCAATTCTTCATCGCTGCCGCCCCACTGATTCAGTAGATATGGATTACCACTATACTCGTCATAGATATCTACATTATAAACACTTTTCACTTCGTAGTCGGCAATTTCCTGAGTTATATGTTCAACATAAGCAGTATCTGCTGCCGTTGTCATATCAACCTTGTCTATAACAACCGTTACAGGAGCTTCCGTATTTGCGGTAGTGGCACTTGTTGTTAAAACATTTTCCACTACAATATCAGATTCTGTAGACTCTTCACAAGAGCATACGAAAAGTGGCTCATATTGTCTATAACTGAAGTTACAAGGTAAAGACCTGTCTTTTTCGGTACAAGCACCGCATACTTTACAGGAATGAACGCAAGGAGCAACGAGGTGCATCATTTCGTCCCCGCCGGAAACATCATATACTGCTTTTGTTCCATCCTCAAAAGTCAATGTTGCAGTACAATTCCATGAAATATATACCGGTCCACCTTCTCCTGAAGGTTTCAGTCCTACAAAGCTTTCAAGGAAGCTCCTGTTTTCATCAGTCAGAATATCACGAAGGGTTAAGTAATTTTTGGAACCAGTACTACATTCACCAATGGCTACACCATATTCCTTTCCGTCCGAACATATTTCAGTAGAAACTGTTTTTCCATCTGTCGGATATTCCACATCTCCACGGAAATCTTCTATTTCTTCTCCGGTTTCTTCGTCATAATCCCAATAGTACGCTTCTTTTTTGAATTCGTAAGTCCAGTAATAATCCTCGTCTACGATGTCGTAAAAACCTTCCTGCCCCTCAACAAAAGCCCATGTAAACACTTCAAAGCTGTTGTCAAATGAAAGTGCCCATTTATCTACTCTATCCACATAATAATCGTGTGCATCATATATTGGACAGCTTGCATACTATGGCGGAGAAATTAAGTTTTATATAAATACACTTTTTGCATTCAGGGAATAGTGAAGAATAAATAGGTAAAAAGTAAAAGACGACAAGTCGAAACTTGTCGTCTTTTGGGAAATAACTCTAATTTTGATAAAATGCACCCCCTATAAGGAATTTTGCACCCCCTTATAGCAAAAATGCACCCCCTAAAGAAAAAGGAGTGGCTACACCACTCCTTTTAATTATTGCTTTTTTCGACCTGAACAATACGGGCATCCACTTCCTTTGTTTCTACTTGCTATACGTGCCTGCCATTCATGTCCTTCACTGCACTGCCACCATACTTTTTTGTTGCTGTTAGGCATTACGTCCATTGGAGTCAGTTCTTTGTTTTTTTCATAATGCCACTCTTTCACTATAGTTGGATTTATCGTTTGCAAATCATTTTCGCCTATTAAAACTTTTTTGCTTGAGCAATATGGACAACCAGAGCCTTTATTTCTATGAGCTATTACCGCTTGCCATTCGTGCCCTTTACTACACTTCCACCATACCTTTTTATTACTACTACTCGTTACGTCTTTTGGCGTCAGTTCGTTATTTCTTTCATAATTCCATTCTTTTGCCAAGGTTGGATTAACCGTTTGCAAATCACTTTCGCCTTTTACGGTATATCTACCGGAGCAATATGGGCACCCACTCCCTCTGTTTCTGTGTGCTATTATTGCCTGCCATTCATGTCCTTTGCTGCATTTCCACCATACTTTTTTACCACTATTAGGCATCACGGCCATAGGTGTTAGTCCGTTGTTTTTCTCTTGATTCCACTCTTTTGCTAAAGTCGGATTAATGGTTTGCAAGTCGTTATAACCTTTTAAAACCTT
Organism: Clostridia bacterium; assembly: GCA_017625695.1. Classification (GTDB taxonomy): domain Bacteria; phylum Bacillota; class Clostridia; order UMGS1840; family UMGS1840; genus SIG452. The sequence goes on along the minus strand of JAGAKI010000039.1, from coordinate 14,754 downwards.
TATGTTTGAGCAATACGGACATCCGTGTCCTTGGTTTCTACTAAAAATTGATGCTTCCCATTCGTGACCTTTTGAGCACCTCCACCATACCTTTTTATTACTATTTGCTACGAAATGTTCTGGTTTCAAATTGCCGTTTTTTTCATAATTCCATTCAGTTGCTACTTGTGGATTAGAAAACAAAATAGATTTTTCCTTTTCTGTATATTCCCTCAAATTCTCTATAGCAATAGCATCTCTTCCTAAATCAACATCAACACTCTTTCCAATTATGTCGCTCAAAACTTCTTTGAGTATTTTTTGCAAATCTTTTTTATTTTCTTGGACAACGTAGTCTATAGAACTGTCGTTTAATGATTGTAACCCCTCTCTTATTCTATATAATTTAATCCCATCATTTAAACACTTTTTGTTTTTTTCTAAATCTATTTTTGACTTTTTTTCATGCCAATAATGTCCATCGTATTCAATGGCAACTTTTTTTGATGGAATATATATATCTAATTCGTAACCTTGTTTTCTATACGAATGCACTACCTCTAAACCATAATTTTCAAGATAATATACAATCGCATATTCTGGAAAAGATGTTTGACGTTCAGAATTGCAAACAGGACACCCATTTCCCCTGTTTCTACTGGCAATTGTAGCTTGCCACTCATGACCTTTACTACATTTCCACCACACCTTTTTTTCAGAACCGGCAGTAACATCGCATGGTAATAAGTTTAGATTTTTGTTTGGATGCCATTCTATCGCTAAACTTGGATTAACTGTTTCTAAATCGTTTTTACCTTTAACAGCATACCGCCCCGAACAATATGGACATCCACGCCCACTATTTCTACTATATATTGTCGCTTGCCATTCATGTCCGCGACTGCATCTCCACCATACTTTTTTACCACTATTTGCAGTGAAATCTCCTGGCTTTAATTTGTCATTTTTTTCGTCATTCCATTCTTTTGTTAAGGTTGGATTAACCGTCTGTAAATCATTAACCCCTTTTTGAACTATATTACCAGAACAAATAGGACATCCACGCCCTTTATTTCTATTACTTATCGGTGCTTGCCATTCGTGGCCTTTTTGACATTTCCACCATACTTTTTTATGACTTCCGAGAGTTAATGTTCGGGGATCGAAATCGTGTTCATTATTCTTTCCCCAATTCCACTCTGCTATCAGTTGAGCATTATCGCTCACATATCTTTTTTCTTTCTTTTCTGCCACAATGCCCACCTACTTTCATAATTCTATTATACTAAAAAACGAACAAAAAGTCTATATAAAACAAGTAAATTATATCATCTGAACCCTTTTTGTGCCATGTGAACCCTATTTAAGGCATCTGAACCCTTTTACATTTATAGAATAATGTAAAAATAATAAACTGGTACATGAACTCACCTCTGAATCGGTGGAAATTTTGATTTCAAAGTGCCGAAAAGCCTTATTTATAACCAAAAATCAATAACCCCAACTTTTTTATCAAAGTTAGGGTTATAATTTGGCGGAGAAGGAGGGATTTGAACCCTCGCGACGGTTACCCGCCCTACGCCCTTAGCAGGGGCGCCTCTTCGGCCAACTTGAGTACTTCTCCACAACCGAAATTCGATTCATATTTTATTGTTACGGAAAGGCAAGTCTTATATCGAAGCCTGCCTTTCCGTTGGCGGAGAGACAGAGATTCGAACTCTGGGCTCTTTCGAGTCACTAGTTTTCAAGACTAGCTCCTTAAACCACTCGGACATCTCTCCTCAATGAGAACGGATTATATTATAGCAAATATAATCTCACTTGTCAATACTTTTTCAGTAATTTATTGGTTTTTTCTTGAAAACTTCAGGTTGATTTGAAATTTCAAATCAACCTGAAGAGAAAGACGTTCCGATATAACAGAAATTAAACTGAATTTTACAGAACTTTATTTAAGAAGTCGATGGTTCTCGGATTTTTAGGATTGGAGAAAATTTCTTCCGGAGTTCCCTCTTCTACGATGACACCTTCATCCATAAAAAGAACTCTGTCAGCAACTTCACGAGCAAATCCCATTTCATGGGTAACAACCACCATGGTCATACCGTCTTTTGCCAACTGTTTCATAACTGCCAGAACTTCACCAACCATTTCAGGGTCTAATGCTGAAGTGGGTTCGTCAAACAGCATAATATCGGGATTCATCGCCAATGCTCTTGCAATTGCTACACGCTGTTTCTGTCCGCCGGACAACTGAGAAGGATAACTTTCTGCCTTGTCAGCCAGACCTACGGTTTCTAACAGCCGCATTGCATTTGCCTGCGCTTCTTCCTTCGTTGCTTTTTTCAAATCAACGGGAGCCAACATCAGATTTCTTAAAACATTCATATTGGCAAACAGATTAAAATGCTGGAATACCATACCAATGTTTTCTCTGATTTTATTCAGATTCAGTTTTTTGTCGTTAATATGAAAGCCGTCAACAACAATCTCACCGGAAGTGATATCTTCCAAACGGTTCATACAACGCAAGAAAGTAGATTTTCCGGAACCGGAAGGACCGATTACACACACTACTTCCCCTTCTAAAATATCAGTGGATATGCCCTTCAACACGTGAAGATGCCCGAAATTTTTCACCAAATTTTCAACGTGGATTTTTACATTTTTACTTCTTACGGTCACGTTTCAGGCTCCTCTCTAATGCATTTGCTACTTGCTGAAGTGCTAAGATAACTACCAGATACATCACGGCAACAATTGCCCATGTTTCAAATGATTTAAAGGTAATTGCGATAACATTCTGTGCTTTGTTCACCAATTCCGGAAAACCGATAACAGACAAAATGGATGTATCCTTCAAGGTGATGATGAACTGATTCACAATACTGGGAATCATATTTTTAATTGCCTGAGGCAATACTACACGGAACATAGAACGCCAGTAGGAAAGACCTAAGCTTCTGGCAGCTTCCATTTGACCCGGGTCAATAGACTGAATTCCGGCACGAATAATTTCGGACATATACGCTCCGCAGTTCAACGCCAGACAGATTGTCCCCGCCTGCAACGAAGTTAATACAAAACGTGCCCCGAAAATTGTTCTTGCACCATAGGGAATTCCGTAGAACACAAAGAAAGCCAAAACAATCATCGGTACCCCACGGATGAGGTTAACATAAACAACCGAAATTGCTCTGGACAGCTTGTTATCTACTACGCTTGCCAAACCAAAGATAACACCCAATATACAACCGAAAAGCAGTCCCCATAATGCCAGCAATAAGGTCTGCCCCATTGCTGCCAGCAATAAAGAACCGTATGTAGTGATAATTTGCGTCATGGGCGCGAACCCCTCCTACTAAAAACTACTCATACAAAAGGGCATCGGACAATGCCAATGCCCTTTGATTGGAATCTCTAACTATTAGCCAAGATATTTTGCGATAATTTCTGCATATTTACCGCTTTCTTTGATGTTTTTCAGACCTGCATTGAATTTGTCAACCAGTTCCTGTTTGTTGGTATCAAAAATTGCAAAACCATACTGAGCGGGTTCGTTTTCAGTACCTTCAACAAATTTCATATCCAGCTCGCCGATTTTGATGTTATATTTTAAAATCGGAGTATCGTCTAAACAAGCGTCAACCTGACCGCCGGTAACTGCCTGATACATGTCGGGAGAAGTAGAGAAAGTTACCACTTCAAAACCGTACTGATCTTTGATAGATTCTGCATACTGATTGCTCATAGTACCGTTTTTAACAGCAACTTTTTTACCTGCCATATCCTGGAAGCCGGTGATGGTGGAATCTTTTGCAACTGCCATACCCTGGGTTGCATCATAGTAACCGTCGGAGAAAGTCCAACCGTTGTCTTTTCTTTCTTCGGTGATGGATGCACCGGCAATCATACCGTCAGCCTGACCAGCCTGACATGCTGCGATTGCGGCATCCCAACCAATGTACTGAAGTTCATAGGTGAAGCCCTGATCTTCAGCAACAGCTGCTAAAATGTCCATATCGATACCAACGATGTTACCGTCAGCATCCTGAAATTCAAAGGGGCTAAAGCCTTTATCAGTTGCAATTACATAATCCGGAGTTTCGCTGCCGGTACAAGCAACCAGGCCAACTAACATTACAAGTGCCATTACAAGGGCAAGAAGTTTTTTCATCTTATGTATACCTCCATAAAAAAAATTAACAAGTATATTCTATCCTAAAATGAGAGAATTGTCAATAGTTTCATAAAATTTATTGCAAAATTTGCAAGTTTTATTTCAAAATCTTGCAAAATACGACCTTCTACAGATTTATTTTTTTGTTTTTACGGTCTGGAGCTGCGCACCCCCTACACCGATGATAATCAATGCAATTGCCACAAATGCCTGTAAGGAAAATGGCTCCTGTAAAAAGAGAACTCCTGCTACCACTGAAACTACGGTTGTAAAATTGGAAAAGACGGTGGTTTTGGAAACAGGCAAATAAGTATTTGCATAATTCATTAAGAAAAATGCCAAAACCGAAGAGACAGCACCAAGGTAAAAAACGCTTCCGGTAAATGTGGTATGGGTGAATGGCAGAAAAACAACAAGCGGATTTTTAAAGTTCTCTACGAGGGCAACGCCCATAAAAACCACAAACCCGGTCAACATCATCACATAAGTCCTCTCAAGTGGAGAAAATTCGGACGAAAGCCTTCGACTCATAACATTGTAGCAAACTGATGATACAACAGCACCTGACAGCAATAAGATTCCAAGAGGAGTTACTGTACCGTCAGAAGTTCCCAAAAACGCCATCCAGGAAACTCCCACAACAGAAAGTGCAGTAAATACATATTGCAAAAAGGAAGGAATCTCCTGTAACAAAAAAATACCGCTGATCATTGATACTACCGGAATCATAGCAATCATAACTGATGAAAAAGAACTGGTTGTCATCCGGATTCCGTAAGTTTCAAATAAAAAATACAAAACAGGCTGAAAACAAGCCATTACCATCAGCTTCCAGAACTGTCTGGAAAACCGAAGTTTCGTTTTGCTAATCACAATGATCAGACTCATTGCAATCACTGCAACAAGATAACGGTCAGCCAACACAATAAAGGGAGTAGCAACTCCAAGTGCAAGTTTGGTAAACAAAAAACTAAAACCGAAAATCACCTGTGCAAATAAAGCGGCAAGCGTTGCCCGAAGATTTTTATGATCTTTTTTCATCAATCAAGGTCTCCTTCTGCAACAGAATCTCTCCCCTGTTTTGCCAAAACACAAGCTACAAAAATACCGACTAACGGAAATACAGCGGAAACAATCATCCCCACACGCATTCCCAGTTGTTCCGGTGAATATGCCAATGTGGAAGCTAACGAAATAACAAAAGGATTGGTAATCGCTTTATCGGTAATAATCCCAACCAACTGCGGTACAACGGATGCTCCCATATCGCCGCCTGCAGCCATCATAGCATAAATAAACACACCGCTTTTTGGAAACTTGTCCGATGCCACTACCAAAGTGCCCGGCCAAAGCATTGAAGTGCAAAAACCAGTGGCTGCACAAGCTATCAAACCAAGATAGGGCAAATCGGAAAAACAGGCAACCAGGTAACAGAACGTAGCTCCAATAAATCCGAAAATAAGCGTTCTGAAAATGTTTTTTCCGAATTTTGCATAAAGAGTTCGTCCGATTCCAAGCATAAATCCAAACAATGCAACCCCAAAAACATCCCCCACAATTTTGGGAACCCCAAGGGACTGTTCAGCATACCCTGAAACCCATTGAGACATATTACACTCAGATGCACCGCCCAAAAAAATCGCAATAACACACAACCAAAGAGTTTTGTTCCGAAACAATCTGAGGACACCGGATACCCTCTCCGGAGTTTTCATTTCCGGTATGGGTATTCCATAAAACAACAAAGCGGAAGTTAACGGAAGCAGCGAAGACAACAGAATTAAATATTGCCAGTTTTCGCCACCAAAAGCCAACAAAAATAAGGTTCCCAGCACAACAACCGGAACCAGACTCCACGCATAAACCGAATGAAGCTTACTCATTTCCCGATCAGGATCGTCTGATGGAATCGCTGCGATTACCGGACTGATTAACACCTCACACAAACCGGAAGCGGCAGAAAAAATAATTGTTCCGAGGACAAGTCCAAAATATGGATCCTTTGGAAAAAGATAGTGCCATCCGGCATAAACAATCAAACCACAAACTGTTAAAACAGGTGTAAATTTAACAGTTTTTTCAATATTGAATTTATGGGAGAAAAAAGAAAAAATCAAATCTACAATCAACTGGGTGGTATAATTAATAAAAATTAAAAGCCCCAGCAAAGTAAAAGACAATCCGTAGAGTGAACGAAATGTTAAAAACAGAATGGGCGGCAGATTACAAACCACTGCCATGGAAGCACTGGTGGTATAGCACGCCCAGGTTAATCGTTTGTATGAATGTTTCATAGTGAATCCTCAGATAAGTTTAAAATTTTGTAAATCGACGTGTCAATGACTTTGCAGTACGATACAGCGGACCTTCCAGTTCTTTGGTAACGATTGCCAGAAACTCACGAATCGGAATTCCCTGGGGACAATGTTGTTCACATTTTCCGCAACGGATACACTGGGAAGCCGCAGTCGAATTTTCCCGCAATGCGGTACACATAAAATAATCTTTTAATCCGTGAAACTTTCCTTCGGTATACCGTCGGTTATAGGCAGCAAACGCACCCGGAATATCAACATTTTTCGGACAAGGCACACAATATCCACACCCGGTACAGCCGATTTTCATATTCCGATTGATGGCCTGCACCACCCCGGCAAGCATTGCTTCGTCTTCTTTGGTTAAATCCCCTACCCGGGTCTCAGAGGCAGTTTTACAATTCTCTAAAACCATATCCAAAGAATTCATACCGGAAAGCACCAACGTAACTTCAGGTTGATTCCAAAGCCAGCGAAATGCCCATTGTGCAGGGGTATACGTTTTCTGATAATCAGAAAAAATTTGTGTGGCTTCTTTGGGCAACCGGTTTGCCAGTCTTCCGCCCCGAAGAGGTTCCATAATCATCACAGGTAACCCCTTCTCATTGGCGTAAGTGAGACCCCTTCTGCCCGCCTGGGAATGTTCATCCAGATAGTTGTACTGAATCATGCAAAAATCCCAGGAATGAGCATCCACAATTTGACAAAACATATCTGAATTTCCATGATAAGAAAAACCAATTTGCCGAATCTGTCCTGCTTCTTTTTTCTGAGAAAGCCAATCTAAAAATCCCAGAGAACACATCCGTTTCCATGCTTCGATATCAGATAACATATGTAACAAATAATAATCTACATAATTTGTCCGTAAGCGACTGAGTTCTTCCCGGAAAATCCGTTCAAAATCAGCTTCGTTTTTCACAAGATAGTGCGGAAGCTTGGTGGCAATATACACCTTTTCCCGAATCTGATTTTTTTCCAAAACTTCTCCCAATAAGGCTTCGCTTCCGGGATAAATATAGGCAGTATCAAAATAGTTGACACCGTTTTTAAAAGCGGTCATAATCTCCTGCTCCGCTTTTTCAAAATCCAGTTTTCCCATTTTTGCGGTAAAACGCATACATCCGAATCCAAGTGCAGACAGACGGTTTCCGTATTTATCTTCTCTGTAATTCATAGTAAGTGCTCCATCTTATTCTTTTGCATAGGCAACCAGCTCCGCAATTGCCGTTGGATCGGTGAAATCACCGTCACAGTCACAAAGGGTAATCAGAAGCTGTTCCATTTCAGTAGGATTTTCTTTGTCAGACATTATTTTTTTCAAGGTTTTCAACGCTGTACGATGCACCAAAGATAATTCTGATAATATCATTTTCCCCATAAAGTTAAAGACCTTAAATCGGGAATAGCTATCACCTTTGAAGTTTTTTTCTACCACCAGTTTATCATAATAATCCCGGCAATCCAAAGGTGTAATACCGGTCGTATAAACAATCAGCTTTTTCCCTACCAGACGGTCCAGATTCTTAGTTAGCAGACTGACGCCGGCAATCACTTCCGCGTATAATCCGCCGCCGTAAACAATGGTATCATACTCTGCCAGATCTTCAATTTTCACTTTTTTGCGTTCCACCGCTTCACACCCCAAAGCTTGTGCAATCCACTCTGCATATGCTTTGGTAGAACCGTATTTCGACTGATATACTACGATTGATTTCATTTGGTTTCCTTCCTTTCATACTGACTGAGACTTTCATTTTTCGCAATCAAATTCTTGAAGTATTCATAAGAAACTCCTGCTCCATGGCGTTTGGCAAGTTCCGGAGTATAGTCAGAAAACGGAATAATTCTGATATTGGAATATCCGGCTTCATATTGATTGATAACCGGCAGATACTTCACATTTTCGATGGTTTTCTCTTCGCCTTTTACTACCAGGTCAAACTTTATCGTGCCGCCCACCATATTTTTCGGGCTGTTTTGTGCGGAAATGAAGTTTCCCAAAGAGTAAGCTACCAGAGTTTCTCCTATAAATTCTACCGGTTGAATACAATGAGAATGGGTTCCCACAATCACATCACAGCCGGCATCGGAAAGAAGTTTTGCGTGCTCTTTCTGAAGCGGATTGGGAGTAGACTGATTCTCTTCTCCCCAATGAAGACAACAAATGACAAAATCTGCCATCTCTGATGCTTGTTTGATGTCGGCTATCATAAGCTCTTCATCTGCTATGGGAACATAATAATGACTATTCTGCGAAATCGAGAGTCCGTTGGTAGAATAAGTATAGTTTAAAAAGGCTATTTTTATGTCATTCTTTTCCAGAATTTTAATTCGTTCTTCCTGCCTGTCGTAAATGCCAACCATCAGAACATCCTGATTCTGATAAAACTGATAGGTATTGCGAAGTCCCGCTTCTCCTTTATCATAGGCATGATTGGTTGCGTGGGAAAACACATCAAATCCCAAAGCAATCATATCACGTCCAACCTCTTGAGGAGAATTAAACAAAGGATAAGATGACACTCCCAGCTGAGTACCGCCCAAAATGGTTTCCTGATTGAGGTAAGCGATATCTGCCGTTTGTATTTCTTCAGCAACCATCTCATACATCGGAAGAAAATCATAGTCACTGCCGGGTAAATTTTTATCAGCTTGCCAATAGACACAGTTATGTATCAGATTGTCCCCTGCCCCGTAAAAAGATACCCTTTTTTCCACGACAGGCTCCGCCGGCAATTCTAAAACTGCATTTTCTGTTTTATTTGTGCAAGAAGACAGGAGAACCGTCGCCATAACAAAAGCAACAATTCCCAACCGTTTTCCCATATGAAAACCTCATTTCTTTTGGATAATATCCGATTATTTTTCAGAAAAAATAAAACTTTTCAGTTTTTTTGCATCTCCATCGAAACGGTATCCCAAAATCCCAATCTCTTTCGCACCATCAATATTTTCCTGATAATCATCCACAAACAGACATTCCTCTGCCCGTAACGAATAGGTATCCAACACATACTGATAAATTTCACGGTCAGGTTTTGCCATTCCCACTAACGCAGAAAACACTAGTCCGTCAAATTGAGATAGCACCGAATCAATCCATGGAATCATCCGGCACCGATCTGCAAAAGTCTTTGTCGCATTGGAAAGCAGATATATCCGATATCCTTCCTTTTTCAATTCTCGTACCAGACGGGACATTCCCAGTACCGGAGTTGCAGTATTGGTCCAATTATCATACACCGTGCAAGCATCCTGATGCAACGCTTCCGGCAACTGATTACAGATTTTTTCAAACATTTCTTCATCCGTTAAGGTTCCTCGATTCAGACAGTCCCAATCCTTAGGATCAAACACTGCTTTACGAATCAGTTTTCTTTCTTCTTCCTCCTCTACATAGGTAGCTACGGTCTGATCTGCCAGTGTCCATCCCAACACATTCCCAAAATCAAAAATGATATTTTTAATCATAGCTGTCTCTCCTTACTGTTCAATATAATTTCTGAGTTTTGAAACATCACCGTCAAAATGATATCCGTTAATTCCGACAAGCCTAGCACCGTCCAGATTTTTATGAACATCATCAATAAACAAACATTCTTCTGCTTTTAAGTGAAATTGATCTAATACATATTCAAAGATTTCACGGTCAGGCTTTGCCATTTTAATGGTTCCCGAAAGGACCAAACCGTCAAAATGTTCAAACAAAGAACGAATCCAGGGTACTGTGTGATAGGTTTCGGCAAAGCCAACACTGATATTGGAGAGCAAATACAATTTGTAGCCTTTTCGTTTCAGCTCACGAATCAGCCGGCTCATTCCGGGAACCGGAGTCATGGTATTCACCCAGTTTTCATATACAATGCGGGCATCTTCATGCAGCTCTTCCGGCAAACGGCTGCAAAATCCGGCAATCACTTCCTCATCGGTGATAGCACCACGGTCCAGACGATCCCAGTAGAGTCTGTCAAACACAGTATCACGAATCAGATTTTTTTCATTGACATCCTCCACATAGGCACCGGTCAGGCAGTCAGCGTAACATTGTCCCAACACATTTCCAAAATCAAAAATTAAGTTCTTAATCATTGAATTCATTCCTCCTTTTTGTTGTAGCATCATTTTGTATCAGAATTCCAAACGAAATCATAGCTAAAGCAATCACTATTTTGGTGGGCGATATCCCTCCGGATTCGGTTAACAGCCATTCAGACAGTAAAACTCCGAACACCGGAATCATAAAACTGAAAACAGCCACTTTGGAAATTGGGTTATAGGTAAGCAAAATCCCCCAGAGAGAATATGCAACAGCAGACAAAAACGAAAGATATCCCAATACTGCCCACGCCTTAGGGGTATCAATCCATACAACTCCGCCAAAACACCATCCGAAAAGCATCATAACCAGACCGCCAAGCATAAACTGATAACCGCTGATGACAACCGAATCTTCCATAGATGAATATCGTTTCATCAAAGAAGACGAAACTCCGTAGCAAACGGTTGCAAAAAATACAAATCCGTCTCCAAAAAAGTTGAAACTGGACTCCAACCCATTCCAGTTAATAAGAACGATGCCGGAAAATCCAATCAGGCAAGCCAACATTTTCCGAACACTGAGCCGTTCATACCGAAACACCAAACAGCCGATCAAAATCGCAGAAAAGGTACCGGAACCGCTGATAACAGTTCCTTTCACCCCGGTGGTATAAACCAGCCCGATATAGAAAAATATATATTGCAACACAGTCTGAAACAAAGAAACCAATCCGACTCTGCCCCAGTTGTCACGTTTGGGGAAAATCCAACATTTTCGTATCAAACTATAAATCGCTACAACCAGAACGCCTGCTATGAAAAAGCGGATTCCTGCAAATAAAATAGTAGATGCCGCATCCGTCGCCGGAAGCATCAAGGAATATCCGATTTTAATAAAAGGAGTTGCACTCCCCCATAAAGCACAACAGAAAATTGCGACAATTGTCACAAAAAAACCATTGGTCAAGATTTTTTCTATTTTCATTTGTTACTCCAAAAAACGAATCTTGTTACACTTCTTCCGTTGGAATGACACCCCGTCGGTACGAAAGTGCAACCAATACACCAAGTATCATCAGTCCAAACCATACAAGAATCAGATTGCCCCATCCTATTTGAGAAACCGCATTGGCAAACAAGGTACTGGAAAGAGCGGCGGCAATATAACTGATAAAGTCTAAAAAACCTGTCACGGTAGACACCATTCCGGTATCCCGAAGACTGGGACAATAGCGACTCCAAAGCATACAGGAAGCACTATTGGAAGACATAATAGCAAGAATCAAAAAAATAATATTAAAAACAGGTTGTTTGACAAAGTACAGCAGTATAAAAAATACGGAAGCCGAAACAAACGAAAGTAAAATGGTCAAATCCATATTACGGTTCAGCCGTTCATACACAAAAATCGAAACAAACGAAGTAAAAGAAATCAAAAACGTAGAAACAGTAAATAAAACTGCCGCTTTTTCAGGAGAAAAACTAAGATGTTGTGATAAATAAACGGGAAGCCAAAACACAACCGTCGTCCTTACTACGCCTGTAATAAAGGCAATCAACGTAAATTTTACAATTCTATTTTTTAATAAAACGTGAAGATCAATCCCTCTTTTTTTCTGAACATCAAATTGATCGTAGGAAATAATTCCTTTCTTTTCAAATGACAAAAAAAACAGAAAGCAGATGACAGACATTACCATAAGAAATCCGCTGCCGGTAAAAAACACATTCTGCCAAGTTAAAAAGGTTGCAGTTACGCCGGCAAGCGGTGATGCCACAAAAGACGCAAAGGTGAATCCCAAACTACATCGGGTGGCATAAATAGGTTCGGTATTTTCTGCCACTACTTTCGTCATAGGTCCGTATATCATCGCCAGAAAAAACCCGGCAATCCCATAAGCAAAGACGGAAGCTTCGGAATAATTCATCGCTAAACAAGTAAAAACAACATTTGAAATCCCCGCCATAAACAGACCGATACATATCATATATTTAGCTTTAATTCTATCACCAATGGCACCATTAATCAACTGCCCAATGGCATATAAAATAAAAAAGCAAGAAGAAACTTTTCCGATATAAGCCTCGCTGCGTCCCTCTGCAATCATCCCCGGAGATACAACGCCTAAGATGTTTCTGGAAAAATAGACAGCAAGATAAGCAGCAGAACAGAGTGTTCCAAGGTAAACAGCTTGTATTGCCTTTTTGTTTTTCAGCAATTGATTTTCGTTCATTAAGGTCCTCCTGAGTTTATGGAATACAAAATTTCATATATTTTTTCGTTTGAGTTTGATGATAGAATCTGTGAACAATGCAGATGCTGGTTATAATTACAAATTAACAATGCCCCATTTTTCAAGCAACACTAATAAGATACCAAACCCAATTCCCAAAGCAACAACTAATAATCTTTGCTTTAATACTCCATTGGAATCAGATGACCTGTTTTCATCAAGCCAATACCTATTAAACCCCACTCTCTTTACAATCTCCGAACTCAACATTTTATGCATTCTGTCGTGATCTATTATCGACTGTCCCTCTGGAAACAACTCTGCTTTTGTTACTGCATTTTCTTTTGAAAGGGCATTTAATTTTCTAAAACGCTCATAATATTTTTCAAAAGCATCATCCAACATTTTGCCATACAAATTTGACATAAATACCACCTCGAGCAATCTTGCAAATTTCTTTTAGCTAAATTGCGATATGTCAATTTAGCTCACGTTAGCGAATTTAGCTGAATAAATTTAACCTTATGAAATCTATTCTAACACAAAAAATAAAAAATGACAATAGTTGTCGAACAATTATTGTCATTTTTTGTGTTATCAATCAAAATTTTCCCGGTCCAGATATGCCTGATACTCTGTCCGTGTCATGACCGGTTTAAATTTTTCAATCACTTCGTTTGCTTTCTTACAATCATCCAACAGTAAATCCACACAGGTACCTGCCAGAATTTTAGCAGCACCTACATAGCTGACATCAGGATCGGATACTAAAAAGTCCTTACTGTGAATCACACCACCAAATCCACCGATACAAGGCTGAATGGTAGGAAGAACCGCACTGACATCTCCAATATCGGAAGAACCTACCGATTCTCCATTGAAAACGAGACAATCCTCCCCTAAAATTTCTTTGGCATTTGCTTCGGAAACCTGATTTAATTCCAGACTTTCTGTTAAAGGTAAAAAGCCGATAAAATCTTCCACTCGCACCGTGGTTCCAATCATTTGAGAAGCACCTTGTACTGCCCGGTTCACCGCAGCATTTCCTTTTTTGATGGCGTCAAATGTAGCACCTCTCACATAAGTTTCAATACATACCTCATCCGGCACAGAATTCACTACATCTCCGCCTTTGGTAATGATGGGATGAATCCGGATTTTATCGTCTTCCGTAAAAGTATCACGGTTGGAATGAACGCCTAAAATTGCCAATGCTGCCGCATTCAATGCATTCACCCCTTCTGCGGGTCTGCTTCCGTGCGCAGCTTTTCCGTAAAATGTAATGGATTTCGCCATAAACCCCAGATTGGTAACTCTGGTATCAAAAGTGGATAAGGGTGCTTCGGTCTGTGCATGAATCATCATCACGATATCCACATCATCGAATGCTCCTTCGTAAAATAATTGTTGCTTTCCACCGAAATATCGAATCTTACCCTCATTTTTTAATTGTATTCTGGAAGATAAATCAATATATTCTTCTGCAGGAACTGCCATAAAGGTAACGGTTCCGCCAAGTTCTTCCATGACCCCGCTTTTTTTGATGCCAATTGCTGCACCAAGCATAGCGGCAACCTGAGCATGATGTCCGCAAGCATGTGCAACCCCGGTTTGTGTAGCATATGGATGACCCTTGCAAATCAACGCATCCATTTCACCGATTATACAAACATTAGGGCCTTTTTTTCCGCTTGACAGCGTTGCTTTCACACCCGTCACAGCATACGGATACTGATACGCAATCTCCAACTCATCGAATGTTTTTCTGACAAGCTTCGATGTTTCTTCTTCAAAGTATCCAAGCTCAGGATGCTGTAATACCGTTTCGCCGAGTGCTGTAATCCATTCTCTATAACAATCAATGGTAACCTTATCGGCTTCAATTTCCTTTTTGATTTCTTCGGTTAGTTCAATCTCGTACATTTTACAAAAATAACTAATAGTCTTCATAGGATCAAAGTCTTCTCTCGAAAACATTGCTCCTTGTTCATATACACCATATTCG
>JAGAKI010000038.1 GCA_017625695.1 Clostridia bacterium | reverse complement strand
GGTTTGAATTTGCCGTAATTACAACTTTGTGGCCCTTGAGCATAAATTGCGATTTTGTTCCTTATCTGGCATTGGCAATGATGATTTTGCTGACTCTATGGAATATTGTGATTTACAAAAAATTGAAAAAACGCTCCCGCCCCTGTACTAAAGCGTGGTTGCGGATTTTCATTGTTCCGGCACCTTTTATTGCAACAGTTCTATTCTATTTATGGGCGGCGGCTGTTGCCTCCTGCTGAAAGCAACGGTTGGAATATGAAAAACGGTGGTGGCGGATGTTGCTTTGTTGGTGTTTGCGGCTTTGCCTTTTGCGGCAGCAGGTGTAATAATTGAAAGTATTACCGTCGTGGGAAGAATGGAAGGAGGAAAAATGAAAACATCAGGCGTCAGTTTTAAAATACTTTCTGTCACATTGATAGCATTGCTGATTACAGGGCTGCTGCACCGTTTTGCCTACTTTGCGTTCAGTATGGGAAAAACGGGACAGGTATTCCGGTACAACTGGGAATTGTGGAAACAATATTACGAGTGGCTGCCGGGAAAAATCCTCGGTATCGCCCTTGCGGTACTGATTTTAGCATTGATTGTCGAAGCAGTATATTTTATCTTCAGCGGGAGGAAAAAATGAAACTCACCGGTAAAAAATTATTAATTTTCTGCTTGCTGCTGGCGGCAACAGTGATACAGGGAGTGACTCTTTATTGTTTGTCTCTGACAAGTCGGATATTTTGACGATTGTACGATTGATACTGCAGTTCAGGCAATTTAAGAACCAAGGGGTCTCTCTAAACGGTCGCCATTACTTTCCCCAAACAAGTTTCTTTGACGAAAATCACTTGGAAAACTTGTAAAAGTTACGGAATTATAGTAAATTATAGGAGGTGTGAGCCGCGAGATGGAGAAAGTAGGTTCTTTATATTAAGTAAAAGGTTGAATACCACCGCATAATGCTGGAAAAATTTTCATAATTATGGATAGAAAACCGTGAAATACTAAAAGAAAGGCTGATTGATTTTACTATGAAACTTTACTATTACTCAGCAGGAAGCAACTTCGGAGATGCCGTCAATCCGTATATTCTCGAAAATATTTTCGGCAGAAAATCCGTTCTTGCTGCCCCCTGTGATGCTGACCTTTTCATGATAGGCTCAATTCTCGGCAAAATCCTCGTCCGTAAAAGTAGTATTTTCAAGCGTTTGAAAATGGCTTTCTCTTCTCCGCTGACCATTTGGTCCAGCGGTTTTATCCGTGATGACGTTGCCGGAAAATGTCTGTCTCGCAATCTGAATGTCTGCGCACTGCGCGGAGAGCTGTCGCTCAAACTGTTGGAAAAAATTTCAGGGCAAAAATTTTCACCTGTGCTGGGAGATGGAGGGTTGCTCATCGCACAACTTATTAAAGAACTGCCGGAGAAAAAATATCCGGTGGGGATCTTTCCGCATTTTGCCGATGAGAATCGTCCGGAAATTGCTCTGCTGCAAAAAAAAATTCCCGGCAGCGTGGTGATTTCTCCGTTGGGCGACCCTTTGGAGTGCGCCAGAAAAATTGCAGAGTGTGAAACAGTAATATCGTCATCGTTGCATGGCTTAATCGCATCAGATTCTTTCGGCATACCCAATCGTCAGATTGTTATCAGCAGCAATATCAAGGGAGGTTTGTTTAAATACAATGACTACTATTCTGCATACAAAACACAGGCAAGACCTTTGGTCTGTAACGATGTGATAAATAACGGTATAAATGCTGATATAATTCGCGCTGATTACAGAATCAGTGTTGACAGAGTTGCGGAAATCAAGGAACAATTGATTGATAGTTTTCCAAGAGAAATGGAATAATAGATTATGTTAAAACTGTCCTCTTATATTCTCTTGATTTAATTGGTGCAATTCTCTGCAAGTCGGCTTTTTGAATGGTCACACTTATATAGATAACGTTCTGCAAATCGGAATTTTCAATGCGACCTCAAATGGTGGAGTGCAGATCGGATTATTGAATTACAATGAAAATGCCCTTATCAAATGGATGCCGCTGGTCAACTTCAGTTTTGGAGGGAAAGAAAAATGACTGAAAATAATACAATTTTAAAATCCGGAAAGCTGGCGTTGTTCTATGCTTTGACCACCGGATTTCTGGCGTGGGTCGCCGGGTGTGTGCTGGTATTTGCCTGGGTGGGCTTGACAGGAGTTCCGCCAATATCAGCAATGGTCCGGATGTTTATATATCATTACCTTTATTTTTATTTGTACTTTGCCATTATTGCAGTTTTTTACTCCGGCTGGCTTTACTGTTATCTGCTGAATATCCGGCAGGCACGCAAAAGAGCATTTTGGGGCTTGATTATGATATGCACTCTATCGGTGATCCCCTGTGGAGTATTGTATGAAGTGCAAGATATGCTTCATGGTTTTTATCCGGAATACAGTATATTTACAAAACTGTTCGGACACTGGGAAGGTTGGTTTATTGGCGGATATTTTATCATTCTGACCTCGCTGCCGATAACAATTCCGGCTGTTTTCTGCTTTTTCTTTGTCAACAAAAAAGTTGCTCTGTTATTCGACAAAGGATATAAACCGGCAATTTATCGCAAATTGGCTAAATGGCATCAGGAACACCCGAAAAGTTTTTTTATTACTGTCGGAACTGTTTTGTGGGTACTGTTTTTTGCCGCCGCAATGTGGAGTTTTGAATTTGACCATGAAACTGCTTATTGGCACGATTTGATTTATATTCCGCGCGGCAGTTTCAACCCTTGGCTGTTTCTCGGACTTCCTTTTCTTATTGGAATCGGAATGGGGCTGAGCGGATTGATTTATCTCTTGAAGTTCATCTGTTGGAAATTGGCATGGGCAGTTCTTTTACTTACTGTTTCAATACTCTCCGGGTGGGCAATTTGGGAAAACTTGCCGCAGAACCGCTTTATCTATGCGCTGGGAAATGCATATCACAAAGGAATGAGATTAGAATCATTGAAAACTTTTCACAGTTTCAACAACTGTGATGAAGTGATTAGAGGAAAATTTTTCAGTACGAAAGAACTGATTTGTGATCAGGCAATGAAAGTTTCACCAAACCGTGCTGTAATATTGAAAAAAGTTGGAGATAATATTTACGAATTTGAAAGCCGCTTTGCTTCCGGCAGAAGGCAGGGTGGGAATTTTGAAAAGATAGAGAAATGGACTGTGGAAAAATGATCGTATCGGAAAAAGACTCTACTTGGACAAAGATAAAATGGTATATCGTATGCTCTACCGGCAGTATTATCATCCTCGTACTGCTTGGCGGCGTACTGCCTTTTCTCGTTATAAAATATTGCAACAGGATTGTTGGAGGAATCCTTTTTCTGCCCTGTTTCTGGGGGGCAGG
Organism: Clostridia bacterium; assembly: GCA_017625695.1. Classification (GTDB taxonomy): domain Bacteria; phylum Bacillota; class Clostridia; order UMGS1840; family UMGS1840; genus SIG452. The sequence goes on along the minus strand of JAGAKI010000038.1, from coordinate 723 downwards.
AAAACTCTGTGATATGCTTGAAAATTATATTGGGATTAGCTGCTCTCTGCAAAATCCGAACCGCCATAATCTTGTCCGGGTATTTCCGGACGAATGGACTCTTCCTTGGATGCGTCCGGCAGAAACGGAAAAGAAAAAACAAAATTCAGGGAAGTGATATTCTACGGGAGGAAAAATGAAAACATCAGGCGTCAGTTTTAAAATACTTTCTGTCACATTGATAGCATTGCTGATCACGGGGCTGCTGCACCGTTTTGCCTACTTTGCGTTCAGTATGGAAAAAACGGGACAGGTATTCCGGTACAACTGGGAATTGTGGAAACAATATTACGAGTGGCTGCCGGGAAAAATCCTCGGTATCGCCCTTGCGGTCCTGATTCTGGCCTTGATTGTCGAAGCAGTATATTTTATCTTCAGCGGGAGGAAAAAATGAAAATCATCGGTAAAAAATTATTAATTTTCTGCTTGCTGCTGACGGCAACAGTGATACTGGGAGCGATTCTTTATTGTTTGTCACTGACAAGATTGAACAACTGCAAATATCATGCAGAAGTTAATCGGCGTGTCAGTGAAATGCAGGTTTTGGCGCGAGTGGAAATTCCGCAATATTTAGCAGATAATCCCGATATATCCCAAAAAGAATTTACTGAATATGCCGAGAAAATCAGAAAAGAGCGAAACTTTTTTATAGATGATAATTTAACTCAATGGAAAAATCCTGAT
>JAGAKI010000037.1 GCA_017625695.1 Clostridia bacterium | reverse complement strand
GATAATTGATATGGATATTTGGGAAAAGGCTCAGGAGAAAATGCAAATGCAAAAAGCCAAATTCCGAAAGTATTTCAATTCTGACCGCAAGGATTTATCCCATTGGCTAACGGGAATTGTAAGATGTGAAAAATGTGGTGCTGTATTATCAAATCAAGGTGGCTTCTTCGGATGTTCAAACAGAAGCAGAGGTACTTGCAAGGGTGTTGGATATATCAAAACAGATAAATTGGATAAAATCATTTTAGATACATTATCTGATGCAATGCTTCCAAATGTAAAACTTGCATTTGCCGAGTCGGAATTTGTTGAGCCTAAAAAGTCGGAAGATGAAAGTTTGATTATAGAAACTCAAATACAACGACTTGAAATTCGTTTGGAGCGTGTAAAATTAGCTTACGAGGATGGTATTGATACACTTGAAGAATACAAGAAAAACAAAAATAGCCTTCTTGATGAGATTGCTAATTTGAAAGCTATGATGAATCAAAAGAAAGCTGAAGAGCCACCGAAAGAGGTTGCAAAAATAGACAAAAATGAAATTCGCAGATTGACAGAAGTTCTAAAAGATGAAAATGTAAGCAATGTAGAAAAGAACAATATGGCAAGAACAATTTTCAAAGAAATTGTCAAAGGCGGAAAAGATGGAAAAACGATAAAATGCGTATTTTGGAAGTGATTTTTTACTCAAACATTTACCATCCGCACCACCGTACTGACTAACGATGAAACTGGCAAGCTTTGGATTTGGATTTTTAATATTAATCGGAAATTGTAATTTTTTCTGATATTCCCACATATTATTTCACCTCACAAGTATTTTCCCAGGGCCAGGGGTCATTGACCCATCTCCAACAGCCGTGTTTGGAGCCGTCGCAAGAGGTTAAAGGACCAAATTCCTTGGTGTATGCCAATTTTAAAATTTCAAGATCTTTTGACCATGCGGCGTGTTTTTCAATGGCTTTGGCATCGGTGGGATGGGAATCCAGATAGAGAGTCAGTTCGTTGACTGCAAAATCGTATTCCTGAATTTGTCTTAATAATTGGTTTCTTTTCATTTTTTACATCCTCCGCACTGTTTTGGTACATATTCCTCCATGGAAATATTCAGTTCGGGAAATAAAGTTCCTGCCTCCAGTGCTTCACAAAGGGAGTATATTTCTCCCAACCTTTGTGGAGGAACGAAAGCATATCCCACACGAGGAGTAAAATCAAACATATATTCTAACATGGAATAATCCCTTTCTCTAATCAATCTATGACGTCTGTTTTTTCGGGGGAGAAAACAGAGCCACTATTGTTGTATGTTGAGTTTTAAAAAATGTGAAAATAAAACAAAAAGCACAAAGGACAACCGTTGTCTTTTGTGCATATAACCGTGTAATTTTGTTGCGTAAAAAAACAAAATTACCATATTTATGGGAAAAAATTAGCTATTTTCCAAAGGGAGATTCCGCTATAATAGAATTAAGAAAAAATATTTTTACATATTTCATATATAAGGAGGCTTATCTTATGAACAAATTAGGTATTTTTATGAATTTCTGGGAAAAGAACTGGGATGCTGATCACGCAAAGTACATTAGAAAAGCAAAAGAAATCGGCTTTGATGTATTGGAATTCCAGGCTCAGCCATTGCTGGAAATGTCTGACGACAAAATCCGTTCCTTACGTGCGTTGGCTGATGAAGTTGGTATTGAATTGACTTACAGCTTAGGTTTAGACCCGGCTTATGACGTTTCTTCTTTGGATGAAACCGTAAGAAAAGGCGGTGTTGAATATTTACAGAACATTATCCGTAAAATGAAGGTTGGCGGCGGCACTTTACTTTCCGGTGTGAGCTATTCCGGTTGGGGTACTCCCTCTGACTTTAACGATAACAAAGCTGCATATTGGAACCAGAGTATCAAGAGCATGAGAGAAATCTTGAAAGTTGCAGAAGAATGTGGTGTTACTTACTGTGTAGAAGCAGTAAACCGTTTTGAAACCTGCTTAATCAACACTGCAGCGGAAGCTTTGGACTATGTTTCCAACTTTGACAGCCCCAACATTGGTATTTTGCTGGATACCTATCATATGAATATTGAAGAAAACAATATTGGGGATGCGATCCGTTCTGTTGGCAGCAAGCTGACCAGTTTCCATACCGGTGAAAACAATCGTACTGCTCCCGGTAAAGGTCACTTAGACTGGGATGAGATCTTTGGTGCTCTGGCTGATATTAATTACAAAGGCAGAATTATTTCCGAACCCTTCGTAATGCAGGGCGGACAGGTTGGTAAAGACATTCATGTATTCCGTGATTTAGTAGAAAATCCCTGTGAAGAAACCATCGATAAAGAAGCAGCATATCTGTTAAACTTTGAAAAAGAAATGCTCAAAAAATACAACATGGCGTAATGCTATTTTAAAATAAGCGGGAACTGTTTTCTGTAATCTCTGCAGGAGTATCCGCAGTGCTTTTTGAAAAGCTTGGAGAAGTAGTTGTAATCGGGGATACCTACCATAGAGCAGATTGTATGCACCCGAAGGTCGGTGTCGGTTAACAGATGCTTTGCTTTTTCCAGACGAAGGTTTAAGATGTATTCTGCAACCGTCACGTTGAAATGCTTTTTCCATAGGGCATACAGGCGGTTTTTGGAAATTCCGAATTCCTCGCAGATTTCAGAAACGGAAAGTGGATTTTCTAAATTTTGTTTGAGATATTCATCAATCTGATTGATAAAGGTGTGATCTCCCATATCAATGGTTTTACTGATTAAAAGCTGCAAAGTGGCATAATGGAGAATATTGGCAGTTGATTCAATCGCCTGAGGTAAAAGTTTTTTGGCGGATTGATAGGCTTCGGTTAGTTTTTCTTCTGAAAGATTCAACTTTTTGCTTAATTCCCGAAGAAGGGTTTGGGATTCTTCCCTGGTTATTGAGCCGTCTTTGATTTGTCCGAACAGGATAAATCCTAACGGTTTGTCTTGATACATAATGGGCATTGCCGTGTCCACAAGGCCTGCATGGCATTTTGCTGTGATAGGTTTTAACTGACGGTTACATTCCACGATGAGCTTTTTATCACAGGTCAGGCACGCTTTCTTTCCGGAAGGGACTTGTTTGATCAGTTGGCAGTAGGCAGGCATCTTCCGTGGCATAAAGGCAAGCTGATTCATTTCAGCATCCCAAAAGCTGACGGTTAACCCTGTCATATTGTGAAAATCAGTCAAAAAAGACTTGATTTTATCCAGATCGTATTTTAAAACCATAGATTGCACCTACCATTATTTTAATAAATTCACTTTCATTATAGTAAAAAAGAAATAACAAGTCAAGAAAAATAAGTAAAATTGTTTCATATATAAAACAATTTTACCATAAAAGGAGAACCTTATTATGAGCTTAACCTATGCATTATATGTTGGTAACCGTGGATTTTTCCCCGGTGAGGTAATTGAATCTGCAAGAATTGAAATGGTTGCAGCAATTAAAGAAGCGGGATGCGATTGTATTTATCCTGATTTAGATAAAACCAGATACGGTGCAATTGAAACCATCGCTGAAGGTAAGATTTTTGCGGATTTCTTAAAAGAAAATGAAGGTAAATATCAGGGGATTATTCTGTGTCTGCCCAACTTTGGGGATGAAAACGGTGCTATGGTTGCATTAAAAGATGCAAAAGTTCCGATTTTAGTTCAGGCATATCCCGATGAATTGGGTAAGATGGATTTTGCTCACAGACGTGATGCTATGTGTGGTAAATTCGCAATGTGTAACGCTCTGCGTCAGGCAGGTATCAAATTCACTCAGACTACCGATTTCGTATGTAATCCTTCTTCTGATTCTTTCAAAAAAGATTTGGATAAATTTGAAAGAATCTGTCGTATTGTAAACGGTATGAAGAGCTTTAACATTGGTTGCATCGGTGCAAGAACTTCTGCATTCAAAACCGTTCGTGTGGACGAAATCGCACTGCAAAATGCAGGTATCAATGTAGAAACCGTTGATTTAAGCGAAGTGTTTGCAAGAATGAAAAAAGTGGACGAAGCAAAAATCCCCGCAATGAAAGAAGAAATTCTTGCTGTTACCAATTTGGGTGAATGGGGCGATGACAAGCTGACCGCTATGGCAAAACTGGAAATCGTTTTGGAAGATTTAGTAAAAGAACTGAACTTAGATGCACTTGCAATTAGATGTTGGCCTGAATTTCAGACCGAAACTGCAATCGCACCTTGTACCTGTGTGGGTATCTTGAATCATAAAGGCATTGCAACTGCTTGTGAAACCGATATCGTAAACGCAGCAATGATGAGAGCATTATCCTTAGCAGGCGGTTCTCCCGTTACCTTGCTGGACTTCAACAACAACTACGGCGATGCAACTGATAAAGCGATTATGTTCCATTGTGGTCCTGTACCGATTAACATGATGGAAGAAAAAGGTGAAACCATTGAACATTTAATGTTCAAAAAAACCTTCGGTCCCGGTACCGGTGCAGGGGTTAACAAAGCAAAAATCCGTTCCGGCGAAATTACCTGGGGTAGTATCAGAACTGAAAACGGAAAAGTGCTTGCATTTGTTTCTGACGGTAAATTTACCGATGATCCCTTTGATGCAGAATTCTTTGGCTCCGGTAAAGTTGTTGAAAAAGAAGGTATCAATGACATTTGCATGTATATGGCTGATAACGGCTACAAACATCACGTTGCAATTTCTTTAAGCAACTCCAAAGATGCTGTTGTGGAAGCGTTTGAAAAATACTTGGGAATTGAAACTAAGGTATTCTAATTTTTTAAATTTGTTAAAATACCGTCGGTTGTGCAAGAGGCCGGCGGTATTTTCATGGAAAAATCAAATTTTAGTGTATAAAAAAAACAAATTATAGGTTTACAACTAAAAAACATTGTGTTAAAATACGATTTGGGATTTTAAGGTGGTAATCTATTTGGATGCGAAAACTTTTTTCTACGAATTTGGACGAGAATTTTATAAAATAGATGCTTATTATGCACAGTTTGCCAAAAAAAGTGGTGTTCCGCCGCGACTTTTATGGGTTTTGTATGCTTTGAACGATGGGGAAGCTCACACCCAAAAAGAAATTTGCGATACATGGATTTTGCCAAGAACTACGGTGAATACTGTTGTGAAGGAGCTAAAAGAGCAAGGATATGTGATATTAACTCCCGTAAAAGGTAAAAAACGGGAAATGCACGTTATCCTTACGGATGAAGGAAAAGTGTATGCTAATGCAAAATTAGCACGGCTTTACGAAATTGAAGACCGTGTATTTCATCAATTAACAGAAACTGATAAGCAAGTGATTGAACATTTAAAAACCTTGGTTTCTGCCTTGGAACGAGAACGAAAAAAATAATTTCTTTACATAAATAATTTTTCATCAATCAAACAGAATTTATCTTGAAAGAGAGGGTTTTCTTTTATGAAAAAACTTATGATGCTGCTGTTGGCGGTTTGTATGTTATTGCCTACAATCCCTGTAGCAGCGGCAACACCAAGCTTTTCAGGTACCTACAGTAGCGTTTCCGATACCTACAAAAACGGCTATGTTGGTGAATTTGCACCGAAAAATGTGTTGGCAAAAAGTGGGTCCGGTGGAACCGAATCAGTACCCGGGGTGGACTATAAGGCGTCTTCCAGTGCCCCTTGGGATGCTAACGGGGGTTTTGTTATGGTATATGGAGACTGGGCAAATCTCGCAGTTAACGTTCCTTATACCGGTGTTTATGTAATGCAGCTTCGGACCATCTGGGTACGCGGCGGCGGCACTACTACTTTCCGTGTAACCACTGAAGAGGGATACTACACCGAGCACACCATTGGCGCAGGTGGCTGGAGCAGCACCTATTCTCAGGACCAGTTAATATACTTAACCGAAGGGGACAATATTATTACGGTTGAATTATTAGGAGACAGCGATGACTACAATGCGTGGCTTGCTTTATTGGACTTCGGTCGTCTGGATGCTTCCGGTGCAACGAAATCCTTAGACTTTATGCCTTTGGTGAAGCAAGTAAAGCAGTACCCTGAAAACATCACCACCAAATCTATTGATAAGCCCGGAACTGCGAACACTGTTTGGGGAAATGTGATTGATTACAGTGATGCAGTGGTTTCCCGTGACAATTATCTTTGGTTGGAGCCTTCCGGTTGGGCAAGATTTGATGTAACGGTACCCCAGACCGGTTTTTACTACGTGCAGGCAAAAACTATGAGCGGACAAACCGTTCTTCGTACTTTTGCCGGTGGATATAAGGCAGACCTTCCGGTGGATACCACCGAGCAGTTTTATCGGTTTGATTCCAATGGGGATTATCTGTTTGTATATTTAGAAGAGGGAACTACCTCCATTTACTTACAGAATGTTGGAAAAGCGGGTTGTGAAATTTTAACCTATGAAATCAAAGCTTCCTATATTACCTATGATGAAGGCATTATTCCCACCTTGGAAGATTGTGCTGTTCCCACTGAAACGGAAGCTACTGTTGTCAGCAATTTAACCATCAATGCAGATACTGCTTCTGCAAGCGTGGATTTCTTAAAGCTGGATCATTGTGTGGATACTCTTTGGTTGATTTTAGCAGATTATGACACGTACAACCATCTGGCCAACATCAATCTGACTCCTATTGATACTGATCTTCAGGCTGTCGGCGTGAAGAAAAGCTATCCTGTTTCTTTATCCGGCTCTTTCACCAACCTGAAAACCTTTATTGTAGATACCAATTTAACTCCCTATACCGGAGTTGCATTAGAAGCGGAGAATCCGGAGCTTTCCGTATATTCCGATATTTATGTTGCATCCAATGGGAACGACAGTAACGACGGTAGCAAGAACGCTCCCGTAAAAACACTTGCAAGAGCAAACGAACTGGTTGCCGAAATCGCTCCCGATATGACAGACGACATTGTGGTTCATTTTGCAGGGGGAGAATATCCCGTTACCTCTATGATGACCATCGATGAAAGTGTCAGCGGTCAGAACGGATATAAAGTCATTTACAAAGGGGACGATATTAACAATCCTCCTGTATTTAATGCAGGTACCAAGGTAGACGGCTGGCAGCAACAGACCGATTCTCCCATCTGGGTGGCAGATGCTTCCGACATTACCGCAACCAGAACGTTGTATGTTAACGACAATCCTGCAACCTTAGCAAGAAGCCGTTACTTATATCAACCTACTGCGTTATACAATAAAACCGGTAGCTCTTACGCTTCTGACGGTTTTAAAATTTCCAACACCAACTTCCCGCAAATTACCACCAATCCGGAAGATGTGATGGTTTGCTGGCCGATTCTCTGGACCTTATCCAGAACTCCCGTCAATAAAATTACCCGTGGACGTGTTACCACCGTATTTGAAATGCAGCAGCCCCAGTGGGCAACCCATACCACCCAGGGTTATGAGCATTTAAAAATCGGAACGGGAAGACAGTTCTTTATTGAAAATGCGTTGGAATTGCTGGACGAACCCGGTGAGTTCTATTTTGATAAAACTGCTAAGAAAATGTACTATTATCCCTACGAAGAAGAGAATATGACCACCGCAGAGGTTTATGCAGGTACCACCGAAAAAATGCTCTATTTAGGTGGCGATTCCACCTCCAATAAAGCATCCAATATTGAGCTTAATAACTTAACCTTCAAATACAGCGCTTTCAATGAAATGTCTCAAAACGGAGCGAAATTTAATCAGGCAGACAACGAGTGGTATTGTTACAGCACCTCTGCTGTTGGATATACCGACCGTTTATTCCCGGGACAGATTACAGTAAATTATGCAGATTCCATCACCATTAAAAACTGCGATTTTGCTTGTCTTGGTTCCAACGGTCTCAGCATGGATAATGATGTGACCAATTCTGCAGTAGTAGGAAACATTTTCCGTGATATTTCCGGTACTGCATTGGTATTGGGACACTTCCTGCATACCAATTCTTTACCCAGCGGTCACGGCCGTGTGACCAATGTGGAAGTGGCAAACAACGTGATTCGTCGCGTTGCCAATGAATACACAGGATGCCCGGCAATCTCCATTTATTATGCAAAAGCAATCAATGCTCATCATAATGATATTAAAGATGTGCCCTATACGGGTATTTCTGTCGGTTGGGGATGGGGTGCTGATGTGTCAGATTGCAGGGATATTTCCATCACGCATAACCGCATTGAAAATGTCACCCATAAAACCGAAGACGGTGCACATATCTACACCTTAAGCCGTATGGAAAATACTCACATTTCCAATAACTATTTAATTGATGCAGGGGATTACCGTGGCGGTATTTATTTAGATGAAGGTACCGAAGCGATTACCATGGCAAATAACGTGGTGACCGGCTCTGATGCGATGATTTATGCAAGAAGCGGTGTTAATATCAGCGAATGTGTGGCAACCAATAACTATACTGATACTACAAACGATTCCTGCGATGATTCTGTTTGTACCGAAACCGGTACTGTCAGAGTGACCGACGGCAATTGGCCTGCTGCTGCAGTAACTATTATGAATGAAGCAGGGGTGCAGGATGCGTACCAACATCTTCTGACCGAGGTAGAACAGCCCGAATGGAGAATTTTAGCTTACGAACGTGCTCCGGAAATTGTATTCACCAGCGAAGAGATTTTAGATATCAACCGTTGGATTATTGCAAAAGAATATGACAGATTTAATGAAATCAGCCACTCAAACCCCTCTGTATATCCCGGTGGGGAAGTAGGGGATACCAAACCCGGCGAATGGTTGGAATTTGATTTCTATGTTCCTACTACCGACGACTATACCTTGTACTTACGTGCCAGCGATGGTAACACCTCAAGCGATCCTGCATGTACTGCAAAGTTAGATTTAGATGGTAATACGATCAAGTCTGCTTTCTCCATTCCCCGTACGGGTTGGTCTTTGGTAGACTACACTGTTGGAAGTTACAATCTTACCGCAGGCACACACACCTTCCGTATCACCGTTCAGGGTATGGACTGGATGATTGGCGGATTTAAATTTGATAATGGTTCCGCACTTCCTACTTCTTCTGATTACGATGAGGGCCTTGTGATTACTCAGGATGAACTTATGAATCAATATGGCAAATAAGTTGCTTTTAGAAACAAAATCCTTATAATTCCACTTTATAACAGAAAAGCATCGTTTTAGTTGTCTGGAACTCAACGGTGCTTTTCTGTTGGATAAAAAAGGAACTGTAAAAACATTTTTACAGTTCCTTTTTTGCTATGCAGTTTTCATTACTTTTGGGGGAGTATCATTTTCAATACAATCTTTTGTGATAATTACTTTTTCGATTGAAGTATCCGATGGGGTCTCGTACATAATATTCATCAAAGCACCTTCCACAATGGAGCGAAGTCCACGGGCACCGGTATTTCGTTCTAACGCTTTTTCTACGATAGCATCCAGTGCTTCCGGCTCAAATTCTAACGCTACACCGTCATATTGCATCAGCTTCTGATACTGTTTGATGACAGAGTTTTTAGGTTCCAACAGGACTCTGAGCATTGCTTCTTTGGACAATTCCTCCAAAGCCACTATCACAGGCAGTCTGCCTGCAAATTCAGGAATTAAGCCGTATTTTAGTAAATCCTGAGGGGTGATATCAGCCAGAAGCTTGGATTTTGAAGTTTCTTTTTTTGACTGAATCTGAGCGGTGAAGCCGAGGGTGGTTTCTTTGCTTCTTTTTTCAATGATTTTTTCTATCCCGTCAAAAGCACCGCCACAGATAAAGAGAATGTTTGAGGTATCAATGGATAAAAACTCCTGATGCGGATGTTTTCGCCCGCCTTGAGGAGGAACGTTTGCCACAGTACCTTCAATAATTTTGAGGAGTGCCTGTTGAACTCCTTCACCGCTTACATCACGGGTGATGGACGGATTTTCCGATTTTCTTGCGATTTTATCGATTTCGTCAATGTAGATGATACCTTTTTGTGCCTTTTCAATATCAAAATCCGCTGCCTGAATTAAGCGGAGTAAGATATTTTCTACATCTTCACCTACATAACCTGCTTCGGTTAAAGTAGTAGCGTCAGTAATTGCAAATGGCACATTTAAAATTTTTGCCAAGGTTTGTGCCAAAAGAGTTTTTCCGGAACCGGTGGGTCCCAACAAAAGAACATTGCTTTTCTTCAGTTCAGTATCATCATCTTGCGCCCGAGGTTTGTTGACTCTTTTATAATGATTGTACACCGCTACGGAAAGGGCAACTTTTGCTTTTTCCTGACCGATGACATATTCATCCAGCTTTGCTTTGATTTCTTTTGGCTTTAACATTACAAAATCTTCGGGTTCTTCGGAAGATTTCTTTTTTGTATGGTGAGTACTGGTTCCGGTAATCAGTTCATAACAACTGATAATACATTCGTCACAGATGTTTGCTGCACCACCGGTTACAATCTGCTCCACTTCGCTGGTGGATTTTCCGCAGAAGTAACAAAACTGCTGGTCTTCATCTCTTCTGTTTGCCATAATATCACTGCCTTCCTGTGTTCTTTTCGATGGGGAAGTGTTTTTTCGGAACAACAATGGCGTAACGAAACCGTCACGCCATTTTGTTGTTATCTTTTTTCGATGACTTTGTCAATCAGACCGTAGGCTTTCGCTTCGGTAGCTGACATAAAGTTATCACGTTCGGTATCTTTTTGAATCACTTCCAGAGGTTGACCGGTTCTTTCGCTTAAAATCTGATTTAAGTGGTCTTTCATTTTTAAAATCCGGTCTGCATGAATTTTAATATCGGTTGCCTGACCCTGCATCCCGCCCAAGGGCTGATGAATCATAATTTCAGAGTTGGGCAGAGCCAGTCGTTTTCCGGGAGTACCTGCACTCAGAAGAAATGCACCCATAGAAGCTGCCATACCGATACAAATAGTGGAAACATCAGGTTTCACATACTGCATGGTGTCATAAATTGCCATTCCTGCAGTGATGGAGCCTCCGGGACTGTTGATGTAGAGTTGAATGTCTTTGTCCGGGTCTTCCGCTTCTAAGAACAACAACTGGGCTACCACTAAACTTGCAGTGGCATCGTTAACTTCATCTGCCAGAAAAATGATTCTGTCTTTTAACAGTCGGGAAAAAATGTCATAGGTTCTTTCACCCCGACTGGTTTGTTCAACAACATAGGGAACTAAACTCATGTCTTAGTCAAATCCTTTCGGTTACTTACTGAGCATCCTCGGTTTTTTTCTTTCTGGTAGTTTTTTTCGGAGCTTCGGCTGCATCAGTATCTGTTTTCTTTGCAGTAGTTTTCTTTGCGGTGGTTTTCTTGGGAGTTTCTTCGCCGTCCGCTTTTTTGGTAGTGGTTTTTTTGGTAGTAGTTTTCTTTGCTGCAGGTTTCTTTTCTGTTTTTGCTTCCGCTTCCGCTTTTGCTTCTTCTTCAGAAATTTCCTGACAAACTGCATTGTCTCTTACAAAGTCAACTGCTTTTCTGATAATGATATCTTTTTTCAGGTCTTCATCCGGCACGAAGTTGGAAATTTTTTCTTTTTCGATACCGTAATGTTCGCTCAGTTTCGTTTTTTCTTCGTCTAAATCAGCATCAGTTGCTTCGATTGCTTCCTGACGTGCAACAGCTTCTAATACTAACATAGATTTTACCTGAATTTCAGCATTCTGTTTGAACTGACCTAAGTAAGTCTGTTCGTCCATACCGGTATATTTCAGATACATTTCACGGTTGATACCCTGCTGCATTAAGCCATTGTCGAAATCTCTTGCCAGCATATTGACTCTTTCGTCGATCATAGACTGGGGAATGTCGATTTCCACGCTCTTTGCAATCTGGTCTACCACTTCGTTTTCAAACTGGATGTCAGCACGTTCAGACAGCTGTTTTTCCATTTTTGCTTTGATATCAGCTTTAAATTCTGCTAAGGTATCAAATTCGGAAACGTCTTTTGCCAGTTCGTCATCAGCGTCGGGCAGTTCTTTGGTAGTAACTTTGTTGATTTTTACTTTAAATTCAGCAGCTTTACCTTTTAATTCTTCTGCATGATATTCTTCGGGGAAAGTTACTTTTACCAAAACGTCATCATTGGTACCGCTTCCGATTAACTGTTCTTCAAAACCGGGAATGAACTGACCGCTTCCGATGGTTAAATCAAATGCATCGCCTTTTCCGCCGGGGAATGCAACACCGTCAACAAACCCTTCAAAATCAATATTTGCAATATCACCGTTCTGGATGCCTCTGTCTTCTACAGGAACAATTCTGGAATTTCTTTCTCTGATTCTTTCGATTTCAGCGTCAACTGCTTCATCTTTTACAGTATAGACAACTTTTTTTGCAGTGATACCTTTGTAGTTTTCAACAGTTACCACAGGTCTTACAAATACTTTGAATACAGCGGTAAAACCATTTTCTTTAGAAATTTCGGGGATATCAACCTCCGGCTGAGAAACAACGTCCAGTGCAGCCTCTTTAATTGCTTCTTCGTATAATTCGGGCAGGATGGAGTTTACAGCATCGTCAAAGAAAATACCTTCTCCGTACATTTTTTCAATCATATTCTTAGGTGCTTTTCCTTTACGGAAACCGGGAAGGGTAATACTCTTCACATTTTTTCTGTACGCTTTTTCGATGCCATCGTTGAATGTTTCTGCGTTTACTTTTACGGAAAATTCAACCTGATTTTTGCCTAAATCTTTGATTTTGATACTCATTGTTTCGTTTCCTCCAAATTTGCTTTTAAACAATTATAACATTTATACATTATAACACATATTTTGAAAAATTCAAGCCTTTTTCAAAAAAATTACTATTTTTTAACATTTTCTCATAATTGAGCAATTTGTTTGTCGTTGAACCTCCTTTTTTGTGCTTTTTGGTGAAAAATACAGCAGCAGGAAGAATCTGAAAAAAACCACAAAATTCATTGACAATGTTTTCTCAAAGAGGTATAATAAAAAATAAGAATGGTTTTTCTGTGGGAAAACTATTTTGTACGATCCGACCAGGATAATAATGATTTTAGTAAAAGAGGGATATCAACAGCAATGAACAATATGGATTTTGCAACACTTTTAGGGGTTTCCGAAGAAACCGTTTCTTTAGTGGAGGCAAGCGAAAAAAAACTTGCTCCGGTGTTTGAACGGTTGGAAGAAATTTCTCATTATAATCAGGCAAGAGTACTCAAGGCATTTTCTGAATGTCGGATTTCCGATACCCACTTTAATTTTTCCACCGGGTATGGCTACGATGACCATGGCAGAGATACGTTGGACCGTTTATATGCTGAAATTTTTGAGTGTGAGGATGCTCTGGTCCGGCATACCATTATTTCCGGGACTCACGCTCTGACTACCGCATTTTTTGGTGTACTTCGGCCGGGAGATACTTTGATTTCTGTAACAGGACGTCCTTATGATACCTTAGAAGAAGTGATTGGTATTCGTGGCGAAAATTCTGGCTCTTTAAAAGAGTTCGGTGTGTCTTACGGGGAGATTCCCTTAAAAGACGGTGCCCCCGATTTAAAAGCGATCAAAGCAGGGGTTCCCGCTACTACCAAAGCAGTGCTGATACAGCGTTCCAAAGGCTATGAAAGCCGGGTGTCTTTGTCCTCCGAAGAAATCGGAGACATCATTGAGGTAGTAAAGGGGATTAACCCCAATATCATCGTGATTGTGGATAACTGTTACGGAGAATTCGTCAATACTACAGAGCCAACAAAATACGGGGCGGATCTGATTTGCGGTTCTCTCATTAAAAATCCCGGTGGTGGACTTGCATTAACCGGGGGCTACATAGCAGGAAAAAAAGAATATATCGAACTTTGTGCCATGAGACTGACATCTCCCGGTTTGGGAAAAGAAGTGGGAGCTTCCTTAGGATTAACCCGTTCTATGATTCAGGGGTTGTATTTTGCTCCTTTTGTGGTGTGTCAGGCATTAAAAACTGCCGCACTTTGTGCACAGATTTTTAAAGATTTGGGATTTCCCGTCACACCACAGCCGGAGGAAACCAGAAATTGTATCATTCAGGCAATTGATTTTCTAAAACCTGAAGGGGTCATTTCTTTCTGTAAAGGGATTCAGAAAGGTGCACCTGTAGATTCTTTTGTATCTCCCGAACCCTGGGATATGCCGGGATATCAGGATCAGGTGATTATGGCGGCAGGTGCTTTTGTGCAAGGGGCTTCTATTGAGCTTTCTGCCGATGCACCCATCAAACCGCCCTATACTGCCTTTATGCAAGGTTCCTTATCCTACGGGTATGGAAAAGCAGGATTGATGCTGGCTGTGGAAGAAGTGAAAAAAAGCGGATTGCTGTAATACGAAAGAGAGGATGATAATTTATGAATCGAAATTGGAAACGTGTACTGTCATTGGTGCATTTACGGATTGCACTGCTTTGGAAACCATAGAAATTCCGGATTCTGCTACTTCGATTGGTACACAGGCATTTGCCGGCTGCAGCAGCTTAACTGAACTTCCGCTGATGAAAGATGCAACTGATATCGGTTATTGTGCCTTTTTAGGATGCAGTTCCATTCGTGAGCTTATCATTCCCGATAGTGTAACAACTGTTGGAACCGGTGCTTTTTCGTTGTGTACCGGAATTGAAACCATTCGTTGGGGTAAAAATCTGACTTTGATACCGTCGTTGGCATTTCATAATTGTGACAGTTTGGTTCGGTTGGAGCTTCCTGACCATATGGATGCGATTGGTTATCGTGCATTTGCCGATTGTGATAATTTAACAACCATTTCTCTGACTACCAACACCACGGTCATCGGTGAAGGTGCTTTTAAGGATTGTAATGCTTTGACAGATGTATTTTACAGCGGTACCAAGGCAGAATGGGACGAAGTGTTTATCGGAGATGATAATGATGCACTCTTAAATGCTACCATTCATTTTGTGACCCGATTGGCTTACGATGCCAACGGTGGTGAAAATGCTCCCGAAACCGTGAACACTGAGGGCGAAGTGGAAATTTCCACTCAGATTCCCACTCGTTTCGGATATCTGTTCAAAGGGTGGGGAACCGATCAAAACAGTTGGACGGCAACCTATCAGCCCGGTGAGACGATTGTGTTGCCTGACGGCGGAATGACCTTATATGCTGTTTGGTATCCCATCGAAATGGGAGCAAGAATTTATGATGACAGTCTTTTGGTGTCTGTTTACAATGCTCCCGCAGGCAGTCAGATTGTAGTCGCTTGCTATAGCGGAGATACTCTGGAATATGTGGACGGTGTGATGACTACCGCTGAACAGCGATATGATATCCCCGGTGATTTTACCGGGTATGATCGGGTGAAAGTGATGTTATATGACGGTTTTTCTACTTTAAAACCGTTGATGCTTCCGGTGGATGCCATTGATTCATCCAATTAAGAATCGAGACATTTATAACAAAAAATTCTCTCCGGGTGTCCGGAGAGAATTTTTTGTTATGATTGACAAAGCTGTTCCAATGTGCCAAACCGATATCCCATTTCTTTCCATTTTGTGAGGAGTTCACCCAGAATTTCGGCATTGGTTTTTGAGGTGGAGTGAAGCAGAATGATGGCACCGTTGTGGGTACGGGGCAGAAGTTTTTCCAATGCCTGCTCCCGTGTGGGCTGCTTATCCTGATACCAATCCACATATGCCAGACTCCAGAACACGGTTTTATATCCTAAATTTTTTGCCTGGGTTAAGTTTTGCTCGTTGAATTTTCCCTGGGGCGGACGGTAGAATTTTTTCATTTCCTGACCGGTAATTGTTTTGTATTTTTCTTCTAAATCGGAAAGTTCTTTTTGGAAATTTTCCAAATCAGAAATTTTGGACATATCCGGATGGTGATTTGTGTGATTTGCCACCAGGTGACCGTCGGCAGCCATTTGCTTGACCAGCTCCGGTTTGGTGTCTAAATAGTTTCCGACCAGGAAGAATGCTGCGGGGACCTGATGCTGTTTCAGAGTTTCTAAAATCTGAGGTGTGTAACCAGCCTCAAAGCCTGCATCAAAGGTCAGATATAATACTTTTTCTTCTTGGTTTCCTAAGTAATAGGCATCGTATTTTGAAAGTTCTGCCTGACTTCGGTTCCCTGCAGGAGGATTGCCGTTTTCCTGATAACTTAATCCCCAGTCGGTTTTGAATGCGGCGGTATTTTGTGCTATGGGAACAGCTTTTGTAAACAGTGCAGTGATGGCTGCCAACACACAAATTCCGGCAGCGAAACGCCCCAACAGGGTCTTTAAAGAGATTACCATAATACTCTGGGAGACTTTCGGATATTTCACGCTGTGATGCAACCGCAAATTGCAGTTGCGCCTCCTTTCGGTTTGAACTGTTTTTGATACATCCTATTCTTCGGGCAGAAAAAATATGTTTTTTGGAGATAGTATAAAATATTAAATCTTTGTTACAACACAGAAAAGAATTGACTTTTTTGATTCATCTGTTATATAATGAAAGAAACCATACAAGAAATGAGGTAATCACTATGAAACATATGAAAAAAATTCTTGCACTTTTGATGACAGCCTTGCTTTGCATTGGCGTTTTGGCCGGATGCGGAGCTGTGGAAGATACTCAAACAGTTGCCAAAGTCGGAAACGAAGTCATTACTGCGGGTGAACTCAAATATGCAATCACCATTGTGAAAATGCAGTCGGTTGGTCAGCTTCAGGGTGATGCGGTTGAAGAATTCTGGAGTACCGAAAAAGACGGAAAAGATGCTGAAAGCTATATCCGTGAAAAAGCTATGGAACTTCTTTTAAATATTGCAGCGATGGCACAGGCGGCAAAAGATAACAATCTGACTGTTACTGCAGCAGAAGTAGATGAAGAATTTGAAACCAATCAGGAATCTTATCAGCAAACTATTTCCACTTATGGCACTTCCGAAGAAGCCTTAAAGGCGATTTTAAGAAAACAGATGCTCTATAACAAATATGGTGAAAGAGTATTGCTGAGTTCTGAACGGTTTAATCCTTCCGAAGAAGCTTTGAAAGAATACTTCGCTAATAACTTCTATAAAGCACAACACATTTTAAAAATGACTGTTGACCAGACCAGTGGACAGCCTTTGGCTCAGGCAGATATTGAGGCGAAAAAAGCAGAAATTGACAGTCTGTTGGCAAAAGCAAAAGGCGGTGCTGACTTTAAGGCGTTGATGATGGAACATTCTGAAGACTCCGGAAAAGAACAGTCTCCTGACGGTTATGTATTTGCAGAAGGAACCATGGTTCCCGAATTCTATGAAGGAACCGTTGCATTGGCTGAAAACGCTGTTTCTGATGTGATTGAATCTTCTTACGGTTATCATATTATCAAACGTTTACCCCTGGATATAGAAACTGATTTCACCGCAAATCTTTCCAGTGTTCAGAGTGCGTATATGGTAGCAGAAGAAGATAAAGTTGTGGCTGAACTTTTAGCAACTATGGAAGTTACTCAGGACGATGCGAAAATTGATGCAATCCCCGTACGGGATGCCCAATAATTTGTTTACTATATTGTGACAGTGCAGGCATAGGTGTCAAGAACGCTTATGCCTGTCCTTACAAAAAAGGAAAAGATTAACTATGAAGCAGTTCTTTAAAGAAAACAAAAATCAAATCATTTTATATTCGCTGGTGGCAGTAATCGGCGTGGCTGCTTACTTTTTGTTTTTGAAATTTGACAGTTTTCAGGGAGCGTTCCGGTTTCTTATTTCTATTTTCACTCCGTTTATCATTGGATTTGCCATTGCTTATTTGTTGAATCCTTTAATGAAACTTGTGGAAACCAAAGTCCTTTGCTGGATTAAGTCAAAAAAATATCCCGAACGGTATCAGAAGGTAAGACGTATGATTTCCATTCTGGTTACTTATGTGTTAACCTTGGGAGTTTTAATCTGTCTGACTGTTTTACTGATTCCGCAGATTACCACCAGTGTGGAAACCCTGTTTAAGAATATTCCGCTTTATATCAGGGTGTTTTCTGCCAATGTTTCCAAATGGATGCAACAATATCATCTGGACGCCAACTTTTTAGACCGGTTGTTACCCTACGATACGATGACAGAATATGCCACCGCACTGTTGAATGCCTGCTTTGGCTGGCTGGTGAATGTGCCGGCACTTCTGACCACCGGTTTTACCAATACGATTGTTGGCTTGATTGTATCCATCTATTTTCTTTACGATAAAGAAAAATTTTTCCGCAATATCCGAACTACCTTATATGCTCTTTGTAAACCTTTGACTGCGGCAAAAGCGGTCAATATTACAAACATGGCAAATAAGACTTTTTCCCGTTTTATCTTAGGAAAAATTATTGATTCTGCAATTATCGGCGTGATTGCCTTTCCGTTTATGCTGATGATATACCGTCCGTATGCGTTACTCATCAGCGTGATTATCGGCATCACCAATGTGATTCCATTCTTCGGACCGTTTATCGGAGCGATTCCTTCGGCACTTCTCATTTTGATTGTGGCTCCCGAACGTTTCATCTGGTTTATTATTTTTGTTTTTGTTTTGCAACAGTTTGACGGAAACATTTTAGGGCCTAAAATTTTAGGTGATACCACCGGTTTGTCTCCGATCTGGGTGCTGGTTGGTATTATGGCAGGAAGCAAGCTGCTGGGTTTTGTGGGTATGATTGTTGGTGTACCTCTGACCGCAGTATTGTATCTGCTGTTTAAAGCATATGTTGAAAGAAGATATCAGGAAAAGTATGAAAATGAATCTGACTCTTGCCCAACAAATTGAAGAACGCTTTCCTCCGTATATTTCGTACGGAGTGATGGCAAATCCCAATCAAAAATATCGAAAACAGGGATACCGCACGTTAATAGTGGCGGTATTTCCTTATTCTTATCCCGGGGATGCCCGTTTGTTTTCCCGGTATTGTTCGGTGTATGATTATCATACGGTGGTAAAAGAGGAATTTGACAGAATTTTTGCTCCTCTTGGAATTGAATATCGGAGCTTTTCCGATATTTCACCTTTTAAGGAAAAGGTTCTGGCGGAGGAGTTAGGTCTGGGACAGATTGGGAAACACAATCTGCTTCTGACCGAACGCTATGGTTCCTTTGTGTTTGTGGGGGAAGTGCTGTTAAAAGAAGAACTACCTCCCAAAAAGCATCCGGCGGTTTCCTTGTGTACCGGTTGCGGTGCCTGCCAGAGAGCATGTCCCACCAATGGATTAACAGATGGATTTTGTCGGGAACGGTGCTTGTCCTACCTCAGTCAGAAAAAAGAATTATCCGATGCAGAAATTGCATTGTTTCAAAAGTCGGAAAAAGTTTGGGGTTGTGACATTTGTCAGCTTGCCTGTCCTGTCAACGCAAGGGCGAACGTGACAGAAATTGAAAAATTTCAAAAACCGGTATTGCAACTCTCGGAAGAAGAAATTCTTGGGATTTCCGAAGACGAATTCCGGGAAAAATATCGGGATTTTGCCTTTGCTTACAAAGGAACTGAAATACTCAAAAGGAATGTGAGACTCTTACATGAAAAACAGATTTAATCAAATTAAAAAACGAATATTAGAAGAAGAATTTTCTCACTTGAATCCTATGCAGAGAGAAGCTTGCTTTACTGCAACGGGTCCTGTTTTGATTTTAGCGGGTGCCGGCAGTGGAAAGACCACCACGCTGATTTCCCGGATTCATTATCTGATTAAATATGGCGATTCTTACTACACCAATATGGAATGTCCGCCTTTTTTAGATGAGTCGGATTTGGAACGTTTGGAGAGAAAACCGGCAGAATTACTGACGAAGGAAGAAGCAGGTTTGTTTTCTTACCGTTGTGTTTCTCCCCGAAATATTTTAGCCATTACCTTTACCAATAAAGCGGCAAACGAATTAAAGGAACGTCTGGAGAAAAAACTGGGAGAGGATGCAACCGGTATCTGGGCGTTGACCTTCCATTCCGCTTGCGTGCGTATTTTAAGAGAACATATTGCTTTGCTGGGCGGGGGCTTGAACCGTTATTTTACCATCTTTGATGCTAATGATGCCAAAACCTGCATCAAGGAGTGTATCAAAGAATTGAATATCTCGGAAGATGTGCTCAATCATAAGCTTGGCTACAGTGTCATTTCCAAAGCGAAAAACGATGCGATTGATGCGGAAGAATTCCGCCGTCAGGCAGGTGCAGACTATAAACAGACATTACTTGCCAAGGTGTACACACTGTATATGGAAAAACTACAGAAATATAATGCCCTGGATTTTGATGATATTCTGTTTGATACCGTGAAACTGTTTGAACAGTTCCCCGGTGTGTTGGCAGAGTATCAACAACGTTTTACCCATATTATGATTGACGAATATCAGGACACCAACAAAATTCAGTATTTGCTGGCGTCATATCTGGCAAGTAAATCCAAAAACCTTTGTGTCGTGGGGGATGATGACCAGTCCATTTATAAATTCCGAGGTGCAGATATTACTAATATTTTGAATTTTGAACAGCAGTTTTCCAATACGAAGATTATTAAATTGGAAGAAAACTACCGTAGTACCAAAAATATTCTGGAAGCAGCAAACGGTGTGATTAAAAACAATCGTCAGAGAAAGGCGAAAAAACTCTGGACGCAAAAAGAAGGCGGTTCTAAAATTACTGTTTTGAATCCGGAAAACAACTACCAGGAAGCGGAACAGGTGGGACGTTTGATTGACACCCTCTGTCAGGATGGATACAACTATCGGGATATGGCGGTATTATACCGGATGAATTCCTTGTCCCGTACCTTTGAACAGACCTTCCTGCAAACAGCAATCCCTCACAGAATCGTGGGTGGAACCCGTTTCTTTGACCGCAAGGAAATCAAGGACATCGTGGCATATCTGCGGTTGGTGTTAAACGAAAATGACGATGCGGCACTGATGCGTATTATTAATGAACCTGCCCGCGGTATTGGAAAAACTTCGGTAGAAAAAGTACAGGCATTGGCAACTGCCAATGGGCTTTCTATGCTTGCAGTTTGTGAAAAAGCAGGGGAGTATCCTGAGCTTTCCCACCCTAAACTGAAACTGATAAATTTTGCAAAAATGATCGCTGATTTCAGGGAGAATACCGAAAGTACCGAGGCACTTGTGACCTCTGTTCTCTACGGTTCTGGTTATATGGAGGCATTGCAGAAAGAAGATACGGAAGAATCCGACGCAAGAATTCAGAATATGAAAGAACTTCTTTCTATGATTAAAGAAGATGAAGCCAATCAGGATTTATCTTCCTTTCTGGAAAATGTTTCCTTATTGTCAGATATTGATAATTACGATGCTGACGAAGATGCTGTTACCTTAATGACACTCCATAGTTCCAAAGGGTTGGAGTTCCCCGTGGTATTTTTAGTTGGCTTTGAAGAGGGAATTTTCCCATCCATGCAGTCCAAAACAGAAGTGGGCGGACTGGAGGAAGAACGTCGGCTTTGCTATGTGGGCATTACCCGTGCCAAAGAAAAGCTCTATTTGTCTTATACCCAGGAAAGAATGTTATTCGGTTCTTATATGCATAGTATGCCTTCGCAGTTTTTGAAAGAAATTCCGGTGGAAACCTTGGAACTGCCAAAGAAAAAACAAGTGTCTGCGGGTGGTTTTGGCGAATCCTACGGATATACCAATCAGGTAGCACAGAGTGCCATCGGCGGTTATCGCGGCGATTCTTACAACACCAATGCGATTCACTTAACTCCGCCTGCAAAGAAAACGGAACCCAAAACTTCCGTCAACTTGCCCGACTATCAGGAAGGCTGCCGTGTGCGTCATAAAAAGTTTGGAGACGGAACGGTTTTGTCGGTACAGTCGTTGGGCAATGATATTAAGCTGGAAATTCAGTTTGACGAATTCGGTAAAAAGAATGTGATGGCAGCTTTTGCACCCCCGCAGATTATATAAGGAGATATTATTATGGCATTGGACGCCAATACCCTGGCGGCATTAGCCTATGAGTTGGATGAAAAACTCAGAGGCGGTCGTATTGATAAAATTTATCAGATGTCACGGTCTCAGGTACTGTTGACTGTACGGTCTTTGGGAGAAAATTATCGTTTGTTGTTATCCTGCGATGCTGCCAAAGGGCGTGTTTGCCTTACCAATCAGACATTTGAAAATCCTGATATGCCACCGGTGTTCTGTATGTTGATGCGAAAGCATCTGGGTGGCGGCAAAATTTTAGGTGTGCAAGCCGTTGCCAATGAGCGAATTGTAAGAATTATCGCCGAAAGCACCAACGAACTGTTTGAAGTGACCAAAAAGATACTGATTGTAGAACCCATGGGAAAGCATTCCAACATCATTCTGACCGATGATAATAATCGTATTATCGATGCTATCCGTCATATTGATTTTACACTTTCCGAAAAACGTCAGGTGCTTCCGGGAATGTTTTATGAATTGCCTCCCGTACAGGAAAAACAAAATCCGACGGGACTTTCTGTGATAGAACTTGCTTCAGTTTTTCAGAAAACTGCAGGAGTTTCTGTCTCAGAAAAACTGATGAATGCCTTTTTGGGAATGTCACCCTTATTGGCAAGAGAAATTGAACATCGTTCGGGAAATGATGAACTGCTGGCAGCCGAAGTTTTTTCTGAGTTTCTTGGGAAAGCAGACCAAAAAATCTATGAGCCTGTGTTATTGTATCAGAAAGAAACCAAAGAACCAAAAGAGCTATACATCTGGGACTTAAAGCAATATGGTGATTTTTATGAGAAACGCAGTTGTTCTTCTGTTAATGAGTGTGTAGATTTGTTCTACCGAGTGAAAGAAACGAAACGGAAACTGGAAGAAAAGCGGGAGAGTGTAGGGCAGATTGTAGATAAGAATTTAACCCGTTTATATAAAAAAATTGATATTCATAAAAAGAATATCAAAAAGGCAGAGAAAAAAGACCGTTATCGGATTTATGCGGAACTTCTGACTGCGAATTTATATCAATTAACCAAAAATCAACAGGAAGTGACACTTCCCAATTATTACGAAGAAAACGCTCCTTTGACGATTCCCTTAGATGAAACGATTTCTCCTGCAAGAAATGCTAAAAAGTATTTTGAAAAATACAACAAAGAAAAAAATATGGAAAAAATCTCAAAGGAAATGCTGGTAGAAATACAAGAGGAAATTCAATATCTTCTAAGCGTGAAAGATGCCCTGGAACTTAGCGAGGACGAAAAAAATATTTCCGAAATCAAAGAAGAGCTGACCGATGGCGGCTACGTTTCCGATAAAGTACCCAAAAAGAAGAAAAAAGAAAGCCGTGTTTCGGGTCCCATGCAGTTTTTATCTTCGGATGGAACTGTGATTCTTTGCGGGAAAAATAACCGTCAGAATGAAGAATTGACTTTGAAAATTGCATCCAAGCAAGACCTTTGGCTTCATATCAGAAATATTCCCGGTTCGCATACTGTCATTCGTTGTCAGGGTGCTTTGGTTTCCGATCAGACATTATATGAAGCAGCGTTGATTGCGGCACAGTATTCCAAAAGTGCCAAAGACACCAAAGCAGCGGTCGATTACACCCGTGTGAAATACGTGAAAAAGCCGTCGGGTGCAAAACCGGGAATGGTGATATACGACAATTTTGAAACGATTATTGTAGAACCGGATGCCAATAAAGTGGAACAATTAAGACAAAAGTAGAGGAAAAAAATATGGTTACTTGTTATACCTGCGGTTTAAACGGAATTGATTCCTACCTGGTGGATATTGAAGCGGATATCACCAAAGCCTTACCACAGTACGATGTGGTGGGTCTGGCAGATACCGCCATTAAGGAATCCAAAGAACGTGTGAGAAGCTCAATCAAAAACTCCGGTTTTCAGTTTCCTGCACGAAAAATAACCATTAATCTGGCACCTGCTTCGGTCAGAAAAGAAGGAACTCACTATGATTTGCCTATGGCAGTAGCGTTGCTGGGTGCTTCGATCGAACTGGGCGGTCTGGAAGAATATGTAATGTTGGGGGAACTGTCGCTGTCAGGTGAACTCCGGGGCGTCAGTGGTGTACTTCCGATGACAGACCACGCCAAAAAACAAGGCTTCTCTAAAATCATTGTTCCTATGGATAATGCTAAGGAAGCGGCATTGGTACCGGGAATCTCTGTGTATCCTGCCGGCAATTTACGTCAGGTGATTGATTTTCTGACCGGACAAACCTCCATCTCTTCTTACCAACAGGAGGAGGAACTTGACTTTTCCGCATTTGATACCACTTTGGATTTTGCCGATGTGAAAGGGCAGGAAAATGCCAAACGTGCCATAGAGGTTGCCTGTAGCGGCGGACATAGTATTTTAATGACGGGAACTCCCGGCTCCGGGAAAACTATGCTCTCTAAACGGGTGCCCGGAATTTTGCCGCCCTTGACCTTTGAAGAATCTATGGAAGTGACCAAAATCTATTCGGTTTGTGGATTGGTTTCCAAAGAAAACCCTATGCTTGTGAAACGACCTTTTCGTGTGCTTCATCATACCGCTTCCACAGTCAGTATTATCGGTGGCGGGACCAAGGCGATGCCGGGTGAGATTTCTCTGGCACATAACGGAGTTTTGTTTTTAGACGAACTACCCGAATTTAAGCGGGAAGCGTTGGAAGTGTTACGGCAACCACTGGAAGATAAAAGAATCAATGTAACCCGTGTGAGCCGTTCCGCAGAATATCCTTGTAATTTTATGATTATAGCGGCAAAAAATCCGTGTCCTTGCGGATATCACGGTTCACAGGTAAAAGAATGTAGCTGTACGATTGACCAGATTCAACGGTATCAGAAGAAGATTTCGGGACCGTTAATGGATCGAATTGATATTCAGATTGAAGTTCCCGCGGTAAACTATGATGAGATTTCGTCAATACAGCCGGCAGAATCTACTTTGGAAATCAGAAAACGGGTTATCAAAGCCCGTGAAATTCAGAAAAAACGATATGAAGGGGAAGGGATTTTAACCAATGCAGAATTAACTGCACCTTTAGTAAAAAAATACTGTTTGCTTTCCCCGGAAGCAGAAACTTTATTAAAACAGGCATTTCAGACCCTTGGCTTAACCGCCAGAGGTTATGATAAAATCATTAAGGTTGCACGTACCATTGCTGATTTAGAGGAATCTCAGAATATCGAGCTTCATCATCTGGCAGAAGCTATCAGTTATCGGGATACCGAACATAGAATGGCAGACTAAAAAGGAAGAAAACAAATGTCCGTTTACGAATACTTCAAGCATTTTCACGAAATATCTTTTCATATGCCGGGACACAAAGGACGTATCCCGATTCCCATTGTTGATGTTACTGAGTTGTCCGGTACCGATAATTTGCGATGTCCTGAAGGAATCATCAAAGAAGCGGAGGAACAAATGGCAAATCGCCTTGGTAAAGAAGAAACTTTCTTTTTGACCAATGGCGCTTCCAGCGGAATTTTAGCAAGTATTTTAGCTACTACAAAGGCTGACGAAAAAATTCTGGTGGACCGTAACTGCCACGTTTCGGTATTAAATGCCTTGATTCTATCGGGTGCTGTTCCCGAATATATCTATCCCGAAATCAATCTGGATTTTGGAATTCCGTGTCCTGTTTCTTCAAAGGATATTTCTTATCGGGGAGAAAAAACTGTCATTGTGACATCGCCTACCTATTATGGGGAAGTGTCTGATATGAAAGCCATCCGGAAAGCAGTAGGGGATGCCTTGTTACTGCAAGATGAATCCCATGGTGCACATTTTTATTTTTGTAATGAATTGAAATCTTTGGGCAATCAGCATTCGGATTTGACGGTATTAAGCTTTCATAAAACCATGCCGACCTTAAACCAGGGGGCGGTCCTGGCAATGAATACCCAACGAGTTGCCAGACAAAGGGTGAAAGACGCCATCAATATGGTAACAACCACCAGTCCGTCATATCCCATCCTGTCTTCCTTGGATTATGCCGGAATATACGGAAAAACATTATATGAAAATGATGACATCCTTTGCAAAATCAAGGAGTTTAAACAGTTTCTGATATCTGAAACCCCTCTTCGGATATTAGAGAATGATGACCCCTATAAACTGCTCTTAAATTGCGACGGTTGTAACCTGACTGCATCAGACATTCAAAAAGAACTGGAGCAAAAGAATTCCATTTATATTGAGGGTGTCTTTGCCAATAATTTGCTTTTTATGTTTTCACCGTGCAATACTTCGGAAGAAATGGAACTTCTTTGGCGTACATTTTCTCTTCTGTCGCTTGAGAAAACAGAGCAAATGAGACAATATCAGATTCCCATTTTACAACTGCAACAAGGATTATCTCCGAGAGAAGCTTATTTTGCAGAGGGAGAATTTGTTCCGAAAGAACGGGCAGTCGGACGGATTTCAAAAGAAAATATTACCAGATTTCCGCCTTGTGTTCCTATTGTAACCATTGGAGAAATTATAACAGAGGAAGCTTGTTTCTGGATTGAGAAAGACGTTTTAGAGGTTGTGAAATAAGGCAACCGCAAAATAATCCTTAAAAATGTGAAAAAAACCTTGCAAATCTAAGAGAGATATGATATAATACTTTCCGATTCAAGATGTTTTTCTATGTAGAACCAAAAGGAGACGCCGATGATTTACCAATGCTCTCAATGTCAATTTATTTTTGAACGCCGTGCGGACACCATTTTATGTCCCAATTGCGGAAAATATTCTGTTTCCGAAGCAAATGAGGAAGCAAAGGAACAATTTTTAAAGATTCAGGAAGAACAAAAGAAATCATAATACATTTTTTGTGCGTATGAAAAAAGACGGTAAAATTTTCAGTGATTTTACCGTCTTTTTGTAGTTTTTATCAGAAGACTATTGTGCCAGTGCATCCAATAGCGGTTTCATATCGGAGAAGAAGTCAATGTTGGCATCTTCTAACTTTCCGTCGTCGCATAAGGATGCTATTTCGGGATTGATGGGTAATTTTCCCAGAACGGGAATGCCAAAGTTTTCAGCAATGGTATCAATGTGACTTTCGCCGAATACGTTGATTTTTTTGCCACAATCAGGACATTCTAAATAACTGTAGTTTTCCACCAAACCGATAATCGGAATGTTCATCAGCTGTGCCATTTTTACTGCTTTGGTTACAATCATGGAAACCAGGTCCTGAGGGGTAGTTACAATGATGATACCGTCCACAGGAATAGATTGGAACACCGTCAGTGCAACGTCACCGGTTCCGGGAGGCATATCAATGAACATAAAGTCCACATCCTTCCACACCACATCAGTCCAGAACTGCTTAACTGCACCGCCAATGACAGGACCTCTCCATACTACAGGTTCGGTTTCATCGGGGAGCAGGGAATTGATAGAAATGGTTTTAATGCCGGTTTTTGTTACCACAGGATACATTCCCACTTCATCACCGGCAGCTTTTTCGGTTAAACCGAATACTTTGGGGATGGAGGGACCGGTAATATCTGCATCCAAAACGGCAGTTTCATAACCACATTTACGGGAGGTGATTGCCAGTAAGGAGGTGACTAAGGATTTTCCAACGCCGCCTTTCCCACTGACAACACCGATAACTTTCTTGATATTGGAAAGTGTATGGGGTTTTTCTAAAAAACTTTTGGGGTCACGGGATGCACAGTTTTCCTGGCAACTGCTGCAATCGTGAGTGCAATTTTCGCTCATGGTAAACTTCCTTTCATGTATATTGTTCTCTGTAGGGTAGTATATCACGAATTAGGAAAGTTGTCAAATCCTTTTGATGTGAAATTTATTTTTTTCTTGAAGAAATAAAAGATATATGATATAATGAATTCAACAATGTTGAATTCAGCTAAATTCGCCTGACGGCGAGCTAAATGTGCTACGCACGCTAAATTACTTCGTAGCTAAATTGACCTTCGGTCAGCTAAAAGCGAATTTAATTTAGCTACTCCTAAGGAGTTATTTAGCTATGGAACGAAGTGGAATAATTTAGCTTTGCAACTTGTTGCAAAATTTAGCTAAAAATGGTGTCATCTAAATCGTTCACTGATTCTATAATGAATTCGTTAAAGATGAAATCATTGATTTTATCTTTTTGCAAAAAAACAAGACAAAAAAGAGTATCAAATAACAACAGAAAAGGAGAGTCTGAAATGGCAAGATTTACATTACCTCGTGATTTGTATCACGGAAAAGGTGCTTTGGAAGCATTGAAAACTTTGAAAGGTACCCGTGCAATGGTTTGCGTGGGCGGCGGTTCTATGAAACGCTTTGGCTTTTTGGATAAAGTTTGCAATTACCTGAAAGAAGCAGGTATGGAAGTTGAGGTTTTTGAAGGAATTGAACCTGATCCGTCTGTAGATACCGTAATGCGTGGGGCAGAAGCGATGACAAAATTCCAGCCTGACTGGATTGTGGCTATCGGCGGTGGTTCTCCCATTGATGCTGCGAAAGCAATGTGGATTAAATATGAATATCCCGAAATCACCTTTGAAGAAATGTGTGTGGTGTTCGGTATTCCCGAACTGCGTAAAAAAGCACGCTTCTGTGCAATTCCTTCCACCTCCGGTACAGCAACAGAAGTCACTGCGTTCTCTGTTATTACCGATTACGAAAAAGGAATCAAATATCCTTTGGCAGACTTTGAAATTACTCCGGATATTGCAATTGTTGATCCTGATCTGGCAGAAACAATGCCCCAGAAATTAACTGCTCATACCGGTATGGATGCAATGACACACGCAATTGAAGCATATGTTTCTACTGCAAATTGTGAATTCACTGATCCGCTTGCAATCTTTGCAATCAAAATGATTCAGTCTGATTTGGTTGCTTCCTACAACGGCGATATGACAAAACGTGCTTCTATGCATAACGCTCAGTGCCTTGCAGGGATGGCATTCTCTAACGCACTGTTAGGTATCGTGCATTCTATGGCACACAAAACCGGTGCAATTTTTGAAGATTTAGGGGCTCACATTATTCATGGTGCTGCTAATGCGATGTATTTGCCTAAAGTGATTGCGTTCAATGCGAAAGACGAAACGGCAAAGAAACGTTACGGTGTGATTGCTGACTTTATGGGCTTGGAAGGTGCAAATGATGATGAAAAAGTTGCAAGCTTAATTCAATATCTGCGTGGTATGAATGATGCACTGAACATTCCTCAGTGTATTAAAAACTACGGGATTGACAGTTATCCTTGCGAACAGGGATTTGTATCAGAAGAAGTATTCCTGGAAAGACTGCCTGAAATTGCGAAAAATGCAGTGGCAGATGCTTGTACCGGTTCCAACCCCCGCAAGATTTCTGTGGAAGAAATGGAAAAACTTCTCAAATGTTGTTACTACGACACTGAAGTTGATTTTTAATAATACCATAAAAAACAGCTGCCATAGGCAGCTGTTTTTTATGGTATTAGAATTTGTATATCTGAATGATGGCTTGTGCTTTTTCCATAGTAGCTTTTAGTTTTCCGTTTTTTGTGATTTCTAAAGTACCATCACCAAAGGATTCGCCCAATTCGTAGTTTTTTGAAGAGTCAATATGAATATCAAAGGTTGCTTCGGAAGTGGGATTGTCGATGTTGTTAATCACTCGAAAGAAGCCAATACCTTTTTCGGGAGATTCAAACTGCTCTGCGTAAAAATCTTTGGTGCTCTTTCTGCAAACGGTTAAGGGATAGTAGTCACCATCTGAAATCAGACTTGCAGTTTTTTCCCAGAAAGGCATAAATTCTTTTTTCAGTGCTACGCCGTGTTCATCATCTAAGCATAAGAACTGCATTGCAGGCGCTAAAGAGCATACCAAAGTGAATTTATCGGGATATGTGTATCCGCGGGGGGAATATACTCCGTTTTTATCACGCCAGTCGAAAGTGTGGGAACGATAGTAGGGAATCCACTCGTTCATATAGCGGAACTGTTTTTGTTTAATGGGGTGCACACCATAACCGATATCGGTGTAATGGAATGGAACGCTCATTTTTAAGGTTTCTATTTCGTTGCGTCTTCCGCCGGATGCACATAGGTCAAAAAGCAAACCGGGATTTCGTTCTGCCAATGTTTTCCAAAAACGGATATGTCCTTGTATGTGAGCATTTTCGATAGCACCGATTCTGTTCTGGGTTTCATGTTTAATCCAGTAGGGACCGGGATTGAAATTGAAATCTTCACGGTACACGGTTACTCCACTTTCTTTAATGATGGAATCCACACGTTCAATTAACCAGTCCACACATTCGGGAATGGCATAGTTTAACAGTCCGAAATCGTTGGTATCTGCACCATTGGATTCTAAAATCCAATCAGGATGTTCTAAAAACAGTTCAGTTTCACGGATGACTCGTTCCGGTTCAAACCAAAGCAGGAAGTGAATTCCCAACTCTTTGCATTTTTTACCGATTTCTCCCATACCATTTGGGAAACGGTTCGGGTCGGGACGCCAGTTTCCAATGTAACTCCATTTGTTATCACAGTCGTACCAACCGGCATCAATCCACCATAAGTTTCCTAAGTCGCCTTTTTTTATATGATCTTGCATAGCACCAATTTGCTGTTCGGCAGTAATTCCGCAGTGTTCGTCAAACCCTTCCATATGCTGTGCCTGGGTTATCATAGGATACCAAGGTTTGCCGTCGATTTTGGGAGTGTTATATTTTCTGAACCAATATCGCCACTGGTTGTTGCTTACATTTTCATCGGTATCGCAGAACATTAAGGTGATAGAGGGAGTTCTCACGGTTTCGCCCGGATGCAGACTGATATTGAATCTGGACCATAGTCCGATTCTTGCATAAGTATAATAGGTTCCATCTTCTGCTTTTCTGGAATCAAGGAGTGCTTTCCAGGTTCCAAGCCATCCTAACGCAATACGAACTTCGTATTCATCTAACCGACATTTGAAGAAGGGCGAAACACCGCAACAGGGAAGGCCGCCGTTGGGTTCTAAAATCAGTCGCTCCATCAACTGTTCGGTGTGAGATTCAAACCCTCTCTGATCCCAGGTATCACCAGAATAATAGGTCACCACGGGGTTGTTTCCGGGGAAAATCCCGTCGAAAATAGAAATATCACGCACAGTTTTACTGTCGGTATCTGCTTTATTTGTTACATACGCCACATATTCTACAACTGGATAATCGACATAGCTTGTCATAATAAATTTGAGTTCCAGGCCATCTTCGTTGGTGCCGCAGAAGGTGGTGGTGGTTACGCCGTCTTTTTCCTCGGTGGTAACAGTGGGATGATAGTTTTCGGGAATCCCGTGGATTCCATCCGGACCATACAGAAAGCTTAAGGGGAGTTTTTCAGGATTTGTATAGATATAGTCATTTTGCAATTGTTTTAGCATTTATTTGTGCTCCTTTTTTGTATCTTTATCACAAAATTCTCTCACGAAAGTTATTTTTTTGGTATGAATTTGTATTTGTAGAATAGTATAAAATATTTTTTCACATTTGTCAACATCTTTTTTGTATAAAATCTGTTTTTTTCTTGAAAAATAATGGATTTTGTGATAGAATAAGCCTGTCAGGAGGTAGAAGCTTTGAAAAAGATACTTTGCTTATTTTTTATTTTAATATTATTTGTATCCTCAACCGCCTTTGCTGTGGATACTTATTCGGGTTATCATATTCCTGTGGATATCGCAGTAAACGACTGTCTGATTCGCTGTGTGGAGAAACCTATTATGGTAGACGGCACTACCTACATTCCGCTTCGTGCCTTTTCGGATGCTGTTGGCGGAAGTATTTCGTGGGACGAAGTAAACCGGGCAGCCGTGATGGGAAAAGACGGCCATTCTTTTTTATTTTACCCTGACGAAAACCGTTGTGTGATTGACGGTGCGGCAACTGATTACAGCGTGGTCTTATATGAAAATTTAACCTTTATCCCCGTTAGAGCCGTTTGTGAAACCTTAGGATATGATGTTTTGTGGGACGATACTTATCTGATGGTAAAAATTACAGCTCCGGGGGTTGTTGTTTCGGAGGCTTGCAGAGATGATTCGTATTCCTATGAAGATATTTTATATCTTGGAAAACTGACACAGATTGAAAGTGGCTATGAATCTTTTGAGGTGAAACTCGGTGTGGCAAATGTGGTGGTAAACCGCATGAAATCCTCTCAATTTCCAAACACCGTGAAAGGTGTGATTTTTGATACCAAATATGGCAAGCAGTTTCCGCCGGTACACACCGATAAAATTAATATAACCCCCAAAAAAGAAAGCATAATTGCAGCAAAATGTGCGTTGCGTGGGATTAAAAATGTGGGGAATTCATTGTATTTTATTGAGTCTTCCGCCGCATCCCGTTCCTGGGCAAATAAAAACAGACCTTATTACGGAACGATTCATACTATGGCTTTTTATGAATAACATCGGAAGGAAATCCCAGATGAAATATCAAGAAACAAAAGAAATTTCCAAAAAATACAAGCAACAATATGTTAACGGATTGGAACACCTGCTCGCCAGACGGGAAGCAGACTGTGAAACTGTTCGGGAAACATACCGAAAAGATATTTTTACCAATCCAAAAAAATACCGGGAAGATTTTCAAAAGATGCTTGGTTGGCCGCTGGTAGGGTACACACCCGAACAACTTTCTGAACCAAAATCGGAAAAGCTGTCTGATGAAAACGGTTATTCCGTTTACCGGATGCAGTTTGAGATTTTAAAAGGTGTATTTCTGACAGGGTTATTTTTCCAAGTAGACGGTAAGAAAAATCCTCTGGTTATATTTCAGCATGGCGGTGCTGGAACTCCGGAATTTGCAGCTGGAGTATACGGCTCTTCTGAATACTATTATGATGTGATTCAAAATCTTACGGGGCAAGGGGCTCATGTGTTTGCACCTCAGCTTCTTCTGTGGGATGAAACCTACGGGGTAGAATATGACAGAAAAGCTATGGATGCCCACTTAAAACGTGTAGGAAGTTCTATAACAGCGATAGAAATTCACGGAATTCAAACGGTGCTTGATTATTTTGAAAAAAAGGATAGTGTGTCCAATTTTGGGATGGTCGGACTGTCGTATGGCGGTTTTTATACCTTGTATACTGCTGCATTGGATACC
The DNA here is from genome assembly GCA_017625695.1 of Clostridia bacterium. Lineage (GTDB taxonomy): Bacteria > Bacillota > Clostridia > UMGS1840 > UMGS1840 > SIG452. The sequence goes on along the minus strand of JAGAKI010000037.1, from coordinate 17,471 downwards.
AGAATCAAAAGTGCTGTTTCTTGTGCGTTTTTTAATCAGAGAAGTAAATATCCATTTAGTGACTGGACCTGGTTTGAATCTGCAAAACTTCTGGATGATGCGGAAATCGCTTGTTTGATTTATCCCCGGAAGCTTTGTGTTGAGCTTGGTAACCGTGACGATTTATTCAGTTTTGATTCCGGTGTAGCGGAATTGCAACGATTGAAAACACTGTGCTGTGATGTGGGATGTGATTGGCTGGAATTTTTGGAATTTGACGGCATTCATGAGTTTTGTCCGGAGGTAGCTCCGTTGGTACGGTTGGTAAAACATCTGAATGATATTGGTTAATCGTGATTCTACCATAACTGTTCGTTTGAGGTGATAGGAATGATACCATGGATTTATATGGTCATCGGCGGAATATTCATTTGTAATTTTTTCGTGATGATATTCGTATCCAATCTGAATGTCGGGTTGGTTGGTTCCTTTTTGATTGGATGTTATTTGTTCGTATGGGGGATTTGGATTCAACATTCTCCCAAAGGGGATTTTACCCGGAAATGGAACTGGATTCATCGCACCTTTTTGGTAGGAGTTTCGGTTCTTCTCGGAATCTCTTTATTTTTAGGTGTATATGGAAATCACGACACTGTGGATTACGATGAAGATGCATTGGTTGTTTTAGGTGCAGCTGTCCATGGAGAAACGGTGAGTCTGCCCCTGAAATACCGATTGGATACAGCAATAGAATATGCCGGGAAAAATCCGGATGCGGTGATTGTGGTCAGTGGAGGACAGGGGCCTCAGGAGGCTGTAACAGAAGCGTATGCTATGGAGCAATATCTGTTGCGACACGGTGTTTCTAATCTGATTGTCAAAGAAGAACAGGCAACCAGTACCTATGAAAATTTCTTGTATTCCAAAAAACTGTTGGATGAACGGCTTGGTTCTAACTATCGGGTTGCTTTTGTGACCAATGATTTTCATATTTACCGGTCGCATCAGACGGCAAAAAGAGCGGGATTTGAAACAGCTGCTTTTTTGCATGGTAAAACAGCCTGGTATAATTTAGTACATAACTATTTAAGAGAATCCTTGGCAGTTATAAAACTCTGGGTTTTAGGAACATAAAAAGGAACTGTATTGCTACAGTTCTTTTTTATGTTTTTTTATTTTGCAGTGGCTTCCGGGGAGTTACAAAGGAAACCGTCAGCACATTTCATTTTGGAGAATACTTTGATAACTGTTTCATCAGCATTGGTCAGCACCAGTTTTTTTCCTTTTTTCTCCATCGCAGTTTTTAAGGCTATCAGACTTTCTACTGCACTTTCGTCAATGATACCGACGTCACCAAGATTCAGAGAAACTACGTCTCCTTCTTCTTTGGAAAGCTGTTCTACGGTTTTTCCGATATTGCCGAAGAATAATACCTTTTTCTTGGAAGAAAGTTTTTTTACCAAAATCAGAAGCAGTGCTAAAATGGTTCCGCAAGCAACGCCTACGATTAAGTCTTCTACTACGGTTACAATCATTGTTACAATCATAACCAGAGAGTCGCAGTAGGGAACTTTGCCGATTTTGGCAAAGCTGTCAAATTCCATCATATTGAATGCGGTTACCATTAAAATGCCTGCCAATGCAGCCATAGGGATGTACTTCATAATTCCGGCGAAACAAACTACGATAAGTAAAATGATGAGTGCGTGAATGATACCGGAAAGCTTGGTTCTTCCGCCGTTGTTCACATTCACTGCACTACGTACGATAGCACCGGTGCCGATTAAACCACCAAACAGGGGAGCGATAAAGTTACCAATACCCTGACCAATCAGCTCCCGGTTGGGGTTGCTTTTCTGGTCTAACATTTCATCCACTACTACGGCACTGAGTAAGGATTCAATGCTTGCTAAAAGACAAAGTGAAATGGCACTGGAAATGACAACGCTCCAGTTTAAACCGTTAAATACCGGCATTTTAAACATCGGGAAACCGGTGGTGATGGTGGCACGGTCGGTAATTACTTCTGCACCTTTCAGCCATAACACAGATACGGTTACTGCAATAATCAAACCAATTAAGGAAGCGGGAACCACCTGGAAGAATTTTTTGATTCCGTTAACTACGGAATTTTCTTTTTTGAAGTGATAAATCCATTTTGCAATGATGGGGATAAACATTACGCAGATCACGATGATTGCCAGAATGGGAGCAGTAGCAAAATCACCAAACTGTCCTGTGAAAATGGAAATGGCAATCCCGTTGGTAAAACCTACTACTACGGGTTTGGGAATAAACTGTACCAGTTTTCCTAATTTTAAAATGCCCAAAAGAATCTGCATAGCACCTGCAATCAGCATTGCCATAATAAATCCGTTGTAGCCTGCCCCGGTATAAGCACCTGCAAGGACTACAATCATTGCAGCGGTTGGTCCATTGATTAATCCCGGAGTTGCACCGAAGATAGTGGCGAAAAGCCCGCAGAAGATAGCGCCGTATAGTCCGGCGATTGCTGCATTGGGGTCGCCTGGCATAGACTGCATACCGAATGCGATTGCCAAAGGCAATGCCACAATGGCTACGGTGATACCGCCGATGATATCACCACGAAGATTTTGTTTTAATGATTTCATAAAAGCCTCCTTGCGTGAAGTGGTTTGCAAATAGAGAGGGTAACTGCGGTTTGCAGCTACCCTTCTGGTGTTTTTTATTACAGATTATACTGTCATAATTTCTTTTTCTTTTGCTTGGGTGTGAGTGTCGATTTCTTTGGTGAATTTGTCGGTTAAATCCTGTACGTCTTTTTCACAGGTTTTCAAGTCGTCTTCTGTGATTTCTGATTTTTTCTTCATGTCTTTGTATTTGTCGATTGCATCACGACGAATGTTTCTGACTGCAACTTTTGCATTTTCAGCAAGTTTATGGATATCTTTTACCAGATCTTTTCTTCTTTCTTCGGTCAAAGCGGGGAAATTTAAACGAATCACTTTTCCGTCATTGGTGGGATTGATTCCGATATCTGCTTTTAAAATTGCTTTTTCAATTTCTCCTAAGATAGAAGCATCCCAAGGCTGAATTACCAGGGTTCTTGCTTCCGGAACAGAAACAGAACCAATCTGCGGAATGGGAGTCGCAGAACCATAGTATTCTACTGTAATTTTTTCTAAAATTGCAGGATTTGCACGACCTGCTTTTAACTGACCGAATTCATGCAGCATAGACTCCACGGATTTTTTCATTTTGTCTTGACAATCGTTAAATACTTGTTTCATATTGTAAACTCCTTCATAAAAATTACTTTTTAATATAGTCATTTAAGTACCATTTCAGACAGATGTCGGATGCTGTTCCGTCTGCCTTGATTTTGGCAATCAATTTTTCTACTTCTGTTGCGACAGAAACGTTGTTCTGTTCAAATGCTACTACCAAATCGTAGGGGACTTCCTTGACGATGTGGAAAGCATCTTTTTTTGTTTGCATATTTTCAAACAGTGCGTTATCGTATAAAACACAGGCAACCTGTCCGGAAGACAAACCATAGAATAATTCATCACGGGTGTTGTACACTTTGGTGGACGCAAAATAATTTTCTGCCATAAATTGCCCGGCAGAATGTTTTAACACTCCTGCGGTGGTGTTCTGGTCAACCGTCAGTTCCTCGGAACGGGAAAGATACAACATCGTGCTGTGAAAATACGGATTAGACAGCCGGAACATCGTGCTGGACTCGGAGATTGCCGGAATTTGTCCCCAAAGCATATCTACGGTGCCGTCTGTTACGGCAGTTTCCAACGTATCATCCCAGGGAAGTACCACTTTGGAAACGGTGAGATTGGTTTCTTCCGAAAAAGCATCAATCAGCCGATTATCCATAGAATCAGAAAGCGAGGGAACACCAATTTTCAGTTCGCCCGTTTTTATAATCTCATCCCAACGGGTGGGCTGTTTTTGGGGAGCCGGTGTTTGCAAAGCAGTTGCCGGGGTTACCGGATTCTGGCATCCGCCGATGAGAACTGTCAGTAAGAGTATGGATGCAATCAATAAGAATTTCTTCATTCCATCACACCTTTCCCACTTATTCTAACATATTTTCTGTCTGATTTCAAGTTTTTTTTGAAATCTTTATGAAAATAATGGGGAAAGGGTAGGAGCGGGAGTGTGCTTTCAAATAGAAAAAACCGCAATAACAACGAATGTTACTGCGGTTTTTGCTTCTTACACGATGAAAGGTTCCAGCTCTTTTACCAGACTTTCGCAATTATCATCAAAGATTTCAATTTTAATGGGTTTTGCAAGGTCCAGGCTGAAAATACCCATAATAGATTTTGCATCCACTACGTATCTGCCGGAAGTTAAGTCAATATCAAAGGTGTATTTGTTTACAGTGTTGACAAAAATTTTCACATCGTTGATGGAAGTGAGCTGAATGTTAAAAGTTTTCATAAAAATTCTCCTTTTTGAAATCATTCATTTATTTGGAAATATTATACAACAAATGATTCAGAAAATCAATAGGAGAAAGGGAAAAAACGTAAATTTGTAAATAATAGATAAAAACTGCTTTTGATTTCTGAGAAAATATGACTGTTTTTTATTTTTTTGTGAAAATTCTACGGTTTTTCTTTACATTAGACAAAAAATATGATATGATATATTTGAAATAGTTTAGTAAAAGAGGGGTTTGACTTGGAACAAAAATATTTTGATGAAATTCATAAGAGGAAAGCAGACGGACTGACGATTGTATATAAAGCATTGTTAATTCTTGGATGTGTTGTGGTTTGTCCGATTTTATTTATTGTAGGCGGACAATTGGGATTACCTTTGGCGGCAGGTGTCATTTACGGAGCCTATTTGCTTTGGAGAAAACTCAATCGGGAATATGAATATATCTTTACCAACGGGGAGTTGGATATTGATGTTATCTACGGTATGCAAAGCCGCCGTCGCATGATTACCGTAAGTCCCCGTCAGGTGGTGACTATGGGGCCGGCAAGCTCGCTGTATGAAACTATGCAAAAGGATGCTTCCATTCAGAAAAAGCTGGATTTTTCTGACGGTAATCTGGAGAATGCCTATGTCTTGGTAGTAGACAGCAATCAACTGAAAAAGCTGGTTTTGTTTTCTCCCACCGATCATTTGGTGGAAAGTATGAAGTTCTATTTGCGGGAACGTTTTATCGAAAGATAATCTGTAATTGAATTGCAATTTTGTTTTCGGTAAATTTTCTTGATTTGTTTTATTTGTTGTGGTATAATGAGTTTAATCGCTAAACGATTAAACTCAGCGATATAAATTCCTGACGGAATTTGCGATATACCTTGCGGTGCGATATATTACTTCGTAATGCGATATACCCCTTCGGGGTGAAAAAAAGGAATTTATATCATATCGCTTTGCTTGCAAAATATCGCAAGCGAACTTATGTGAGATTATATCGCACGAGCGATAGCGAGTATATCGCCAAAATATTGTCATCTAAATTGTACACGAATTTTATAATAAAAACAGAAAATGTCGAAAGGAAGATCAGAGTTTATGGCAGAAAGAGCAGAACGTGCAAGAGAGTTGTTTTTAGAAGGATATAATTGTGCACAGGCGGTTGTCGGTGCTTTTTCGGATAGGATGGATCTTCGCTTTGAGGATGCTATGAAACTGTCATCTTCCTTTGGTGGCGGTATGGGACGGTTGAGAGAAGTCTGCGGTGCCGTCAGCGGAATGTTTTTGGTAGCCGGCTACCTGAAAGGGTATTCCGACCCGAAAGCGAAAGAAGAGAAAACAGAACATTACCGTCTGATTCAGACATTGGCAGAAAAATTCCGGAAAGAAACCGGTTCTATCATCTGTCGGGAACTGTTGGGTGAGGGAGAGGGTGCTGTTTCTCACGTTCCGTCAGAACGCACACCTGCCTATTATAAAAAACGTCCCTGTGCTGAGCTGGTGTACATGGCAGCCGCAATTTTGGAAAAAGAATTGGAATTGTAAGATTTTTCAATCAGATATACCTTGACAATCCGGAACATTCGTGATATAATAGCGAAGCAGCTTTGAAAATGGTGCGTTTTTTCTTAACTGCAAGAAAACTCAAGTATGGTAATCCGGTATTTTTATGACTTGTGTTTGGCCTACGATTTTTCTTTTGTGAACCTCGTCAGGACGGAAACGGAGCAGCGATAAGCAATAAGAAATTTGTGTGGTGCATAAATACAAGTCATAAAGGTATCGGATTTCTTGTTTTAAGAGCAGAAAAAGCAATGAAAGGAGAAAGCTAAGATGTATCAGGCACTCTACCGTAAATGGCGTCCCAATGTATTTGAAGATGTGCTGGGGCAAAGTCATATCACCGATACACTGAAAAACCAGGTGGAAAACCATAAGCTTTCTCATGCTTATTTGTTTTCCGGTTCCCGTGGTACAGGAAAAACATCAACTGCAAAAATTTTATCCCGTGCGGTGAATTGTTTGCATCCTGTGAATGGAAACCCCTGTAACGAATGTCACGCTTGTAAAACCGCACTCAACGGCAGTGCTGTGGATATCATTGAAATCGATGCTGCATCCAATAATCGTGTGGATGATGTGCGGATTATTCGTGACGAGGTGGTATATACTCCGGCAGATTTAACCTACAAGGTTTATATCATTGATGAAGCACATATGCTGACCAATCAGGCGTTCAATGCGTTGTTAAAAACACTGGAAGAACCGCCGGCACATGTCATTTTCATTTTTGCAACCACCGAACCTCATAAATTCCCTGCAACCATTCTGTCCCGTTGTCAGCGGTTTGATTTCAAACGAATCACTCCTTTTGATACAGAAAAGCGGATCCGACAGATTATTTCTTGCGACGGATACAACATTTCAGAGGAAGCGTTAGGCCTTCTGGCACGAGTTGCTGATGGTTCTATGCGTGATGCACTTTCCATTCTGGATCAGTGCTTATCGGCGGGACTTACCGATATCGGTCTTTCCGATATCGCCAAAATCACCGGTGCATCTGACCCCGATTTTATTTATCAGTTCAGTCAGAATATCATAGACGGTGATTTACAGGCTTGCTTTTCCAAAGTGAAAGATGCTTATGAAAACGGACGTGATATGGAGCGGATGGTTGAGGATTTGCTGGAGCATTTTCGTAGTGTTCTGGTGACCAAAACGTTGGATTCGGAAGAAGCCGCATCTGAAATTCTGATGGCGACCAAATCTGCTTGTCGGGTGTATGCTCATCAGGCGAAGGAGCTATCTTCTGAACGGTTACTCCGTTATCTGGATACGTTGGCAGAAGCCGCATCTTCTCAGAAATATCTGCAAAATCCAAGACTTTGCGTAGAGATTGCTGTGACCGCTATGGTCAAACGTCCGGACCTTTCCGATGTAAAGGGACTTTTGGAACGGTTGGAAGAAGTGGAAACCAAACTGTACCGTTTGGAACAGACGGGCGTGAAACTATCCCAGAAACCTGTTTGTGATGTTTTTGCGTCTACAGAAGAAACGAAAGAACCGGCTTCACATATGGAAACAGCAGTTTCCGAAGAACCGCAATTGACGGAATCTCTGATTCCGGAAGAAATTTCAGAAGTTGTATCGGATGATCCGATCGATGAAGTGGCAATTGCTACAGAAATTCCTCCTGTTTTGGAAGAAGGGCTTCCACAGACAGAAGTGGCAGCAGAATCGACGGAACCAATGACAACCGCTTCTTCTGATGGAGCTGTTGCATCAGCCTGGACTTCCATCTTGGAAGTTGGGGCGAAACATGCAGATTTTGGATTCCGCCGGATTATGGAAAAATGTACGGTCACAGAAGAAGAAAATACCGTGGATTTACTACTGGAAAGTGAAGCGTTTTTAAATATTGCCCGTATGAATCAGTACGATTCTATCGTTAGCAAGGCTGTGGAAGAGCTGCTGGGTAAAAACTGCCGGGTACGGCTTCGGCTGAAAGAAGAAAAATCCGGCGGAGAAGATGTGTTCCGCGGACTGATGAACCGACTGAACAATTATCAGGGTAAAATTACATTTAAATAGAATTTTATGAGAGAAAGGACAATCATAACATGGCAAAAGGAAAGTTTAATATGGGTGGCGGTATGGCTCCCAATATGGCAAATTTAATGAAACAGGCACAGAAAATGCAGGCAACTCTGACTCAGGCACAGGAAGACCTGGCAAAGAAAAACTATCAGGCAACTTCCGGTGGCGGAGCGGTGAATGTTACCATTGATGGCAGCGGTAAGCTGGTAGAACTTGTAATTGACGAATCTGTTCTGGATGATGCAGAAATGGTTGCGGATCTGGTAATTGCTGCTGTAAACCAGGCAGTAGAAGAAAAAGACAAACAAAAAGAAAATACCATCGGAAGCTTAACCGGCGGTATGGGTAACTTTGGTGGTTTATTATAATTACAGGAAATCAGATGATTACAGATAAGAGGATGTATTATGGCAGAGTTTTTTGAGCCGTTAACCGTTTTGACCGAACAATTTAATAAATTACCGGGCATTGGGAAAAAGACTGCTCAGAGACTGGCATATTACATTCTCACCCAACCCAAAGAATATGCCGAAGATTTCAGTCGGGCACTTTTGGATGCCAAGGCATCGGTTCATTATTGCAGCGTTTGTCAAAACATTTCGGCAAGCGATATTTGTCCCATTTGCAATAATCCAAAGCGGGACCGTCACACGGTAATGGTTGTGAAAAGCCCTAAAGAAGTTATTGCAATGGAGCGAACCAATGAATATGACGGAGTCTATCACATATTGCATGGTGTGATTTCGCCTATGGATGGAATTTCTCCCGACGATTTGAAAATCAAAGAGCTTCTGTTGCGTGTATCAGAGGGGGGAATCCGGGAAGTTGTTCTGTCGTTAAGTCCCACTGTAGAAGGGGAGGCAACTTCGATGTATCTGGCAAAGTTACTAAAGCCGTTGGGCGTTAAAGTCACCCGCATTGCGCAGGGACTTCCTATGGGAAGTGATATCGAGTACGCCGATGAAGCAACGTTGATGATGGCGTTAAAAGAAAGAAAAGAGATGTAACAGAGCGTTCCTTTGTTGCATCTGAATGATGACAAAGGAATGAAACAATTATGGCACTGAAACTTTCAAAAGGCAGAAAAAAAAGTCTTTTGAAGCTACCGGTATCTTTTTTGGACTATTATTTGCCGGTGGTGAATGGAGATTACCTGAAAATATATTTATTCGGATTGAAACTCTGTCTGGAAAACCGTTCTATGACCAATTCGGAAATTGCAAATGAGTTGGGTGTTCTGCAGGCAGATGTGCAGAATGCATGGAACTATTGGGGACAGGAAGGCTTGATCACGCTGCTGGAGGATGGCTCGGTAGAGTTTGAAAATCCCGAAGAATTGGTATTTGATACTCCGAAAATTGTACAACAAAAGAAGAAACCTTACGAAGCCATTCAGTTTTCTGATATTTTTTCTGTCATTCAGAAAGATGAGGATTTTAAAGGAACGATTCAGATTGTGGAATCCCTGTATCATGAATTGTTGACTCAGGATGATGTGATGATGCTCTATGATGTGGTGAGAATTAAAGAGATTCCTTTGGAGTTGTTCCTGATTACTATGGCACACTGCCAAAAAATCCGTAAGAAAAATATGAAATACATTTACAAAGTCGTTACCGAAAACTATCGGGACGGATTGACCACTTCAGAAGCGTTGGAACAACATTTCACCCGTATGGAAGAAAGTGGAAAATACTTAAAGAAAGTTTCCAAAATCATAAAAATTACAGGTCGGGAATTTGTAGAGAAAGAAAAAGAATATATCAAAAAATGGGAATTCCATCATAAAACAGAAGAAGAAATCCGTTCTGCTTACGAAAAAACCGTTATGGCGATCGGAAAACTTTCATTCCCGTATATGGATAAGATAATTATGAACGAAAATGGGAACAAACCGACTAAAAAATCGTCTGTTAAATCGGGACCCTTAAATAATTTTCATCAGGAAACTCCTGATTTTCAACAAATCACAGACGCACTGATTCGGAAACAGTTGGAGGAATAGAGGATGAAATATCCCACCATTGTGCTGAAAAATGCAGCAGAACAACTGAAAAAAAGACAAGAAGAGAATAAACAGATTTCCCGTGAAAAACGAGAAAAAGTTTACATACAGATTCCTGTTCTTGCAGAAATCAATAAAAAAATTGCACATTTGATGAAACAGATGCTTTTGTCTGTAACAGAAGTGAACCAGATAAAAAAAGAACTGAAAAAGCTGATTTCAGATCGGGAAACTCTTCTTGAAGAATATGGATATCCAGCCGATTATTTAGAGGATTATTATGAGTGTCCGATTTGTCACGATGAAGGCTTTGTTGGCTCTGATTTATGTGAATGTTATCGGAAACTGATTGTCAAAGAAGCTTACTTATGTTCCAATTTGGCAGAAAGAATTCAGACGGAGAATTTTGATACCTTTTCTTTGGAGATTCATTCCGAGAAAAAGAATATGGAATGGATTTTTGAAAAAGCGAAGCAGTATTGCAAACGAGATTCCGGACTGAAAAAAAACCTGTTGTTTACCGGACCGACCGGAACAGGGAAAACCTTTTTGTCCTCTTGTATTGCGAAAGAGTTTTTAGATCAAGGATTTTTTGTATTCTATCTGAGTGCTACCCGTATTTCCAATTTACTGGATGATGCGAAATTTCGTCGGGATGACGCACGCAGTATGGAATATGTAGAGTTAATTTCTGAATGTGACCTATTGATTTTAGATGACTTGGGCACAGAATATGCGTTTGGCTATCCTCAGTCGCAACTGTTTGATTTGTTGGAACGTCGGATGATTTCCGGAAAACGGACGGTGATTTCCACGAATATGAACCTGGACGAGCTTAACGAAAAATATTCTCCGCGGTTCGTGTCCCGCATTTTAGGAAATTATGAAGTTTTTGTCTTTAAAGGCAAAGATTTACGGTATCAGTAAAAAAAATTATATCATATATCGGCAATTTTAACCGAAATTGTCAAAATGAAAAACAAGGAGGATTTTCAATGAAAACGAAAGTACTTGCACTCTTATTGTGTTGTATGATGTTGGCGTCTTCACTGGTAGTTTCTGCAGCAACGTTCTCAGACGTACCGGAAAGTCATGACAGATATACAGCCATTAATTTGTTGTCCGGTATGGACATCATAACTGGTTTTCCGGATGGAACCTTTAAACCGGATGAACCTGTAACCAGAGCGCAAATGGCAGCGCTGATTTCCAGAATGTTTAATTTGCCCGGCGTTACCGTGAGTCAGAAACCTTTCTCTGATGTTGAAGTGGACTATTGGGCAGCTTCTAATATTGTTGCGGCAAAAAACAGAGGAATTATCAACGGTTTCCCGGAAGGAACTTTTCAGCCGGAAGCTGAAGTTACTTATGAACAGGCAGTAAAAATGATCATCTGTGCGTTAAACTACGGCACAGTTGCAGAAAGCCAGGGAGGATATCCCGGTGGATATATCAATCAGGCAAGCAAGCTTGATATTTTAAAAAATGCAGCTGCTACTCACAGTGCACCTGCTGCCAGAGGAATCATTGCACAGCTTCTGTACAATTCTCTGGAAGTAGAGATGCTGGTTCCCCAAATCAACGCAGATGGTACTACAAGCTATGTAAAACCCACAACCGGTAATAACAGTGTCAGCCAGCAGTACTTAAAAACTGAAACTGTTAAAAATGCAATTGTGGTTCGTACTCCCAAAGTAAATCTGGAACCCGATGTTTCTGCAATTTCCCGTGTTAACGATGATGCAATGTTCATCAAACATAACAATACTTACATTAAAGTTACTGTTCCGGGTACTTCTGCATTCGATTATATCGGTCAGCAGGTAGATGTTACCTACAAAACGGATCCGGAAAATCCCGATGAAAAAGTAATGACCAGCATTACTCGCAGCAGTTCTGTTATGGTGTATGAAAATATCAAACTGGCAGATGTTATTTCTTTAACTTCTTCCGGAATTAATTATTACACCAACAGAGCAAACGACAGAGATAACAATGTCAGATTTAATGGCAATCTTTCTGTAATTTACAACGAAAGACTTCATACTGATGGTATTGCTGCTATTAACGAAGATTTAACCAACGTTACCAATCATGAATATGCAAATGGTGTAATTTCTGTGTATGTGAGCGGTTCTCAGACTTTGGTAAAAGTAAAATCCTATAAAACTTATGTAGTAGACAGTGTTGTTGCAAGCACCGAAACCATCAGAGTAAAAGGCGGTGTTATTGACGGAGAAAATCAGCCTAATATCGATTTGTACGTTCCCTATAAAGATACCTATACATTTGAAACTGTTATGAAAAAAGGGAATTTTGATTTTGCGACCGGTAAAGCATCTGCCAAAGCAACTGACTTAACCTCCTACAGTGGTATTGCAAAAGGAAACATTATCTCAATCGCAAAGAGTGAAGGCTATCCTGAAAATGCTGATGCAATTGAAGGCTCCGAGCATTATTGTGAAGTTATCGTTTCTGCTACTGCTGTAACCGGTATTGTTGAAGAATATTCTACTGATGATGAAACCACTCGTCCGGTTATTAAAGTTGGTAAGTATTCTGCATTGCGTGCAGGCAGAGACTTAGACAGATATGAACTGACTGCAGTCATTCAGCCGGAAGTGAATGCAAAATTCCACATCGACGCCTTCGGCGAAATTGGTTATGTAAGCAACATTAAAGCAGAAGATATTAATGTTGGTATTCCCGTATATGTTACTACCGGTGGTAGCGGTTTTGACAGAATTACTCAAGTTGAAATTTATAATGTAAATACCAATCAGGTAGAAACTTTAAGATTCCGTGATGAAGAAGCCAATGACCCCCGTGTACTGGCTTTGAAAGAAATCGTGGATTATGAAGAAGATGAAGAAGGTAACCGTACTCCTGTCTACGGTGGTTTAATTACCGATTCTCTCTTCAAATATACTCTGAAAAACGGTCAGATCAATACCTTAGAAAAAATTGTTGCAGGTACTGAAGATTACACCTACGTGGAAGCAAAATCTACCGAAGATGAAGTTGATAATATTAAGAAAACTTCTTCTACAAAAATCACTTTTGATTCCGGTAAGGAAATCACTTACAACTCCAGCTCCACCAAAATTATCGTAATCGGTGCAGCTGACGATACATCTAAAGTAATTCCTCAGACCACCACTACTATGGTTATCAATACTCCTTATACCGGTAAAGTTTACCAGTTGAATGTGAAAAAAACCGGTACCAATTATAACTTGCAGTACGTAATTATTCGTCCCTTTGAAGGATTAGCGAAAGATTCTCCCACTTATATCGTAGATTCTGTTGGTTCTGTGGTTCCTCACGATGACTACAATGTGGTAACTCTGAAAGTGTATAACTTTACCGGAACTACCAAAGCAGGGAACGGTTCTGCTGTAAAAGAACTGAAAATTGTGGAAAGCGTGAAAAACACCTTGAACCTGAAGAAAGGTGACGTATTCACTTACTATGCAATTCCCGGAACTGAGGGCATTGATATCGAAACTCTGAAGAACGTATACGTTTTAGCTCGTGCAGAAGAAATTGCCGGCGGTACTTATCCGACCACAGGCGCAATGCAATCTGACGACAATGCAAAACTTGCAACTGACGGTTACAACAGAGATTACCGTTTCTTTGGTATTCAGAACAATACCAGTAATATGGTGGCACCTACCACAGCAAATGTTTATGCATACTATATGGGTATTCCCATGGCATACATCAGCGACGATGAAGACACTGTTCGTACTTTGAGAATTGCAAGAGATGCAACTTCCAGATTACCCATTATGCCGGGCGATGAGGAAGATATTGCAATGATGGAAGGCGATTCCGAAAACGGAGACAATTTCTATGACTATGACATTACCCAGTTAGCTAATATCTATGTATATGATGCAAATGCATCTGAAGGCGATAAACTGACACAGGTGAAAGGCAGAGACCAGGTTCGCGCCTATCTGGAAGGTCTGGGAACCATCGAAAACAACTTGGATAACACGACTAAAACTCACGATGTTGTAATGGTAAAAGCGTATAATACCGAGTCTAACTGTACTCTGTATAACCTGTATATCATCAAAGACGCAAGATAATTCATCGGAACAAAAAAAAGGCCGTAATACCAAAGTGTTACGGTCTTTTTTGCATGTTATAACGGCGTAAGTTGTGCTGTTACAGTCTCATCATCGGCGAAAACAGAAATTTGGATTGGCTTGTCCCGATTGTTTTTAAACTTAAAATCATAACCGCCGTAGGATACCGTTGCATCGTGGTCAGAATCTGCATAGGGAACCTGGTGGGAATGAGAATGACGTTCGGTGATTTCAAAGTTACCGTTCATTGCTGCCATATATAAAGTAGATGCAATCTGGCAGATTCCACCGCCGACTGTCGGCTTTTTTTCGCCGTTTTCGTCAAATCCGATTGCTTCACGATATCCCTTATCTTTTGTTCTGTCACCCACAATTTGGTTAAAGGAGAATTCTTCTCCCGGCTGCAATACGGTTTTGTCAATCGCCTGGATGCACAGCTTGAGATTTATGGCTCTTTCAGGGATTTTATCATAGATTATTGTGGAAGCAACTGCTTGTCTCATTTGTGATTCATCCGGTGATTGAGTCGGTTCAGGACTTGCTGAGTGGGTTGGTGTAATCGTGGGGGAGGGTGAACGTGGTGGCTCTTCTTTTTTGATATGACATGCCGAGAGTTGTATTATCATCAGAAAAAGGAGCCATCGTCCTTTGGTAAACCAATTCATTTTTTGATGTTTCATAGATGACTCCTTTCTTCGTTATGCAGACAGTCAGCTGTTTTTGTCGCTGATTAAAAACTTGATTGCGGTCCGTTCTTCTCCTGCAACTTCAATTTCAGAGAAGGCTGGCGTACAAACAATATCGAATCCGCTGGGAGCCAAGAATCCTCTTGCAATTGCTACTGCTTTTACTGCCTGATTGACTGCCGCTGCACCAATGGCCTGCAATTCGGCAGTTCCGCGTTCTCTCATAATACCGGAAAGGGCACCGGCAACCGAACCCGGGTTAGAATTTTTTGAAACTTTCAGTATAATCATTCTGATTCCTCCAAATATTATTTGTAGTATGGTGTATTATATGAAAGTTTCACCGGAAAAATACAATTTCCATAAAAATTGAGTGAAAAGGATTTGAAATCTGTGAAAAACACTAAAATTTTTAAAATCTTTGAAAAAAATTCCAAAAACAGTAGACAAACTGTTTTAAATTATGTATAATATACCTTGGTAAAAAATTATTTTAACATACATTTATGGAGGTTTAAACTAATGAGCAAGTTTACACATGAAGTTGAACAAATGACTTGTGTAGCCAAAGGCCCCAACCACGGTCCGGCACCGATTCCGGAAGAAGGCAAATGGGTTCAGGCAAAAGAAGTAAAAGACATTTCCGGCTTAACCCACGGTATCGGCTGGTGTGCTCCTCAGCAGGGGGCATGTAAGCTGACCTTAAACGTAAAAGACGGTATTATCGAAGAAGCACTGGTAGAAACTATTGGCTGTAGCGGTATGACTCACTCTGCAGCGATGGCAGCAGAAATCCTGACCGGCAAAACCTTACTGGAAGCAGTAAACACTGACCTGGTTTGTGATGCTATCAACACTGCTATGAGAGAACTGTTCTTGCAGATCATCTACGGAAGAACTCAGACTGCATTTTCTGAAGGGGGCTTACCCATCGGTGCTGGCTTAGAAGACTTAGGTAAAGGCTTAAGAAGCCAGGTTGGTACCATGTACTCTTCTTCTGCGAAAGGTCCGAGATACCTGGAAATGGCAGAAGGTTATGTTACCAAAATTGCTTTGGATGATGAAAAACATATCATCGGTTATGAATTCATCAGCTTCGGCAGAATGATGGATATGATTAAAGCAGGCACTGCTCCTGAAGAAGCAATGAAAAAAGCAACCGGTACCTACGGAAGATTCGCTGATGCAGCTTCCTACGTAGATCCGAGAAAAGAATAAGGAGGGAAACGATTATGCCATTATTTGAAGGTTACGAAAGAAGAATTGACGGCATTACCAAATGCCTTGAAGCTAACGGAATCGCTTCCATCGAAGAAGCAAGAAAAATTTGTGAAGATAAAGGAATCGATGTATATAACATCGTAAAAGGCATCCAGCCCATCTGTTTTGAAAACGCTTGCTGGGCATACATTTTAGGTGCCGCTTTAGCTATTAAACGTGGCGTTACTAACGCTGCTGATGCTGCAGAAGTAATCGGTGAAGGCTTGCAGGCATTCTGTATCCCCGGTTCTGTTGCAGATGATAGAAAAGTAGGTTTAGGTCACGGTAACTTAGCAGCCATGCTGCTTCGCGAAGATACCAAATGTTTCGCATTCTTAGCAGGTCACGAATCCTTTGCAGCTGCTGAAGGTGCAATCGGTATCGCTAAATCCGCAAATAAAGTTAGAAAAGAACCCTTAAAAGTTATCTTAAACGGTCTGGGAAAAGATGCTGCTGAAATCATCTCCAGAATCAACGGTTTCACCTATGTAAAAACTCAGTTTGACTACTACACAGGCGAACTGAAAGTAGTTTCCGAAAAAGCTTACTCCGACGGCGAAAGAGCAAAAGTTAAATGTTACGGCTGTGATGACGTTAGAGAAGGCGTTGCAATCATGCACAAAGAAAACGTTGGTGTTTCCATCACCGGTAACTCCACTAACCCCACCAGATTCCAGCATCCTGTTGCAGGTACCTACAAAAAAGAATGTATCCAGCAGGGTAAAAAATACTTCTCCGTTGCATCCGGCGGCGGTACCGGAAGAACTCTGCATCCCGATAACATGGCTGCAGGTCCCGCTTCTTACGGCTTAACCGATACCATGGGAAGAATGCACTCTGATGCTCAGTTTGCAGGTTCTTCTTCCGTTCCGGCTCATGTTGAAATGATGGGCTTGATCGGCGCAGGTAACAACCCCATGGTTGGTATGAGTGTTGCTGTTGCAGTTGCAATCGAAGAAGCAAGCAAATAAGAGAGTTTTCGGACTTATCTTAAGTTTCAACGAAAATTTTAATGTTAGACACATCATTTTGAGGTTTTTACCGATGATGTGTCTAACTTTTTTATGTAAAAATGCCAGATCAAAAGGGGCAAATATCGGCAGACCGCAAGTAACAAAAGAAGATATTCCTGCATCCTTTTTACGGCATTATCCGTCTTTGAAGTCTGGCAAATTAAATGTTTCAGAACTTGCCAGAGTGTGTGATTTGAGCCGTACAACCGTCTATAAATATGTTTCTCTTTTGGAAAATTAAATAAATTTAAAGTCAGACTATTAACACCAATATTATAAATGGTTTCTGTTAATTGTCTGACTTTATTTTTGTTTTGTTATTTAATTAGTTTAAAGGGACGTTTTCTGCCTCACATAACGGCACACAAGTTTCTAAATTTTCCCATACCAT
>JAGAKI010000036.1 GCA_017625695.1 Clostridia bacterium | reverse complement strand
TTATGCCTTGCTTATGAGCTTTTACGACATAATCAACACTCTGTGTGAATGTATTAAATTTAGAATATCACATTCCTTGCGTTTTCTCAATGCTATATGTATGCAAAAAGTTTGCAAATATTAACATTTTTGCAAAGAATCGATATTATGTCATAAATTCTATCACATATTTGACAAAAAATCAATGCACAAAACAAACATTTTTTATAATAAAACAATTATTCTGGTATTGCAAAAGTGATATGAAGTATCAGAAAATAGATGATTTGTTAAGGATGGCGTAAACTATGCATCTACTCTTGATAAGTAGTCAGATATTTTTTTCTTTTTATTTTTTGCAAAACAAAATGCAACACCCGTTCATAATTATAATTTATATACTCAAAAATATAAATCAAACAAACAAGTATTGCATTTCACTTTACAATTGAGGGTGCTGTGGAAATATCAGAATTAGAAATTATTAGTGATATAGACAATGTTATGGCTTACACCTATGAAAATCAATGGAATTGGGTTGTTAGTGACCATAATGGTGACCATATTGCTGGAAGTTTGGCTAAATATCCTGATATCCCACACCCATTAGAATTGAAAAATAATATACCTGTTGTAAATAGCCAAGTATCGGAAATAACATTAAAGTTTGATAGAGTTCCCGATACAATAAGCGCTATATGTTGGAGTGATAGGCATTGGGAGAATATCAATGCAGAATATGAAGATATTGCTTGTGAAGATAATACATTACAATTAAAACAAGGTGGATATGTCTATAAAGTTACAGGCAAATGGAATGACAAAAGTGATAAAAGAGGGTATGGGGAGATTTCATATTTGTTTTATGCAAATATGGATTAATTATAAAAATATTGAATGGGCAAAGCTATAAACTCTGCCCATTTTTCTTTATGCAAAAATCAATTTCTTTGCGAAATCTCAACGAAAAAATTATTCCACAGAAAATAAAGTTATAGGTTAGGTTTCTTTTTCTTGACATTGGATAGAAAGTTTTGTATAATAACTAAGATTGTCAGTAATTTTTAGATCGATATTGAGGAATTTTTATGGAACCGTTAGTATTTGAACAATTGGAATTATCAACTGAAATAAAAAAAGGAATTTCCGGGATGGGTTTTTCTGAGGCAACTCCCATTCAAAGCGAAAGCCTTCTTCCGATTATGCAAGGGCGTGACCTGGTAGCGCAAGCTCCCACAGGAACGGGGAAAACCTGCGCCTTTGGCATCCCGATTTGTGAAAAAATTGACTCTGAGGAAGAAACGGTGCAATGTCTGGTGCTTTGCCCTACCCGTGAGCTTGCTGTGCAGACCGCAGAAGAACTTGCAAAAGTATCAAAGTACAAAAAAGGCATCCGGATTTCCACTCTTTACGGAGGACAGCCGATTGAACGTCAGCTTTCTGACTTGAAAAAGCGTCCTCAGATTGTA
The DNA here is from genome assembly GCA_017625695.1 of Clostridia bacterium. GTDB lineage: Bacteria > Bacillota > Clostridia > UMGS1840 > UMGS1840 > SIG452. Next base: position 6,050 of record JAGAKI010000036.1, on the reverse strand, counting down.
GTAGCAACACCCGGTAGATTGATGGATCATCTTCGCAGAAGAAGTGTACGGCTTCAGAATCTCTTGTATCTGGTGTTGGATGAGGCAGACGAAATGCTTAATATGGGATTTCGGGATGATATTGAAACCATTCTGGAAACGGCCCCCAAAGACCGGCAGACCGTTTTGTTTTCTGCCACAATGCCTGCGGAAATCAAAGAGATTTCTAAACGCTATCAGAAAAAAGACCGTATCAGCGTTCGTGTGAGTCATGAGGCGTTGACGGTTTCCAATGTCAGTCAGTATTATCTGGAAGTGAAAGGTCCCAAGAAACTGGACGCTCTTACCCGTATGATTGATATGTACGGTTACCGTTTGTGTCTGGTGTTTTGTAATACCAAAAAGAAAACCTCTGAAGTGACCGAAGAACTTTCCGGTCGGGGATATCCCGCTGAAATGCTGCACGGCGACATGAAACAGCCGGAGAGAGACCGTGTGATGAGCCGTTTCAAATCGGGTAAAACCGGGATTCTGGTGGCAACTGACATTGCTGCCCGTGGGATTGATGTGGAACATGTGGAAGCAGTATTCAATTTTGATGTACCGCAGTTTGAAGAATATTATGTACATCGTATCGGACGAACAGGCAGAGCCAACCGCCACGGGGTTTCCTACACCTTTGTTGCGGGAAAAGAAATGTTCAAGCTCAAAGAAATTATGAAATATACCAACTCCAAGATTGAAGCGATGAAAACCCCATCAGAAGCTGATGTAAGAGAAATCCGCATCCGAAAGATGGTTTCCAAAGTTTCGGAGATTGTCAGAGAGCAAAACTTAGACAGCTATCATTCTATGGTGCAAAAATGGATGAATGACCATGACTTGACTGCAATGGAATTGTCTACCGGCTTACTCTGGATGCTGACCGAAGAGAAAAAAGTGGAAAAAAAACAGAAAGAACAAAAGGAAATCAGCAAAAAAACAGGTGCAGAGCAGGGGATGGCAAGACTTTTCATCGGACTTGGTTCGCTGGATAAAATCCGTCCCCGTCATATTGTGGAATTGGTTTCTTCCAACACAGGAGTATCCGGTGCTGATGTGGGGAAAGTGGATATTTTTGATAAATATTCCTTCTTTGAAGTTCCTGCACAAATGGCAGACGGCGTGCTGGAAGCCTTGACTGACCTTTCTTATCGCGGACGGAAAATCTTCGTGGAAAAAGCACAGGCAACGCAGAAGCAACCGAAAAAGAAACCCCAAAAAGAAAAAACAGCCGTTCATAAGAAAGGATTTCGTAAGTAATAAAAATGCTGTGGAAAGTTATAATGAATTCTCCACAGCATTTTTGTTATTGTATTTATTTTTCAATTTCCAGCAATTGTTTTCTGTTTCGGTAAGCAATATCAGTTGCAAATTTTCGCAATAATTCAGGATAGTTGGGGTATTCTCCCGCTTCGACCAAGTCTCCCAGATAATTACAGAGAATCCGACGGAAATATTCGTGTGCCGGATAGGACAGAAAACTGTCAGAACAGGTGGAAAATCCGGTGCATTTCGGTAATAACCCCTGCTCTGCTGTTTTGGTTAATACCGTATGAATAGCAGATTTCCGATAGGAAAGGTTACTGGGAACCCCTAATCGGAGGTCGTAAGAACTATCTGCAGAACCAACAGCTTTGGCAAGTGTGTCATAATCGGAACATTGTTCACAGGACAAGATAATTTTAGGCAAAGCGTGTTCTTTAGACAGTTGTGTAAGACAAACGATGGTATTTTTGGAAAGGTCGCCATCGGTTAGTTCTAATTCTGCCGTAAAGTTGTAATCTGCATATTTTTTCATCAGGAAACTCAGCAGATGCGCCTGATATTCTGCAATTTCTGTTTGAGAAAGGCTTTTTTGTTCTCTTGCCTTCTGAAAAATTGCATCTGTGTGTTCAAACGAGGGTTCCGAACCAATTGCAGAAGAAATTCTTAATATTGCGGTTTTACTGCCTACGGATTTGAAAAATAACAGACGTTCCACCAAACAGGACTGTAAGGAAAAATAATCTTTGATTTCTCTGGAGCAAACTTCTTCCAGGCTACTCACCCATTGGGAAAAATCTTTACTTCCGATATCGAACGCTTTTTGTGCGGAAAAGGTGGGGAATACTTTGGCAGGACAAACGCCTTCTTCTGCAATTTTTTGATGCCATACCAGACTGTCGGCAACATCCACAGGAGTACAAATCAGTTGCACATTAAATTTTTTAAATAATTCAAACGCACCAAAACGTTCTGAGCAAAGCAATGCACTGGTGCGGTTCCATACTCGTTCTGCAGTAGCAGGGGATAAGGGTTCATAAATGCCGAAAATTCGCTGTAATTCCAAATGAGTCTGGTGATAGAGTGCACTTCCGATGAGAGAGGGAACTACGTCTGCCCACTTGCGGAATTTTTCATAGTCACCGGCTTCCCCCGTGATATAGTGTTCTTCTACTTTGTATCTTCGCATTGCCGCTTGCTTTTCGGGGTCCGAAAGCCATAGTTCGGTAATGTTCTGGAAAGTTTTGTTTTTTGCAATTTCTTCCGGGGACAATTTACTGTGACAGTCGATAATGGGAAGTCCTGCAATGTTCTGAAACAAAGCTTTTGCAGTTTTTGTATTTAATAAAAAGTCTTTATCGGAAAACTGTTTCATCCTTTTTGACTACTCCTTTGTGTATGAAATTTCTTACTATTCTTATTATGGCATTAAATGAAAAAAATGTCAATAAAGTTCATACATTTTACACATAAATCACGGAAAAACAGCAAAAATATTTATTCCATCGCTAACAGCAACTCCCGGAACTTTGCTGCGTGAAGTCCTTCTTCGACTGCAAAGTTCTGAAACACTTCTGCAATTTCAGGAGTATCCTGAATTTCGTTTGCATAACATTCAAAATCACGGACCAATTCCATAGAATTTTCCCAGGCACGAAGCAGACGGTCGCGGGGAGTGATGGTAATATCAACAGGATGTTTCATAAAAAATTCTCCTTTATCAGATTCTTACAACCGGTTTAATCAGGTCAGCGGGTTTGTTTTTCATCAGATACAAGGCTTCTTCGATTTTGTCAAAGCCGTCAAATACATGGGTTACCAGACGGGAAGTGTCTAATTTACCGGTGGCTAAAAGAGATGCCATTTTCTCCATTTTGAGACGTCCGCCGGGGGTTAAACCACCGGTAATGGTTTTGTGTCCCATTCCAACTCCCCATTCCACACGTGGGATTCTGATCGTGTCGCCTTCCCCCAGATAGTTGACATTTCCGATGGTTCCGCCCGGACGGAGCATACGGATTGCCTGATCAAAAGTATCGTTGTCACCACCGGCAATAATGACCCGGTCTACGCCTCTGCCGTCGGTTTTTTCAAGAATCTGTTTTACAATGTCGCCTTCTCTGTAATTGATAATATCGGTGGCACCGTAATATTTTGCCGCCTCTACACAGTTGGGGCGGGAACCTACCGCAAACAGCCGGGATGCCCCTCGTTTGTTGGCACCTGCAACGCTCATCAGACCCACAGGGCCAATCCCGATCACACAAACGGTATCACCGAATTCAATGTTACACAGTTCGGCACCGTGAAATCCCGTAACCACCATATCCGGAAGCATACAAGCGGCTACTGGATCTACATTTTCAGGCAATAACGCCAGGTTGGCATCGGCTTCGTTTACGTGGAAAAATTCGGCAAATACCCCGTCCTTGAAGTTGGAAAATTTCCATCCGGATAACATACCGCCGGAATGCATGGGATATCCCGCCTGAGAATAGAGAGTTCCCCAGTCCGGAGTAATGGCGGGAACAATGACCTTGTCACCGGGTTTGAAATCTTTTACCAGTTCCCCCACCGTGTCAACAATCCCAACCGCTTCGTGTCCTAAAATCATGTTGTGACGTTCTCCGATAGCGCCTGACCATACGGTATGAATGTCGGAGGTGCACGGGGCAATACACAAGGGCTTTACAATAGCATCCAGGGGGCCGCAAGCGGGTTTTTCTTTTTCGATCCAACCGGTTTCTCCGATTTTCAACATAGCATAACCTTTCATAAAAGAGTCTCCTTCAAAGATGATTTTTGTTTGTTATATAGTATTTGGAAAATTAAATAAATTATACATTTGGAATTTGTTTTACTTTAAAATTAATAAAAAGTATTGACAAAAAAATGAATTTTTGATATACTTTTTAAGGCTTATCTGCATAGCTTTATACATTTGGGCCTTTAGCTCAGCTGGTTAGAGCAACCGGCTCATAACCGGTCGGTCCGGGGTTCGAGTCCCTGAAGGCCCACCAAAAAAAAGACAGATTTCGACAAAGGAATCTGTCTTTTTTTCAGCTAAATTCGCGTTCCGCGAGCTAAATGTGCTAATGCACGCTAAATTACTTTGTAGCTAAATTGACCTTCGGTCAGCTAAAAAGCGAATTTAATTTAGCTGTTTCGGCAGAAACAATTTAGCTATTGCGGAGCAATAATTTCGCTTTGCACGAATGTGCAAAATTTAGCTAAAATCTGTTGCATCTATTATGAACGTGAAAGCCAACGAAAAGGACACCATAACGGTGTCTTTTTTTCGTTCGCAAGAATTTTAGGGACTCGAACCTTCTTAGGCTTCAAGTCCCATCAGAATATGAAAGAGCCATCCAAGATATGGATGACTCTTTTATCTGGTGCAGCTGATGGGACACGGTCGCACGAGTGCGTCCTGACTGCTTGCCGACCCAAGCCTTTGGCTTCGGTACCCGGCTTCGCACCACTCGTCTAAAAACAGTTTCCCAAACTGTTTTCTTAACGACTCGTGCCCTCTTAGGCTTCAAGTCCCATCAGAATATGAAAGAGCCATCCAAGATATGGATGACTCTTTTATCTGTAAGTACGATATAATTTTACTGTCGCATTGATTTTGCCCTTATTTTAAGCGGGTTTCCAGACTTTCGTCCTAATCAATTCCAAAGACAGAATAAATCCTTTTTACAGGATTTATTCTAACACATTTCTTAACTTTTTACAAGTCCTTTTTAATATTTTTCTTGGACTTTTAATTCGGGTATTTCTACCTCGTAGGCAATGTCGCCTATGAACCAGATGGTTAGTTTGTCTTTTGCGATCACCTCCATTTTTTCTATGATGTTGCGGACGAGGGTATTGTCGATTTCGGTCAGTTCTTCAGCCATTTCATCTATCGCCTTGAAGATTTGCTTTAGCTTTGATGATTCTGCTGATTTCATTTTCCTTGTCATTTCATACTCTTCGTTTTCTTTCCGCAACTTTTCCGATTCCGTCTTTACCTCATAGCAGATTTTCTCAAGCTCCTTGGGTGTCATTTCGCCTGTTGCATTTTTGAATATAGCATCTCGCATAAGGTCGGAAAGTTCTTCGAGCCTTGCCGTGTTTTTTGTTATCATAGGTTGTTCGGTATCGCCCATAAGGGATGCTATTGAGCATTTCAAAATGTCCTTTACCCTCGACCTGCTTTTGTAGATGATGTTAATGGCTTCTACGGTCTTTTTTGTCAGGTATGTGTCATTTATGCTCACGGAGCGTCTGCAGTAGGTTTTTCCGTCTTGTATGCGGTTTACACATCGCCACACATACTTCTTGTCACCATTTTTCTCTACCCACATAGTTCGCCTGTATTTCGCTCCGCAGTCTCCGCATATGATTAGGTTGTTGAATGGGAATTTACCACTATATTTTCCATAGTGTTTTTTCTTATCATTCTTTTTGATACAACCCCTTCGAGTCATTTCGCTTTGTACCATATCAAACATCTCAGGTTCTATGATTGCAGGATGATGATTCGTGATAAGGTATTGAGTAACCTGACCTGTGTTTTTCTTTTTCTTTTTTGATATTGGATCGACAGTGAAGGTCTTTCGGGCAAGGAAGTCTCCCTTGTATTTTTCGCTCGAAAGAATTCTTTCAACGGTTCCGGGACTCCATTCTTCTTTTCCTGTAGGACTTAGGATTTTCCTCTCTCGCAAGTCCTTTATTATTTCGCCTATACTCATTCCGTTTAAGTAGCCCTCATACATAAGTCT
>JAGAKI010000035.1 GCA_017625695.1 Clostridia bacterium | reverse complement strand
TTTTCCGTTAACAGTAATATTCCGTTCGTAAGAACCGGAGGTAGCAACTGCCTTTCCCGCGGGAAGCGTAAACGAACAAAGCAATCCGTCTAACGTAGGTGATTTCACGCCGGCAGTAATACTCTGACCGACTGTTTTCACAGTTCCGCCAATATCAATTAAGGCAATTTCATCCTTTAAGTAAGAAGCAATCTCGTCACATACAAATCCTTTTGCAACGGCACCAAGGTCAATTTCTGCATCGTTTTTCAACTCAACAGACTTCTCTTTTAACAAAATATTGCGAAAATCGACATATTTCAGATTTTCAGCAATTTTTTCTGCATTTGGAAGAACTACAGCATCGGAAGTAAAATCCCACAATTTGGAAACAGGGCGGATGGAGATGTCAAAATAATCATCACAGTACGGTATGGTTTTATCAATGATTTGATAAAGAGCTTTATCGTCATCCGTTTGTACGGAAAGCTTTTTATTATGATTTAATATAGAAAGTGTAGAGGTATCTCGATAGGCACTGAATCGGTTATCAGCGTGATTCAGGATTTCTTTTGCTTGATCAAGCTGCTCACGTGACAAACCGTAACCGGTAATATGATAGGGTGCATCCATCGAAAATCCCTGAAATTCCGTTTTGGGAGCTGAACAGCCCGTCAGGCAAATAATACATAACAGAAAAGGAATTATTTTTATCATGGTTGTGTCTCCGAATGGTTGGCAATATCACTCTGAATGTTTGCAGATGAATCGGGAGAGAGCTGGGGAGCAGAATCTCCCGTTCGATCCGAAAAAAGACTGGAATTCGTAAAATGAGATGTACCTTGAGCGTTTGCTATCTGCAATTTTAATTCTTCAATTTCAGAGTTTTTTCTGGCAAGTTCTGTTTTTAACTGATGAACTTCCTGCTGAAGATTTTTCTGATTATCTCCGGCAAAAGTCAGTTGATTGGTTTGCACTAAAATAAATGCGGTTGCTGAAAATGAAGTTAAAAACAAAGTCACTAATACCAAAATAAAAACGGAACATTTATACTGTTTTTTTACTTTCTTTTTCTCAGATCGAAAATGATATTCATTTCCTTGCATAAAACCCACTCCCGCAAATTATCACATCGAAAACCAGACAGAATTTTATACTTTATCATTATAACATAAGATATTGAAAAAATCAATTGTTTTTCCTTTGTTTTTATGTTTTTTTTATGAATTTTGCAGATAACACCTTGACAAAAACCATAAGGTTTGTTATAATATTTTAGCACTCAACCAAAAAGAGTGCTAACAATTTAAAAAATAAAAAAAACCGAGGGATTACCATGGCAAAAAAACAATTCAAAGCAGAATCAAAACGTTTGATGGAATTGATGATTCATTCCATTTACACCAATAAGGAAATCTTTTTAAGAGAACTGATTTCCAACGCAAGTGATGCAATTGATAAAATCTATTACAAAACATTATCTGATGAAACACTCACATTCCAAAAAGAAGATTACTACATCAGAATTACTGCAGAAAAAGAATCCAGAAGTTTAACAATTACAGATACCGGTATCGGTATGACCAAAGAAGAGTTGGAAAACAATTTAGGAACCATCGCAAAATCCGGTTCTCTTGCCTTCAAAACCGAAAACGAAGCTGTAGATGGTGTCGATATTATCGGGCAATTCGGAGTTGGCTTCTATTCCGCATTTATGGTAGCAAACCGTGTAACAGTAAAAAGCAAAGCCTTTGGAAGTGAGGATGCTTATCTTTGGGAATCCACCGGTGTAGACGGTTATACCATAGTTCCCTGTGAAAAAGCAGAATACGGGACAGAGATTACACTGTCCATCAAAGAAAATTCCGAGGAGTATACCTACGATGAATTCTTGGATGTATACAGTTTACAGCATCTTGTAAAAAAATATTCCGACTTCATCAAATATCCCATCAAAATGCTGATGAAAAAAAGCAAATTAAAAGACGGTAGTGAGTCAGACTACGAAGAGTATTTTGAAGATGAAGTATTAAACAGCATGGTTCCCATCTGGAGAAAAAATAAAAACGAACTGAAACCTGAGGACTATGATAATTTCTATTTAGAAAAACATTACGGATTTGAAAAACCATTAAAATCCATTCACGCAACGGTTGACGGTGTTGCAAGCTACAACACTATTTTATATATTCCCAAACGTGTCCCCTATGATTTCTACACCAAGGAATTTGAAAAAGGATTAGAGCTTTACTCCAACGGTGTTTTAATTATGAATAAATGTGCAGATTTGCTCCCCGATTATTTCAGCTTTGTACAGGGGTTGGTAGATTCTCCGGACGTATCCTTGAATATTTCCCGTGAAATGCTGCAACAGGACAGACAGCTTCAGTTTATTGCGAAAAAAATCCGCGATAAAATCAAATCCGAATTATTAAGTTTATTAAAAAATGACCGGGAAACTTATGTTGAATTTTTCAACCAATTCGGAAAAACCTTAAAATACGGAATTTACAGTGATTTCGGAGCACATAAAGATATTTTAAAAGACCTTGTGATGTTCTATTCTTCCAAGGAAGAAAAACTTATTACCTTAGAAGAATATGTTTCCAAAATGGCAGATGACCAGAAATATATCTACTATGTGTGCGGGGAAAGCATTGACAGAGTTTCCAAACTTCCTCAAACGGAACGTGTAGCAGAAAGAGGCTACGAAATTCTGTATTGCACCGATGAAGTAGATGAATTTGCCTTGCAGATTCTTATGAACTACCAGGAAAAAGAATTCCGTTCTGTATCCTCCGGAGATTTAGGGCTGGATGACACTACCGAAGCTGACAACAGCAACGAAGAACATCAACAATTATTTGGTAAAATGCAAGAAATTCTTTCCAAAGACGTCAAAGCAGTGAAAGCTTCCAAACGGTTGAAATCTCACCCTGTATGTTTATCAACCGATGGCGGACTTTCCATTGAAATGGAAAAGGTACTTCGTCAGATGCCGGACGGTGAAGGCATGAAGGCAAATAAGATTTTGGAAATCAATGTAAATCACGAAATCTTCGCAGTTTTACAAAACGCTTTTGAACAGGAGGAAGAAAAATTCAATGTTTACACCAAACTGCTGTATCAGCAGGCGTTGTTGATTGAAGGACTTCCCATCGAAGACCCGGTTGCATTTACCAACGAAATCTGCAAATTAATGAAATAACAAAAATATTCACCACAAACGCGTGATATGCACCCCAAAAGTGATTTACAGCCTCGTTACTGTTTATTCAGTAAAGAGGCTGTAAATCAAAGTTAGACACTTTTGGTGGTGCATATTTTTGTTGGAAACAGAAACACTATAAAATGGTGATCTATGATGTGTTTTTTGAAAAAGTATTTTATCATTCTCTTGGGTTCCTTTATTTTTTCTTTATCAATCAATCTGTTTACTTTACCTTCCAAAATTGTATCCGGAGGAATCAGCGGGGTTGCTATTATTCTGTATCATATCTGCGGAATCTCAACAGGAATTACCGTTGGTATTCTAAATATTATCATCATTCTGTTTGCATTAAAATCATTAGGGAAAACATTTGTAATGGATTCGCTGGCAGCAATTATTATGATTCCTTTGTTTTTAAGAATCACAGAACAATTTCCGCCATTTACCGAAAACACATTTTTAGCAGCTGTGTTTGGTGGTGCATTATTGGGGGTCGGAATCGGATTGGCATTTTCCCAAGGCGGAACTACCGGCGGAACCGATATTGTTTCCAGAATTTCACAGAAAAAATATCCCCATCTTTCGATAGGGATATTGATGACCATCGTTGATTTTGTGATTATTTTTTCCTCAATGCTTGCATTTGGCAATATTGATTTAGCACTGTATGGAATTTTATCTCTAATTATTTCTACCGCTGTAATTGATATGATGCTAAAAAAATTAAACAGTGCGAAACTGCTGTTTATCATTACCGATTCGGACGAAAAAATTAAAATGGGAATTTTATCAGAAATCAACCGTGGTGTTACCACTATTGAAGCAACCGGCGGATATTCAGAAAATCCAAAGAAAATTCTTATGTGTGTTACCAAAGCCAAACAAACGGAAAAATTAAAAACAATCATTAAACAAATCGACCCGGGTGCTTTTATTATCGTAAACGAATCCAAAGAAATCTTAGGAAACGGTTTTCAGTATTACCGCTGAAACTTTGGTCTGGAAACGTGTACCTCATAGATATCAGACAAATCGTTCCAAAAGTCTTTATCAATCTTTCCGTGTTCTTCTTTTCCTAAAATCTTTTGTATAGATTTTACAGAATTTACCGAGTTATTATCGTGTATTCCGGTAATTTCCAAGTCTTCTACGGTATCCAATTCCGAGGAAATATTTTTTAAAATTGCCTGAATCGGTTTTAATTCTCCCCTTTCTTCGCCCGGAAAAATCGTTACAAAATCTTCCGGTAAAATCTGAATACATCTGGGCGGTTCCCTCTGTGCCAACAAAGCAACGTATTCTTCCAACAAAGTATCCCAGGTTGCTTTATCCACTACACCAGTAACCGGCAACCCCGCAAATTCCTGAAACCAACGAACTGAGGCTTCTGTTTCTGTGCCGTATATTCCATCCGGAATTACTTTTGGCATTTGTTCATATTGGTTTCCGATTTCACGAAGAACCGTCTGCACACTTCGGACCGGCTGTCCTACAAAGGGAGAAAAATCATTTACAGATGTTGTCATACAAATCTCCTTTCTATTGTGGGTCTCTGTCGTTTAATCGCAACTCTTTTCCGGGGTATTGAGTCGGACGCGAAGTTACGGCTGATATCTCAGTTCGATACGTATTGGCAATCAGATTCCAGGTTTCCATATCCACTCTTCCGGTTGCGGGAAGTCCGAATTCCCGTTGAAATGCTATCACAGACTGACGTGTCTGAGGACCGAAGTTTCCTGTTGGTGTCACCGCATTGATTTGCGGATAGGAAAGAGAAATCACATTCAGATATTGCTGTAACGTCAGTACCGATTCCCCGGTTGAACCAAATTCCAAAACCGTTCCGCTATAGGGTACAGTTTTGATTCCGAAAACCTCTTCATCTAAAAAAACAGTATCTACTGTTCCTTTAAACACGTCATAAATTTTATCCCAGGTTTTCTCACCCACCACTCCGTCAGGTGTCAAACCATATTGTTCTTGAAATGCAACTACAGCATTTTTAGTTTCAGGACCAAACGTTCCGTCAATTTGCAAAAAAGGAAGGTTTGGATCAAAACTTGCCAAAACGGATAAAAAATATTGTAAAATAGTTACTTTTTCTCCGGTATTTCCTTCGGAAATAGCATCGGGATACTGAAGGTTCAAACCAAACAGACGTTGCCCTTGTGAATCCAACTCATTCAGTCTTAAAATCCCGGTATACAAATAAATCAATTGATACCAGGTGGCTTTCCCAACCACACCATCCGGTGTTAAATTAAAAATTTCCTGAAATGTACGAACCGCTTCTTCGGTATTTTCTCCAAAAATTCCGTCCACAGGATTAATTTTTGGAATCAACGGATAATTTTGCGAAATCAGATTCAATTCTCTTTGAATAACTTTTACGTAGGCACCACTGTCCCCTCTTCGGATGGGAGTACCGGGATAAGATTCCATAAATTCCCGAACGGGAGCATCATTCACAAGTTCAATATTATATCCGTAGTAATTATAAAGTATATCCAACGTGGAATATCCCTGTTGTGCAAGATTCTCACTTCCCCATTGAGAAAGTCCTTCACAGGTTACAGTAGTTCCGTTGCAATATTTTGCAGCAAGTGGTTCCAGAACCCCCATTTCCCGGATATAATCATTAAAAATTTCATTCACAATCCGGTCAATATTATCAAAAATATTTCTCCCCTGGATAAATTTCTGGTCAATAGCAGTAGAATTTGTAATATCAAAATTATATCCTCGACTACGGTAGTATTCCGTATAAATCCGATTTAATGCAAAAGAAATCTGTGCATAAATATTTGCCCGGATTGCTGATTCATCCCAGGTAGGATAAATCTCCGACGAAGCGACATTTTTGATATAATCAGGAAATGTTACTGTTACATTTTCTGCATTGGAATCCGGCGGTCCTAAATGTACGGTAATATATTGCGGGACAAAAGGCACAATGGTAATCGGCATAACTGACTCCCCTTTCTTATAACAGTTGCGGCGTGATAGGATAGGTAACAGTAGATTCCTGGGGATTCGCATATTCCGAAAGCGGAATCAAATCTGCATTTTGAATTGATTTTCTTCCCGAAAACACCTGAACATCCTCAATTAAAATACTCTGATACATCGGATGGTCAATCTGAACATCAAAAACAGAAAACGGAACATCAGACGGGTTTTCTCCGTTTTGAGGAGTCAGAGATAGTCCCACATCAGGAGTTTCTGTTTCAAAGGGTTCACTTAATCCTTGTGCATCTGATGTGCGAAACCCAAGCAATTCCTTTGTTTTTGGTTTGAAAATTGAAATTTTTGCATTTTTGATTGGAATTGCCATTCTTGCTGTCGTCACAAATACGACCAAGCTGCCTTTTTCCGGCATATTTTTCATCCTTTCTATGGAAGTTGTATTTTTTTCATAAATTTTTCGGTTGAAATGCCCGAGGGCCGGTTAAAGCGTCCCAAGCAATATAAAGAAGCGGGGTCTTTTGAAATACGGCTCACGACCTCGTAACATGAAAGAGAAGCTAAAAATCCGTATTGTTCCAGCACTTCCTGAGATTCCAAACAAATATACCCATATGGATAAGTAAATGTCTTCGGGGGAGAAATTTTTGATTTTTGTTCCAAATCCTGTTGTAAACTCTGTAAATCTTCCATTAATAATTTCTGATATTGGGATTTTGTTTCTCCTTTTTTTATCGCACTTCCGTTTCTGGTTTTACTGTCATGCATCCGGTAGGTATGATTAGCAATTTCGATTCTGCCGGAATTCTGAAGTTCTGAAATATCCTCCCAGGTTAAATAAGAGTAGTTGGGATTGTGACTGTCTTTTTTTGAAAAAGCTTCCGTATAGCTTCCCACAACCGAAATCACCGCTTTCATATCGTATTTCTCAAGCAATGGCAAAGCATACAAAAGATTGTTATAATGTCCGTCATCAAAAGAAATGACAATGGGTTTTTCCGGCAACGGTTTATCTTCATACACATAAGCAATCAAATCAGAAACAAAAACCGTTTCGTATCCATGTTCTTTTATATAAATGAGATCATTTTCCAGCGTGAGTGGAGATACCACATATGCACCTGCACGCAAGGGATCTTTTAAAATGCTGTGATACATCAGAATCGGTACAGGAATTTCTGCCGGATTGTTTTCCGATAGATTGGTATGTGCATACACACAAATAGATAAAAAAAGAATACACACCGATATCAAAAGACTCAATACCACTTTCCTGTTTATCACGGAAAAAACATACATAGTGACACCTCGGTTATATGGATTTGTGTTAATCATTTTATGAATGAAAAAAAATAATATAACTAAAAAGGCGTATCTCAACCAGTTTTAACACTGATTAAGACACGCCTTTTTTCGTTTTATTTTGTAATAATACAGTTTTTCAAAGTTGTCAGAGCTTCAGAAATCTTAGTCTCATCTGAAAAATTGCTTAATTGAAGCTCGGTTAATTTATGGTTTAATTCCTCCGTCATACGGATATCGTTGATTGCATCGGTACCGGTTGCCTGGTCAAGCAACCCTACAATCACATTCATAGCAACACTCTCACGATAAGAGGTAGAAGAAAAGAGTTGGCTAATGGTATATCCATATTTTGTAATCATATCCTGATAATAATCCCGTTCTTGTTCTGTCATATCCGGATTTAACGCAAGCAGCATTTGAGTGGCATTCAACTGAGAAAAATTCCAGGTAAAAATATGGTCAATATTCTGTTGCAGCCAGTATTTTTCCCGTTCAGTGTGAACAGCACTTACAACTCCTATTAAAATGCATAAAATGAATATGACAAATAAAATTCTTTTCCATAATTTCATTGATTTTTACCTACCCCCGATAATCTCCACGGGATAAATCTACCGTTAATCCAATGGATTCGATTTCTTCTTTCAGCTTTTGGAAACTTTCAGCAGTTTCTTCCCCATCGACAATTTTATTCTGATACAAAAGATAGTTTTTCCGTTCATTTGGCGGTGTCAGATTCGGCATCACAACGTTTGCACCCGAAAGCAGTGCAAGCTTCCGCCCGTCACAATGCAAGGATGCCAAAGCAGTGGTAGAGGGAAGCAATGCCTTTGGCAACAATAGTCGAGTCAACGCCACCATAAGGATAGTCTGGCGGACTGTTCCGTCAGAATAATTATAAAACGGAGTATCACCGTGATGGATAAACGGGCCGATTCCGACCATTTGAGGTTGCAATTCTTTTAAAAAGAGTAAATCATTTACCAGATGTTCCTCTGTCTGATAAGGAGACCCCACCATAAAACCTGCTCCGGTCTGAAACCCAAGCTTTTTTAAATTCTTCAAACAAATTTTTCGGGCTTCCAACGAAAGATTACCGGGGTGAAGCTTTTGGTAATGTTCCTCGGTTGCAGTTTCATGACGGAGAAGATAGCGGTCTGCCCCCGCTTTTTTTAATCTCTCATAGCTTTCCAAAGAGCGTTCTCCAACCGAAAGGGTAATTGCTTTCTCGGGATAATTTTCTTTGATTTTTCTGATCATTTCAACCAATCTATCATCAGAAAAAAACGGATCTTCTCCTCCTTGTAATACATAGGTCTGAATCCCAAGTTTCTCTCCGATTTCACAAGAATACAAAATATCATCCAAAGATAAACGATAGCGTTTTGCCTTTTGGTTAGAACATCGGATTCCGCAATAATAACAGTCGTTTTTGCAAAAATTAGTAAATTCGATCAGACCCCGGATATATACAGATTTCCCGAATACTTCCTCTTTCTTCTGATTGGCTTTTTCACACAGATAAGAAAACTCATTCTCCTCTGTTAGCCCGACCAAAGAAAGCAGTTCTTCTTTTGATAAACATTCTTTTTGAAACAATTTATCAATGAGCTTTTTATTCACGGAAAAACACCTCGCTGCAACGGTCAGATATCCCATTCAAATAAGCTAACACCACACCATAATTGGTGATAGGAAGTCCTGCTGTTTTACATTTTTCGATACGGGAGAGCATCGCTTTTTTTGTGATCATACAGCCACCGCAATGGATTGCCAGCTTATACTGTGACAAATCAGATGGGAAATCGTAACCCACATAATATTCAAATTGCAACGTCCCCCCTATTTTCTTTTGCAATAATTTCGGAATTTTAACCCGTCCGATATCCTCGTGGGTATGATGGTGTGTACAAGCTTCCAGCATCAGTATTTTATCACCGGGATGTAATGCAGGAATTACCTCACAAGATGAAAGCATCGTTTTGAAATCTCCCTTTTGATGTGCTAATAGCATAGAAAAAGAGGTCAGCGGAATTTCTGCCGGAACAATCTCTGCCACAGATTTAAAAATCTGAGAATCGGTCACTACCAAATCAACTTTCGGTAATTTTCTAATTGTTTCATTTAAGGTTTCTTCCTTTGTTACAGTACAAACAACATCCAAATCCAGACATTCTCGTAAAAACGCAACCTGAGGCAGAATCAGTCTGCCTTTGGGTGCTTCAGAATCAATAGGAACTACCATCACAACGTGATCACCACCGGAGAGCAGTCCCTTAAGTTGATTGTCATCTTCTTTGCTCATTTTCTGAAGCTCACTGGCTAAAAATTCTTTTAACATCAGAATGGATTTTTCATCCTTGTGGTTCACAAACTTTGCACCCGTCAATTTATTCTGCAAAATATTCTTTTCATCACTCTGTAATAAATCGGTTTTCGTAACAACAATGGTATAGGGCGTTTCTCCGAATTGCCTGGTAATGGTTTCGATATCGTTTTGCAGTGCCTCCTGACAGTCCACAGCGTAGATGATATAATCACTTCTGTCAAGTATCTGCATCGTTTTTGAAAGCCGTTTTTCACCAAGAACAGAAACATCTCCAAAACCTGCTGTATCAATCAACGCAACCGGACCGTAAGGAATCAATTCCATTCCTTTTACAATCGGATCTGTGGTTGTTCCCGGCTGCTGGGAAACAATGGCAAGCTCCTGTCCGATTATCTGATTAAACAGCGTGGATTTCCCTGCATTGGTGCTCCCAAAAATACCAATATGCTTACGGTTTGCCAAAGGGGTTTCCTGTTTCAATATATCATCACTCCTTTTTAGAGGAACAAGTCGCGCTCACCCTGTTCTAATTTTCTAAGATTCTCTAAAACCAAAGTTCTTACTTTCTCATTTTCAATATCGGGAATATGTTTTTCAATGACTTTATCAGCAAGTACACGAAATGCTTCATCACCGTAATCTAAGGCATACTCCTTTAAAGTCATTAAGCCATTTGGCAAACATACATTTTTGATATTTCCTGTTTTTGCAAGCTCCATAAAACGGTCACCGGTTCTGCCTTTGCGATAACATGCGGTGCAGAAACTCGGCACCATGCCTTCTTCCATAATCCAACGGATAATATCCTGAGCACTTCTGTCATCTGAAGTGACAAACTGAGAACCTTTGCTGTAATTTCCCTTGCTGTATCCCCCGACATCCACAGAAGAACCGCCACTCATTTGCGATACCCCCAGACGAATCAACTCTTTTCTCATATCAGAATTTTCACGGGTAGAAATGATGATTCCCGTAAATGGTACGGCCAGACGGATGATAGAAACAATCCGTAAAAAAGTAGCATCATCGACGGGATAAAAACCAGACAAATCATTTCCTTCTGCAGGACACATTCGGGGAACTGAAATCGTGTGGAATCCAACACCGAAGGTATCTTCCAGATGCTTATTATGTAGCATCAGTCCTAAAATTTCATATCGCCAGTCATTGGATAATCCAAACAGTACACCGCCACCAACGTCATCGATTCCCGCTTCCATTGCACGGTCAAAAGCTGTCAGATGATACTCGTAATTTTTCTTAGGACCACCAAGATGCACTTTTTCATATGTTTCTTTGTGATAGGTTTCCTGGAATAATATGTAGGTACCAATTCCCACTTCTTTTAATTTGCGATAGTTTTCTACGGTAGTAGATGCAATATTGACATTTACTCGACGGATTTCGCCATTTCCAAGCTTCATATCGTAAATGGTTTTCATGCAGTCTATGATATAATCAATATCACAGTTAACAGGGTCTTCCCCTGCTTCCAACGCTAACCGCTTATGTCCCATAGCTTCTAAAATTTTTACTTCTTCTCGGATTTCATCCATGGTCAGGCGTGTTCTTTGAAATTTATTTTTACAGTTAAACCCGCAGTAAGAACAATGATTGACACAGTAATCGCTCACATATAGCGGAGCAAACATTACAATTCTGTCTCCGTATATATGCTGCTTAATTTTATCAGCAATTTTAAAAATACGTTCCTGATAATTTTTGTTTTCGGTAGTTAAAAGAATTGCCACTTCTTCCGGTGTCAAACCATCAAACCGCTCTGCTTTATCTAAAATTTCATTAATCTTTTGATTGTCTGTAAACCTGGATTGTTCCAGAAGATTTACAATATATTGGTGATCTATAAAATTACCATATTCTTTCATATCAGTTTCTCCTTTGATAAAATTTTCGACATTGCGTGATATAAGGATTAGATGCAAACCTTTTAGTGGCAAATTCGTGTCAAGTTAAGATCAAAAAATCATGGATGTTCTTTTGTATCAACAACTATCCAACCCTGATTAGTTTTTTCTAATGTAGCCCGAACCAAAATATCCCATGAACCCATTGTTGTTTGGTTATTGCTATCTAAAGCCTCTTGATTATATACAAACCACAAATAACCTTTGTTATTGTCAAAATCGGCTGTAATTAATTTTAAATCATGTTCCTCTATTACAGCATCTTCTTCAGTTATACAATATCGGCTCAATTCACCAAAACCACCATCTGCACTCTCTTTATTTCCAATAAAAGAAAACGCACCATCAACTATTTCCATAATTTTATTTGCCTGCTTTTTGTCTTGAAATGACATTATATGTAATATTTCTTTATATTGACTTCCAAAATAATTTTTATTTGGTATAGAATATGCTCCATAAAAATATATTCCTCTTCCAAACATGCAAACAAGAAGCATAATCCCTACAATAATGGATATACAAATAATCTTCTTTTTCATATTCTGTTCTCCTTTCGACATCATTCGACATATACATATGACTCGTGTCAAGTTAAGATAAAAGTTTAGTTACATTTATTCTAACATACTACAGTTATAATGTCAAATATTGTAACAAAAAACGCAGATTTTTTTATAAAAAAACTCTCTGTACGAGATAAGTATTGATATGCATAATTGACATTTTTATTCATTCTTTATAAATATTTATTGGCAAAAGAAAAGGAGCAAGGCATATTCTACCTTGCTCCACTTGAAACGTATACTATTGATTAAACTTATTT
>JAGAKI010000034.1 GCA_017625695.1 Clostridia bacterium | reverse complement strand
TGAACGCATACGCGAAAGATGTATTCTGCATCTGTGGGAACTCTTTTTCGGAAGAGGACGTGCAAAGGAATTAGCCGAAGAATACAATTTGGAAGGTGTGACCTATGCGCAGCCGCGCCAGATGAATGTCATGGAACTTACCGCAATGGAGGAATACTCCTTCTCAGAAACGGAGACTATGGATTTTTCGACGCAGGGAACTGTAGTGACTGCGGATGGGCGTGAGATAAACTTTAATATGGATGTGTCCATGAGCCGTAGTTTTTCGGAATATTACAAGATTGAAAGCACAGACTTTATTGCCATGTGTGATCCGCTTGTCATCAATTTGAATGAAGATGTAGTCGGATTGTCCGACCAGAAGTTTTTCTTTGATTTGAATATGGATGGTGTGGAAGAAGAAGTATCTACGCTGGAAACCGGAAATGCATTCTTATCATTGGATAAGAATAGTGATGGCAAAATTAATGATGGTTCGGAATTATTCGGTGCTGCAAGTGGTAACGGTTTTGCGGACCTTGCAAAATATGATGAAGACGGAAACGGCTGGATTGATGAGGCGGACGGCGTATACGATAAACTGAAAATCTGGGTAAAAGATGTAAGCGGTGAAGACAGACTCTACACTTTGAAGGAAAAAAATGTTGGTGCCATTTATCTCGGAAGCCAGGCAAATGATTTTACCCTTCGTTCTGCACAAACCGGTAATATTAACGGGATGATCCGCCGTAGCGGTTTCTTCCTCTATGAAGACGGCGCGGCCGGAAGTATCGCGCATGTGGATATGACTATGGGCGTATCGGAAAGTGCGTAGATGGAAAGAACGGATTGAAGTGGCATTGTAAAATGTGCTACAAGATGAATGATATGAAAAATCACGGAGAAAATTTTCTCCGTGATTTTTGGTTTGAAGGGATATGCTTTAGTACAAAGTATCAGATGCTATTCTAGTATGCTTTGTGTAATCATTTGCACTACTTGCTCTTTTTCTACCTGTAATGCAAAAGATAATTCGCTATGTAGTTGATTCTCGGCAAGTTTAAAGTAGCGTTCGTCGACTACGGTATTTCTTTTGCCGGATTTTTCCCGTTCTAACCGGCGAAGGTAAAGATTTTTGATGATTCCGACCAGTTTCTGTGGGTCACAACTGCTGACAGCGGCTTTGTAGACTTTTTCGCGCTCTTTTTCGTTTTCAATATAAGTCTCATTAATATCTTTGATACTGTTTATCAGTTGTGTCGCATCTTCCCTGTTCATGGCATATCGGATGCGTTGTGCGGCGGAATCAACTGGGATATATATTTTGGCGCTTGGTTCATTCAATGGGATTAATAGATAGTATTCTTTATTACCGTTTGGAGTATTCATTGTAACGATACCGTCTATTTTACAGATTCCGTTATTCGAATTTACCACATGATCGCCCTTATTAAACATGCTCAACACCTCAAAAATGTTTTGAAAAGATGATTGCCTACTACTATATTTTATCATTCAAAAATTTTTTTCGTAAGCGAAAATTTTGGCGTTTTAATAGTTATGGAGTTGGGAATGATGAGGAAAATGTATGAAAGTTAGAGTATTTGCCTACTAAAAATATTAATTGTTTAGTTAAGTAGGTGTAAAAAATTGATGGAAAATGTTAATTACCTTCTAAAGTGTTGAAGTGTGGAACTTAGTAGGTAGGCAAAATGAACTTTTGGTTTAAAAATGCCTACTGAAAAGAGAAGTGAAGAGTTTTGGTGGGTTAAAATGTGATAGAAAATCGAAAAATACTGCAAAAAAAGGAGAAAAAGGCACGAAAATACCTACTAAACATTTGGGCG
>JAGAKI010000033.1 GCA_017625695.1 Clostridia bacterium | reverse complement strand
TGACAAATCGACATTTCCATAGTAATTTTATTGCGCATCTGGTTCTTCCTTTACTTTTTTTGTGTAGGTATTAAAAAATAAAGGTCAGATGCACTTTTGTCAAACAACTCGTCCCATCACAAAATTTGGGACATTAACTATCCTTGAATGTAAGCAAAGTGCAAAAAGTCCCATCGAACCAGAATTTTTTGTAAGGCAAAATTCCCCATTGGCTGTATTTTGTCATATCCGGTCCCCAGCCACGATTCTTATTTAATATTTCAGACGGATGATTGAATACCGAATTACTGTCCGGAGAAACACGGATATAGATATCTTTCGGAGAAGCTTTGTAGTCCTGTGCAATGATATCCACGATTTCCTGCCGGGTTTTGCCGATGTATGGAGATGTACACCCGGCAAAAAAAATTGCAAAACAAACAGCACACAGTAAATTGACGATCCGGCAATTCTTCATGATTTCACACAGAGCTTTTTCTTTATCAAAATATTGCAAACGAGAAAAACAAGCCATAAAATCCATAGACTGTACAATATTAGCATCACCAGAAAGGAGTATTGCCGGAATTGCCACGGCAGAAAAAGCGAAAACACCGTAACTGCACTGAAAATAATTATCATTGCATCGTTGAACTTACAGTATTGTTTTTGAATAAAACACAGCACCGTGGCAGTTGCTGCCGGAAAGAAAAGAAGGATATTAGAAACGATGTTGGCAATATAAATATATGCAACTTCCCCCTCTTGTACAACAAAACCGGTCAATGGGAAACCATAGGTATAATGACAGCCGGAGTGTAAACTTAATATTACAGTCCTTTTGGTAAACAGAACACACAAGATAACAGCAATGCCAAGAAGCAAGAACAAAAGTTTGTTTTTCATATTCCTTCCTCCATACTCCAATCACCGTCTCATTGGTAATATACCATCTCCCGCAGGCGTTTGCAACTTGCGGCAGGAAAAATCACTCAACTTTCGTCAGGTAAAAATATTCATTTACGGGAAATATGCCCAAGCGTATTCCAGTCCTATAACGAAATGCGGTGATGCCGTTTTCTGTTTTACGGGACCAGTCAATACTTTTCCAGACAAAGAAAATTTGGTCATTGCCTTTGGGCAGTCCCCCGGCAACAAAAAAATCAGAATACCAGCTTATTTTTAATTTGCGATCAGGTTTGTTGGTGAAAAATGCTGTATTATCTGTCAAATTTATTTTTAATTCCCGAAGAATTTTTGTTTGATCTCCTGATTTTGCAAAAGAAGTAAACGTGACTGTCGCTTTACTGTTTCTTATAACTTGTAAAGGGATCGTCTTCTTGGGGCCGGTAAAAAAGGGATCATCTATTGCCAATTCAAAACGGTCACTTTCTTTGGCGGCATATTGCGGAATGGTCACCAGATAATATAATTGAGATTTTTTGCCGGGTGCCATTTCAAAATGAAGTAACGTTCTCCAAGTATTGTTTGAAAGTTTACCGACAACCCGGCATTTCGCATAATCGAAGCCAAGCCCACCGTGTGTATATCCGGATGCCGTTACAAGCAGAACTGATTGCTTATTATTGCCGGGAAAGATTTTTACCGATAAATCCGGACACGCCGCCGGGTCAAACTCTATACAATAGGAAAAACTACAAGTACAAAACACCACAAATAAAAGTGCAATCTTTTTCCACATGATTATTTTTCCCTGTTCAAAACGGTTGTCCTGATCTTTTTCCAATCAGCTTTGCGGAGCAGTTCCGGAATATTTCTATAGATATTTTTATGATGTCCATATTCAGGCTTCATCAACTCGGAAACAGCATCCTCAACGCTCCAATTTTCAAAAATGATGCGGTATGCGGCAACGGCACAGCCGGTACGGTCGCTGCCGTGCCAGCAATGGATCAATAACGGTTTGGGGGCATCCCGGATGACGGTGAGGATCTTGTAAAGATCTTCTTCGGTGATGTTTCCGGTATCAAGGGGAATTTCATAGAGTTTGATTTTCTTTTCCCGCCTTGCGTTGACGGAATCAATTTCATCTTTATCGCTGTTGTTTTCCCGTAAATTCAGGACACTGCGGATCTCATTGAATGTATAAAGAGATTTGAATTCATCTTCCGAAGGCTGTCCGGAACGGTAAATATTCTCATTGACTTTGTGAAAGTTCTTCGGAAATTGCGGGTAAGGCGATTCTCCGGCATAGCCGTGGACCCAATAATAGTTTCTCAACTGCCGCTGAGCGACGACCCGGTCATCTTTGAACTCCAATACCCAGAAATACCATCTGGCAAAAAGTCCGTTCCACCCCAAAAGCCAATGCCTTTGGGGAAAGAAATCGCAGCGCCACCGTTTTGCAGACATGACTGATCGTGTTCTCTTGACAGATGCGGCACTGCTGAAAGGACCGACATTTCCCTCTTTATCCAACCAGATCTCAAACCGGTTTCCGCTCCAACGATCGCGGAAAGCGTGTTTTTCCAGATATTCAGCGACTTCTGCTTTGGTCATGCCGATATAATTACGTTCAGGAATCCCGCCGCATCCAACGAGGAAAACGATTATAAAAACACACTGAATACTGAAAATCTTGAATTTTTTCATATTCCGTTCCTCCATACTCAATTCAACCGTCTCATTGGTAATATACCATCTCCCGCAG
>JAGAKI010000032.1 GCA_017625695.1 Clostridia bacterium | reverse complement strand
TTTTTCGTAGAGGTTGTCCCTCTGCTAAAAATGCCTGAAAAACAATGAAAAAGTGTGAAAATAAAAGGAATCAATGGGGTATCTGTTGATTCCGACACAAAAGTCTGACTGCGGAAATTACAGACCGACCGCAGACAATTTGTTCATGTTATCACGTTTTAATTCCAGAGATGAATGAACATATTTCTCCAGTGTGATCGTAGTATTCGCGTGTCCGAGAATCTCACTAAGGGACTTTATTTCAAATCCAACTTCAACACATCTTGTGGCAAATGTGTGTCTGAGCGTATGGAAATGTACCCCATTGAGTCCGCATTGGTTCGTATATTTCTTTAGCCGATACTGCAGTGCACGGGGTTCCATATAGGATTCCGTTCCTGTCAGAACATATGCGGAAAGATCATTTGGTTTCATTTTTTTACATAACTCTGTCAGTGAATCAGTAAGAGGAATGATTCGTGTTGAGTTATCGCTTTTCGGTGTTCCGATCACGATTCTTGTTTTGCCTTCGCTTCCATTTTCTGTATCATGCAGACGCTGCAGTGTTGAATCAATCTTTACAGTCTGTTCTGTTATCGAAATGTGATCCCAGCGCAATGCACAGATTTCACCAATCCGGAGTCCTGTCAGCAGAGAAAACAATATCCCGAATTTACAGGCATCCATGTCCCGCAGAAGGAAAGAAACAAATGTCTGCTGCTCCTCTTTGGAAAGGACCCGCATTTCCTTTTTGGTTTCACGGGGATAATTGATTTCAAGAACAGGAAAAATGCCTGTGAATTGTTTTGCGGTGTAATTCAGAATAGAACGAAGGACAACCAGAATATCCTTTACCGTTTTAGCCGATAAATCTTCTTCCTCGAACAATTCCGAGGTGAATTCTTCAATGATCCTTGTACTGAATCCAAGAGGATAACAGCCGCCGAGTTTTGGTTTGATATAGTTTTCCAGAAACCCACTATATTTAATATAGGTAGATTCCTTGTAACGATTTTTACCGGACTGAAGCCATTCATCACAATAAAAACCGAAACGATGTTTCGTAGCTGTCTGCGGAGCAGGTTTCCCATTCATAAGAGCTGCCTTGCATTTTGTGACCTTTTCTTTGGCTTCTTTATAGCTCTTGCCATAACAAAAACCATACTTTATTTTACCGGACAGCTCATAGCCTTTGATATAGCGGGCTTCCCATCGACCATCCTTTCGTTTGAAAATGTTTTCGCCTTTTGCCATCTTGACATACCTCCTTATGGAATATTGTGGCATATATATTTTACCGCATTTATGTGACAGATCATGACTGTGCGCATGACTGCGTAATCTGTTAAAGTGCGGGTTATTTTTATTTTCGATAAAACCAAACTGTTGATTATTTATGAACTTTCATTATAAATCCGAATTTTTTTGCAGTAGATATTGATTTTTTGAGGATTCTATGGTATAATTTACTATGTAGTTTTATATCATAGAGGGACAACCTCTACGAAAAAAGATTTTCGGAAATCTACATTATGTATTATCTGCGATTCCGTGAAATTTATTCAAAATCACGGTGTACATTCGCAGATACAGTCAGACAGATACGGAGGTACTCTGTGACAGATAAAG
>JAGAKI010000031.1 GCA_017625695.1 Clostridia bacterium | reverse complement strand
CCTCGATGACGCCGTGAAAGATCTTGCCCGTGAGATCGTGCGCAACACCAACGGCAGAAACCTTTACTTTACGCTGGACTACTTCGATGCCAGCATCAACCGTATCGCCGCGTGGGTCATCGGAGCCAGAAACTTCCAGAAGGCACTGCTGATCGCCATGCTTACGCCTGATCAGGCGGTGTGCGCCGATGAGAAAGCGGGTGATTTCACTGCCCGCCTCGCAGGGCAGGAAGCCTTGAAGAACCTGCCCTGGGCAGCGTTGTGGGATCACTATTGCGCCAGCCGGAACATTCCCACGGACGACAATATTCTTGCGCCGATCCGTGCTTACGAAAAAGACGTTCTGCTCAAGCGCGGTTAATGCCGCAGTCACCGCTTCTGCCCGGAATTATTCTCCAGCAGGAGCGGTGCTTTTCCTGTCAGACAGAGGGGGGCTTTGCCGGTAAGCAGATATAATGTTTTCATAATGACCTCCTGTCAAAGATGTTCAGACATGATTTTCCGGCGCGCCCGCGGCCGCTGCCGTTTGCTCAGACGTCCGCGATGCCGTATCGGTGCGGACTCCACTTGTTCTTCTTCAAGATCACGTTGAGTGAATGTCGGATTTTTGCGTATGCTCTTCATAAGGAACCTCCTCTCTTCTGCTTCACTAATAATATTTTCTGACAGAAAAATCAACATCTTTTGAAAAAAACGTAAAAAAAAATCTTTTTTTTTTGCCTTTTGCACAAAGTTGTATTATATTAGGAAAACGTCAGCGGAGAGATGGCTGAGTGGTCGAAGGCGACGGTCTCGAAAATCGTTAACGGGGTAACCTGTTCGCGGGTTCGAATCCCGCTCTCTCCGCCATTTTTTTGCCAAAAAAATGGCGGAACGAAGACGCAAGTCTTCTCTTCACGCGGCGACAGCCGCTCTTCACTCAAAACCGAAGGTTTTCTTCACATCTTCACCAAACTCCAGAAGCCTTGCTTGTGAAGTCGCTCCCTTTGGTCGCTTGTGAAGAGGTCAGCTTGCGCTGCCCGTGAAGTTTTCTCGCTGCGCGAGTAAGGATGGTGTTTCTGATTAAAAGCGCACCTGCGGTGCTTACACGGCGGCAAGCCGCCTTGAATTTTCTTTTTGCAATGCTATATTAACTTCCAAAAGGAGAACTTCTTATGGCTGAAAGTAAATTACGCACAATGTCCATTGACTTTGCGGTGCATATACTCAATCTGGTAAAGTTTTTGAAAAGCCAGCACGAAACGATCGTTTCCAATCAAATCGGCAGAGCCGGAACCAGTATCGGAGCAAACATCCACGAAGCCCAATATGCTCACGGCAAAGCGGATTTTATCGCCAAACTGCAAATCGCCTTAAAAGAAGCCAACGAAACAAGTTACTGGCTGGAACTTCTCTTAAAAACAAATTATATTGACGATGCAAGATATCAGGAATTGGATAATGTCTGTTCACAAATCCGGATAATGCTGATAAAATCCATCAATACGGCAAAAGGTAATGAGAAATGAAAAAAATCTTACAGCTCGTCATTTTGCTATCTGCTGTACAGCTGTCTGCCCGCGGCTTTGCTCCGATACACGGAACACATTCCGGAATTATCTCCGGCGTTAATTTTACACCATTGCAAATCAGTATTTTTCCGTCTGAAAAAACACAGTTGTTTGATGAAACGGCTTACACTATTTTTTCCGTTGGCTTATTGGCTGTTTATCAACAATTCAGCATTATATCTGTTGCACCATTATGTGGTGTCAATAACTATTTTTTGCAAGTGGCTGTGCTGTGCAACCTTGATGGCGATTCAAGAGGGATTGCTCTTGCTCCAGTTAATGCACATAATAAAAATTACGGATTACAAACTGGTTTGCTAAATTGGTCCGGCGACAAAAAATTGGGTATGCAAACCGGGATTTACAATGAAAATGGATTATTCCAACTTGGAATATTAAATTATGATGGACTGTTACAAATCGGATTCTACAATGAAGGATATTATTTTTTGTACGACAGTTTGGAAAAAGCAACAGAAAAGGAGAAAAACACGATCGGTTTTCAACTTGGCTTGTTAAATAATTGCGATAATGCCTGTGTGCAAATTGGGGCAATCAATGGTGGGGACGGGGAGATTCAATTAGGACTCGTAAATGTCAACCGGAAAGATGGGGTTCAGATTGGTGTATTTAATGCCAGTGATAACGGTTGTGTCGTTGACCGGAAAACTTCTATACAGTTCGGTTTGCTCAATTACAACCCAAGATCATACATCCCGTGGCTTCCGTTCGTGAACTGGGATATGGAGGTAACATCAAATGATTCGGATAAATGAGATGAATAAAATTATTATCTTCTTATTGTTTTTATCATTGTTCTTATTCAGCGGATGTATTCCTTACGGTTATGAAACCGAATCTCAAACGATAATAGGCAAACGTTCTGATGCTAATGGCAAAATATGTGAACAAATCGTACGTTATAATAAAAAACTTAAATTTATCGGAATAATTGGGCATGATGGATTTTTTTCTCCAGGTTATGTCTGCTATTCGCGTTATTCGGCACTTACAGGAGAATCAGAATACACAATATGGGCGTTGGAGCATTTTCCGCAGTTGCGATGGTCACGCATAGAAGATGCAGTCCCTATTCCCAATAGTGACAGATGGATCACCTGCGAATATAAAATTCAGGATATAAATGAGGTGCAAGTTACTTTAACGATTTTTTCCATTAAGAAAGGAAAAATTTTTCGTGACACCTTTTCGCATGTAACACGGACTCCGCCCAGGAAGGCAAAAACTCTTTTCGGATTTTATATTGAATATGATAAGAATCTGAATCATTTAACAGTGCATGAATCAGATGGAGTTTTTCAAATAAACACTATCACCGGTGCAATAAATAGTGAAATAAAACCTTCAGGTCGATAGACAATAATTATTCTGAGTTTTTCTTTACAAAAGTGAAGCAATTTTCAGAATTTGATTTCACAGCAAAATTCTGAGTTTTTCGCCTCAAAAAGCGTTTCAGAATAGCGGGTGACGATAAAATTTTTCCCCGCCATTTTTTTGTCAAAAAAATGGCGGAACGAAGACGCAAGTCTTCTCTTCACTGTGCCGTCAGGCACAACTTCACATCTTCACGCGGCGTCAGCCGCTCTTCACTGAATAACCGTTACGCCTTGCTTGTGAAGACGCTCCATTTCATTCCGCTTGTGAAGAGGTCAGCTTGCGCTGCCCGTGAAGTTTTCTCGCTGCGCGAGTAGGGATGGTGTTATCTTTTACTGCGCTTCGCTTACACGGCGGCAAGCCGCCTTGAATTTTATTTTTGCTATGCTATATTAAACCCCGAAAGGAGATTATCTTATGGCTGAAAGCAAATTGCGTACACTTTCTATTGACTTTGCGGTTCAGATTATCAATCTGGTGAAATTCCTGAAAAACCAGCACGAAACGATCGTTTCCAATCAAATCGGCAGAGCCGGAACCAGTATCGGAGCAAACATACACGAAGCGCAATATGCCCACGGTAAACCGGATTTTATCGCAAAACTGCAAATTGCCCTCAAAGAAGCCAACGAAACAAGTTACTGGCTTGAACTTCTCTTAAAAACAAATTATATTGATGAAGCAAAATTTCAGGAATTAAACAATGCTTGTTCTCAAATCCGGGTAATGCTGATAAAATCCATCAATACAGCCAAAGGCGATGAGCAATGAAAAAAACTTTTTTATTTATATTACTGGCAACAACGTTGAATCTTTTTGCACATTTTCCCGTTATAGTGGATTCTGATAAAAGCAAAGGAGTGATTTCAGATGTTGATTTTGCTCCGCTGCAAGTTGGAGTCGGTTTCTTTGATAAATGGCAACTTTACGATGGTAATGCCCATTCATTTGTATCTGTGGGAATATTGGGTTTGATGCAAAAATCAGCTGTAACGTCTTTTGCTCCGATAAATATGTTGAAGAAAAATTACTTTTTACAATGTGGATTTCTTGCGAGTGCAACCGAAGAAAACTACTTTTTTTCTTTTGCGTTATTTAATGCAACTCACAAAAATTACGGTTTACAGTTGGGGGCAGGTAATATATCAGCATCTGATTGGGGCATTCAAGTCGGACTTGTCAATTGGGGACCACAGATCCAAATCGGAGCCTATAACATTGACGGTCAAATTCAAATCGGGATATTGAATTCACGTGGTAAGATTCAAATCGGTTTGCTCAATTATAATCGGAATTCATACATTCCATGGTTGCCGTTTATTAATTGGGACATGGGCAAAAAGGAGTGATTCTGAGTTTTTCTTAACCAAAGTGAAGTGATTTTCAGAATTTTATTTCACAGCAAAATTCTGAGTTTTTCGCCTCAAGAAACGTTTCCAACTGATGGCTGAGGATAAAAACGCTGACCATTTTTTCAAGTCTAACAAAAATTCTGTGAAGTTTTTTTCACAAAACCGCTTCACAAGGGCTTTTTCGCTGCTTTTGCCATTTACCCGAACCTTGCCGTAAACGCCGCGACACGCCCCTAAAAACGCAAGAAATTGCCTTTCCCCAGTTGTAAACACTGGCGGGAGATGGTAT
>JAGAKI010000030.1 GCA_017625695.1 Clostridia bacterium | reverse complement strand
TGTGAAGGTTGTGGTTGCATAAATGCTGTCTACGCCATCAAGTGAAGTAATCTGTTCGTCGGTCGATGCATTGTAGAACACAGTAGTGTTTACAGCTGCGGATACAGCGAGTCCAGACATCATACTAACCACAAGGGTCAGCGTGAGAAGAAGACTTAAAAATCTTTTCATTCGTAGCGTTCCTTTCATGCTTTCATAATATATGATAATTTTTATTCACAAAGGTTTCATGAGAAACGAAAAACCCCTATTTTACTCTTATACATTTTTATTATATAGTTTTTTTCAAAAAAAGTCAAGAAAAAACTTTTTTCCATCAAATTTTGACAACCAAAACGGAGACGTTCGATCGGAAAAAACAAAGAATCACCAACCAAAAAATCCACCCTGAATTCTTCCGGATGAACTGTTTGACGGCATACAAAAACGGACTGTCAAAAAGACAGTCCGTTTTGTAGTATCACTAAGTTTTCAATAGAACCGAAATACTTGACCGATTATTTCGCTTCCAGTTTCAAACCGTGGATGTACAGTAAGTTCCAGGAGGTAGTTATGGTCAAGGTAATTTCGTGGTCGCCCTTGGTCAACTGGATAGTGTCGCTTGCAGGTGACCAGTTCGGGTTCACTTTGTTTGACTGCGGGAAGGAGGTAACTTCTACGCCATCCACAAATACTTTGGTAATTTCACTGTTTGAAACGTAGTTTGCGTTAGAGCTGAACTGTGCAGATAACTGATAAGTACCGTTTGCCGGAACACCCATCTTCACAGTCATACTTGCACTCTTCTTATACCCGAATTCAGCTTTTTCAGAACCAACGTTCATATTGGTAGGATTAATGATGGCAGAAGCAAAGCTTGCACCGGTTAATTCTGCAGGTGCAGTGGGTTCACTTCCAACATCCGGAGTAGGAGTAGGTGTGGGAGTAGGTGTTACGGTTCCGCCGCCTACATTTCCTTCCGGAATAGTGGAATCAATTGCAATGTGTACACAATCCATATCTACAAAATAGTCGGAAGAAGTGGGATAGAAACGGAACTCGTACACTCCCACCGGCTTACTACCGGTATTGGTAATGGTTACGGTTGTGGAACCGCCACGGAAGTAGATACCCGCTATTTTTCCGTCACTAGCGGTGCCTTGAGTCCAACCGTTCTGTGAGTTTATCAGTTCACGATAGAAGCCGGTATCAGCTGTTACTTCCAAAGTAGTGTTGTTTGCTGCGTTTACCATACCATTGGTCCATCTGATGGCGTAGTAACCTTCCGGAATATCAACTGTGTAAGTAATAGATTTTCCTGCACCAAGAGCACTAGTATTATGATTATTAGAGATTCTGGTAGTAGCAGCACATTCGAATGTGTTATAAGTCAGCTGGCTTCTGTAATCGGTATACTGTCCGTTTGCACCGCCGATACCCTGACCTTTTAATGCTACTAAGGTAACATTGTTTAAGGTTGCATTTGCACCTGCAGTTACGGTAAGGGTGTTTTCACCTTTAATTAACAGAATGTATTTGTAGTTGGTACCGCTTAATGCCCATTTGTTGCTACCTGCAGCAACATCGAAGGTTGCATAGTGTTCGGTCTGGTTTTCAACAGTTAAGGTAGTTGCAGCGGATGCTGTAGTGTTAACGTTTATCAGATATACACCTGTATAAGGAGCGTTTACAGTGATGGTTTGTGCAGAAGTTCCAACTGCTAAAGCAGAGGAAACGCCTTCGATCGGGTTAATTGCGCCGTTTGCATCCGGATGCTGTTCAACACCTGCCCAACCGAATGCCGGAGCTTTTTCAGCAACGGTTACGGTAGCAGAAGTTGCAGTACAGTAGAATCCATCAGTAATGGTAACGGTGTAAGTGCCTGCGCCGTTAAAGGTGACAGTACCTTTATCCCAGGTTGCGCCCTTAGTGAAGGAGGTCGCACCGGTTACAGATACGTTTGCATCTTTAATCTTGTTGCCATTTGCACTAAACAGTTCACCTAAGGTTTTGGTTACTGCAACGCCTGCATCGGTTTCATAAGCTAAGCCGGATTTTGCAGTCCATTTGGTTACATTAGCCGGAGCTTTGATGGTAACGGTTGCAGTTGCGGTGTTACAGTAGTAGTTATCGGTTGCGGTAATCGTCTTGGTACCGGTTCCGGTAATGGTAATCTTGCCGTTTGCATAGGTGCCGCCGGTTACAGTGATAGTTTTTACAGGATATGCACTGTTGGTGGTGAACAAATCAGCAAAATTGTAGGTTACGCTGTTGGAATCGATGGTATCTAAAGTATGAGTGTAAGTTACAGTCTTGCCGGTAAATTTATCTACGTTAGCAGCATCGTTTACGGTAATGGTAGCGGTGGTAGCATTACAATAGAAGTTATCGGTTACGGTAACAGTGTAAGTACCTGCTTTACCGGGTACGGTGATTACGCCGTCTGCAAAGCTTCCGCCGTTATTTACGGTAACAGTTGCAGATTTGATGTACGCACCATTCACAGCAGTAAATAAATCAGCGAAGTTGAAGGTCTGATTCTGACCAACAGTATTAACAGTTAAGTCAATAGTTTTGTTAGTTGCAGTCCATTTGGTTACGTTAGCCGGAGCAGTTAAGATAACTTTACCGGTTGCGGTGTTACAGTAGTAATTGTCGTTAATGGTAACGGTTACATCGCCGGTAGTTCCGGGGATGGTAACAGTTGCATTTGCCCAATCAGCTGCGGTAACGGTGGTAGCTTTACCTGCAATAGTAACGGTGATGTTACCGGTTACTACGTTGGTTCCGGAGAAGATATCGCCAAGTTTAACATCGATTGCTTTTGCATCCATAGTAGCTAAGGTATGCTGAACAGTCGGGTTCTTAGCGGTAAATTTATTGATCGAATCTGCTTTTGCCACGATAACGGTTGCAGTTGCAGTGTTACAGTAGAAGTTATCGGTAATAGTAACAGTATAAGTACCTGCACCGGTGAAGGTAACAACGCCGTTTTCGTAAACACCATCGCCGCCTACAACAGCAGCTTTGGTGGTATAACCGTTATTAGTAAACAGTTCATCTAAGGTTGCGGTTACGGTATTTTCACCGTATGCTAATTTTTTGGAAACGGTTTTGCCGGTCCATTTGTCAACATTTGCAGGTTCTTTTACGGTAACGGTTGCAGTTGCTTCATTACAGTAGAAGTTATCAGTTGCGGTAATGGTAAAGGTACCGATACCGGTAACGGTGATTTTGCCGTCTGCATAAGTTGCACCGGTTACGGTAATGTCTTTTACAACATATTCCGTGTTGGTATCAAACAGGTCTGCAAAATTGTAAGTTACGGTGTTTGCTTCGATGGTATCTAATGTATGAGTGTATGTTACTGCTTTACCTACGAATTTATCTACGTTTGCAGCATCGTTCACGGTGATAGTAGCAGTTGCAGTGTTGCAGTAGAAGTTATCGGTTACGGTAACGGTGTAGGTACCAGCTACGCCGGGAACGGTGATAACGCCGTCAGCATAGATACCGCCATCAACGGTAACTTCTGCCGTTTTGATGATTGCACCTTCCACTGCGGTAAACAGTTCTGCAAAGTCTACAGTCTGTGCTACACCAACAGTATTAACAGTTAAGTCAATAGTTTTGTTAGTTGCAGTCCATTTGTCAACGTTTGCAGGTTCGTTTACGGTAATGGTAGCAGTTGCTACGTTACAGTAGAAATTATCGGTTGCGGTAACGGTGATGGTTCCTAAACCTTCTACGGTTACTTTACCGTCTGCGTAGGTACCTCCGGTTACAGTAATATCTTTTACTGCATAGCCGTTGGTATCAAACAGGTCTGCAAAATCAACGGTGTAAACATTGGATTCGATAGTATCTAAAGTATGAGTTACTTCGATATCTTTTCCTACAAATTTATCTACATTTGCAGGTTCGTTTACGGTAACGGTTGCGGTTGCTACGTTACAGTAGAAGTTGTCAGTTGCGGTAACGGTGATGGTTCCTAAGCCTTCTACAGTTACTTTACCGTCTGCATAAGTTGCACCGGTTACGGTAATATCTTTTACTGCATAACCGTTGGTATCAAACAGGTCTGCAAAGTTTACGGTATAAACGTTGGATTCGATAGTATCTAAAGTATGGGTTACTTCGATATCTTTTCCTACGAATTTGTCTACATTTGCAGGTTCATTTACAGTTACGGTTGCGGTTGCAATGTTACAGTAGTAGTTATCGGTAATGGTTACGGTATATTCACCGGGAGTGGTGAAGTCTACGGTAGTCTGAGTCCAGTCAGATGCTACTTTGTTTACCGTTGCACCTTCAACAGTTACAACAACATCCTGGCTCATGATAACAGGACCGATTGCTTCAAACAGATCGGTTAAAGCCGCTGTTACTTTGCCACCTTCGATGGTGTCTAAAGTATGGGTTAAGGTAATTGCTTTACCGCTCCATTTATCTACTGCATCAGGAGCATTTACAACAACGGTTGCAGTTGCTTCATTACAGTAGAAGTTATCAGTTGCGGTAATCGTGAAGGTACCTAAACCTTCTACAGTTACTTTACCGTCTGCATAAGTTGCACCGGTTACGGTAATGTCTTTTACATCATAACCGTTATTGGTGAACAGTTCAGCGAAGTCAAAGGTTACAGTGTTACCTTCGATGGTATCTAAGGTGTGAGTATAAGTTACGGTGTTACCGGTAAACTTATCTACATTTGCAGGTTCATTTACGGTAACGGTTGCGGTTGCTTCGTTACAATAGTAGTTATCGGTTACGGTGATCACTTTTTCGCCGAAACCTTCTACGGTGATTTTGCCGTCTTTGTAAGTTGCACCGGTTACGGTAATGTCTTCCATTTTTACAGGAACGCCGTCGATTACGGTGAACAGATCAGCAAAGTCATAGGTTACGGTATTTGCTTCCACGGTTTCTAAGGTGTGAGTATAGGTCACATCCTTACCGATAAATTTATCGATAGAGGGGATTGTTTCCGGAGTGAAGGTATACACCTGACCAACTACGTAAGATTCGTTTTCATTTTTCGGGTTATACATCTTCAGTGCCAGAGTTACTTCTAAGTCGGGGTTAGCAACTAAGAATTCGGGAGTGAATGCCAGACCGCAGTTAAAGTCTTTTACAGAATTATACACGTCTGCATAAGTCAGTTTCAGACCGCTCTGACCCATCAGCGCTGCTGCAGTTTCCATTACTCTTACCGGAGTATTTGCTTCTAAGGTTGCATCTTCAAAGGGAACGGATACCCAGTTTTTGCTCCATGCGTCATACTGACCGGACAGGAAACCGTCTGCTCCTCCGTTTGCATTGAAGGTTGCAGTTTTATTTACGGTTAATTCATAATCTGCATACCAATCACCGAACATCAGAAGCTGTTCCTGCGTGGATTCATCTGCTTTGAAGTTTAATGCGAAGGTTAAATCCACATCTTTGATTGCTTCTACATCCAATTCTGTAACGGTTGCTGTGGGCTTTTTCCAGGTTCTGGTGATGCTGTCTCCGATCACGTAGGATTCAGCAGGATTTAAGGGATTGTAAATTCGCAGTTCCACGGTAGCGGATACGCCATCGTTTGCTTTTAAGAAACTTTCTGCAAATTTGATACCGCAATCGAAATCTTTTACGGTTTCAACAACATCACGATAGGTTGCGCTCATTCCCGCTGTTTCTAATACTTTTACGGGAGCACCTGCGGTAATTGCCAAATCAGCTGCGGGGATTTTTACCCATTCTGCACCAAATTCGTCATACTGTCCTAACAGATAACCGTCTTTTTCTCCGTTTGCATTAAAGGTTGCATCTTTGGAGAGGGTTACCACATAGTCTGCAGCCCAGTCGCCGAAGGTTGCTACCTGAGATTCGGTTACTTCGTCTGCTTTGAAGTTTAATGCAAAATCTGCTTCTGCTACTTTGATGTCGGTAACAGTTGCAGTAGGCATATTAAAGTCAAATGCTTTTTCAGCAACGGTGTAGGTATTGCCGTTTTCAGGATTTACCAATACCAGAGCGATAGAAACTTCTAAACCGTTGTTTGCTTTTAAGTAAGCATCGCTATAGTCTACGCCGCAGTCAAAATCTTTTACGGTTTCCACTACGTCACGGTAGGTTACCGTTAAGCCGGCTGCCTCCATAATGGATACGGGTGCACCTGCACTAACAGTCAGGTCGGTTGCAGGAATTTTTACAAATTCCGGACCGAATTCATCATACTGACCAACTAAGTAACCGTCTTTGCTTCCGTTAGCATTGAAGGTTGCAGCTTTGTTTGCAGTGAATACAAAGTCTGCTTCCCAGTCGCCGTAGAACGCCAACTGTTCGTCGGTTACTTCATCTGCAACAAAGTTCAATGCAAAGTCTGCATCCGCTTTGATTGCAGTAACGGTTGCTGTGGGTAGTTCTTCTAATAAGTCACGTTCTATGATGCCCGCATTGGTTAAGGGTGCTAATGTTTCAGCATCCCATGCGAACACTTTTAATACATCGGTATCGGCTACCGAAATTGCAGGCGTGTTGTAATCTGCTACTACTCCTGCAGTCGTTGTAACGGAATTGATCAATTCCATTTTAAGGAGGTTTCCGGTTTCAACATCGTAATGTGCTGCCATTACGCTTGCAGTACCGGTTTTGTTTGCGGTGAAGGTTACGTTGGCATACAGGCTGTCTACACCATCTAACTGAGTTGCGATACTATTGTCTGCCGCATTGTAGAACACAATGGTTCCATCCATTGCAAACGCTGCAAAGGCGGTAAACATGCTTGCCAACATGGTCATTGCGAGAAGAAGACTTAAAAATCTTTTCACGTATGACACTTCCTTTCTTTTTGTTTTTGTTTTATATATTATTTTTTTTGCAGAAGTAGACGAAAAACGATGCCCCAAAAGACATCGCCTCAATATATAATAGTATATTATATAAAATGTTTTAGCACTTTTTCGGGGGAAAGTCAAGCAAATTACAAGTTTTTTATTACAAAATTGTTACAAATTTTGTTGTTTGTAATTAGGCAAAATAGCCAAATTATAACACGAAATTTTTCTTTCACCAAACAGACACAAAGCTGTGCTATAAGAAAGAAAAAACTTGATTTATGTTGACCGATGTGTTATAATGGAAGTAAGAAACAACTTCTTACTTTCTGATCTTATGTTCACAGGGAAGAACTTTTCTTGTCCTGTGAAGGAAAAAAGAAAGGAAACAGCGAAATGAAATCTATGAAAGACTTGAAACGGTTCTCAAAAGAATGGTGGAAAAACTATTTTTTCTACTACAAATGGCATACGCTGATTGCCCTGATTGCAATCGTGCTGATTGTGGGAACCGTGATTGATATGGCAACCCGTGTAGAGCCGGATATCTACCTGTTGTTTTCGGGAGATTATGTGTTGTCTGACGAGGATCGGGACCTTTTAAAATCCCGTTGTCAACAAGCAATTTCCGACATTAACAACGACGGGCAGATTATGGTACAGTTTGTGGAAATCCCTCTGCTGTTGGATTCAGAAAAAACAGATGAAACCACCGCTGCGTCCAATCATCAGATGCAGATGCAATTTGCAACGGGAGAGCAGCATATTTATGTGCTGGACCGTCAGTTGTTCCAACTGTATGACGGGCAGGAGCTGTTAGACAAGGATACCCTTTGTGTAGAAACAAAAGATTCTCCGTTTTTTGAAGGAACTGCTCTTGCTGAGCGGGATGCCATTATGGTCACCAGAGTAAAACGTCACGATTTTGAATCTGATTTTACCACCAGTCAGCAATTGATCGACTATTGGAACGACAAATAATAAGAAAGGTGATAACGCCGCTTATGAATAACAACAAGATTTTAATATTAGACGGTGCTACCGGCACCCAGTTGCATCAATTGGGATTGCCCCCCGGAGTTTGTCCCGAAGAATGGATTTTATCTCATCCTGATGCCATAAAATCCATACAGGCAGCGTACAAAAATGCGGGAAGTGATGCAGTATATGCTCCTACCTTCGGTGCAAACCGCAAAAAGCTCCCCTCCCATATGGATGTGTATGAAACTAACAAAAAGCTTCTGGAACTTTGTCGGGAAGCGGTGGGAACCGATGTGTTCATCGGCGGAGATATGTCTCCCACGGGAGAACTGTTATATCCTATGGGAATGATGACAGCAGACGAGCTTAGGGAAGTATATCAAGAACAGGTACAGGCGTTTTCTGATTTTGGTGTCGATTTTATCGTCATTGAAACGATGATGGATATGGCGGAAGTCAAATGTGCCATTTCTGCTGTGAACGAAGTATACGGCGAGAATAAACCGCCCGTATTTGTTACCGTAACCTTAGAAGAATCCGGCAAACTGCTGACGGGTGCTGACCCGGTGACTGCACTGCTTTTAGCAGAGCATTACGGTGCCGATGCGTTCGGATTCAACTGTTCTACAGGACCGGATAAAATGATTCCTCTGCTGGACGAAATTGTCCCCTATGCTTCAATCCCGCTTATTACCAAACCCAATGCGGGTCTCCCCAAAGAAGAAAACGGCGAAACGGTGTTCTCCATGAAACCAAAAGAATTTAAAAAATATGTCCGGTTACTGATGGAACACGGTGCTGACATCGTGGGCGGTTGTTGCGGAACCTCACCGGAGTACATCAAAGAAATTGCAGAATTAAAAATCCCTGTGATGCCCGTCAGAAAAAAGGAGTTCTCCTTTGTTTCTTCTCGGAGAAAAACCGTGTTTTTAGGGGAGGAAACAAACTTTTCGGCATTCCATTTCACCGGGGAATCCGACCCCATGGATTTCTGCTACGATTTGCAGGATGCAGCGTGTGATGTAATTCATTTAACCTTTGCCCAAACGGAAGAAGCCACCCAAAAAGCAGAAGAATTCATTAAAAATATTGAACAAATGATTACCACACCGATATTTTTCGATACTGAAAATGAGGCAATTTTAACCCTGGTCAATCGGTATTATACCGGTGCCTGGCGCATATAAATAGAAAGGAAGCAACGTTATGACAGAAGCAAATTTCAGTCAATGTCCTGTTTTATACATCGTGGTTCCCTGCTACAATGAAGAAGAAGTATTACCCGAATCTGCCAAACAGTTTTATCTGGCACTTTCCGATATGATGGAAAAACAAATGATTTCCACAAACAGCAAGATTCTGTTTGTCAACGACGGAAGTAAAGACAGAACCTGGGAATTCATTGAAAAATATTCCAATAGTTCACCTGTGTTTTCCGGAATCTCTCTTGCCAAAAACCGGGGACATCAGAATGCTCTGCTTGCCGGTCTTAACACCGCAAGAAAACACGCTGACATTGTGGTTTCCATTGATGCAGATTTGCAGGATGATATCCACGCCATCTACGAAATGGTAGAAAAATATAAAAATGACCACTGCGATGTGGTATTTGGTGTCCGTTCTGAACGAAAAACCGATACTTTCTTTAAACGCACCACTGCACA
This sequence comes from Clostridia bacterium, assembly GCA_017625695.1. Classification (GTDB taxonomy): domain Bacteria; phylum Bacillota; class Clostridia; order UMGS1840; family UMGS1840; genus SIG452. The sequence goes on along the minus strand of JAGAKI010000030.1, from coordinate 34,856 downwards.
GGGCTTCTATAAGCTGATGCAATGGATGGGTGTGGATGTGATTTATAACCATGCGGATTACCGTCTGATGAGCCGCCGGGCGTTGGATTCTTTGATGCAATATAAGGAAGTCAACCTGTTTTTACGGGGAATTGTCAGCGATTTGGGATACAAAACCGATGTGGTGTACTACAAACGTAATGAACGGTTTGCAGGAGAAAGTAAGTATCCCTTAAAAAAAATGCTTGCCTTTGCATTTCAGGGAATTTCTTCTTTCAGCATTTCTCCCATCCGCTTAATTACCGCAACCGGATTTCTTGTATCTGCCGCAAGTGTTCTGGCAGTATTGTACGCATTGGTCAGTTTAATCTTCGGTCAGGTAATGCCCGGTTGGACTTCACTGCTCATATCCATTTGGTTCTTGGGTGGTCTTCAGCTTCTTTCCATTGGTTTAATCGGAGAATATATCGGTAAGATTTACTTAGAAACCAAAGCGCGTCCCCCCTATCTGATTGAAAAAGAGGCGGGACTCCCGAAGGAGATGTAACAAATGTTTCTGATAGACGCCCATAACGACACAGCCTATCGGATGTATTTTGAAAAGCAACCTCTTGATACAAACAATTTGCAAATTGACTTACAAAAGCAAAAGAGTTTTCGTACTCTTTTGCTTTTTGCTATCTTTATGGACCCGGAAAAACTCCAGGAATTTTCCACACCCTTAGACTATTTTTCTGCGATTTATGAGAATTTTTCCAAAGAACTCCGGAAAAACTCCCAGATCTTACAATTCACCCGTTCTTCCAAAGATTTTTTGTTATCCAATACCAACCAGGCGATGCTTACCTTAGAGGGAGGCAGTCTGATTGATTCGTTGGAGTTGGTTGACTACCTTTTGGAAAAACAATTTAAAGTAATTACCCTGACCTGGAACGATTCCAACCGACTGGCAACCTCTGCAGCATCGGGAGATTCGGGTGGGCTTTCCTCTTTTGGATGTGAAGTGCTTCGCAAAATGAATGATTCCAAAATGGTGGCAGACCTGTCCCATGCCTCGGATAAAACCTTTTGGGATGTCTTACAAAAAACAACCAGACCGGTGTTGGTATCCCATTCCAATTCCCGTGCTCTTTGCAATCACCCCCGAAATATTACCGATGATATGTTTCGGGCGTTAATGGAAAACAAAGGCGTTCTTGGCATCAATTTTTATCCCCCGTTTCTGGGAGAAGAGGCTTCTTTGGAAACCATTTTTTCTCATATGGAGCATTTTCTTATGCTGGGCGGTGAAAATCACGTGGGCTTCGGGTCCGATTTTGACGGCGTAGACTGCTTACCCTACGGAATTACAGATTTTTCTTCTTATGAAGCCATCTTATCCGAAATGAAACGGCGAGGATACAGTCAAAGCCTGATGGAAAAGATTTTTTACAAAAATATGATGCGAGTGTTAGAATGAATATACTACAATTCACGACGGTGTGGGCACCGTCCCCTGCAAAAACAGTTTCATCCCAAACAAAAAGACGAAATTCGTGAGAATTTCGTCTTTTTCATTGTTCGTCATCTAAGGGGAAGCAAAATCCTATGCCTTTTGCGGTCTGGGTTCTTTTTCAAGCCGTCACCCAAGGTGCAGAAAAATTCGGCTAAAATGGAGAAACCGAATCGAAACTTGTTTCGATAGTACCCGAAGCCGTACCGTGTGTACGGCGAGTGGTGAGGTTCATTCATTTGAGCCAATTTTTCAAGCCGTCCTATACGCTGAAGAGGAGGTCGCCGTAAGAAGGATACGGCCAATATGTCTTGTCAGTCACTTCTTCCAGCTGATCGGCAACCAAACGTGCCTCATTCATAACAGACAGTACATGATCACAGTAATACTGTGCAATTTCGGCACCGTCAGTTAACTGTTTGACACCTTGCAGGTTTTCGTCCAGACGGTGAATGGTATGGTAGAGTTCGTCGGTTAAAACGGTCACTTTTTTAGCAAGCTCCATTTCATAGGCACCTGCGCCTACGGTTGCCGCTTTATTCTGAATCGCAACACACAAATCACTTGCAAAACGGGAGCAGGCAGGCAGAATTTCCTTACGAACCATTTCCAGCATGGTAAGTGCTTCGATGTTAATAACTTTGGAATAGCTTTCCAAAAGCACTTCCAGACGGGATTCCATTTCGCTACGACTATAGATTTTATGTTTGCCAAAGAGTGCAATATTCTCTTCGGATATGTAGTGCGGCAATGCTTCGGGAGTGGTTTTCAAATTTAAAAGGCCACGTTCTTTTGCTTCTTCTACCCACTCGTCGGAGTAGTTATTGCCGTTAAAAATAATCCGTTTATGCTTGGTTACGGTTTCTTTGATAATTGTCATCACATCGTTTTCAAAATCGGACGAGTTTTCCAGACGGTCGGCAAAATCGCAGAGAACATCGGCAACAATGGTATTTAAAATAATGTTGGAACAGGAAATGGAGAATGCAGAACCCAGCATACGGAACTCAAACTTATTCCCTGTAAATGCAAAGGGAGAGGTACGGTTCCGGTCGGTGGTATCTTTTCTGAACTGGGGCAATACGTCTACCCCGCCATCCATTTTTTCTTTTTTGATTTTCTGATAGGGGGTGTCGGTTTCGATGGCTTCTAAAATGGCAGTCAGTTCATCCCCCAAGAAAACAGACATAATGGCAGGCGGTGCCTCGCTTGCACCCAGACGATGGTCGTTTCCCGCAGATGCAGCGGAAATACGCAGTAAATCCTGATGTTCATCCACTGCTTTGATGACTGCCGCCAAAAACAGCAAGAATCGCAGATTGTTTTCCGGATATTTACCGGGATTCAACAGATTCACACCGGTATTGGTGGAAATGGACCAGTTATTATGTTTCCCGCTACCGTTGACTCCTAAAAAAGGTTTCTCATGGAGCAAACAGACTAAATTATGCCGTTCTGCCACTTTTTTCATCACTTCCATCGTGAGCTGATTGTGGTCGGTAGCAATATTGGTAGTGGCAAAAATAGGAGCCAGCTCGTGCTGAGAGGGAGCGGCTTCGTTGTGCTTGGTTTTTGCCAAAACTCCCAGTTTCCAGAGTTCTTCGTCCAGCTCTTTCATATAAGCAGAAACACGGGTTTTAATAGCACCAAAATAATGGTCTTCCAATTCCTGACCTTTGGGGGGCTTGCAACCGAATAAGGTTCTGCCGGTAAAAATAAGGTCAGGACGTTTCTCATAGATATCTTTATCAATTAAAAAATATTCCTGTTCCGCACCCACGGTAGTAGTAACAGTAGCATCCAGGTCTTCGCCAAACAGTTTTAAAATTCTGCCCGCCTGGTGACTGATTACTTTCATGGAGCGAAGCAAAGGGGTTTTTTTATCCAATACCTCACCGCTGTAGGAATAAAATGCGGTTGGGATGCATAAGGAGCCATCTTTAATGAAGGCGTAAGAAGTGGGGTCCCAGGAGGTATACCCTCTGGCTTCAAAGGTGGAACGAAGTCCGCCCGACGGGAAGCTTGACGCATCCGGTTCCCCTTTGATCAGCTCTTTCCCGGAAAATTCCATCAGAACCTTACCGTCAGCGGTTGGCACAATAAAGCTGTCGTGTTTTTCAGCAGTAATGCCTGTCATCGGCTGAAACCAGTGAGTATAATGTGTTGCACCGTGTTCCACTGCCCAGTCTTTCATGGCAGCAGCTACCTCATTGGCAACATTTAAGTCCAGGGCTTCCCCATCATCAATGGTATGCTTTAACGCCTCATACACCTCTTTGGGCAGACGAGCCTGCATTTCGGTATCGTTAAATACAAAACTGCCAAATAATTCCGGAATATTAGCCATAAAAAGTTCTTCCTTTTCTAAAAGAGTCTAAAGATTAAATAATTACAACAGATTCATACCGTATTCTTCTGCCGCTTTGCGGGTGTTTTTATCCCAGACGGATACCTGCACTTCGCCAACGTGTGCTTTTTCCAACAGCAACATACAAAGACGGCTTTGACCAATACCGCCGCCCATGGTAAGAGGCAGGGTACCGTCTAAAAGCATCTGATGAAACGGCAGGGTTCTTCTGTCTTCACAATCTGCTTTCATAAGCTGTTCTTCCAGGGATTCCCGGTCTACACGGATGCCCATAGAGGAAATTTCCAATGCGGAATCCAGCATGGGATTATAGAACAGTAAGTCGCCATTTAATTTCCAGTCATCGTAGTCGGGTGCACGTCCGTCATGCTTGTTGCCGGACTTTAGCACATCACCGATTCCGATGATGAATACGGTTTTATGTTCTTTGGTGATTGCGTTTTCTCTCTGCTTGGAGGTGAGGTCGGGATACATATCTTCCAATTCCTGGGAAGTAACAAAGGTCACATCACGGTTTAAGGTGATGGTGATACCGGGATAATCTTTTTTGATTTCGTCTAAGGTATCGCAGATGGCACCCACGATTTTACGAACGGTTTCTTTTAAGAAATCAACGGTTCTGTCCTCTTTACCGATAATCGATTCCCAATCCCACTGGTCCACATAGATAGAATGGAGATTATCCATGGTTTCGTCTCTGCGAATGGCGTTCATATCGGTATAGATGCCCTCACCCCGGGAGAACCCGTACTGATACAGAGCAAGACGTTTCCATTTTGCCAGAGAATGAACGATTTCCGCCATTCCCTGGGTTTCCGGGATATCAAAGGTAACGGCACGTTCTACTCCGTTTAAGTTATCGTTTAAGCCCATCCGGGATTCTACGAATAAGGGAGCGGTCACACGTTTTAAGTTTAATACCTCCGCCAGCTTATCCTGAAAAATCCGTTTGGTTTTTCCGATGGCGGTCTGGGTTTCGTAAATATTTAATGTTTTGGGATACCACACAGGCTTGATAGTCTGACTCACGGGTGGGTTCCTCCTTTGTTATGATAGAAAATATCAAAAATACTAAAACTATTAATTGGGTTTGTAGCTGTCTTTTAAGTTGACGATTAAGTTAAAGGTATCCTGGAATTTGCTGTCCTTCCGGAAATAGCCGTTTCGGACAAACTGGAATTTGTCATCTAACGTAGCGTCATTCAGGGAAGGTTCGCAGATGGCATTACAAATAGAAACGGAATCTTTATTGAGAAAATCGTCATAGCCTTTGTCTTCGGGCATATCGTTCATATTTTCCAATGTGAAGAGTCTGTCATACAGACGTACTTCTTTTTGCACACCGTATTTTACAGATACCCAATGGATGGTACCTTTCACTTTTCTGCCGTCGGGTGCATTGCCGGAGAAGGTTTCGGGGTCATAGGTACAATGGATTTCTGTCACATTGCCGTTTTCGTCTTTTACCACGTCCTGATACTGAATAAAATAGGTACCCATCAGACGAACTTCTCCGCCGGGTTTTAAACGGTGGAACTTCGGTGGCGGAACTTCCGCAAAATCAGAGCGTTCGATGAAGATTTCACGGGTGATGGGAACTTCGCGGTAGGTAGTATCCGGGTCCTGCGGATTGTCGGGCAATTTGATATATTCTACTTTATCTTCCGGATAGTTGGTTAATACCACTTTCACCGGATCTAACACAGCCACACGGCGTTTTGCGGTGGTGTTTAATTCATCACGGATACAGAATTCCAACAGTCCGATATCGACTAAGCTGTTTGCCTTGGCAACACCGGAACGTTTTACAAATTCAAAAATGGAAGAGGGGGTGTAACCACGGCGTCTTAAACCGCACAGGGTGGGCATTCTGGGGTCATCCCAACCGTCTACGATGCCTTCTTCCACCAACTGACGCAGATAACGTTTGCTCATTACGGTATTGGTTACGTTAAGTCTTGCAAATTCATACTGATGAGGCGGCATCTGGAAGCCTACATTTTCCACAACCCAGTCATATAAGGGTCTGTGATTTTCAAATTCAATGGAGCATAAGGAATGGGTGATTCCCTCCAACGCATCCTGGAGCGGATGTGCAAAGTCATATAAGGGATAAATGCACCATTTGTTGCCCTGACGATGATGGTCGGTATGCACGATACGGTAAATGGCAGGGTCACGCAGATTCATGTTGGAAGATGCCATATCGATTTTGGCACGGAGCGTTTTTTCGCCATCTTTGAATTCGCCGTTTTTCATCCGTTCAAACAGGTCTAAGTTTTCTTCCACGCTTCTGTCACGGTAGGGAGAATTTTTACCGGGAGTGGTTAAGGTTCCGCGATATTCTCTCATTTCTTCGGCAGACAAATCACAAACGTATGCTTTGCCTTTTTTAATCAGTTCACAAGCGAACTCATAGCATTTATCAAAATAATCGGAGCCGTAGAACACACCGCCGTCCGGAATGGCACCTAACCATTCCAGATCTTTATAGATTGCCTGCACGTATTCGTCATCTTCTTTGGCAGGGTTGGTATCGTCATAACGCAGGTTAAAGCTTCCGCCGTATTTTTTGGCAGTTCCCCAGTTAATCCAGATTGCTTTTGCCGAACCGATATGAAGATATCCGTTGGGTTCGGGCGGAAAACGGGTATGGATTTTTTCCACTTTACCTTCCGCTAAGTCTTTATCAATAATTTCGTGTATAAAATTGCTTTCCATAATTTCTGACATTGTTTTATTCTCCTTTTTTGGGAGGTATTATTCCAACAGATTTGCAAATTACCTGTAAGAATCCCTCCACCATCTTCGATGGTCCCCCTCCCTTTAGGCAAGGGAGGCAGGTTGTGGTTTTTTCTTTTTTAAGTCTCTGCTTTTTTTCAATAAGGTGCAGAAAAACTGATGCAAAATTCGGAAATCGAATCAAGGCACCGCCTTGACGAGCCCGAAGCTGTACCGTGTGTACAGCGAGTGGTGAGATTCACGGATTATGCGCAGTTTTTCAAGCCCCTATAAAGAGAGTCTTTTCTTAACTAAATCATTTCCCATCACACGGAATACTTCATAGGTATCGGGGGTATTCTGACGTCCGCAAATCTGCACACGCAATACGGTAGATACCTGGGCAACGTTCCCTTTGAAGGCGTCGGGATTTTTCTTGTATTCTTTCATATTGGACGTGAAGCCGTGTTTTTCAGACAGGTCTTTGATTTTCTGGAACCATTCGTCCTGAGTATCGTTTTCGTCGTAGATTTCTTTGTATTCGGTAATCAGAAGGTTTCTGTCCTCTTCCGAAATATTTTCGGGGAACTGATAGTCAGGCTGATACAATTCCGGGAAGAAATAGGAAATGTAGTCCTTAATTTCAGACAGTTTTGCAATGTCTTTTCTGGGTTTGGGACCTACACGTCCGATGTTTAAAATTTCCAGCACTTTATCTTTTTGTGCAGTAATGATATCGTAAAATTCTGTATCATATTCTTTGGTATAGGTTTCCAGCAACTCATAGAGTTCCGTATTGGAAAGTTTGGCTAATTCGTTTTTGGAAACGTCGTCTAGTTTCACCAAGTCAAACAGCGCACCCGATACAGACATCTTCTTGGGCGAGAAGGGAAACTCCCGGTAAGACTTGTCGGGATTCTTTGCATACCACTCTTCAAAGTTGGAGTTTAATAAGGTCATCAGATACACCATCACGCAATTGACCACGTACCCTTCCTGCTTGTAGAAAGCAAGAGCAAGTTCGGGGTCTTTTCGTTTGGAAAGTTTACGTTTGGTAGTACCATCCATCTTCATCAAAGGTGCGATATGCATATATTTTGGAGCTTTCAAGCCGACTGCACGGTATAGCTGCAGGTGAATGGGCAAGGTTGCAATCCATTCGTCCCCACGGACTACGTGGGTGGTACCCATCAGGTAATCATCTACTACGTGTGCAAAATGGTAGGTGGGAATTCCGTCGGACTTTAAAATGACTACATCCATATCGTTTTCAGATAGTTCCAAATCTCCTTTGACCAAGTCGGTGAATTTGAATTTATTGTCAATGCTGCCTTCGCTTTTAAAACGAAGTACCCAAGGCATATTTTTTGATAATCTCTCTTTGATTTCGTCCAATGTCAAAGAACGGCATTTTGCCCATTTACCGCGATAGCCTAAGTTATCTTCTTTTTCTGCTTCCTGACGGCTTCTTAAATCGGCAAGCTCATCCTCCGTACAAAAGCAGGGATATGCCATTCCTTTTTCCACCAAATCTTTAGCGAATGCCTGATAAATTTTGGCACGCTGACGCTGTCGGTAGGGTCCGTAAATGCCTGTTTCCCCTTCCACCAGTGCGCCTTCGTCAAAGTTTAAGCCAAAGTGGGACAGCCCGTCGATAATCGCCTGTACACCGCCTTCTACTTCACGTTTCTGGTCGGTATCTTCAATTCTGAGATAAAAGGTACCGCCGGACAGATGCGCCAATCGTTCCGATGTCAGTGCCGCATACAGATTCCCCAGATGCATAAAGCCGGTGGGAGAGGGTGCCATACGGGTCACCTTTTCCCCTTCTTTTAACTCACGACGGGGATAGGTAGCAGTAATTTCTTCCAGTGTCGGAAGAGAATCATCAAACAAAAGTGTTGCCAGAGACTTGGTATCCATAGTGTTGCTCCTTTATATTTCTTGTAAAAAACTCTTTTCCGTTATATAGCATTGTATATTATAGCATAAATACGCCTGTTTTTTCAAGTATTTTTTTCGATTTTTTTATGGCTTTTTTATTTTTTTATAAAAAATTTAAAGAAATTTGCAAAAACCCCTTTACAAAACACAAGATATATGGTATGATACTACTTGTCAACACAAGATATTGTGTAAAAAAGCAAGATACCCAAAATTCCGAAAAACGCTGAAAATCAATGAAAATCAGCGTTTTTTTCACCCTCTTCGGGGAATTTTACGCAATATCTTTTTCACAATAAATTACGAAATAAGAATAAGAAGGGACCAGATTATGGAACAGGAAAGCACTTTTTTCAAAACTCAACTCCAAAAAGATATTTGGGAGAAAAAATACCGCCACAACGGAGAAACCATTGATGGATTTTTTGAACGAATTTCCGGCGGTAACAAAGACATTATTCCTCTGATGGTAGAGAGAAAATTTCTCCCCGGCGGACGTATTATCGCATCCAGAGGACTGGCAAAGGAAGGCAGAAAGATTACATACTCCAACTGCTATGTGATTTCTCCCCCGGAAGATAACATTGAAGGCATTTTTGAATGTGCCTCCAAACTGGCAAGAACCTACTCCTACGGCGGTGGCTGCGGAATTGATATTTCTAAGCTGTCTCCCGCAGGTGCTAAAATCAACAACGCGGCAAAAGAAACCACCGGAAGCGTGTCCTTTATGGACTTATATTCTCTGGTAACCGACTTAATCGGTCAATCCGGACGCCGTGGCGCTCTGATGATTTCCTTAGAATGTAACCATCCCGACCTACCCCGCTTTATTGACATCAAAAATGACCTGAATAAAGTTACCAAAGCCAACATCTCTGTAAGAATCCGTGATGCTTTTATGAAAGCTGTGGAAGAGGATGCTGACTGGGATCTGACCTATACCCGTGAAGCAACCGGTGAAACCATTGTGAATACCGTAAAAGCAAGAGAAATGTTTCAAAAACTGGCACACAACAACTGGGATATGGCAGAACCCGGTGCCTTATTCTGGGACAAAATCGAAAACTGGAATCTGTTAAGCGAAGATAAAAACTTTCAATTCGCAGGCGTTAACCCCTGTGCGGAAGAACCCTTGCCCGCAGGCGGAAGCTGTCTGCTGGGTAGCATCAACTTATCTGAATTTGTGTTAAATCCCTACACCGAAAAAGCAGAATTTGATTTTGATGCATTCGCCGATGCTGTGGAAAAAGCTGTTGTTTACTTAAACGAAGTGTTGGAAGAAGGCTTGGAACTGCATCCCTTAGAAGAGCAGAGAAAGAGCGTAAACGACTGGAAACAGATTGGTCTTGGCATTATGGGCTTAGGGGACTGTCTGATTAAACTAGGCATCCGTTACGGCTCCACTGCCTCTGTTAAAATGTGTGATAAAATCGGTTTCAGAATGGCAGATACCGCAATCTACACCTCTGCAAAATTAGCAGAAGAAAAAGGGGCTTATCCCAAATATAACGAAAAAGCAATTTTTGCAAGTGCATACTTTATGGAAAACACTTCCAAACGTACCCGTGACTATGTGAAAAAAGTGGGTCTCAGAAACAGTCAGCTTCTGACCATTGCACCCACCGGCTCCATTTCTACCATGCTGGGTATTTCCGGTGGCTTGGAACCTATTTACAATATTTCCTACACCAGAAAAACAGAATCCTTACACGGAGAAGAACGGTTCTACACCGTATATACCCCCATCGTAAAAGAAGTAATGGATGCTATGGGAATTTCGGAAGGGGAAGAATTACCCAACTACATTGTAACCGCAATGACCTTAAACTACAGAGAACGTATCAATATGCAGTCCATCTGGCAGAAACATATTGATGCATCGATTTCTTCTACCGTAAACGTGCCCGAGGAATTCACCAAAGAAGAAGTGGAAGACTTATATCTCTACGCCTGGAAAATGGGCTTAAAAGGTGTTACCATTTACCGTGATAACTGCAGAAGAACCGGTATTTTGTTAAACAAAACCGATACCAATGCTCCGGAAGTGGAAGCAACCCATTTTGATGCGATTAAACCTATGTCCCGTTCTCAGATTGGAAAAACTTACGGTACCACCTCCAAATACACGACTGCCTGCGGTAATCTGTTTGTTACCATCAACCGCAACCAGGATGGCGACATTGTAGAATCCTTTGTAAACACCTCCAAAAACGGTATCTGTAAATCCAACATTGACGGGATCAACCGTATGATTTCCCTGTCCTTAAGAAGCGGTGTACTGGTGAGCGAAATCATTGACCAGTTAAAGAACATTTCCTGTCCCGCTTGTTTAAGACTCCGCACCAAAGGAGAACGTCTGGACGGTCAGAGCTGTCCCGACATTATCGCAAAAGCACTTCAGGAAGAATATGAATCCGGATTCTTCTCGATGAATGCACATCCCTCTATCAAAAAAGAAGAACCCAAAGCAGATATCACCACCTGTGAAGACGAAAGCGATACCGCAAGATTCCCCACCGTTTGCCCCGAATGTAAAACCCGATTGAAACACGAAGGCGGCTGTGTCTCCTGCGACAACTGCGGCTGGACCAAATGTAACTAATTCGTTCTTCTGATTGTTTAGAGAAAAGCCGAACAATTCATATTTTTTCTCTTTTCCCCTCCTGATGGTGAACGATTCGCTGTCAGGAGGGGACAACCCCCATAAAAAATTTCTGACTGCACTTTTTCGGTGTAGTCATTCCCATTTTGGTAAAGAGGAATATAATCGATGAAATTTTCCTTCCGTAAATTTTTTAAAAGCTTTGTTTATGCCGCAAAAGGTGTCACAGAGGTATTCCGACAAGAACAAAATTTCAAAGTGCATACCCTGATGGCCGTTCTTGCGTTGCTTCTGGGTTGGTTTTTTCACGTTACCCCTTGGGAATGGTGTGTTTTGATTCTGGTAATTACAACGGTATTAGCTGCCGAAATGATCAATACTGCCATTGAAAATCTGTGCGATGTAACAGAACCCAACCAGAATGAAACCATCCGTGTGGTAAAAGACATTTCCGCAGGAATGGTACTTGTTTGTGCTGTTGGTGCATTTGTTGTGGGAATTGTGATTTTTTTACCGAAAGTGCTTGTTTTTTTGCAAGCTTTGTTATAATTGCTTGGGGTGACTTAAAAAAGTCACTCCTTTTGTATCAAAAAAACTTCCGCTCCGGGAAACACTGGTTCATTTTTTTGAACATCATTCTGAGAGAAAGTGAAAAATCCCGCGAAAATACGGGAGATTCTTTGTTCTCTCAGTATGACAAAATAAGATGCAATCGGTGTTTACGCAAGAGGGGAAGCCAATTTCTGTAATTCTTAGAGAAAGGAGTTCCTCCTATGGAAAAAGTTGTGTTAAAAATCGGCGGAATGACCTGCGGTGCCTGTTCAGCATATTTACAAAAACAACTGAACAAGCAGACGGGCATCCGTGCCAATGTGAATATTGCCACCCACCAGGCAGAGGTTTGGTACGATGCAGACACCGTTACCCTGCAAATGATTGAAAAAATCGTAGTCAAAAGCGGATACAAAGTAATAGAAGCAGAAGAAAAAAGTTTTTTAAAAGAAAAATTATTGGTGGCACTGCTGTTTTCCGTCCCTCTGTTCTACCTTTGTATGGGGCCTATGGTTGGACTTCCGGGGATTTCCGATCCCGTCTGGAATGTGACCGTGCAATTGCTCCTCACCTTACCCGTAATGGGGGTTGGCTACAAATTCTACACCATCGGGTTTTCCAAGCTGTTTCACTTATCCCCAAATATGGACAGCCTGGTAGCAGTGGGAACCTTAGCCTCTTTTATCTATAGCTTTTACGGCACCCTAATGGTGTGGATGGGAAAAGCTCATTTTTCCCATCACTTATATTATGAAAGCACAGCGGTTATTATTGCGCTCATTTTACTGGGGCGGTTTTTGGAGCATCGCTCCCGTGGAAAAACGGGAGATGCTATCCGTTCTTTAATGGCGTTATCCCCCAAAAACGCAACCGTACTTCGTGATGGAGAAGAAACCGTTATCCCGGCAGAAGAAGTGAAAATTGGAGATATTGTAATCGTAAAACCCGGCGAAAATTTCTCCGTAGACGGAAGCATTCTCTTTGGGCAAACCTCGGTCAATGAAAGTATGCTGACGGGAGAAAGTCTACCCGTGGATAAAGCAGTTGGCGACATGGTATACAGCGGAACCACCAATCAGAATGGTTATGTAAAAATCGAAGCAACCAAGGTGGGCGATACCACCGTGATTTCTCAGATTATCCGTCTGGTGGAGGATGCTTCCGGCACCAAAGCACCCATTGCCCGGTTAGCAGACGTAATTTCGGGGTATTTTGTGCCAGCTGTCATTTCCATTGCACTCCTTGGTGCCGTCATCTGGGCATTATTAGGAAAAGATTTTGCATTCTGCCTGAATATTTTTGTATCTGTTTTGGTGATTGCCTGTCCTTGTGCCTTAGGACTTGCCACTCCCACCGCTATTATTGTGGGAACGGGAAAAGCTGCCAAAGAAGGAATCTTGTTTAAAAATGCAACGGCATTGGAAACGGCACACAAAATTGATACCGTTGTCTTTGATAAAACCGGCACTCTCACCGTGGGAGAACCTGTGGTGACCGATGTGTATTCTGTATCTCAGTCAGAAGAAGAGTTGTTAAGAAATACGGCAGCACTGGAAGCTTACTCTGAGCATCCTTTGGGCCGTGCCATCTTAAAAAAATGGGGCGATAATCCTCTGCCACAGGTTGAAAATTTTGAGTCTATGACGGGATTCGGAATCTCGGGAATTGTAGAAACCAAAGAAATCAAAATCGGAAACGATTCATTGATCGAAGTGCCGGACCGTTCGGTTTCCGACCGCCTTTCCATCGAGGGAAAAACCGTTCTGTTTGTTTCGGTTGACGGCAAGTACGAAGGATTTATCGCTGTGGCAGACACCGTCAAGCAAACCTCCAAAAAAGCGATAAAAGCCTTAAATGAAATGGGCATTGAAACGGTGATGTTAACGGGAGATAACCGAAAAACTGCCGATGCCATCGGAAAGGTCTGCCAAATCCGTCAGGTGATAGCAGAGGTGCGTCCCCACGAAAAAATGGAAAAAATCGAAGCTTTAAAAGCTGCAGGAAAAACGGTTGCTATGGTAGGTGACGGCATTAACGATGCCCCTGCTTTGACGGCTGCCCATATCGGCATTGCCTTGGGAAACGGTACCGACATCGCCATAGACAGTGCTGACGTCATTTTGGTAAAAGGCAATCCGGAATCTGTGGCAGAAGCCATTTTACTCAGCCGTCAGACAATGAAAACCATCCGTCAGAATCTGTTCTGGGCATTTTGTTACAACACCTTAGGAATTCCCCTGGCGGCAGGTGTATTATATCCTTTTGGCATTTTAATGAATCCTATGATTGGGGCATTGGCAATGAGTTTGTCCTCGGTATCGGTAGTAACCAATTCCCTGCGGTTGGGAAAAGCATCTCCAAAAAAGCCATAACAACCTTCCACCGTGGTGATAGAATTTTCACGAAGAAAGGAACGCACAATGAAACAAGTAAAACAAATTGTTTCGCTTTTTCTGATTGGAATGCTGATGAATTCTGCTCTCCCGGCAATGGCAGAAGATTCCATCCGGGTGCTGTTGAACGGACAGGAAATTGCCTTTGATGTACCGCCAAGAATGATCAACGACAGAACAATGGTTCCCTTACGGGTTATTTTTGAAGCTTTGGGTGCTAACGTAGACTGGAAGGACGAAATCCGCACCGTAACTGCTGTCAAAGAAAACATCACCATCCGTCTGACGGTGGATGAGGCTGTTATGTATGTAAATGATACCCCCGTATCTCTGGACAGCCCGGCTTGTATCGTAAATGACAGAACCTTGGTTCCTCTTCGTGGGGTGTCGGAAGCCTTTGGTATTTCGGTTGATTGGTTTGGCGATAAAAGAACCGTCACCATTGGTTCGGATGACGGCGTATATGAGGACCCCTTGTTTCATAACGGCTTAGTGATGGTGCAACAAGACGGCAAATGGGGATATGTCAATAAAAAAGGAGAGCTGGTGATCCCCTGTCAGTTTTCGGAAGTTCAGAATTTTTACGAAGAAAGAGCCGTCATCACAGACTCCTACGTTGAAACATCTGATCTTCATTTTCCCTACTCACTCCCCCGGTTTTCTTATATCGATATGACCGGGGAACGAATCACCGAAGAGTTATTTGACGGGGCGGAACCATTTTCCCAAGGCTTAGCTGCTGTCAAAACCAATGGAAAATGGGGTTACATCAACAAAAACGGAACCTTGGTGATTCCCCCGCAATTCGATGATGCCGATCACTTTTGCGAAGGCTTAGCTGCTGTTTCTGTTGACGGAAAGTACGGTTATATTAACCAAAAAGGAGAATTTGTGGTAATCCCGCAGTTTGATTATGCACATTCTTTTTCTGAAGGGTTGGCTTTGGTGGAAAACGAGCAATATAACAGCGACAATATCCGATGCGGCAGCAAATACGGCTATCTCGACAAAAACGGAGAAGTTGTGATTCCTCTGCAATTTGATTACGCCTATCACTTCAGCGAAGGTCTGGCATTGGTAGCGGTTGATCAAAGTCCGTTACCCGATGACAGTAAATGGGGATATATTAACCAAAAGGGAGAATTTGCAGTGGAAGCTCAGTTTGCAAAGGGTTCCGATTTCTCGGAAGGTCTGGCACGGGTGGGAATCAAGCCGGATGGCAATTCCAACACCATAAAATATGGCTACATTGACAAAACCGGTAATCTTATGATTCCCTGTCAGTTTGATGATGCCGATGATTTTTCTAACGGTGTGGCATTGGTTTCCATGATCCGCTACAACGAAGAAGCCGGTCTTTTCACCGCACAATATGGATATATCGACCGAAACGGACAGTACGTGGTAGAACCATATTTAGACAATGCAAACCCCTTTGCTGCCAAAGTCACCCTGGTAGACGAAAACGGACAGCTGCGATATATCAATACCGACGGTTCTAAACGCGGAAACCTTCCGACGGGAAAATTCTATGACATTGTGTATGAAGACGGATATCTCATTCATACAACTGCTGACAACAAAAAATGCATTATGGATATCAACGGAAATCTGATTACCGATGAATATGATTCCATCGTTGGTTTTTTCGGCTGAGTTTAACAAATACCAAAAAAGTCCTCGAATCTGTTACGATTCTGAGGACTTTTTCTTTATTTTGGTTCTTCTGACTGTCCCAAAAAGACGGTTTGAATCAGCTCTTTGGTTTTTTCTACATCGCAGATCACATAGGAAGTACCGTTGATGGTTTCGGTGCAAAGAGGCATTTCATAGGTATGGATGCTGTCCCCTTTGAGACTTTTTAGAATCTTGACCAAAACAGGCAAATCCGATACACCAAAATTGGTATCGGTATCTTTTGCCACCTGCTGATAGATTTCTCCCGCCCGCATCAGATATTGGGGTTTTAGCTTCTGCCTGAACAATTCTTTGACAAAATTTTGCTGAGCCTCAATTCTCCCCAGGTCCGCATTGGCATAACCGGAACGGAATCGGGTAAACTGTTCGGCTTTGTTGCCGTCCAACAGCTGAAAGCCCGGCTGCAGGTCAATATAGAGGTCCTGCTCCGGGTCGGAGTAATACATCCGGATGGGAACATCGATCCATACACCGCCTAAGGTATCAATGATATTGCGGAACCCCTCAGGACGGACTACCACATAATAGTGAATAGGCAATCCACTGAGTTCACGGATATAAGAAATGGTATTTTCGTGACGGGAGCCTTCGGTTCCCAATGCATAGATGGCGTTCAGCTTCTGGTAGCCTTTGCCGTATTTCACACGGGTGTCTCTGGGAAAGGACATCAGATTGATCATCCTTCGGTCGCTGTCGCAAGAAGCAAGCATCATCGTGTCGGTCAGCAATCCGCTTTCATCGGTTGCCAGAAGCAGAACATTGATTCTGCCGCCCACCACCGTATCCATACCTGCAGAGGCGATGATTTCCTCAGGATTGATATACCAATACGCCATTTTAACACCCAACAGCACAGCAGCCATACAAAGTGCTGCCCCAAACAGCCTTACCATCACTCGCCAAAATGTTGTAACACTCATATTCCGATTCTCTTTTCTGAACGTTGTCTTATTATTCTGTCCCGTAACAGTGCCGGATATAACCCAAACAACAAAAGAATCGGATTTTTGATCAAAAATTATGAAATGATATCGGATAAACGGACACGCCGGGGTTCCCCGCTGACCAGTTCAAAGTAGTTGCCGTCCCCGGCAGCTTCCGGGTCAGTCAGCAACGTGTCATAGGTAAACAGCTTCCGGATATGGGGTGCCACCGCTTCTACCAGACGGGCAATGGCAAAACAATGCTCACAGGATTCCCCGATGAGAACCAGCACCGGTGGACGCTCCAGCGGTTCGGGAATCATTCCGTCACGGGTCAAATGCTGATAATGTGTGGCAACCAACGCCATTCTGCTCACTTTTTCCGCAATATCCGCTTCGTTGGAATCCGAATCCCCAAGACGGAAAGACTGTGCGAAAAGTGCCTGTTCCCCGAATTTCAGATATCCGTGAATTTTGGCTCTGCCGTTAAAGTGATTTGCCGCATCAAAACGGGTTCTGAGTCCATAGCGGAACGGCGGTTTTCCATAGCGGGCAAGCTCGGTGCAAAGCCATTGATTCAAGCTGAGAATCCGGTTGGTTTCCACCGTATCCAATGCCGCATAGTTTTCCTGAACAAACACCTCTTCATCGGTGGTTTTTCTCAGAAGATTTGCCCCGAAGGTTTTTGAGGTGGTATAAATCGTCCCATGCTGAACTTTGGTAGGAATATGGTAGAAAACATACCGGCACAGAAGCCGGTAAGAAGCGTGAAGAACTTTGAACATCCGTTTTTCGATGTTCTTTTCTCCTGCTCCGTAGCTTGCAGGTGCTTCAATCAGGCCTGCCGTAATTAAGTTGGTAATCATCTTCGGAGTGGCAAACATCAGCCGGTTCACCCATTCCAGAATCGAATAGTCGGCTGCTTCCAATCCCTGTTTGGAATAAGAATCCATATGGATCTTGCGCCAGATTTTAATGGAATACATATTGTCGCCGCCCTGTGCTTCCTTATAAAGATTGGCAAGGGTCAGGCGGGTATCGGGGACGTGGGAAAACAGGGAATGGCATTCTTCCTCTTCTAACACCGCAAACAAAACTTCGGAGGGAACAAACGAGCCAATCTCCGGCAATACCAAACATTCCTCTGCCGTATAGTCCTCCGTCAGACCCCCAAAGCGGGACAGCAGACGCAGGTCACGGGAATTTTGGATGTTCCCTTTTACCTCACGAAAATCGCAACCGCAGACAAACAGCTTATAGCAAATTTCCAAAGAATCCGTCCGCAGTTCCCGGCAGAAGGTGGTCAACTTGTCGGTACACATTTTAAAGGATTTGTCGCCAATGACTACCGTATTTAAGAAATTGGCACGTTTAAACAGCGGACCGGAAATTCTTCGGTACTCCAAGGAAACCATATCCAGTACATATTTGAGGTTATCCGGCTGATTTCGGGTACGAAGATAATCCGTCCGGCGAATCAGATAGGGATGTTCCTGATCATCCACACAAAAATACAATTCAACGGTTCGGAAAAAGTTGTTGACACTGCCTGTGCAGCATCCGTTTTCCGAAAAACTGTAAATCACGTGAGGTGCTATGGCATAGAAAAAGTCGGTCCCTTTCTGATGCAGAAATTTTTCCACTTTATTGGGATAACAGTCCACCCTCATCAGGTTACTGTTATGCTCGTCGGAAACGGTCATAGCAACATCTCCGTTGACAACAATTTTTCCGTCGGAATAAAAGGCGTGTGGCTGCAAGTGACCGGAAAAACGAGTCACAAAACGGGTCGCAAGGGTATTGGTATCCAATTCCAATACCAAACTGTGAGCGTAGGTATCGTCCACAAACTGATTCATACAGGACACCAGCAGCGTATCGGTGCCGGGTTTGAAATCCAACGCCGTGATTTTTCTGCCTGACAAAAAGAACAAAAGAAAATTTTCCGCTTTTTCTTTTAAGATAATCCCCTCATATTTTTTCACAATGGAATCCAGCTTTTTCTGCTGATAGTTCCGAAGCTCAATGCCGAATCCGGTAAGGTCACGAAGCACATGTACCGCAATTTTTTCCGGTACCTTCTCCTGGTCGTGGGTGGTACTTTCAAACCGGAGCTGCAGATGATTAAAATAGCTGCGACGGGTTTCAATCCGTTTGGCGGTTCGGGCATTATCATGCGGGAATATCATATACAGCTTAAATTTCCGAAGTGCCCCTTCAAACTCTTTCATAAACAAATCCAACAGACGGGAAAAGCCAATCCGCCGGTCTTCCCATTCCTTGGTTTCGGGATTCAAATCATACAGCTTCAAGCCGGGATAACCGGTAATATTTCCATAGGCAAGACGGGTTTGCTGACTGTTGACTGCCGCCGCAGAATTCAGTCCATAAAAATCCACAATATCCGGTGCATCCGGATTGGAAACAGGTTTTTCGTTAAAGGCGTTAAACGCAGTGGTAAAATAAATCTCTCCGTCCTCTCCCAAGCGGATATTCCGAAGCCGTTTGGTGGTTTCATACAGAAGCTTGGGACGGGCATTGCTGTATGCCTCCTGCGGGATGGGAATTTCTAAAATTTCGTGTGCTGTTCTGGCATATATCACATCCCCTGACCGGGAAAACAACAGCTGGGAAACCTCGTAATCCACACCGGTAATCACTTTTTTGGGAACCATAGCATAGGCTTCTTTTTGCCAGAATTTTAAGATGCCGTCGGCATCAATCACCGCAAGGGTTCCGTCCTTTACGGCACCTCCACGAAACTGTGCAAAATGATGCTCAGAAAACAGATTGTTCCGATGGATGGTAGCTCCGTGAAAATTGGCGGAATATCTGCCGTTTTGGTCCTGACGGAAAAAGATTCCCGTTACCAGATTACTCTCCGTCAGATTGAGATACGAAAAATCCACAGAGGAAAAATCGTTCTGACGGGCATATTTTAACAGCTCCACCGCATTGGAGACCAGAATTCCGTTGTCCCCGCATTGGTGGGCACGAATCAGATGAGGCAACTGAAACAACACGGAAGTGTCGTTACAGGAATAGTCCCACAAAAGGGTTTTATCATCAAAGAACGGTCTTCCCTCCTGCAACAGTTCGCAAACAAATTCTTTGACCGCATCTTCCAGACGGGTTTGCTCCAGCGAATGGGGACACCCCTGTGAAGAAGCCGCACGGCAAAGCTCTTCTGCCACAAATTTTGCACAGAAAAAGTCACGGTAAATCTGATGAATAAATTCGTAACCATTTTCTGCATTTTTTCGGAACAGCTTACAGGTATGCACAAAATATTCGCTTGCCAAATCGGATAAATCCAACTCGTCATAATCTAACATACGACTCAACCGCAAGGCGTCCCGGTAATCTTTTCCATAGTATCGCTTATATTCCGTATCCCCAAACAATTTGGGAACATCACAGAAGATGTCTTCCAATTCCTGTGCAGTAATCACAAAATCGGAACGGGTTTGGGCGGTCATCACCATCCGATGTGCCACAAAGGGCAGAAGATGATGAAACAATATGCCAAACAGTGCCTTTTGTTCGTCATTTTCGGCACCGGAGGTATCTTTTTCGTGTTGCCAGGTCACAAACTGACCAAGCAATTCTCCCTTAGTCTGAATCTGACGGTCTGCCGCAGTCTGTGCATACAGTCTTAAATACATAGGGATGGACAGAATTTTGGAAAGTGCCGGGCTTAACTTCTGAACATTGACTCCGTTGGCAGAAAGATATTCAATAATAACTTCTTCTTTTAATTCATTCAGACGCAGGGTATAAAAATGTTCGGGGAGTAGGTTTTCGTTGAGATATCGTCCTGCAATCACTACCCTGACATTTTTGTATCGACCACCGGGCAGAAATTCTTCCAATTCCCGGTTAAACAGCTCCAGAGAAAACTGGGGAATTTCATTATAGCCGTCAATTAACAAAAGATATCTGGGGCTTTCGGTTTCCATGGAAAACTCACGGTCCAAAACACCAATGGACTCCCCGGTAAAACGGTCGGTCATAGCGGTACGGTCTCCGTATAAATGACGGGCAAGATACCGCAAAATCAAATAGTTATCCGCTGCCAGGTTTTTGGCATCCACATAAAAGGGAATCCAGTCAGAAGGTCCATTTCGTTTCAGATTGATGCTGTCTGAAAAGTGATAAAACAGTTTGGTCAGTAAAGTAGTTTTTCCGCTTCCCCCTTCGTTGCCCAAAATGGCAACGTGTCCATGCGCTATGGCATCGCAAACATCAGAAAACTGAAGCAGACGATGGTCCTCATCCTTTAAAAAGGGTAACAGCTCATCGCAAATAGCTGCCCCGTCAAACATAGGGTCTTGCTGTCTTTTTTCTTCCGCAAACTGACGGGTCTTGTCCAGAAGTTCCGCCGCAGTTCCCAAATCGGAAGATTCGGTCAGAATTCTGATCTTGTTTCGGATACGCTCTGCCGCAGAAGAAATGGTATCGCCTTCCTCTAACACCAGATGCTCCGGCTGGTCATAGATTCTGCGGTAGTCACTGCCTAATTTGGGATGAGAATACAATTCCCGCTCAAAGTCAATTTTTCCGAACAAAATCCCAAAATAGCCTAAGGTTCTGTCTCCCGCATTCCGTCGGTTTCGGGTAGCTTTCAATTTCTGAAAAGCGGAAACCTCTTCATAGAGCCAGCCATTGCCGTCTTTTAAATATTCCGCAGAGGAAGCCACAAAAATAAGGTAGCGGGAATACGCCACTTCCTGAAGCATACGGGCACACCAATCCTCATGAGACTCCAAAGGATGCTCTTCACTGCAATCCAAAAACACCCGCCAGTCGGGATTGATGGTATGCAGCAAGTCTGCCAGAGCATTGGCAAGAACGCCATCTTCGCTCAGGTGAGATATGAAAAAATCATTGATGTGATTCATAGACGGTTCCTCCGAATCCATAGTTCAGCTCATTGACAATCGCATAAAATTATTATAAAATCAGCGAACGATTTAGATGCCACTCTTTTAGCTAAATTGTTTCTATCGAAACAGCTAAATTAAATTCGCCATTAGCTGACCATAGGTCAATTTAGCTACGAAGTAATTTAGCGTGCGTTAGCACATTTAGCTCGCCTTCTGGCGAATTTAGCTGAATTCAACTTTGTTGAATTCATTATATCATAAGTAATCCAAAAAAACAATGTAAAATTCTATTTTGTCGAAATATGGCATCTGTTTTTCATCGGAAACAGAAAATTTCCACCAAAAAACCGCCTGTTTTCAGACATTCGGAACTTTTTCTCGGAAAAATAAAAAAAATGCTTGACAAACGGTGTTGCTTGTGTTATAATCACTAAGGTGAAATTGATGATTGAACTTTTTCCCACACCTATGCTGGTGTAGCTCAATTGGCAGAGCAGCTGATTTGTAATCAGCAGGTTGCGGGTTCGAGTCCCATCACCAGCTCCACTTTTTCAGTTGAATATGGAGGGGTTCCCGAGTGGCCAAAGGGGGCAGACTGTAAATCTGTTGCATCTTGCTTCGATGGTTCGAATCCATCTCCCTCCACCAAAAAGCATCGACGACTGTCGGTGCTTTTTTGTATTATCAAAATGGATGAGAACCATCGAAGGATGGTTCGTCGGAGCTGCCGAGTGCCAACGGCAATCGGACTGCGAAGTCTCGAGCAGCGAAGAGTTTTCGCTAACCGCCAAGGGCGGTCGAAAAATCAAGCAGCGCAGAGTATCCATCTCCCTCCACCAAAAAGCATCGACGACTGTCGGTGCTTTTTTGTATTATCAAAATGGATGAGAACCATCGAAGGGTGGTTCGTCGGAGCTGCCGAGTGCCAACGGCAATCGGACGGCGGAGTATCCATCTCCTTATCAAAATTGAAACCCACAGCAAGAAAATCCTGCTGTGGGTTTGTTTTCTTAATTTTGTTAAGCTTATTCCCACTCGATAAAGTTTTTCTAATACTAAACTGATTTATTTAGTAATTTATGGATTTTAGCGTGTATTTCTTCTCTAATCTCCATATTATTTTACTTTGCTCGACTTTTTAGTATCATTGTAGTATCACGCTAAGTATCAACCGATAAGTCAAATATCGTTTACTTAACGCTTATAATGATACCACAAATCCCAAAAGATTTCAAGTGCTTTGGGGAAAATTCTAAAATATGTGATTCTATTCAATTATATTATTAAAGGAAGAAAATAGCTCTATCAACTCTACCACAGCTTCCGTTTGAAGGAAACCGTCTTGGTTATCATGAGCATATATAGATTCACCGGAAGCGTATTTTATATCAATCTTTGCACCGTACATATCAGGGAGTCCGCTTACCTTGCTGATATAGCCGTTATATTGTGCAAAATTATATTTCGATACGATTTCCTGAAGGCTTGTCAGAAATGATGCATCTGCTGTGAAATCGTGTTCTTCTCCGGCACCTGTTCTGTCACGCCATTTGATTTTAGATTTCACAGCTCCATCTTCTAAACCAGCACTCAGCTTATAATTCCTTCCGACAAGCTCGCTTTCTTCTTCCAAAACAATGTTATAAAGCGAAACCTCAAATTCAAAGCTTATCATTTCTGTTGACTCTATAACCTTTGGCGAATCTTCACCGCTGTGATATGTTTTCACTCCACCATCAATATCATCCGTATCATATCGGGAGAGACCGCATCCGCTAAACCCCATTGTCATAAGAAGGAGGATGCTTGTTATAATGCGTGACATATTAACACCTCTCATTTACCCGGCGTTTATGAATCGATAAAGGAATGTTACCACCTGCGCCCTTGTGCAGTTGCTGTCAGGACTGAATGTGGTTGCACTTGTTCCACCTGTAATTCCGTTTTCAACTGCCCAAAGCACAGCATCATAATAGTAGCTGTCTGCTTTCACGTCTGTAAAAGGATTGCTCTTTCCACTGGGTTCTGGCTGACCTGCAGTTCGCCACAAGAAAGTAACAACCTGTGCTCTGGTGCAGTTAGCATCCGGACTGAATGTAGTATCGCTTGTACCGCCGGTTATTTTACTGCCGAATGCCCATTTTACAGGTTTGTAGAAATAGTCGCTTGTTTTAACATCCGCAAACGGCATGCTGATTGCTGCCGGCTCAGGAGAAGCTATCATCCTGTGCAGGAAGGTAACAACCTGCGCTCTTGTGCAGTTAGCATCCGGAGAGAATGTAGTTGCACTTGTACCGCCCGTGATTCCTTCATTCGCTGCCCACATAACTGCATCATAGTAATACTCACCCTTTGCAACATCAACAAATGCTGATTTTGGAGTTTCCTGTGGTGCATCTATTTCGGTTGGCTTTTCAGTCTGACTTGGAGCTTCCTGTTCTTCTTTGGAGCTTTTCTCCCACTTTGCATAAAGGGTGATATCTTCATAAACTCTATCATATCCACCTACTACATCATTTGTATCATTTATAAAAATAAACTTATCGCTGTATTGTTCGTCTTTATACCAACCGTCAAATTTATATCCGCTGCGAACAGGATCATCAAATTCAGCTACGCCGTAAGCATAATAGCTACCTGTTACAGGCTCTACTTTGCTTCCGCCCTTGCTGTCAAAGGTTACGGTAAATGTGGTTGCCTCTTCTACGGGAACAGGAACTATCTGTGGCGATTGTATATGACCGTAAGAAGTTCCGTCTTCCACCCGAACACCGCTTACTGTCCATTCCTCGCCATTTACCTTTACTTTGGTGTCATTTGAGAGCACATATTCTTTGGCTGCCTCTCCGTCAATTCTTATTTGTGCAGATATTCTTGCAAGACCGCCCGAAAAGTTTCTGTTTGATGCAAGCTTCTCCCAGTCCTTATTGCCATATTTTACTTCCCAGTCTGTAAAATGAATTGTGGCAGGACTGCCTTTTGTTATCGTAAACCTGGGGCTATAGTTCCCACCGTACATATAGCAAATGGCAGGGTAGTTTGAGGTTGCTTCAATTTCGGATATTATTGTGCGCTTTTCCTCCTCTAACTTATCAAATGTATATCCTACAAAAGCACTTTCGTCAGTTCCGCCACAGATAGCATATTCACTGTTGATAGCACCTATCAACATAAAATCATCGTTTCTGTCTTGATCGAACAAATACCCTTCCGCAGGTTTTACCCATATAGTAACATGATAATATTCACCGGCTTTGAAGGTATCTTCAGGATTCATTACACGGCTGTTGTCGCTGATGCCTTCTTCCCATACAATTCCGTTTACAGTGCCGCTGTGCTTTGTATCAATTACATACAGGTTATCATCACGCTGATTTTCTGCCTCGTAAGACGGGTTCTCACCAATTACAGGCTCCTTGATTTTATAGGTAATTGCGCCCATAACCTTCTCTTTTGCAACACCGAGATTTTCATATTCAAAGCGTACGCACAGTCTGCCAGCACCATCAAAGGCTACCACATCTGTAGCTATCCCATTGAAGGTGACAGTCACATCGGCTTCGGTCCCTTTGCGTGCAAATTCGTAGCCCTCTTTGGCTTCCATTATGACCTCAAATGTATAGGTTTTTTCTTCGGCAAATACCCCGGTAAATTTCTCTGCACCGGCGTGGTAATTTTCGTACCACGAAGCCCGATACCCTTCTACACCTTCGCTGTATTTAAGATAATGGGGGCGGGCAATGGACTGCTTACCTATTTTAGGTTCTACAATGTCGGTAACAGAAACATTTGTGATTTTTTTGTTGTTCTTAACCTGTGGAAAGGTATAAGAAACAACTACCATAGCCCATCTTTGATACTCAAACGCTTTGCTGAGCTTCGCCTCTTTTTCGTTTATGTATCCTTTCATGTTGTAGGCAGTAGTCGAGGCATCAAATTCATAGCCGTCATTTGCTTCAACCCACACCTGAACGGTGTAGCTATGACCTTCCTTAAAAACTTCGTTGCTCTCCAGAAATCTCTTTTCTGTTTCATCATACCACTCAGGCTGTTGAAATACTGCGTAAGATGAATTATCATACGTCATTTCAGACTTATCCCATTGACTTTCCCACTTGATCCCTGCAATCGGCTCCAGGACATTTGTAACATATACCTCACGGATATAATCTGTCGCAAAAACAGCTGTAGGAATTATTGATGTTATCATTATTAAGCTTAATAAAACAGTTGCAATTTTTTTCATTTTCATCATTACCACCTGATTATTTTTGGTATAAAGAACATAGCGGGCTGATAAGATTGTCCCAAAGCATTACCCTGATATCCGGATAATCTGCCAATGGCTTTTGTGTGTTGTAGCTTGCTTTTCCTCTGGTGAAATGTAACGGTGCAATCTCCACAGCTTCCAGCTTTCCAAACGAATCGTAGCCTGCAATATACAAGGTGTAATCCCCCGCTTCGGGACAGCACACGGTAATATAGCTGCCAGAGTTCTGACAGTCGGTAATTTCAAAATCCTTGACAGGGATTACCTCCAGCTGTGCATAACCTGTAAGATAGATTCCGCTGGAAGATTTTGAATAGGCGTAAAGAGTGTAATCAAACATCTCACATCTTGCGTTTTGGATAACAAGAGTAGCTGTACTTTCCCCGGTTTCGCTGTCTGTTTCAAAGGACGGGATGAACGAGGATTCCGGAAACGCTTCGCGCAGTTCGTCTATGCCATAAGCTATCGCAATTCCGTCCTCGTCAGGCTTTTCAAAGCGCCATTCCGCATCTGTCATATTCATTGCCTGAATGGTATATGTCAGGCTGTCGCCCTCTATGCAGCTTGCGGGTTCCAGCTCTTTTGTGATTTCAGGCTTTATCTCCTTTAAGGTAAACGGAAGCACATTTTCCGGATTGAATTCCGTTGTACCTATGGCGTTGCTCATTTCATAGCCCACAGAAATTTTATTTACGCTTGCTTGGGTAACATTATGGAAGGTAACGGTTGCTTTATAAATTCCCGAAGGCATCTTCTGATGAGTCTCTGTGTAGGTGAATCCCGATTCTTCTGCAAAGTCTTCGAGGTTATAAAAGCTTGCACTGCCGCTTCCTCTGTCTGCTACCATCCAGGTGAGTCGATCCGCGTAGTCTGCCCAGATGGTAAAGGTGGCATCGCCGCCCTCTTCATATTCTCCGCCGCTAAAGACGCGAACGCTCGGAAAACCTCCGAAATACATAGTTCTTGTTGCCGTCGTTTGTGTTGTGCCGTCTATGCCTGTGATTACACAGTACAGCCTCAGACGGCAAGGGTCATTCATCATAATCCTTAAAGTTTCGGAATGATAACCTTCGATTCCGTCAATCATTGACGTAAATACATTATCTCCGAAGGGGATTCTCCCAAAGGTATCATCTATCATATACCACTGATAGGATTCGGCGTGATTGGCCTTCACCGTCATTTCTGCCCATTCCCCCGGCTCTGCTCTGACGGTGGTGGCAGGTCGGGTCACAATTGACGGTGGTTTAAGCGCTTCGACTGTAATTTCATAGGTGTTATAGAAAGTCATACCCAAACGGGTGTCATCAATGCTGATTACCTCAATTCCCGCTTGGACCGAAACAGTCTGGTCGAGATAGTTACCATAGTAGACCTCCACGTAGTCCTGCCCGTATCCGGCATACATATCCTCACCAACGTAAATAAAAGGATTAATATAAATCCTGGTGCCGAGATAGTCGGGAATGGTGTAGGTTACTGTGAAGTTATCAATCTGACTGGTATTGCGGGTAAGATATGTTGTTTGTCCGTCGGTAGCCGGTGTTGTTTCAAGGTTAATCAGCTTTTCTCCAATTACCATCATCCAGAAGTCATGGCAGTTTGCTTCGCTAAAAGTTACATTATCCGGCTTAAGAATATAGTTATGGTAGCCGTCATCAATGGCAATATGAACAAAAGAGTCTTCGCTAATAATTGTGTCAAGTGTTCTTTCCTCAAGCTCCTCGATAGGGTTGCCGAATGCACATTCCACACCGCTTCTGCCGATATATCCGATTGCACCTTCAAACACACCGCCGTTGATGGTGGGGAAGGTCAGCTTTTCAATCACATCTTGACCGGCATAAGCCTCACTCAAAGCGCTGAAAAAATGATGAATGGAATAGCCTGAAGAATTAAACAGACCGCCGTTGATGGTAAGATTCATAGGACTTACGCCAACCGTGGCGCTACCGATGTAACAGCAAGTTCCGAAAGCTGTAAGCTCTCTGTCACTGACACCGTAAGTTCCCCATTCATCTCCCGGCATTCCGTAATCAAAGCCAAGGTCATAGGCCCAGAAGGAACCGCCGTTGATTTCAATGGTACCCACGCGGTCAGCGATGACTGTGCCGCGATAATTGTTAGTTCTGTCATCTGTACCCATACCCACTTGACGAATACGGGATCTAAGGGAATAGGTTCCTCCGTCGATCGTAAGCTTACAAACGGGAGTAGTACATAGAGTGTAAGGAACCTTCATCCTATTGATCGTCGCTTCCTGAATACACAAAGCCGAAATCTCCGAATCTGTATCACGGTAGGCTTCCATCGTGATACCACCGTCACCCACAGAGTCGGTGATCAGAAGCTCTGAGCCCATCTCGTCGTCGATGGGAAGAAGTGTGATTGTAATAAAATCCTTTCGTGGTTTTGTTGGATTAAACTCTGATTTGGGGTCAATGTCTGTACAAGAAAGTGTATAACCGTTCAAATCAAAGGTCACAAAGCCATAGCACGAAACATCCAGATAGCTCTGTTTTTCGGCGGATGCTGTGGTCAAATCCATTGTGAGATCGCTTTCAAGCTTGATGACATAGGATTCAGCCGAAGCATCTGCACAGGTTTGCCGGAAAGCCTCATAGAACTCTTTCCATGTGGAAACGCCAATTACCGTGCTTTCAGCTTCCACTGCCGTTGCTGCACACGCCATCGGTGCAAAACTAAAAAATATTATGAGACTAATGAACAGAGAAATCATTTTTTTCATATAAAAACCCCCTCTATAGTGAAATAGGTGGATAAACGCAAATTTATTGATCGTTTTCGTCAAAAATATCGCCGCATTCCGGACAGAATTTCGGAGGATTCGCCGGGTCTTCAGGAGTCCATCCGCACTTGTCGCACTTGTAAAGCGGTGCACCTGCAGGTTTCGGACTTCCGCAATTCTGACAGAATTTGCCCTGATTGGTTGTACCGCACTCACAAGCCCATCCGTCTGCCGGAGCAGGTGCAGGCTGGGGCTTACCGCAGTTCTGACAGAATTTGCCTGTGTTATCCGTACCGCATTCGCATTTCCAGCCACCCTGTGCCGGAGCAGCACCGCCTACTTGCTGATTAACCATAGTGTTCTGGCTATTGTTTGCGCCCTGCATAAAGCCTGACATACCACCCATCATATTACCTGCCATATTCATTCCCATAAAGCCTGCCATAGCACCGTTAGGATTAGCAGCAGCAGTTCCCATAGCCTGAGCGGTTGCACCCGCCATATGACCACGAAGCATATTTGCATCTCTGCCCATAGCAGTAGAACGCTGATATTCCTGGATTCTTGCTTCGTCTTCTTCGCTTGCACTGACGGACGATACACCGAATTCTACGATTTCAACGCCTCGTCTGTCTCTCCACTTGGAAGAAAGAAGCTCGTTGAGTTCGTCCGCAAGCTGCATGGTGTATGCAGGAATTGCCGCATAGTAGATGTTGTTCTGCGAAATCTTGAACATTGCAGGTTGAAGAGCTGTTAAAAGCTCGGATTTTAACTGTCCGTCAATTTCATCACGGGTGAAATGGTCCTCTACATTTGCACAAACATTTGTGTAGAAAAGCATCGGATTTGTGATTCTGTAAGAATATTCACCGTGACAACGGATTTTAATATCAAGCGGGAATCCGATAGCCTGATCCATAATTCTGAAAGGAATCGGAGAAGGAGTACCGTATTTGTTACCCATAATTTCCTTTGTGTTAAAGTAGTAAACTCTCTGATCCTTTGCAGGTTCACCGCCAAAGGTGAAGCGCTTGCCAACCTCTGCAAAGCTCTTTTTGATGTTTTCGCCAAGACTTCCGTAGAAAATACTCGGCTCTGTTCCAGTATCGTACACAAATTCGCCGGGGTCTGCACAAATTTCAACAACCTTTCCGCTTTCCACGATCATCATACACTGACCATCATTTACGTTGATAATAGAACCGTTTGAAATAATATTGTCGGTTCCCTTCTTGTTGGAGGAACGTCCTCCAACTCTTTTTTCGCCCTTCTGAACAAGGACGTCTGCATCTAAGCTGTCGCAATAGAAATAATCACGCCACTGGTCAGCCAAAACGCCGCCCATAGCACCTAACCCTGCTTTTAATAATCCCATAATTTATTCTCCTTTCTGATCATATAAATTTTCATCCATTACGGTATAATCCGTGACATCCCACACATCGGGATTTGGAACAAGCTTTCCATCACCACCGATTTGAGGAGAGAATTTGTGTCCGCTTAAATTCAACTCTGTGCTGATTTCAATATTTGAATGTAAATCAGACAAGTTACATTTCACGGTAAATGCTTCACCGTTATATATGGTGTGGACTTCGCCTGTGTCAAGATTTGTTATATCAACATCCTCGTTATATCTCGGCACGATTAAGTACCATTCATCACCATCATAATCTATATGACCAATTTGCTCTATGGCAACATCGCCTAATTCTTTAAAAATTCCTTCTACATAGGTATGCCGAAAATCCATTCTGTCCCCATAGCCTAAAAATGCCACTGCAAACATCGGCTGCCCGTCGTAATGATCAAAGTCGAAGACATTTGCATATGGAGTCCGGTAATCTGAGTCCTGATACACCATCCCCGGTCCGTCAAGTATCTGCGGCTCTTTGGGGGTACATCCGAATAAAGCCGCAATAGCTGCAAAAAGAGCCATAAATTTCATACTGTTTTTCACCATCCTCATAAAATCACCCCGCATATAATAATTCTTGGAAGCATTCATCCTCCGGAATACCGTTTACTTTTCTCGGCCAATCGGAGACATCCATATTAAGCCTTACAACCGAGCCATTTTCTGTTTTTAGGTCAATATAGCTTTTTCCGTCTGTCTGATATGGCGTCAGCGATGTACCGGCAGGAAGCTTCGTTTTTTCCATTTCAGGCAGAAGTTCTGCATCAAGAGGTATTGCTGTTATGACATCGTGACCGTAATGAAAGGTGTAGGCTTCATCGGTCATTTCAGGCGTTCCGTCTGTTTCGCTTAATTTGTAGGTTGCCGTAGCTCCGCGAGTTCCTAATAGTTCAAACCTTGTTTGAAGTCTTAAAAATTCAGGATTATTAAACGCTTTTTTATATACCGTGCCATCCTCAAAGCCTTCCTCTATATATTCATAATCAAGTTGTGTATCGGAAAGCTGATGCAAAATCGTGGGAGTATCGCCATTTATATCCCAGGTACAGAACATATGGTAGTCATTGTCCGAGAACGAATCGGAATAAATATAGTTTTTATCGCCAATATGGGCTAAATAAACATCAAAACCATATGCATAGTTGATTTCATCGGTAACGGATTTTCCGTTTACGGTAACCGAAAGCATATTGTAGGAACCATATTGATCTGACATTGTATCTACTTCGATGTAATCTTTTTTATCATCATTTGCATTCCTGTCAAAATCAATCTTTTGCCGCATTGGAAGCATCACAGCGTAGCTCTCAGAAGGTGCTTTCGTATACTCTTCGTTGAAAATATAGGGTTCTTCCTCAAAATAGATTTTTATTGAAAGAGGACCTGCCGCATAGGCGGCTATATCATAAGGACTGAACCAGAATGTGATGCCCTGATAATCAAGTGTCCAGTTATAATCCTCCGGAGAATACTCTTTGAAAATCGTCCATAACTGATTCTCTCCGAAATTGAGATAATCGTATTTGATACTCAGTTCACCTTCCAGAATATCGGGCAAGCCCTTGATGCTTGGCATGACATCGGTCAAAACAAGTTCTTCTCCCGTTTGCGGATTAAAATTGGAGGTTATGTAATGATAATCTGGATGTACGCCGCCGGAATGTACGAATACATCCTCTACATAGCTGATAATTTTGGTATCAGCTCTTTGCAAATATACTTTTGACTCTCCCTCAAGATAAAGGGGATTGTATTCATCGCCCTCTAACTCCTTGGCAGCACCCGAGAGTTCATACATCAATGCTTTTGCATCTTTGACTGCTTCGTTGTTTAGCTTATCAAAGGTCTTTTTCAGCTCAGGGAATTTTGTTTCATCATCTTCGGAAAGTTTCAGTTTGTCCCATGCCACATTACAAATGACATTATTTTCGTTCCATTCCTCAATGTTTTTTTCTCCAAGCATTACCGAAATGAAGGATATATCCTCTTCGGGAGCTTCATTCACAATGTTGTTTGGTGCTTTTTTACAAGAGCAAAGGGAAAGCAAGATACAAACCACCATTCCGATACATAGTGTTCTTTTTTTCATAAAAGCGGACCTCCTTTCACGCGAAGAAATTCTTCTTCTCAAAGCCCTTCAACCTTTATTTGAAGGGCTTTGAGAAGAAGGGAGCGAAAGCTCCCTTCAATCGCTTGCAAATTATTTTTCAAGGCGGAAAATCTGGTTGAATAAACCTTTTATGTAATTATCTGAAAGTTCTTCTTCAAATGATCCGATTTTCAGTCCGAACAGACCGCTATCTTCTGTACCTTTGTATTCAAAGCCTACAAAGCACGCTTTGTATTCTTCTTCGTCATCAACCTCTTTGTAGGTGTATCTGATCAGTTTTACAGGCTTTCCTTCGTATTCAATACCAAGGTCGGTTGCTTCCTGTTCATAGAATGTATAGTCATCCGATGCTGCACCATCAAAATAATACTCTACAAATGGCTCGTTGCTGCTGATTCCCTCGAAATGCTGATATCCCATAATTTCTGCATCCCAGGAATAATCATCAGCTAACATGATTACAATGTCACCTGCATCAAGAGCATCCTCTGCATCAACTGAGAAAAAGGCACCATTGGGCTTATAAAGTGTAATCTTTGTTTCGTCATCGCCGTATGTCATATTGATTTTCTCTACTACGTCTTCGGCTTCATCGAATTCTTCAGAATATCCTAAATTGTCCGGTTCCTCCGGAGCTTCCGTATCCCCACAACCTACGAAAGAAAATACCATAATTCCTGCTAATAATAATGCGAATAATTTTTTCATTTCAACATACCTCCGTTTTATTTAGAACTGTTTTCTATGCCTTTGTATTTAACAGAATTCAGGATATCCTGAACTTCTGCCTGGTTGAAAATTGCTTCCATGTTGGTGGTTTCGGTATCAATGAGGTCACTGCCCGGTGCCACATAGGCGAAAAGATAAACATCGTAATCATCTTTTTCGTCAAGATACAGGCAAAGTTCATACTCGTAATCATCACACTGATACAGATAGCCGTCAAATCCGGAATATTTTACTTCTTTGTAGGTTTCTTGGGTTTTGGCATCGTCTACAAAGTAATCAAGGCCATTATCGAAATAAAGATAAAATTCTACAGAAAAATCCTTTTCTTCGTTGATAAGCTCCGCCTCGTCTGTATCTGTTTCAGAAAGAGTGGTGCCGTTTTGATATCCAACGGTAACGGTGGCACTCATGGTTTCGTCATCATCGCAAATTTGTGTAAGTGTCAAAGTGTTTGCGTTGTTGCCACCGCCACAGGCTGCAAGAGATAAAATCATAATTCCTGTAAGCAAAACTGATAAAATCTTTTTCACTTTTTCAATCCTCCTTAATTGATTTTTGCTTCTGCTGCGTCTGCTGCCCTTGTGTACTTCGCAAGTCCGCCGGTCTGAGCATCATCAATAGCGTTCATATTTTCCATAATTTCAGCTTTCTTTTCTTCAGAAATTTCTCCGCCATCTTTTGCAACCTTTACTGCATCAAATGCTGTTTTGGTAAAGGCAACAGCAGCTTTTAAGTCACGTTTTTCTTTGGTTGACATACCAAAGCTGAACAAGCCCTTTTGGTCATCATTTACACCGAAGATATAGTTGAAGTGATGAATTGCATTCTCTGCATATTTAAGATAATCTTCTTTTTCTCTGTCATTTGTTGCAAAGCAAACAGTAATCTCTTCGGTTATGTAAGGATGAGCACGAAGTCCTTTTCTCATGGTGGTTGTGTCATCTCTGCCGCCAACCAAAGTGATTCTGATACCGCCTTCGCCAAACACTGTTCTGGTTTTTCCGTTTTCGTCAGTTTCCTCGGATTCTTCGATATACGGCTCATAGCTTGCCACCTGGTCATAGCGGAAAAGTTCTTTCGGATACTGTTCTTTATTGTCCTTTGAGCCGTCTATAATGCGGAACATTCCAAAATCATCAAAAAACTCAATGCCCTGTCGGTTTGTTGCGGACGGATAACGCTCATGCTTTTGGATATTCGGCAAAATAACCTCTTTATAGATGCGGTCAGAGCGTTTCATATACTCCATATGACCTCTTAGTTCATCTTTGGTGAATCTGTACTTTTGGATATGGAATGAACACATATCATCACATTTTGAGCAAATGTATTCATCTCCTTTGATTTTTGTACGGCTGAGCATTCCGCACTCTCCGCCACAGAAAGCACAGGTTTTCTTTCCGAAAATGTTTTTAAAGAAATCGCCGAGTCCCATAATCTTTACCTCCCTAAATATTTATGCTAATTAAAATTTTTAACTCAGTTTACAATATCGCTTGTATCAACAACGTGTGATGGTTGATATTTAACTACGATATCGCCCTTAGATGGCAATACACCATTTTCTCTATTAAACACGATTCCCACATTGTCGCCTTTTACAGTTTCGTCCATAGACTTATTAAACATCTGCAAGTCTTCAGCTACACCGATTGCAATAACCTTACCGTCCCTTATAACAGAAACCTTTTCGCCTTTTTTAAGGATACCGTCTGCCACTCTGCCGATAAGAGTATTTTTACCGGATTCTAAAGTCCAATCATCAACGGGCATTGAGAAAGGTCCGTAAACCTTAACGGTATCAGTTGTTACCTTTGTGCCTTCTGCATCGGTAATTACACAGTAGATACCCTGACCGAGAAGAGTGTTTTCTTTTTCAACTGAAAGAACCAGTGCAGCACTGTCAGCATCCTTTGCATAATCTCCGTTTTTGATTGTTACTGCATCTCTGCGAACTTTGTACTGCCATTCATATGTGTACGGAGCTTTGCCGCCAAATACCTGAACCTCAAGTTCATATTTT
>JAGAKI010000029.1 GCA_017625695.1 Clostridia bacterium | reverse complement strand
CCGTTCCTCATCCGACCCGGCTTCGCCGGCCCACCTTCTCCCCGGGAGAAGGGGTCGCTGCGCGACGGTGTCAATAATTCGTAATTTGTAATTCGTAATTCCTTCCGCCGAATATCAAAAAACCAGCCCCGTAGGGGTAATGTCACTTAGTTAAGAGGAAAGTCCTCTGTATCACAAGAAGTGTGATACAGGGGGCTTTTTTCTTGCGAAATTTCAGAAAAAGCACTTGACAAAAACAGAAAAATCGGACAAGCCGCCTTGAAAGCATTTTTGAGGAGGCTTACTAATGAAAAACTATCCGAAATATGTTAAAAGTACATTGAACGCCGTAATTCTGGACATGTCGAAGCACCCGGAGAATTTTTGCAGCAGGCCGGGAAAAGATTTTACCCGCAAGAGGAAACTACCATTTGAAAAGATCCTTTCCCTTTTGGTAAAAATGGGAGGGCATTCTCTGCGGGATGAAATGCTGGATTGTCTTGATTTTGAGGAAATGCCAGCGTCCGTCTCTGCTCTTGTTCAGCAACGAGGAAAAATACCACCGGAAGCGTTGAAATATCTGTTTCATAAATTTACAGCTACCTGTGAGAAACCGAAACTGTACAAAGGATATCGCTTACTTGCTGTAGATGGTTCAGATCTGCAATTTACTGCAAATCCTAATGATCCATTATCCTATTTCCCAGGCGCAAATGGTCAAAAGCATTACAGTTTTCTTCATCTGAATGCTTTATATGACCTTAATTCCAACCTATATCTGGATGCTATCGTGCAAAAAAAGAGAGCTGCAAACGAAAATGCAGCCCTTATAAATATGGTGGACAAATCTCAAATTGCACAGCCTGTCATCCTGATTGCCGACAGAGGCTATGAAGCTTACAATACTCTGGAACATATCTCCCGAAAGGGTTGGAAATATTTGATTCGGATAAAAGAATCCAAGGGTATCATCTCTCCACTCCCATTACCGGAAGGAGATTTTGATCTGCCTGTTCAGTTATTTCTTACCCGTAAGCAAAATAAAACCGTAAAGGCACTACAAAAAGAGTTTCCGGGGACCTACAGATTTCTTCCGGTCAATGTCCATTTCCCATTCCTGCCGACTGAAAGCTCCGACTTCTATCCTTTTTCTTTTCGTATTGTCCGGTTCAAGATATCCGACGATTCCACCGAAACGCTCATCACCAATCTGGATGCAAATACCTTTCCTGCCGAAGAATTAAAACGTCTCTACCATATGCGTTGGGGCATTGAAACTTCCTTTCGGCAGCTTAAATATACCATCGGCCTGAGCCTGTTCCAAAGTAAAAAGGTGGAGTACATTACCCAGGAAGTTTTTGCCAGACTCACCATGTACAACTTCTGTGAATTGATTACCTCGCATGTAGTCATTCAGAAAAAACGCAGAAAGTATGTTTACCAGACAAACTTTACCGCAGCTGTACACATATGCAGACAATTTCTCCGGGGCGCTGTATCTCCACCCAAAGTTGAAGCCTTGATAAAAACGCAGGCTGTACCAATCCGACCGGGACGAAGTACACCTCGCAGAACCAAAAACATAAAGTTCAACGGCTTCTTCTACAGAATAGCATAACCTTTTTCTTTTTGATAGTCCTTTTAAGCGGATTTCACGATCCGCTTACTTGTCGTGCCTGTTGAACAGAAAAAGTGCATCCGCAAACGGATGCACTCATTCTTTTGTAAAGCAACCAATTGGGCCGAGCCACTAACTAAGTGACATTACCCCTACGGGGTATTTGTTCCTTTGGGCGGCGAAAAGGACCGCCGGAGGCGGTCCTTTTATCTCAATATTCTCTCACAACGCCCTTTACCAGGCCGATGAGCTCCGCTTCGCTGCCGGCGATGGGCTCGTAAGAAATTCTCGTTCAATTT
>JAGAKI010000028.1 GCA_017625695.1 Clostridia bacterium | reverse complement strand
CACAACTCCGGAGTTTTGGCAGCGGCATCCAAAATTATATTGCAGTATATGGTGATTTTTTTTAAAAATGTCCTTTGCTGGATTGAAATTCACTTTGCAAATGGTATATTTATGTTATATGGTGTCGGGATTTGAACTTTATTTGGAATTTGCAATGCAGAAAAAAGACCGGGAAAATATAATAAAATTGCCATTACCGCTGTGGATCATATCAGTGACGGGATTAGTGGTTGCCGCCAGCATATCTCTCGGCTTGATATATTTTTGGCGCAGCGGAGCTTTTTACTGTATTTGCTTCGGTATTTTATTATGGGCTGCAGGTGGAGTTACGGCATTGATCTCTTTCCTGAAAGGAGGTTGGGTAACAATTGCAACGATGGGAGTACAAGCTCTCATAGTATATTGTTCAAATCCGCATGCCCGTGGAATATTCTGGGCATTACCCGTTGTTCTGCCGGGAGTATTATTTTGTTGGAAACGACATTTGCAAATGAGAAATACAGCGATTGTTGCGCTGCATTTGTCATTGTTTTCCGTGTCGTGGTATCTCGGTCTTTGTGTAAGTTTATTTATCATCCCCTGGTTTTTCTCATGAGAGCAGAAATGAAATCATCCCGACCGTGGTATATGCGTAAAATTGTTCTTCCGGTGCTTTGTGTACTGGCAGTTGCTATCCCGAATTTGTTGAATTACTGTGATGTGGATGGCTTTTCAAATCACAGCGGGTATTTCATCTTCGGCTGCTTTGACAATCTGTTTTACGCAGTCGGCATAGAATGGCAGAATATGGTTTTCATCTCTGTTATATGCCTTTTGATTGCAATTGCAGTTTATGCTCCCTTTGAGATATATTATTGGATCGTAAAAGAGGATGTTTCTCTTACGGAGGAAAACAAATGACATCAGTAAATGAAGTCAATGAAATCATCATTCGTCAGCTCAAGCTGAATAATTTAGAATATGACTGTTTTTTTGATCCGGAAGAATCCTGTGAAATCGTTCTGTGTAATGACTTTGAACATTTTCCGCGCCTGTTGGATGAAAAATGTATTTTTTCAGATTGCACGGATGCAGAACTTGTGCAGCTGTTCAATGCAGTGATTGAACGCAAGTATCTTGATTTTGATATTATTGGAGAAATTTGCAAGATGCTGCCAGAAAAAGGCTGTCTGGTTAGCGATAAATTGGAAAAGATTATTTTCCAAACAGAATTTGATTACAGCAACTACCAATTGTTATTTGCATATTTGGGCTGCGACAAAAAATATGAAGCTAAAGTCATTGAATTCTTGGACACGATTTCAAAAGATTTCCGGGACGGCTTGTTTATCGCATGTGACCGTTTAAATACCCCCTCGATCATCCGTAAAATGTTTGAAAAGTTCACTCAATGGATCTCCGCAGATGTCGATTATGGATTTTATACTGGTGAATGTGCTGCTTTGAAGTATTTTATAAAGAAATGGGAACATTCACTGCCGGCAGAAGATTTGCAGCCGGAATTTCTGAAATTCAAAAGTTTTGTCGAAAAAAACTGGTCGCCAATGAGAACAGAACCTGAAACAGAAAATAGAGAAAATATTTTTGTGCAATTCTTTTACGATTATCTTGTCCGTAATTGGTTGGTATTGCGGGCGACATTTACGCCGAAACTTTACGAAATCAAGGTTGTTTCGCAAGAAGAATTCAGCAAACTTTCTCAATCGTCAGACAGCGAAAAAGAATTTTTGAAAAAAATTTCCCCAGAGGAACTTGTGCAGGAATTTGAACTGGGCGAAGCCGCTTTGAAAGAAGAATTTTCCAAATTACCGGGTAAGTGGGAGATGGCGGAAGAATATCAGGAATGTCTGTTTCATTGCGGCGGAATTTACACACACAATCTGATTTCTCCGCGTTATATCAATGCTATAGTTAAAGCCTTTGAAAAGACCGGACACCCGGAACACCATTCTTATCATACCGCAGTTGAAATGTGGGAGGAAAAATATCCGCTGTTTGGATTTGGGGAAATGCTGCTTCATGACCGGGTTTTGTATGTTCCGGATGACGGCAATGATTATACAAACTTTTTCTGAACGGAGCAAAAATGAAAAGACTGTTATTTATATTTTCAATATTGAGTGCGCTGCTTTTGACGGGATGTAAAATTCAACAACAAGAGTATAATAGATTCAAGGTTGGGGAAATTTATCAAACTGAAGTTGATGCTTATGTTGTATTTGGCTATGCAACATTTATATGGCAAGACCCCAAAGATTGGCAAGAAATTGGAGTGCTGAATTCATTTCCTGCAAGATTGGATGACAGTGATAAAGAAAAATTAACGCTTCTTAAAAACAAAGGATTTCTTGAAATGAAGAGGTGTTTTGATAATTCTCCTGGAGGAATGCTATATTTTCTTCACGAAGGGCTAATTTATAAAATAGATTGTATCTATACACGTTATCCAGACCAATGGGAGACTGGAAATTCCACTGATATTGTTGTTGAATTTTTAAATGGAACATTACAAGGTAAAAAAGCATATTTGGATCTATATGCCTTTCCACAATCCAAGCCATTAAAACCTCAAGGCGAATCTTTTAGTATAAAAGTCGAATCAAAACTTTTAAGGTGACAAATGAAGAAACATTTACTTATACTTTGCTTGTTTGGCTCGGTACTGTTCCTGACGGGGTGCAAGGTGTTGTACGGAATAGTGCTGCTGCCCATTATGGTCGTTGACGGGGTGAGTAATTCAATCAAAGCGGAAGTCGGAGAATATATTGATGCAAACAGTGATTCAACGCCGCGAACGATTTTTTATTTTGATATTCCCGCAGAAATTCCTTATGAAAAAGATACTGGTTGGCTGATTAAAACGGATAAAGGCGGATTGAGCGAAGTTCCAAGCAGAGAACTGACTAATGAACAACTCCAAAGATATTTAAATAAAGGTTTTTTACGCAAGGCGGCTGTTTCCTGCCGAATCGCAGTATTGTACCGTCGCGATGGAAAGATAATTTGGCCTGCTGAATTCGCTCTTTATCTTCGGCGTGTCGGCGGAGAAATCGGAGGTTCGCACCGCTGGATGCCGGAATGGAAGCCGTTTTCTTCAGTGATGTACGAAGAGATTTGTTTAGTTTCTCCGGAAAAAGATGATGATATTCTGGTGGTAATCGCTGATCCCGCCAGTCGGGAAATCCGTTTTTTTTCGCAAAAATTATCTGCTCTGCCTGATTTCAAAAGCAAACATTTTCACCGTCACGATGGGGGATTATTTATTCAAACCTGTATTTTAGACAAAGGTGCTTTTGCTGGACGCTTCCCGCAAAAGGTGATAAAAGTTCCACAATGGAATAAACTCACCCCACTGAACGGCGAAAGTAAAAAATATTATCAATCCAAATTCTTTCCTAAAAGAGTCATCCAGCCAAATGAACATCCGGTCGAGGAGATAGAATGAAAAAATTTATTTTAACTTTTATATTCTGCGGTTCGCTCTTGCTACCGGTGGCTGACCTGTATGCACACGGTGATCCGGGAACAGTTCTTTTTGCGCTCGGTTTGCGAAAGGCTTTGGAA
Source organism: Clostridia bacterium (assembly GCA_017625695.1). Taxonomy (GTDB): domain Bacteria; phylum Bacillota; class Clostridia; order UMGS1840; family UMGS1840; genus SIG452. The sequence continues at coordinate 8,999 of JAGAKI010000028.1, read as the reverse complement.
ACTTTTGCAAAAAAGTTTGAGCTTGCAACCGCCGCAGAAAAAACACTTACCGTGTATTATCAAAACGGCGTGGATAGCGAAACGGATACTCTATATCTTGAGCAAAACGGGAAATATTCTGCCGTGGAAATCCCGCATTTGCCTGTCGGTTTGAATATGGACACATCCGGCAGAAAATTTTTACTGCTTAACCTTTTACCGATCAATAAGGAAGTTGAAACTGCCGCCATTTTCACCGGAAAAAACTGGTATAAAATGGAGCTGATCGATTTCCCTCGCGATATGGTGACTTTGAATTTGTATGATGGTGAAGAGGGAAGTATATCTTTTGAACTCTTTTTCAACTCCCCGTTTCAAGGGGAAGCGAGAGCTGGTTGGTTGAAAAAGTGGAATTGCCGTTACCAAATCAAAACGCCGAATTTCCCGCGGAAAAACGAGGTCGGAAATTTGGAGCATGAACCGGAAGTCAAAACTGCCAAAGATATTATGCCGGTTTTACGCAACAGTGCAAAAATTGCTAAAGGTCTTGCCGGAGAGTTGAAGAAATTCCGGAGAACGCCGGAGACTTTAAAAAAAATTCCGGCGGCAAAGATTGAAGATTGGGCGGATTCCGCCGGAACTTTGGAAGCAAAACTCTATAAACTTGCCGCGACTTCTGATGTCGCACAAGCGGAGAAACTGTTGCAGCAACGTGCCGATGTCAATGCCGCATCTCCAAGCGGCAGGACGATCCTGATGGAAGCCGCATTGCACGGCAATATCCCGATGATAAAGTTGTTGTTGAAATACAATGCCGACCTTTCAAAAGTCAATTTCAATGGAGAAACCGCGCTTTTTTATGCTATATACGGAGAAAGTCAGGAAACTTTGGAGCTTTTGCTCCGCCACAGTTCCCGCCCTTACCAAGTCAACCGTTTCGGAGAAAATCTGCTAATGATCGCTGTCAGCAAAAATTCAGCCCTGTCCAAATGGCTGCTGAAATTTGAAAAAGAACAATTGAAAACCATTCCATCTTTGTATCAGGCACACAAAAATCACGCCGGAGAAACCGTAGACGATTATAAAGTAAAATCTTTCCCCTTTTCCAAGGCAGAACCAAAGACTGACCAATGAAAAAACTTATTTTTACATTTGCCGCAATTCTCTGTTGCTTGTTCCTGACCGGGTGCGTGATTGTCTCCTACACCGAAAAAGCAGATATTTCTGAATTTGTTTTTGAAAAACGCGTTACGGAAAAACACTACTTTGAACACTTGAAACCAGGCAATAAATTTATCCTGCTTGAAGATTGTTATATCGTCAGGGATTTACCGGAGTTTGAATGGCATATTTTAATTCCGGTATTTTATACCGGAGCACCGGATTGTCTCCAACCCCGCGCTGATTTGGAAGAGTGGGAATGGTCAAATAAGGAATTGCAATCTTTTGAGCAAAAAGGTTCTGGCAGCTGGTTTTACACCCCGCCTTTAACTTTTGCAATCAACCGCATAAAAGAGAAACTTCCCAAAGGTTCAATTCTGAAAATCCAAGGTTTCTATCGTTCCGGGCGGTATCTTGACTTTGAAAATGGCGCAAGCAACTATATCTTATTGCAAGATGAAAAGTCCGGCAAAGAATTTTATCTATGGGCATTTTCTCTTGACGATACTTACAATAAACGCCATTGGATAAAGCCGTATCATGGAGAAGAAGTGAGATGAAAAAGCATGTTGTTTATATTTCCGTTGCTATCCTGATTTTGCAGACACTTTGTGTCTGGTTGATCCATACAACAGAAAATGATTTGACTGCAAAGATATGCTCTGTGGCAATATTTTTTATAACGATTGCCGGGATTCTGTTTTTTGCCGCAATCAGCGTTAAAAATTGGAAACGCTACCTTTTAATTTCTCTGGCGGGCATTACGTTACTGCTTGCTGAATTTTGGTTCTTTTTCCGTTTACTGATCGCGTCCCTTTCTACATAAGGGAACATCAGATGTTGTTGAAATATTATCAGAAAATCAAAGTCTTTGCAGGCACTCACTCAAAGATTTTTTTCAAAGCGGCAAAAGCTGTCCGACCTGTCGGACAGGTCGGACAAAACGCTGTGAAACAGATGGCTCCGCCGATATGTCTGTATTTTTATTTCCCCAGTTCGGCGGCGGCTTTGTAGAACTCTGCAATTCAGACGCACTGCGGTAAAGCGGCAATAGCCGCCGACAACATGATTACAGTAAACTTTTTCACATTTTCCTCCTGTTTAGAGTTTCTTGCGACAGCGCACCTTGCCTGTCTGAAAGATAAAATATCCCCGGATTGTAAGGATTTTGTCAGGAGAAAAACAATTATCTGTTATAATGTATATTAACGCAAAAAAGCGGCGGGTGTTCTCCAGCCGCCAAACAGTCCCCGTTATTCCATGCCAAACCTCTTTTTCCGGTCATCCTGTAATGCAGGCAATAACGATATGAGTTTTTCAGTGCAATTGATGATGTTTGGTTCATTGAAATTGCGGTTCAATTTCAGCATTACAAACTGCATTCATCCGGTACGACTCCGGAACGCTATTGGGATTGTTATTTTTACATTTCCGTTTTCAAGGATTTCAGCTTTATTCATTTTTGGATTTCTTCCTCAGCGATTTTATGTCACTGGATGATGGTTTGGATTGGAAAAAACGGAAAAATATCAACTTTTTTGATTTTTGGATTTGAAATAAATCAAAATACAACTATATTAAAGAACTGTTGACAGCAAAGTCAATTTTGTGCGCTCATAGCTCAGTCGGTAGAGCAAGTGACTCTTAATCACTGGGTCCTGGGTTCGAATCCCCGTGAGCGCACCATTTTTTTGTCTTTTTTTCTGATTGAGTTCTATGATGCTTTGCCGAAAGCTTCCGCTGACGGATCAATTATGGGTTTAAAACAAAAAAACCAAATTTCAAGCAGATTACTGACCGTATGCGAAACAATTCCGTTCCGTCCCTCGCACAAAGCCAGCCGAGATTGAAATTCGGACTGAAAAAGTGGTAGCGGGTCCCAGATTCGAACTGGGGACCTGCGGATTATGATTCCGACGCTCTAACCAACTGAGCTAACCCGCCAACCCTTGATAAACAAAATGGTGGGCGTAACAGAACTCGAATCTGTGACCTTCACGATGTCAACGTGACGCTCTAACCAACTGAGCTATACGCCCTTCTCAGGTGACGTTTCTTAATATAGCCCTTTTTTTTAATAAAGCAAGCCCAAAAGATAAAAAAAATTGATTTTTTCACGTTTTTTTTGAAATTGACGATTGTAAGATATAACATACAAAAGTAAACGCAACCCCTAAAAAGATATTGATTGCGTTTAATCTGACAAACAGAAGAGTTGCGTTTAATTTGACAAATCCCAACCCCGGAGGATTTGCAGAAGGAGTTGCACTATGGCACATCTCACTCATTCACAAAGGACCTTGATTGAATCAGGTTTGAAGCAAAGAGATTCTTTTAAGGAAATCGCCGGAAAGATCGGAAAATCACCGTCAAGCGTATCACGGGAAGTTCTCAAACATCGTGTTGACAGCGATAAAGGAGCATATGGAAGAATAACCATATGTGAGAAAATCCGTGGAAGACGGTTTGGAACAGGAGTTTAACAGTCTGGATGCCCAAGGTTAAGGAGCATTGATCCGCAAGCAGACCATTCCTGACGGCAGGAGACTATTGCTCCGTTGAAGAGTGTTTTGAAATGCGGTCATTGCGGTGGAGCAATGATGCCTACTTATTCCAACAAAGGCGGCAGACGGTATTATTACTATATTTGCAGCAAGGATACAAAACGGGCAGTATCCGAATGTCCGGTTAAGCAAATTCCTTCCAGAGACATTGAGGAACTTGTCAGACAACAGCTACAGAAAATGTTGTCAGATATTACGCTTATAATGCGTTTTGCAGAAAAGTCCGGAATGAATCCGGTCGATGTTGCAGATTGTTTCCGGGAAGAATTTTGGAACGAAATCAGTCCGGGAGAGTATAACAGACTTGTTATCTTACTGGTCGAAAAAGCGACTGTTTGGCAAGACCGGCTTGAATTGGAACTCAAAACCAGCGGAGTAAAATCCTTGATGGAGGCTTATTTTGTAAGCATACTGTTCTTTTTTCCGACTATGTAAGTGCATATATTGTCGCCAGTTACATTACAGGCTGTTTCAAACATATCCAGCAGCGGATTGATACCGATTGCCAATGCCACAATAGTTGCAGTCTGCGCATCATCAAGTCCGAGATTGCTCAACACCATGAAAAGCAGAAATACACTGCCGCCGGGGATCCCGCCTGCTCCAACTGATGCAAAAACAACCGAAATCACCAATATTGCCAGTTGCCCCATCGAGAGGTCGATCCCGAAAATATTTACTGCCAATATGGCAAAAACAGGCAAATGTACGCAAACTCCATCCATATTGATCGTTGCCCCCAGCGGCAATGAAAAACTGGAAAGTTCCCGACGGATATTCAAACTATCCATTACTCTGAATGAACAGGGCAGCGTTGCCGCACTGGAGCGGGTAAGGAATGCGGTAAAAATCGCTTCTTTAAGTTTGAAAATGATCTTATAAGGATTTTCTCTGCAGAATATTCCGACAAAAATCGGGTAAATTACAAAAATCATCGCCAAAACACCGATAATTACGCAAATCGTAATTTGAAAATAAGGCATAAAAAGTTTTGCACCATAGGTGGCAAAATTGACCGCCGTCAAAGCAAAAACACCCACCGGAAAATATTCCATGATCCAGTCAATGATCTTAAAGGCTGCTCTCTGGCAGATGTCAAAGATCTGCAGCAGCAGATTGCCGGATTTACCGATTTCGCTCTCTTCGCCATTTTTATCGATCAAAACCCGTATCGCCAGTCCGAAGAGCAGGGAAAAGATAATAATAGGCAGAAAATTACCTTCTGCAAGAGCCTGGAAAGGATTCATAAACAATTCATTCAAAAATTGAGCAAAGCCGCCGCCGGATTCGCCTTTCATTTTCATTGAAGCAACATCATTGGCAAATTTTCCGGAAAGAGTTGAAAAATTCTGCATTTCAGGATTCATCCCAAGTGCCAGAATACAACCGAAAAATGCTGCAAACAAAGATGTGATAAAATACCATAACAATACAAAAATCCCGATTTTGCCAAACTTTTTGATCGGCAAACTGGCAGAGCCGCTGACCAGAGAAAAGAAAATGATCGGGATCACGATCATTTTCAACATGGAAATCAACACAGTGCCGAACGGTGCAATGATCTGAATGATTTTTTCAGCACAAGATGCTGAACTGCTTTCTCCGAGTTTAAAAAGCACGATTCCGCCAATAATCCCCAAAACAAAGGCAATAGACATTTTCAGAAAAAGCGGCACCGAACAGTAATAATTAAAAATTTTTTTGAACATTTTTCATTCCCCGGACTTATATTATTAAAACAAATTTTACACCCTGATAAAATTAAACAACACTTCCGTAATATAATCGCAAATGGAATTTTTTTCAAATCTGTCTTTGTTTTTATTCTGCCAAATACGGATAAAATATTACAATTTGGGTATATTCCATGGAGCATCCGCGCGGTTTTTGCAGGATCGAACAAAAGGCATCAGCACAGAAAAACTCAAACAGGCGATGCCTTTGATGTGGGAAGAACAAAAAGGAATAACAGGGTGTCCGTTTGGCGGCAGGAGAATGAAGTGCACCCCAAAAGTTGGACATAACTTTTGGGGGGCACTTCAGTAAAGACCAGCTTTTCTCCTTTAATATTCTGCATTATGATATCGCTGTAACTGTAAAGACTTTCATCGGTTTTATTTTTATTGGCAACTGTCAGTTTACCGGACTCTTTACGCCGGATCTTGTCCGCATAACAGCACCCGGGCGGACAACTTTATTCGCAGGAGTATTTTTTTGCTCACGGCGGATCTTTGCCGGTTTGCTGCCGGCTTTGCTGTCACGATCACCGTAGTTGTTATTGATAATAACAGTTGTCGAGGAAACCGAGTTTTTTTGGTTCACAATAGCCGGACGCGGTGCCGGACGCGGTGCCGGGCGCGGTGCCGGACGCGGTGCCGGGCGATTTACCGGACGGGGTGGAGCAGGAGGCATTGGACGCCGTTTGAAATTAGGAGCCCATGCAGGAGGCACCGGACGGCGGCCATGACCGCCCCAGACCCAGGTTCCGTGATACCAATACCAATCCTGATAACGGGGAACCCAGGTCCCCTGCCACCAGTCATAACCATATTCGGGGATCACCACGGTTGCCGGAGCTGCAACCACTACCGGTTCTGGCGGCGGAGCAACTATATATCCCTGTTCCGGCGGAAAAAGTATGTAATCAAGATTGCAGAAAAATATATCGATCCCACCGGGATTGGGTCCATGATCGACACGGCGTCCCGGCACATGGGTATTGTAGCAGGTGCAGCCGGTCAGGATACATCCCGCCATTGCGGCAGTTAAAATTTTAAAAGTTTTCATAAAACGCCTCTTGGATTTGTAAAAATCGGCAGCAGCGGTTGAACTGCTGCCGATTCCGGCTGTTTAAATTAGTTTGCTTTTTTGGAATTGAGGAAACGGACCAGCGCGCCGAGTCCGGGAATCAGGTTTGCCAGATTCCACACGGCACAGAGAATTGAACCGATAACACCAAGTCCGATAATTCCGAGAATCACCGCAACGACAGCCAGCGCGATCGCACCGGCGATCCAAACTGCGATGAAATGGATGAACTCCTCTTTAGTAGCGGTTCCTTCAAAGCAGATATATTTGGTTTTGATGATGTTGAGATAGGTATTGATGATTTCTTTGATATTCATGATATATTTTTCCTTATTTTATTGAGAGTTTTTTTTACTGGGGCATCTGGGCACCGTAGTTCGCAACTGCACCAAACAGTTTCAACGCATCTTCCTGCGGATAGCGGTTGGCGTACATATCACAGGTGGTGGTAATGGTTCCCTGAAGCGGCAGACCGAGGACACTGCGCAGAGCATTGCATTTGTTGGGATCAAGTTTGGTCTTTTCCGAGTACTTCATGGAAAGGAATGCGTTGAGGTACTTGGCGTTGATACGGCCGGCGAAAATTTTGGGATCTTTGAGATCGATGTTGCCATCAATGGATTCTATACCGTCAACTTCTTCAAGATCTTCAAAAGAATCAACACGCACTTTGACAACCGAGGGGGACATGGTCATCTGCACATCGGACTCCCGGTTCAGGAAGAAAATATTATTGTCAAGTTTTGTCGTTTTCTTTTTGGGATTGCCCTTGGTGTTATCAAAACCGGTCAGCACGTTGAGACCGATAATGTTGTTGTGGATGTTGGCATTGCAGTTTTCATTGTTGCGGATCGCAAAGCCCATGTCAGCGAGGTCGTTGAGACGGCTCCAGGTGAAAAGAATGGTATTGTTTGCACATTCCCAGTTGATCTTGCCGCTGCCGTTGGAACAACTGACATTGACAGCAAGCATACGGTTATTGCAGAACACATTGTTGACAATGGCAATGCTGCCTTTATACCAGTTCAGGTTGACCGCATAGTTGGAACCATTGACAAAGGTGCAGTTGCGAATGGTAAGATTGCCGTCGCCGCGGGAAGCTGTCGCAGAAGAAATACAGTAACGGTTGGCACTGGGGAATTTGTCAGCCTTGTTTTTTGCCGGACCTTCCAGCCACATACCGGTATCGAATCCGGCAGGTTTGCCTTTTACCGCATGGTAACTGGAGGCAAACCCGTCATCAAAAATCAGACCGTCAATAACGATATTGAAGCCTTTCGGGGCTTTCATCGGATTTTTGTCAAATTCGAGATGAAGCAGCCCCTGCGTACCGACTTTTTTATCATTATTTTCATTGGCAGGCTGAAACATGGTTTTGTATTTCAGCGGATCGCGTTTGGTGAAGTCCGCAGAATAACCTCCAAAAATGGATACCGGTTTTTCCATTTTGAACCAGCCGCATTTCATTCTGCCGGGATAATTGCCCTCTGCGACGTGGATAACATCTCCATCTTTGGCAACATTGAGAGCCTTCCACAGATTTTTGTACGGGGCTTCTTTGGTACCTGCATTTTTGTTTTTACCTGTACTTAAAGAAACAAAGATGTCTTTGGCACTCAGAGGCAGACACAAACTGATTACGCACAACAGGAGCGAGGCGATTTGTTTCATTTTCATAACATTTCTCCTTCCATAATTTTGGTTACTGCAGTCCGGAAAAAAATCACCGGATTTTAATTGAAATTATCGGGATTGGTTATATACTAAAAACACCTGAATTCTTTAATATTCACCCCCGAAATCCCAAACTGAGTATTACAATAGCACAACTTTTCAACTTTTCAACGTCATTCTCCTGATATCGTTTTGAAAAAATCGCAAAAAAGTCAGGCGGAGGCCGATATTGTGTATGACCTTGTTTACTATCAGCGAGTAATGACTATTTTAGAGAATAAAAAAGGAAAAGACTTTTGGTCTCTAAAGTAAAAGTCGGCAAATTATAAAATAAACCAACATAAAAGACCGCCGACCTTACCAAACAGAGAATTTGCTGCAACTTTATTCAAAATACACGCATTTTCAGAGAATTTGCCGTTCTCTATTTGTTCTCTGTTTGGGAGAACTTACGCTATAAATGCCTGTCATTCATTGGGTAAAATCAAGACATAAAAAAATCCAGCCATAAAGGACTGGATTGCAGGTCATAATATAGTGCGGATAGCGTTGTATTGCAAACGGATAAACTCTCATTTTCCATTTTCTTACATCATCCGTCGCACAAAGTGCTATGGATGACAGGTCATACGGAGCGTAAGCGAAGTGCTTCATATCGGAATGAAATGAAGATGCTTCATATCGGAATGAAATGAAGATGCTTCATATTGTGGAGTGAAACGAAACAATGCTTCATCGTCAGGCTTTTATGAAGCACTTTGTGTCTTGCACGCCTCTGGCGTGTCAAGCACACAAAAGTATGAAGCGGCACGT
>JAGAKI010000027.1 GCA_017625695.1 Clostridia bacterium | reverse complement strand
TAGGTGATTGCGAAACTTAAATTCGTTCTAATCGCATGGTTTATCCACAAGGCATTTTTCAGAAATGAAAATAAGCCATTAAAATGACAACACGAAATAAACACTTGCTCTTGCAAAACAGTATGCTAAGCTACAAGCGGTTTCAGACTGCGAAGATATTCATGATGGTGGATTTTATCAGCCAGTAAAACAGTGATTAACTGAGTGATACCGGCAAGTATTAAATCAGCGTGTAATGTCTGTTCGTTTTGCGTACGACGACCTGCGAGACAGAGATTTTCTTTGATGTGGTTGATGCTTCGTTCAACAACCGTTCGGATCTTGTAGGTGTCGTTCCACTCTTTTGTGCCACGGATAGTGCCCGGATAAGCGCGGAGGTCTTTTTCGGGATAGATGTATATCATCCGTCCACATTTGGATGTGGTGCATGGATTCTTACACTGGCATTTGCGGTACGTCTTCTTGGTCTCTTTATTATAGAGCCATTTAACTTTTGGACATGCAAACTTAAAGGTTTTGACGTTTCCTCTCATTTTGATTCCTTCCGGTTTCATGGGAAGAGAATCATTGTGTGGGCAGCACGGAATCCCGTGTTCATTGATTTTATAGTCAACATTTTCTAAATGAGACCTTGAATTAAGCGGTATGTATGCTTTGGAAAAATGTTTATTATAACCAAAAGTATCTCCGGAAAGAAGGTCTTTGTAGAGTTGAACAGTGTCAAAAGCAGCATCACCCAGAAATGTTTTCGGATCAATGAGCGGATGTTTTGAAAAGAAGTCCTTCAAAGTTGGAATCAACAGCTTTGAGTCATGGACAGATTTATCTTCATCCGGAGAATCAGTTTTCTTTTCAACAACGATCTGTGGGTGTGCATTCAGAAAATCTTTGTTATAGAAAGAGATATGCCGAATGATACCCAGACCATTGGTCACAATTCCAAATTTAAAGACATAGCAAAAGTGACCATTGATATAGAGCTGTTTAATTTCTGGATTCGCAGAAGCATGGGAAGGCATGTTTTTATAAGCAGCCTTATATGGGTCATAGTTACTGTCAAAGTTATTTGCTTTTGCATAAGCCTTCAATTGTCGGATGATGCGATTGGCGTATTTCGGATTGTTTTCCGTAACAAAAGCCTCAATACCGGAGGAATCGAAAATCGTCATGCCAGCTTTTTCAGAATCAATGGCCTGGCAGATTGGCTCAGTGAGATCCACAAGCTTTTCAAAGACGGAATTTAGCTCAGTAAGGAAATCCTGCTTAAATCGAGTGATTTTGGAAGCATCCGGAACTTTTGTGAAGCCGCAGAAATCACGCAAAGGTTTGGAATAATGCAGGAAAGTAAGTAAAAGCTGGTCAGTAGGAATGGAGAAAATCCGCTGAATAACCAGAGCCCAAAGCATGGCTTTGAGCGGATATAAACGCTTTCTGCCGGTAGAGGCATGAAAGTGATTGTAAAAGGAAAGAGGAATAATTTCATCAAGGTCGATATGAGTTTCAAGGAGAGAAAGAAAAGCTGGTTTATCATTTTCAAATTTCTCCTGACAATCTTGAAAAATATCTCCCAAAGAAAGCTGTTTATATGGTATCATAGATATTAGATAACTCCTTTCTTGGTGAGTGGTTAATGGTTTCTAGTCAACTCTATTGTACCACATCCAGTGAGGAGTTATTTCTTTTTTTTGCAACAAAAAATGCCGTATTTATGCGGCTTATGGCGTTTCGCAAACGCCTATATAAAGATAAATGGAAAAGGCTATGGAAAAGGCTATGGGAATGCCCTGTGCTACATGGCTAAAAAGATGTATGAGGAAGGCATTTCTTTAGAAAAAATTGCAGAGATGGCAGGGAAGGAACTGTCGGTGATCCGGGAGTGGTTGCAGTTGTAAATAGTTAATAATATTATTCCCCGGTATTTCAGATCATCAAAGTCTGGAGTACCGGGGAAGTTTGATTTATCTACAAATCTCATAATTGCTCGCTGCCGTCATGCTTCTCTCAGCTGCCTGGTTATTGGCTGCTGTCTGAGCTACGTAAGCATCAGTCTGGGCCTGAAGATCCCTTGCGTATTTCTCGTCAACGCCCATCTTTCTTCTCATGCGGTTCAGTTCTTTGTCAAAATAAGCGGCAACCTGTTTCTGTTCCATCTTGTTTTTGAGGTGGTGGCGTTAGCGGACATAATGAGATCAACAGATATAGATGGAAATGTCATTTTATTATAAAACAAAAATAATCCTAATTTTACAAAATTCCTACAGAACAAATTTTTTCCTGTCTTTTAAAATAATACAAAACAGAATAAATTCAGGAGGAAATGAATATGACAAAAGTAGAGATCAATCCGGGTGTATGTGGGTTTGTAACCACTGTGACTGCTGTATCAGAGGACGAGCAGGATGTAACGATTCAGGTAGAGTCCGGCTGTGAAGCGATTCAGAAAATGATGAGGGAACTGGGAAATGAGTTTGATGCCTTTGAAGAGTGTCTGGTCAGACCGGGGGAAGGTTCATTTTTTGAATATGCTAGGACGTATTTCCCGGTTCATGCAGCCTGCCCGGTGATTGCGGGAATTTTGAAATGCATTGAGGTGGAATGCAGATTGGCGCTTCCGTCTGCAGCTGCCATCACTTTTGTA
>JAGAKI010000026.1 GCA_017625695.1 Clostridia bacterium | reverse complement strand
TGCAAATTAATTGCGATATAAATATTAGAGGAGAAAAGGATTATGAATACTATGAAGAAAGAGTTTGACGAAATGGTTAAATTGTGTGAGGAAAAAGTAGAAGAGTATGGGGAACGTGCATCCTATTTTATGGAACCTGCAACAGAAGAGGAAATATTAGATTGGGAAAATAAAACTGGGATTAAAATGCCGGAGGATTATAGAGAATGGTTGAAATTAACAGCAAATTGTCAAATGTGTTCGACTATTGCTTCGCTTGTTTTTCCAGAACTAGTACAACCAGATTATCTTCCGGAAGATTATGTGTTGATTGGTTATGTGATAGGTGATGGAGAAGTGTTGTGTTTTTCAAAGAATACACGTAGATATGTACGATATTTTGAGGGAAGAGATAACAAAGAATATAACACTTTTATAGATTTTTTAAATAATGTAAAAAGTCTTATAAAAGGAGAGGTTCCTAAAATCAAATTTACAGATGATGATATTAAAGAAATGTTGGCTGAATTAGAAGCATTGGAAAAAGGAGAGATTGGCAACTAATGATGCTGTGCAAATAAAAATTATATGATAGGCTTGTACAAAAACCACTAGAATCACGAAACAGTAAACAGAAAGAGCAGGGTGGAAAGCAAAAACATGAAACAAAAAGTAGTCGTTGGCCTGTCCGGAGGCGTGGATTCGTCCGTGGCGGCATTTTTATTAAAAGAACAGGGATATGAAGTGATCGGAGTGACCATGCTTCTTTGGTCACCGGAGCAGGAGCATGCGCAGGCAGAGCCGCAGTCGGTTGTGGATGCCCGAAAAGTAGCTGAGCATCTTGGGATTGAATACCACGTGCTTGACTTCAAAGCGCAGTTTAAAAAAGAAGTAGTGGATTATTTCACTTCAGAGTATTTGGCGGGACGCACACCGAATCCGTGTAATGTATGTAACCGGCGGATTAAGTGGGAGGCGCTGCTTGCATGGGCAAACGAGCAGGGTGCAGAGTATATTGCAACCGGGCATTATGCGAGAATTGATCAGCTGGAAAACGGCAGGTATGCAATTCGCAACAGTGTAACCGCGCAAAAGGATCAGACCTACGCACTTTATAACCTGACGCAGGAACAATTGTGCAAAACCCTCCTGCCAGTGGGAGAGTTTTCAAAAGAAGAGATAAGAAATATCGCAAAAGAGCAGAAACTTCCGGTGGCAGATAAATCGGACAGTCAGGATATCTGTTTTATTCCGGATGGTGATTACGGTGCTTTTTTAGAAAAGGAAGCCGGAGACCGAATTCCGGGGGAGGGGAATTTTGTAACAACGGACGGAACGGTCATCGGTCGTCATAAAGGAGTTACTCACTACACAATCGGACAGCGTAAAGGGCTCGGGATTGCGATGGGGCATCCGGTGTTCGTCTGCGAAATCCGTCCTGAGACAAATGAAGTGGTGATTGGAGAAAATGAAGATATTTTTTCATGTAAGCTGGTTTGTCGGGATGTGAACTATATGGGAATGGAAGAAGGAAAAGAACCTTCGCACTGTATGGCGAAGGTCCGTTATGCCCATAAAGGTGATATGTGCCACCTTGAAAAAACGGAAGACGGCAGAATCAGTGTTTGCTTTGAAAAGCCGGTACGCGCAATCACGCCGGGACAGGCAGTCGTGTTTTACGATGGCGAATATGTCCTCGGCGGCGGAATTATAATTTGAAAAATTCCGGAAGGCGATTCTCAAATACCGTATAATATTGAAAACCGATTTCTTTGAGCATATCTGCAGCGTCAGTAAAATGATCCTGCAGATATTTTGTTTCATGTGCATCAGAGCCGATGGTGATAATCTCTCCGCCGAGTTCTTTGTAGCGTTTTACAATCTCACGGCAAGGATTTGTGGCAGCGATGCCTGAACGGAATCCACCGGTGTTTACTTCGAGTCCTTTCTCATTTTCAATCAGAGTTTTCAGGATTTCATCGATGACATCTGCGTGATCTGCATAGCTGTAGTTCTGATTTTTGGTTGGACCGTAGCGCACCACATAATCAAGGTGTCCGTATACGTCATACTGGGTATAGCCCTTTACGTTTTCCAAAATGGATTCAAAGTATTCGCGGTAAGCTTCTTTTTCCGTGCGGCCTTCATAAAAGGATGCGTAATACGGATCCTTTCCGTGGCAAAGATGAGAAGAACCGATAATATAGTCAAATTCATGTCCTTTTGCGAAAATAAGATTTTTTCGCTTGAGTTCCGGGACAAGACCGAGTTCGACCCCGAACAGAATTTTAATCTGCCCGTCATATTTTTCGCGGGCGCGCAGAAGGTCGAACAGATAAGCATCTGTATTTAATAGGAACATATCCTGTTTTTCCTCAGGAAGATACGGATAGTCAAAATCGTTGTGGTCGGTGAAGCAGATTTGTTTCATGCCCAGGGAAATGGCTTTTTGAACCATTTCGTCAATGGTTGCTTTTCCGTCGCCGGAATAAGTAGAATGTACATGTGTATCAGCTGAAATTGGCATAAGAAACCTCCTATAATAAATGTACCTCCGCCGTCGGGGCGGAAAATTAAGTCATTTATTAGTATATCTGACGAAAAGAAGCCTTGCAATCCGTTTTCCTTTATTGTATTTGTAAAAAAACAAAAAACAAAAAATAAAAAGTCCAGAAAGGGCTTGAATTTTTAGGACAAATTGGTTACAATGATTTCGCTGACAAAATTTTGTCAATTGGTAAATCGTGCCGATTTGACAGAATAATATAAAAAATTTTCATTTTTTAGGAGGAAACTAAAATGGCAGTAAAAGTAGCAATCAATGGTTTTGGCCGTATCGGTCGTCTTGCATTCAGACAGATGTTTGGTGCTGAAGGTTATGAAGTAGTTGCAATCAACGATTTAACAAGCCCTAAAATGTTAGCTCACTTGTTAAAATATGATTCAGCTCAGGGTAAATACGCTTTAGCTGACAAAGTAACAGCTGGCGAAGACTCTATCACAGTTGACGGAAAAGAAATTAAAATCTACGCTATGGCTAACGCAGCAGAGCTTCCATGGGGAGATCTTGGTGTTGACGTAGTATTAGAGTGTACAGGTTTCTATACATCTAAAGAAAAAGCTTCTGCTCACATCACAGCAGGTGCTCGTAAAGTTGTTATCTCTGCTCC
>JAGAKI010000025.1 GCA_017625695.1 Clostridia bacterium | reverse complement strand
GAGGGCACGAACCGTTAAGAAAACAGTCCGGCGGACTGTTTTTAGGTGAGTGGTGCGAAGTCCGGTACCGAAGCCGTAGGCTTGGGTGGACGAGCAGATAAGACGCGAAGCGACTGTGTCCCTCAAGGCGCGCCAGAAAAAAGCAGATGCCATCGGGTGTCTGCTTTTTTAGTGCCGTAGAGGTGGCTCGAACCCTGAGAGGGCACGAACCGTTAAGAAAACAGTCCGGCGGACTGTTTTTAGGTGAGTGGTGCGAAGTCCGGTACCGAAGCCGAAGGCTTGGGTGGACGAGCAGATAAGACGCGAAGCGACTGTGTCCCTCAAGGCGCGCCAGAAAAAGCAGATGCCATCAGGTGTCTGCTTTTTTAGTGCCGTAGAGGTGACTCGAACCCTGAAAGGATACAACTTATCAAAAATACGAACAAACATTCGTATCAAATATTGACATTTTCATAAAAAGGTGTATAATAAAAGAAATAACCGATCAGAAAGGAGATGCTGACAATGGACACGATGGAACGGCTCACGGGAATTGTGGAAGAAGTCATCTATTATAACGACGAAAACGGCTATGGTGTCATTGTGCTGGACATCTCCGGAGAATATGTGAATGTGGCAGGCAATCTGCCTATGATTGCTGAGGGGGAACGCATTTGTGCCTACGGAAAATGGGTGGAGCATCCCAAATTCGGCGAACAGTTCCAATGTGAATACTACGAACCGCACTTTGACAATGATACCACCTCTGTTTATAAGTTTTTAGCCAGTGGTTTTATTCGCGGTGTGGGCAACGCCACCGCAAAGAAAATCGTGGATAAATTTTCGGAGGAAACTTTAGATATTATTGAAAAATATCCGGAACGGCTATCCGAAATTTCCGGAATTTCACTCACCAAAGCAATGGATATCCACAAAGATTACATGAAAAAAATTGAGATTCAAAATGTAGTGTCCTATTTTGTGAAATACGGGATCTCTCCTTCGGTGGCGGTAAAGGTATATAACACTTTAGGCGGAAGTGCCATTAAGCTTTGTAACGAAAACCCCTACATCATTTGTGAGCGGGTGGAAAAAATCGGATTTTTAACCGTAGATAAAATCGCTGAAGAAATGGGAATCCCCAAAAATTCCATGGAACGGCTCAAAGCCGGCATTACCTATGTGCTGTATCAGGAAACGATAAACGGACACACTTGTTATCCGAAAGAAGAACTTCTGGAGGAAGCCTGCAAACTGTTATCCATTTCCCAAACCGACGGAGAAAACGCACTGATGCTTCTTTTGAGGGAAGGAAAACTGGTTAGCTGTAAAAAGGGAGATATTTTTTATTATTCCCTGCCCCATTTTTATCTGGCGGAAAGCTATATTGCATCCCGTCTGATGGCGATAGCCACTGCAAAATGCGAAAACTGGTCCAAAAAAATCAGCGTGGACCAGCTAACGGACATTACGCTTTCTCCCGAACAGACGGAAGCGATTGAGGCGGCACTCCGGGAAAAGGTTTTAATTATCACCGGCGGTCCCGGAACAGGAAAAACCACCGTCATCAAAAGTCTGATTACCGCATTTGATGCTCTGTCCAAACGGGTAATTCTGGCAGCCCCCACCGGACGTGCAGCAAAGCGGATTTCCGAATTGACCGGAAAAAATGCCAAAACCATCCACCGACTGCTGGAATTAAAATACACCAAAGGCGAACGTCCGGAATTCTTAAAAAATGAGCAAAATCCCATTCTGTGCGACGTACTGATTGTGGACGAAATGTCGATGACGGATTCTTTGCTGTTTGAGTCCTTACTTCGGGCAGTCAAGGAGAAAACACGCCTGATTCTGGTAGGCGACTGTGATCAGCTTCCACCGGTCGGTGCCGGAAATGTATTAAAAGATATGATTGCTTCCCAACAGATAAAACGAGTGAATTTCAATCAGATTTTCCGGCAGAATCACACCTCCCGGATTGTAGAAAATGCTCATCGGATTCTGAATTTTCAGGAACCCTTATATAACGAAACTGACAGTGATTTCTTCTTTGTTTCCTCTTCCAACGGGGAAACTGCAGTTTCTGCCGTTTGCGACTTAGTGGAAAACCGTTTGCCAAACTTCTTAAAAATCCCTCCCGACAGAATTCAGGTATTAACCCCAATGCGAAAAAGCGTTTTAGGGTCGGTTGCCTTAAACAATGCCTTAAAACAGACCTTAAATCCTGTGCGGAAAGGACAACCCTTTAAAACTGCCAACGGCTATACCTTTTCCAAATTTGACCGGGTGATGCAAACAAAAAATGACTACGAAATCATCTGGGAAACCAAAGCAGGCATTGCAGGAGAAGGAATTTATAACGGAGATATGGGAGTCATTACCGAAATCGATTTGGAAAATAAGGAAATGACCATTTTGTTTGACGACGAAAAAATCGTGAAATACGAATTCCTGAAACTGGAAAACTTAGAACTTGCCTATGCGGTGACCGTTCATAAAAGCCAGGGCAGCGAGTTTGACGCCGTAGTAATTCCTCTGGTGTACGGCTATCCTCAGCTGATGACACAAAACCTCTTATATACCGCAGTCACCCGTGCAAAAACGTTTGTTTGCATCGTGGGAAGAAAAGGCTGTGTTACCGAAATGATTCACAATAATACGGAACAAAAACGATATACCAACCTTGCAGATTTTCTGATAGGCACCAAGGATGACCCATTTTAGTTCTTTGCAAACAAAAAAGAGTGGAAAATGAATTACATTTTCCACTCTTTTTTTATTGAAATTTAGTTATCAGAATCTTTCGCAGTTGCAGTTTCGTAGATTGCTAAAACTTCTTTGGAAGGAGCTTTGTCACAAAGAGATACTACCACAGCAACAATCAGGCAAGCGATAAAGCCGGGTAAGATTTCGTAAATACCGGTACTGCTTAACCAAAGTAACCAGCCAAGGTCTACCACCGCACCTACGATGATACCTGCCACTGCACCGTTGTAAGTGAAGCGTTTCCAGAACAGCGATAACAGAATCACCGGTCCAAATGCTGCACCAAAGAGTCCCCACGCATTTTCTACCATATTCATGATTGCCTGTGCACCTTCGCCACCGTCATTTGCAATAAAGAATGCAACCACGGAAACGATTAAAACTATAATTCTGCCAACCCATAACAGCTCTTTATCCGAAGCATTTTTACGGATTAAAGGTTTATAGATATCACTGGTGAAAGAAGAAGATGCCACCAACAGCTGAGAGTCTGCAGTAGACATAGACGCTGCAATGATTGCCGCCAGAAGAATTCCCGCAATAAATCCGGGGAAGAGCATTCTTGCAAGTTCAATGAACACCAGCTTCTGAGAGCCTGTGGTTAAGAGCTGTTCCGCCAATAACATTCTTCCGAAATATGCAATTAAAATTGCTGCCAATAAGGTAATCACAACCCAGATAATAGCTACAGTTGCAGATTTTTTCACCATGCTGGGTTTTTCAATGGACATAAATCTTACGATAATGTGAGGCATTCCGAAGTATCCAAGACCCCAAGCCAGACCGGAAACGATTTCTTTCCAGCCTGCAGCAAACAGATTGGGAGTAAATACACATTCCACAGTTTTGCCGTTTTCGATGTAAGAATAGGTAGTGCTTAACGCTGCAGTATCCAGAGATTTGGTACATACAATGATAATCGGTACTGCCAGCAATGCCACCAACATCAGAAGTCCCTGTAAGAAGTCCGTCCAGCAAACTGCCTTAAAGCCACCCAAGAAAGTATAAATCAGAATAATAGCGGCAAAAATTACCATTGCCAGAGTGGGATTCAGATTAGGAAATAAGGTAGTAAACACAGTGGTACCTGCGGAAAATGCAGATGCTACATAAATAGTGAAGCTGATTAAAAATACAACCGCACATACAATTTTCAGTGCAGAGCTTTTTGCTAAAAAACGATTGGTTAAATACTGAGGAACCGTAATAGAATCTCCTGCAGCTTCGGAAAATTTACGAAGTCTTTTTGCTACGATAATCCAGTTTAAAGCGGTACCAATGGCGAGACCAATCCCAATCCACGCCTGACCCAGACCGAATGCTAAAATACTGCCGGGTAACCCCATTAACAGCCAGGCACTCATATCGGATGCCTGGGCGCTCATTGCAGTAACCCATGGCCCCATCTGACGACCGCCTAAAAAATAATCTTTTTCACTGTTGCTTTTGCTTTTCAAAAAGAACCATACACCGATTCCAAGCATTGCAACGAAGTACAGAATAAATGCTAATACTTCTCCTGACATAATCAATCTCTCCTTTTTTGGATCTTTCACGGTGAACCGCAAAGAACCGCAATTTACTCCTTATTATAGTATAAAACTTCTTACAAGTCAAGAGAAAGTGGAAAATATTCTCCAAAAAATGTATATCCTGTAAATTTATACAATTTTTATACATGACAAAAAAATGCATAAATTTGTCAGAAAAACAGCAACTGCAAGGTTTTTTCCAAAAAATTTAAAAGTTTAGAAAATAAAAGAATTCTAAAGAAAATAAAAGAAAACAGTTTGTATTTTCCAATAAATGGGAATAAATCAAATTGATATCCGACAGCACTTGCACTATAATGAATTAGCACTCAACAAGAAGGAGTGCTAACACAATGACAAAATCCATTGAAAAATAAAAAATCGGAGGAATTACAAATGAATTTAAAACCCTTAGGTGACAGAGTTGTCATCAAGATGGTAGAAGCAGAAGAAACCACCAAAAGCGGTATCATTTTAGCCGGTTCTGCAAAAGAAAAACCCCAGATGGCAGAAGTGGTTGCAATTGGTCCCGGTGGAATGATTGACGGCAAAGAAGTGAAAATGGAAGTAGCAGTTGGAGATAAAGTCATCACCAACAAATATGCAGGTACTGAAGTAAAATTGGATGGCGTGGAATATATTGTTCTTCGTCAGGCTGACATTTTAGCGAAAGTAGAAGATTAATTTTTTCATATTCGGACTGAAACAGAAAGTCCTTTTTCACAATTGCTTAATAGAAATAAAGGAGTAGATATCAATGGCAAAACAGATTATTTATGGCGAAGAAGCCAGAAAAGCATTAGAACGCGGTATTAACCAGTTGGCTGACACCGTAAAAATCACTTTAGGCCCCAAAGGCAGAAACGTGGTTTTGGATAAAAAATTCGGCGCACCCTTAATCACCAATGACGGTGTATCCATTGCAAAAGAGATCGAACTGGAAGATCCCTTTGAAAATATGGGGGCACAGTTGGTAAAAGAAGTTGCTACCAAAACCAATGATGTTGCAGGTGACGGTACCACTACTGCTACCCTGTTGGCACAGGCATTGGTAAGAGAAGGACTAAAAAACATTGCTGCAGGTGCAAATCCTATGATTGTCAGAAAAGGGATTGCAATGGCAGTTACCGCTGCTGTGGAAGAAATCAAGAAAAATTCCAGAAAAATCAAAGGCAAAGAAGATATCGCAAGAGTTGCAGCAAACTCAGCAGCAGATGAATACATCGGCACCTTAATTGCAGATGCAATGGAAAAAGTAACCGCGGACGGCGTTATTACCGTGGAAGAATCCAAAACTGCAGAAACTATGTGCGAAGTGGTAGAAGGTATGCAGTTTGAACGTGGCTATATTTCTCCCTACATGGTAACAGATACCGACAAAATGGAAGCCATTTTAGACGATTGCTACATTTTAATCACCGATAAAAAAATTACCACCATTCAGGATTTACTTCCCGTACTGGAACAGATTGTTCAGCAGGGCAAAAAACTCTTAATCGTGGCAGAAGACATTGAAGGTGAAGCACTGACCACCTTAGTATTGAACAAATTAAGAGGTACCTTCACCTGTGTTGCAGTAAAAGCACCCGGATTTGGTGACAGAAGAAAAGCAATGCTTCAGGATATTGCCATCTTAACCGGCGGTGAAGTGATTTCCGACGAATTGGGCTTAGACTTAAAAGAAACCTCTCTGCTTCAGTTAGGTCGTGCAAAACAGGTCAAAGTACAGAAAGAAAACACCATCATCGTAGACGGTGCCGGTAACAAAGACGCCATCAAGGCGAGAGTTTCTCAGATCAAAGCGCAGATTTTGGAAACCACTTCCGAATTTGACAAAGAAAAACTCCAGGAAAGACTGGCAAAACTGTCCGGCGGTGTGGCAGTTTTACGGGTAGGTGCTGCAACCGAAACCGAAATGAAAGAAAAGAAACTCCGTATCGAAGACGCTTTGGCTGCAACCAAAGCAGCGGTGGAAGAAGGGATTGTAGCAGGAGGCGGTACCGCTTTCTTAAATGCAGTTCCCGCAGTCGAAAAACTGGTTGCAAAAACCGAAGGTGACGAAAAAACCGGTGTCAAAATCGTGCTGAAGGCTTTAGAAGAACCGGTTCGTCAGATTGCGAAAAATGCAGGTGTAGAAGGCTCTGTTATCGTAGATAAAGTCTATGCACAGAAGAAAAACGTAGGTTATAACGCATTGACTGAAGAATATGTAGATATGCTGTCCTGCGGCATTGTAGACCCCACCAAAGTTACCAGAAACGCACTCCAGAATGCAGCTTCTGTTGCAGCAATGGTATTGACTACCGAAAGCCTGGTTGCTGACATTAAGGAACCTGAAGTTCCCCAGGCAGCTCCCGGAATGGGTGGTATGGGCGGAATGTACTAAGCCGATTTCAGCTCCTATTATGATAAAAATGCATCTCCAACGAGTTGGAGATGCATTTTTTGTTGCTGTTTTCCTGGGAATTTGAAAAAATTTGCAAAAAACACTTGTAAAAAATTTTTTTATATTATATAATGTATTTGTGAGATTTTTTTCTCATAGCATCGAATAAACTATAAATTTTAATAGATTGAGAAAGGGGTATCAACATGGACTTTACTAAAATCATCAGACAAACTGACCCAAAAGTAGCAGAAGCAATTGAATTAGAAGCAACCAGACAGCGTTCCAAAATCGAACTGATTGCCTCCGAAAACTTTGTCTCCCCTGCTGTACTGGAAGCGGTTGGCTCTCCGCTGACCAACAAATATGCAGAAGGATATCCCGGCAAACGTTATTACGGCGGGTGCGAATGTGTGGATATCGTGGAAGATATCGCAAGAGACCGTGCCAAAGAAATTTTTGGTTGCGGACATGCTAACGTACAACCCCATTCCGGGGCAAATGCCAACACCGCAGTATATTTTGCCATGTTACAGCCCGGTGATACCATCTTAGGTATGAGCTTGGCACACGGCGGTCATTTAAGCCACGGAAGTCCGGTCAACATTTCCGGTAAATATTTTAATATTGTTTCCTACGGCGTGGATGATGACACCCACACCATCAATTACGATAAAGTAAGAGAATTAGCGTTAGAACATAAACCCAAAATGATTGTGGCAGGTGCATCTGCATATCCCAGAATCATTGATTTCCCCAAATTTAAAGAAATCGCTGACGAAGTGGGTGCTTATCTGATGGTTGATATTGCACACATTGCGGGTCTGGTTGCTGCAGGAATTCACCCCAGCCCGGTTCCCTATGCTGATTTTGTTACCACCACTACTCACAAGACCTTGAGAGGTCCCCGCGGCGGTATGATTATGTGTAAGGAAGAATATGCAAAAGCTATTGACAAAGCGGTATTTCCCGGCTTACAGGGTGGTCCCTTAATGCACGTAATCGCAGGAAAAGCAGTTGCATTCGGTGAAGCATTGACTCCCAAATTCAAAGACTATCAGAAACGCATCGTAGAAAATGCAAAAGCGTTGGCTGATGCATTTTTAGCAGAAGGTATTGACCTGGTTTCCGGCGGTACTGATAATCATCTGATGCTTTTGGATTTAAGAAGCTTAGGCGTAACCGGTAAAGATGCAGAACACAACTTGGACGAAGTCGGCATCACCGTTAATAAAAATGCAATCCCCAATGATCCCCAGTCTCCCTTTATCACCAGCGGTATCCGTGTAGGTACTGCAGCCGTGACCACCAGAGGTATGGGTGTAGAAGATATGAAAGTCATCGCAAAACTGATTGCTCTGACTTTAAAAGACTTTGAAGGCAACAAAGAAACTGTCCGTCAGGGCGTGAAAGAATTGGTTGCCAAATATAAACTGTATGAGTAAACCGCTGGCAGACAGACTGCGTCCACAGCATATCACCGAAGTTGTCGGTCAAAGGCATCTCCTAAAAGAGGGGATGCCTGTTTTCGCTGTACTACAGCGTGCCAAAGAACCGGGAATGAGTCTGCCCAATATGATTTTTTACGGTCCCTCGGGAACCGGAAAAACCACTGTTGCCAATCTGATTGCCAAAAATATCAACAAACAGCTTTACAAACTGAACGCTACCAATGCCTCAGTAGCAGATATCAAGGCAATTATCGCTGATTTAGACGGATTTCAAGGACAAAACGGTGTGGTTCTCTACTTAGACGAAATTCAGAATTTCAATAAGAAACAACAACAATCTCTACTAGAATATGTGGAAAAAGGAGACATCACCCTGATTGCCTCCACCACCGAAAACCCCTATTTTTACATTTACAATGCACTGTTGTCCCGCTGTACAGTCTTTGAATTCAAAGAACTGTCCGAAGAGGATATCCGTCAGGCAATCGAACGTGCAATCACCATTTTAAAAGAAACCACCGACATCAGCTTTTCCGAAGAGGCGATTCTTCATATTGCAAGATGCTCCGGGGGTGACTGTCGGAAGGCTTTAAACACCGTAGAAATGTGCAGTATGATTGCCAAGGTGGAAGCTGACGGTAAAATCTCGGTTACTCTGGAAGATGCTGAACGTGCTACCTCCAAAAAAGCTTTTCGCTATGACCGTGACGGGGACAGCCATTATGACATCCTCTCCGCCTTCCAGAAATCCATCCGTGGCAGCGACCCGGACGCGGCACTTCATTATCTTGCCCGTCTGATTGCCGGAGGCGATTTGATTTCCATTTGTCGTCGGATTCAGGTAATGGCATCGGAGGATGTGGGTCTTGCCTATCCGCAGGCGGTTTCCATTGTAAAGTCCTGTGTGGATGCCGCATTTCAGCTCGGGTTCCCCGAAGCAAGACTTCCTTTGGCAGAAGCAGTCATTCTACTGGCAACCGCACCAAAATCCAACTCGGTCATTACCAGTATTGATGCAGCGTTATCCGATGTGGAACATTCCCATACCGGAGATATCCCCGCCCATTTAAAAGATGGTCACTACGGCGGTGCCCAAAAATTGGGACACGCACAGGGATATCAGTATGCCCATGATTTTCCCAATCATTACGTGCCACAACAATATTTGCCCGATGAAATCAAGGAGAAAAGCTATTATTTCCCCTGTGATAACAAATTTGAAAATGAAATTTTAAATTATGCAAAAAGAATTGATAACCTATGGGCAAAGAAAAAAAGATAGTGTTCTTTTTCTTTGATGTCAAAGAAAAGAACCAAAAAGAAACCACCGCCTGGTATTTTTGCAATCCCAACTTCCGTCTTCCGTTGACGGTTCTCCATTGCAAAAATAAGGGCGGTTTTTTGGTTTCGTCGTCCGATGACATTTTTTAAGTTGATATAACCTAATGTAGAACTCCTTTTTTGCGATTGTAAAACCGTATAATAGGACAGCTGTGCGGCGCCTGAGCACTCGTTTGAAGGGGGTAAGAGGATTGTTAAGGGGGCTAGGGGGAAAATCGAAAGTTCCCCCTGCTCCCTTGACAAAAAAGAAAAACGGTATCAAATGATACCGTTTTTTAACGTTTTTTAGATTGTGAAAAAGGAATTGGATCATCAGTCCTGCCAATTAAATAATCCACGCTGGTTTCGTATAAGTCTGCAAGTTTTACAATAATATGCAATGGGATTTCCCGTTTTCCAAGTTCATACTTAGAGTACAATGATTGGTCACACAAGATTTTTTCACATACAAATTTTTGTGTGTAATCTCTGTCTTCCCGAAGCTCACGAATTCTTAATCGCATTCCTTTCACCTCAAAATCAGTATAACACAATTTCAAGATGAATATTTACAAATAGGACTAATTGTCCTATAATGTAATAGAAGGGAGTGTTGATGAATGTTATCAGAAATAAAAAACGGCTGTAAAAAATTACTGCAATCTTTAGAAAACTATGAACAACAATCTGAAGTATCCTGTGTCAAAGAAATCCAATCTATTCTAAAAAATCCTGAATTGAATGATTTTGAGGCAATCGAAGAAATCGTTTGTATTTTAAACCGATATGGATGGAATACAGGATCAAGACATGATTTTGGATAACAAAAAACGGTATCAAATGATACCGTTTTTTTGTTATTTGCAGTCATCTAAATTCTTACCCGAAGAAATGGAAACGGTTAAGGGAACCGCTAAATATACTGCATTTTCCATACAACGCTTCAGAAGTGCTTTCACGGCTTCTTCCTCCTCTTTCACACAGTCAATTACCAATTCGTCATGAATCTGCAGAGAAAGTTTGCTTTGATATGATTGTAATTCTTCCCATACTCTCAGCATTGCAATTTTAATAATGTCCGCAGCAGTTCCCTGGATAGGACTGTTCAGTGCCGCACGTTTGCCTGCCTCTTTCACCATATGATTCTTTTCCCGAAGTTCCGGAAAATACCGGCGGCGATGATAGAGAGTTTTGGTATAGCCATCCTCGGTGGCATCCTCGATGACTTTGGTCATATATTCTTCCACCTTGGGATACTGTCCTAAATAGCGGGTGATATATTCTTGTGCTTCATAGCGGGTAATGCCCAGATCTTTTGCTAAAGAGAAAGGACCCTTTCCGTATATCAGTCCGAAATTAACAGCTTTTGCCGCCCGTCGATGCTCTGCAGTAACCGATTCCGCACCAAACAACCGTTTGGCAGTGATGGTGTGGATATCTTCCCCCTCCCGAAACGCCTGAATCAGATTTTCATCACCACAAATATGTGCCAGCACACGCAGTTCAATCTGAGAATAGTCGGCAGAAATGAACAAATCATTTTTGGGAAGAATCACTTCTCTGATTTTTCTGCCCTCTTCGGTGCGAATGGGAATATTCTGTAAATTGGGTTCTGTAGATGACAGACGTCCGGTCTGAGTCATCGTTTGCTGATAAGTGGTATGCAGAACGCCCTCTTCGTTGGTTGCAGTTTTAAATCCTTCCACATAGGTGGAATTCAATTTGGTCACATGACGATATTCTTTAATCAGGTCAATAATGGGATGGACTCCGCTTAATTTTTCCAGTACTTCCGCATTGGTAGAATAGCCGGATTTGGTCTTTTTCACCGGAGGAAGCTCTAATTTTTCAAACAGGATGGTCCCCAACTGCTTCGGCGAAAGAATATTGAAAGCTTCTCCTGCCTGTTCATAAATTTTTTCGGCAAGTTCCCCGGCTTTTTGGCTGAATAACTGAGATAATTCCTGCAATTTGGAAAGATCAATCGCAACGCCGTGAGTTTCCATATCATATAATACGCCAATCAGACGCTGTTCCATTTCATTGACATAAAAAAGGTCGTTTTTTTCTACGGTTTCCGAAAGTGCCTGATATAATCCGGGCAGATATTTTGCCCATGCCGCTGCACTTTCGGCACGCTGATTCATAAAATGCAAAAATACTTTCGATAAATCCCCATCGTTGAATTTGGGATCGCACACATATGCCATCAAACCTAAATCCAGAACCTCGCCTTTTAAGCGGATTCCGTCATGCAATTGCTTTTTCACGCCGACGGTAATCTTTTTGATCTTCTCATCTTCCAAACGGGCATGAAACCGGTGGTCGGTTTGTGAAACTGCGTATACTTCCCCACCTTGCCCCACATAAAAAGCTTCTTCGTGAGGCAAATAATATATTTCGCTTTCTTTTGTTACAAAAAACTCATCCGCAGACAACACAGCAATTTCCTCTTTGGATGGAACTGAAGCTACATTCCCCGTCAGACGGTTTAAAAAACTGGTAAAATTTAGTTTTGTAAGAACCTCGGTCAGTTTCGGGGTATCGTATGCTCCACGGGTATAGGCGTCAATTTGAGTGTTAATCGGTACATCCCGGCAAATGGTACCCAACTGACGGGATAAAAATGCATTTTCTTTGTCAGCAAGCAGTTTCTTTTTCAGACTTTCTTTGACAGAATCAATATTCTCATAAATATTTTCCAAGGTTTTGTATTCCGAAATCAGTTGAATTCCGCCCACTTCGCCAATGCCTGCAACACCGGGAATATTGTCTGATTTATCTCCCATAATGGCTTTCAACTCAATCAGTTCTTTGGGTGTTAATCCCTTGTATTTTTCTTTGACCGCTTCCACATCCATACGGGTGGTTTCGGTTTTGCCCATCCGGGTAATCACTAATTTTACGTTGACATATTCGTCAACCAGTTGCAAATCGTCTTTATCTCCCGTTAAAATCAAGCATTCTAACTGTTGTTCGGAACAAACACGGGAAATGGTACCAATTAAGTCATCAGCTTCGTAGTTTTCTTTTTCCAGAACGGGAATATTCATCGCTGAAAGCAGTTCCTTCAGAGGAGCGAACTGTTCTTTCAGTTCTGCCGGTGTTTCTTTTCGTGTTCCCTTATAATCCCCATACAACGAAGTACGAAAGGTGACACGGGATACGTCAAAACAGCACACAATATAGTCTGGATTTTCTGCATCCAGTTCTTTGAGCAAAATGTTTAAAAAACCAAAAATCCCGTTGGTGTTCAGTCCTTCTTTGTTGGTCAGGGGGCGGATGGCATAAAAGGCACGGTTTAAAATACTGTTGGCATCAATTACTAAAAACTTCTTCATTGGTGGCTCCTTTCTCATTGGAAGGAAGATTTCTTGCGGTATTTTCCACACCGTCTCTGGCATCTAAAAATAAGGTTGTATCTTCTGTTTGGACAGCGTAAATAGGAATTGCCTGAGAAACCAGCGCATCCCGATAGCTGATAAGATAATATCCAAGCTCAATATCCGAAATTGAAATCTGGTTCTGATTGGTTTGCGCCAGACTCATTAAAACAGTTTCCAGTTGGGAAAGATGGTAGGAAAAACCGTTTTTCTCATCGGGAATCCCCAAAAATCCTTCCATTTTGTGAATCCCGCTGGGGGAAACCGTAACCATAAGTTGTGAGCCGAACAGCTTACGATTTTCAACGTGATATCCGTAAGTGACAACGATGGTATCATCTTTTTGGGTAATCTCGATAGGAGATACCCATTGGGAAATTCCTAAAGTTTTGATGGCATCTTTTAATTTGGAGGCTACGTTTTTAGCGGTAACTTTCCGAAATTTTTTATCGTTGGGTGCCGAGTTCCAATAGGAAAGCCGTGTGTTGGAAATACTAATCTGACAAGTCTGGTCCTCATTGGTATAACCGTCACGGGTGGCAACAGGCGAATCGATCAGTTCTTCCACCTGCTTTTCACTTAAAACAGGGCTGTTCCATTCCGGTACAAACACCGTTTTCTCTCCACGGGGCAAGGTATTCATATTCAGGGTAATCTTGTTACGGGAAAGGACTTCGGTTAAATCTGCAATCGCCTGTCTGCCGGATGGGTTCCGGTCTGCAAGCAAATAAGACACCAGTAAAACATTGATGAGAAAGAACACCACAATCAAAATGGTTTTTGCTCGTTGCCATTGCATAAAATATCCTCTCCTCTCTGAAGATACTATCCGCTTACGGAATAAAATATGTGAAAGACTGATCAGAAAAACCACAAATCCAGCCCACAGTGATTCCGTTCTCACCCAGAATATGGCAGGGAAACATACTGCGGATGGTCAGTTTGCTCTTTTGGGAAAAATCAGGGCGGTTATATAACGAATCATACGCTTCCAGTACGCCCGTTGTGTTCGTTGTGTTACCGGCAAGAGAAACTTCCAGTAGGTGTTGGTCATATTTTAAAATCACACCGTTTTCCGCAAGAACCTGTACTGCCGGCCCTTCCTCCAGACAGAGGGCACCGTTTTGGGTCTGATAAATAAAATTGTATTCTTTTTTACCCTCAATTGTCCGGATGCTTTGCAGACTGAGATATGCATCGCTTTTCGGCGCAATGTTCTGATACAGCAAATTTACAAATTCCAGCACCGCCTGTTTTTCGTCTCGGTTGCTTAAGCTGACACCTGCCTCAGGGTCGGTGGCTTCAAAAGAAAATGCCCCATCCTCAAAGATTTTTAAGGTAGAACGGTTTTCGATAAAATGAACGGTTCCCTCTTTATCCCGATAGGTACGTGCAGAGTTTTTAACAATACCCAAAGCTTTGAAAATCCCGTCATAATTCGACGAATAAAAAATGGGTTTTGCCTCTATGGACTGCAAGGCTTGTTCCTCTAAAGTAATCGGCACAAACCGATGAAACAAAATACGTTCGCTATCATCTTTTTTCACATCGAAGTTCAGTTCAAAGGCAAAAGAAGAATTCTGATTGGAAGCAAGAATCGCTTGGGAAATTGCCACAGAATCCACGTCGGTTTTTACGGGCATCCGATAAGCATGACCGGTATGGTTATTGAGAAAAGACAGATAGTTGGTCTGCGATTCGTCAATCCCGATGACTACCGTATTGACATAGGGTTCCCGGATGGTATCAAAAAAATCTTCCTCTTGCTTTAAAAATTCCAACAAGTTAATTTCTACCGGGAATTTTAACATCATGCTGTTGGTTTTGTAGGTATTTAAATATTCCTCTTCCGTCACCGAAACAATATCTCCTTCTTTGGTTAACGATGACACTGCAGAGGAAACCACACGGGCAGCTTCCGAAAATTCGGGAGAAGAATTATAGGTCACCACTTTTTGCGAACCGTAGGTAAACGAAATAAATTCCGGCGAAAATTCACTCCAGTAGATTAATTCATCGGTACTGGAAAATTTGCCGGAATTCTCTTTTTCAAATAAATTTTTCAATGAATACACAAAAGAACTATAGTCCAAAGACCATAATTCTTTCTCATACCAAATATGAACAGACAGCATCAAAGAAGAAATGACCAGACAGGTCAGAACTGCTGTTTTAAAAAATTCCTTTTTCACAAAGATACTCCTTACACTCTCATAAGGTTTGAAAAGGGAAACGCTAACATTCCTTTTACTTCAAGCCGAAGGTTAAGGATTTCAGACGGTCAATCAAGCCAAACATGGCAGAGCTTAGCACGTTGACTTCAAAGGTAGTGTTCTGATAGCTTCCGCCGGATTCTGCACGAAGCAAAAACAAGTTGGTTCCGGAAGATAAATTCACCGGAATGGCAAAAATGCCGGATGCACCAACAGAAACACTCAATGCAACACCGTTCTGATAATAAGGTTTATAACTGCTTCCGTCAAACACATACACATACACGGTGGAATGAGCAGTCGCATAGCCGGAGAGAGTAATCGTTTTATTATAAGTGGTAGAATAGTTCTTTCCGGGATTGGTAACGGTAATCAGACCGGAAGCACCGTAATCTTTGGAGGAAATCGAAGCAGGTGCCGCATAAGAACTTACGGTACATAAGCACATAAGAATACAAACAAGACACAAAAATTTCTGTTTCATTGGCGGGTTCCTCCTTCATAAAAATTTCAAATATAAATCAATACACAAGAGCACTATCCTATCGTTACACTGTTATTATAGCACAAACAATGTTACAATGCAATTACAAAATATTTACAGTTTTCAATACCTTAATTTTTTCTAAGAAAAACTTTACAAAAACCCTGATTTTCCAATGTTTTTCAAAAAAAATTTTTTTTGAAAAACCAAAAAAATGCCCGAAAATTTCTTTCCGGGCAAAGAAAACCGGTAATTTTTAACAGAAAATAAAGTATAACGCAACCACAATCCCCAAAATAATCCGGTAATAACCGAAGGCTTTGAAGTCATGTTTTTTAATGTAACCCATCAGGAATTTAATCGCAAATACAGACACCAAAAATGCCACAATCATACCAATGGCAAGAATCACAATTTCTCCACCGGCAAGGGTATTGTCCAGGAAGAATTTCACCACTTTCAGAAGGCTGGCACCGCACATGACTGGAATTGCCAAAAAGAAAGAATACTCTGCCGCCACAAAACGGGAGGAACCAATCAACATCGCTCCCAAAATGGTGGAACCGGAACGGGAGGTTCCGGGAATTAAGGACAACAGCTGGAACAATCCGATAGATAAGGCTGTTTTGTAGGAAAGTTCCGACAATTCATTGATTTTTGGAGACAGTTTTTTATTACGGTTTTCCAGCAGAATGAATAAAACACCGTAGACAATCAGTGTAATGGTAACAGTTGCGGGATTATAAAAAATCTCGTTGAGCAAATCGTCAAACAGCAGACCGATGACTGCAGCAGGAAGAACCCCTACAATTACCTTTCCCCAAAGAGTTAAGGTTTCGCCTTTTTCTGCGGCTGTTTTCTTGGGAGAAAAGGGATTCAGCTTATGAAAATACAGCACCAAAACCGCCAAAATGGAACCAAACTGAATCACTACCAGAAACATTTCCAAAAAGGCTTCCGTTACATTCAGTTTTACAAATTCATCTGCTAAAATCATATGCCCTGTGGAAGAAACAGGAAGCCACTCGGTAATCCCCTGCACAATGCCGATAAAAATAACCTTTAAAATTTCAAAGATGTCAGGCATAGGATCATTCTCCTTTCAAGTTATGGCAAAGACAGAGTTTTTCCATTGAGAAACACTCTGTCTTTGCTTATTATCAATATATTATCGACTGTTTAAAAACATACTTAGCATTTTGCAACAGCGAAATCCACTTCTTCGCCATTCACACTCCAATGCTTGCCTTCCGAAACCAAAGCACCGTAAGAAATTTCTTCCGCCAATACATCTTCTTTGATGGTTGCTTCATTTTTCTTCATGATTTCTGCAACCTTATCGTTACCGGCAACAGATACCACAATATGGTCGGTTACTTCAAAGCCGGAATCTTTTCTCATGGTCTGAATTTTGGAAACCACTTCTCTCACGAACCCTTCTTCCAAGAGTTCTTCGGTTAAGTTGGTATCCAGAACAACGGTAATACCGTAATCAGAATTGGATTCGTAACCGGGCACCTGTGCAGATTCAATGAGTAAATCTTCTTTGGTTAACGCTTCTTCCTTACCGCCTAAGGTAATCGTCAGGGTACCTTTGGTTTCCAGTTCCTCCATAGCGGCGATGCCGTCCAATTCAGACAGAATGGTGCGAAGTTCTCCAAGCTGTTTGCCGAAACGGGGACCTAAGGTTTTCAATTGCGGTTTGAACGAGTAAGAAGTGAAGTCTTTTACGCTGTCAGTAAAGGTAACTTCTTTTACATTCAGTTCTTCTGCAATGATGTCACAGAAGAATTCAGACAGTGTATTTTCTGCTTTTACAAACATTTTTCCGATGGGCTGACGGTTTTTGATGTTGGCAGAGTTTCTTGCAGCTCGGCCCAACACAACAATGTCAACCACTTCGTTCATTTTTTCTTCCAGCTCTTTGTCAATCCAAGCGGTATTCGCCACAGGGAAATCACACAAATGAACACTTTCGGGAGCAGATTTATCAATAGAGCAAACTAAGTTTCTGTAGATATCTTCTGCCATAAAGGGAATCATGGGAGCCGATAATTTTGCTACAGTTACCAATGCGGTATATAAGGTCATATAGGCATTGATTTTATCCTGAGTCATTTCCTTGCCCCAGAAACGTTCACGGGAACGGCGAACATACCAGTTACTGAGTTCATCCACAAAATCGTCCAATACACGGGAGGTTTCAGTAATTTTGTAATCAGCAAGATAGGTATCAACTGTTTCAGTCAGGGTATTTAACTTGGATAACAACCATTTATCCATCACGGGGAGCTTGTCATATTCCAACGTATATTTGGTAGCGTCAAAGCCGTCAATATTTGCATATAACACAAAGAATGCATAGGTATTCCAAAGAGTACCCATAAACTTCCTCTGTCCTTCCGTAACGGCACCCTTATGGAATTTGTTGGGGAGCCAGGGTGCAGAGTTGGAGTAGAAGTACCAACGGATAGCATCTGCACCGTGTTCTGCCAGTGCATCAAAGGGGTCAACGGCATTGCCCTTGGATTTTGACATTTTCTGACCATTTTCATCCTGAACATGGCCCAACACGATCACGTTTTTATAAGGTGCTTTATCAAAAATCAGGGTAGAAATTGCCAAGAGTGAATAGAACCAGCCACGGGTCTGGTCTACCGCTTCGCTGATGAAATCTGCAGGGAAGTTTTCCTGGAAAATTTCCTTGTTTTCAAAAGGATAGTGCCACTGTGCAAAAGGCATTGCCCCGGAGTCAAACCAGCAGTCGATAACTTCTTTCACACGATGCATTTGTTTGCCACATTCGGGACATTTGATGGTTACCGCATCGATGAAGGGACGGTGCAGTTCAATTTCATCAGGACAATTATCGGACATACTCTTTAATTCTTCAATACTGCCGATGGCATGACGGTGACCACATTCACACTGCCAGATATTTAAGGGAGTCCCCCAGTAACGGTCACGGCTTACGCCCCAATCCTGCACGTTATTGAGCCAATCGCCGAATCTGCCTTTCCCGATGGATTCGGGAATCCAGTTTACGGTGTTGTTGTTTTTGATAAGGTTTTCTTTCACTTCGGTCATTTTGATGAACCAGGAGTCTCTTGCATAATAAATTAAGGGAGTATCACATCTCCAGCAGAAGGGATAAGAATGTTCAAAAGGTAAGGCTTTAAACAGCAGACCTCTTTTATCTAAGTCAATAAACACTTCCTTGTCGGCATCTTTACAGAACATTCCCGCCCAGGGAGTTTCTGCAGTCATTTCCCCTTTTTGGTCAACCAGCTGAACAAAGGGTAAATCATAATTTCTGCCAACTTTGGCGTCATCTTCCCCGAATGCGGGAGCGATATGAACGATACCGGTACCGTCGGTTAAGGTAACGTAGTGGTCACAAACGATGTAATAAGCTTTTTTGTCGGGTTTTGCAAAATCAAAGAGGGGTTCATATTCTTTGAATTCCAGTTCTTTTCCCACATAAGTTTCCAAAACGGTGTATTCCCCCTCAATGACGCTGGGTACTAACGCTTCCGCTAAGATATATTTCACACCGTCAGTTTCAATTTTTACATAAGTTTCGTCGGGATTTACACAAAGTGCCACGTTGGAGGGTAAGGTCCAGGGAGTGGTGGTCCAGGCTAAAATAAACTCATTTTCTGCACCTTTCACTTTGAATTTTGCGATAGCGGATTTTTCTTTCACATCTTTATAACCCTGTGCAACCTCGTGGCTGGACAAGGGGGTTCCGCAACGGGGGCAATAGGGTACAATTTTGAAGCCTTTATATAAAAGACCTTTTTCCCAGATTTGTTTCAATGCCCACCATTCAGACTCGATAAAATCATTGGTGTAGGTAACGTAGGGGTCGTCCATATCTGCCCAGAAGCCAACGGTTCCGGAGAAGTCTTCCCACATTCCTTTGTATTTCCAAACGCTTTCTTTACATTCCTTGATGAAGGGTTCCAGACCATATTCTTCAATCTGTTCTTTGCCGTCTAAGCCCAGTTTCTTTTCCACTTCCAATTCAACGGGCAGACCGTGGGTGTCCCAGCCTGCTTTCCGAAGCACATGGTAGCCTTTCATGGTTTTATAACGGGGAATCATATCTTTGATGACACGGGTTAACACGTGCCCAATATGAGGCTTGCCGTTTGCTGTCGGGGGACCGTCATAAAAAGTAAAGGTTTCCCCTTCTTTTCGGCTCTCGATGCTTTTTTCAAAGATGCCATTCTCTTTCCAAAATAATTCTGTTTTCTTTTCTCTTTCTACAAAGTTTAAATTTGCAGACACTTTTTCGTACATTTCGTACTCCTCCTATATCAAACTCCTATTTTAAACAAATAAAAAAAGTTCTTGTCTGATAACAGGACAAAAACCTTTGTAACCACCTATTATCCGTGCACCATCATACACGCTTCCTGTTACGGGGAATACCGTCACCACTTACTGAGTTTTTTCTAAAACCGTTGGGCAATGCAACTCCAAAGGGATATTCATATTCCGCTACTAACTGTCGGCTCACACCGTACCCGACTCGCTCAAAGTGTTCGATGGAATACTACTGTCTTTTTCATCGTCTTTTTAAATTTTCATAGTTTTACTTATATAGTATAATACATAATTTCCGATTTGTCAAATTTTTTTGGAATTTTTTTGACACACAATGATTTGTCAAACTAAGTGCAACATTTTTTGAGTTCAAGCTCAAATAAATCTGCTGGTTTTTGATAATTTAAAATTTTTTTGGGCCTGGCGTTAATTAACGCCAGGTTCTTTTTTAGTGTTGTAGGACTAACCCTTGAT
>JAGAKI010000024.1 GCA_017625695.1 Clostridia bacterium | reverse complement strand
TCCTACCTATAGGTGTGGTGGATATAGGGATGATTGTAACAATAAAGCTCTAAATATAAAATATATCGATGATTTTGTTGTAACCAAGTTAATGGAGATCGTGTTTGATAAAAGAAATTATACTTATATTTTAGAAGCATTAAATAGGAAAATAGAAAAAACTGCTTATGATAATAAAAATAAGATGATAAAAGTTAAAAATCGGCTAGTCCAAGTTGAAACCTCGCTTAATAAGTTGACAAAAGCACTTTTAGAGGCTGAGAACTTATCAGCAATCACATCTAAAATAGCTGAGATTGAGAAAGAAAAAGAAAAGTTTGAAAAGAAAATAGCAGAATTAGAAACCTATGAACCTGTATTCTTCAAGAAAAATGATATAGATGATGTGAAAGCAAAGTTTAAGTCGTATCTTCTAAATAAAGATTTGTTGGTTTGTAGGAAATTCATTCGCTCATATGTGGATAGAATAGTTGTATGTGATGATTGCATCGAGGTGATTCTCAAAACCAAAGATGAAAATCTAAAAAATGCCGCCTGAAATATAGACAGAGTCGTTGCCCAAAGCAGCGGCTTTCTCTTTGCACAAAAAAATTTTGAAAAGCATATTGTTCGCTTGGCTCCACCTCAAAAAAATCGATTTTGACACATTGTTGCAAACGCAAGGAACGATGAGGGTAAACAGAGTTCAGAAACCGTGTTTGAAAATCTAGATTTCAAGAGACCGCTACCGTAGCTTTTCACAAGTAAACATTGTAGGTCGACAGATTTATGATATACTAAAGTCAAAGGATAAAGCTTAAAACAAGTGGTGTTCGTGAAAGTCTAAAAGTACGATTCATCTCCACCATGAAAACGGGATAGAATTTACTGTCAGTAAATTCTATCCCGTTTTCAGCGATATAAATCTCATATGAGATTTGCGATATACCTTATCAGGTGCGATATGCGCTAACGCACGCGATATGTTGCCTCACGGCAACGCGATTTATATCATATCGCAACCGAATGAAATAAGGTTATATCGAATTTGCGAAGCAAATATATCGCACGAGCGAGAGCGAGTATATCGCCAAAAAATGATTGACAGTAAAATTATATCGTACTTACAAAAAAACTCCCGTTTGCATAGCAAACGAGAGTTTTTTTAGTTAAATTCTCTTAGGAGAGCGAAATTGACCTTCTCTCAGCTATAAGTAAATTAAATTTCCACCTGATTTTTGAGCAGTCGTTAGATTGTGACATTTAATGATATGTATATTAAACTATGATATGCGGTCATCAAAGCAAAAGATTTGGAGATATGGTACCTGCCAATACAAAAATAGGGGCAAAACTTCTATTTATTTTACCAAAGTACCTTTGATATAACTTTTCGGTGAAACGCCGATTTGTTTTTTAAACACTTTGGAAAAATATTGAGGATCTTCGTAGCCACATCGGTTGGCAATATCTGATACATTGGTAAATCCCTGATTGATTAAGGTACAGGCATTCTGAATCCGAATGGTATTCAGATATTCGGAAATTCCTATTTTAAATCTCTTTTTGAAAAGGGATGAAATATATTTTGGACTATAGGAAAGTTCTGAACTGATGAGGCCCAAAGACAGTTTGCGCTGTGAAAAATTGTCATCAATATATTTTTTGATATTTAAAAAAGCATTGTTTTGTTCGGAATTTTTGTTGGTTTCCAACGGAATAACATTCTGACCGAGAAAATAAAAGGTATACAGTAGAATACTTTCGGCAATTAAATCCGATGTTTCCGGTATGGTATGAAGTCCATTTTCCCAAAATGAATATAATTCTTCACATCCGGAAAAAATGAAATTTTGGGGGGAAATCCGGAGTTTATCTAACACCATATTGGATCTTGTACCTAAAAAGCTGATATACATATAAGTAAAAGATTCCAAGGATTCAATACTGTGTGGAGTGCCGGGAAAGGTAAAGAAAACATCCCCTTGTTTGAGGGGTGTTGTTTTACCGCTCAGATGAAGTTTTCCGGTTCCGCTGCATACCAGATGCATTTTATAGACAGACGATGATTTCAGAGAAGAATAGCTTTGTGGTTTGGTTTCCAACACAAAATTAATCGTGTGTATGGAATGTTTATCCGTATGATACGGAATAAATTTACATATGTTTTGTTCCATAAATGCTCCCTCCTCTTGGTATCATTATAACGCCAATCATCCGTCTTGTCAACCTAAATCGTACGATTTTCCTCAATTGTGTGGAAAATATCCATTTTAAATTGAAAAGGAGTATGCTATGATAAAGATATCTAAAAAGGGGAGGTAGATCCAAAATGGAAAAAATAAGAATTGGTGTTCTCGGCGGTTTTCGCGGCGGAAGTATGATTGATTATTGTAAACGGTCCGATCACGCCGAAGTGGTTGCGATTTGCGACAAATCTCCGGAAGTTCTGGAAAAACAAAAAAAATCATGCGAAGGCTTTGATGTTACCTTTTATGATAACTTTGATGAATTTATTAAGCACGATATGGATGCTGTTGTTTTGGCAAACTATGCAAACCAACACGCTCCTTTTGCGATTAAAGCAATGAAAGCAGGCAAACATGTTTATTCCGAAGTGTTACCTGTTCAGACCATGAAAGAAGCTGTGGAATTAGTAGAAGCAGTGGAAGAAACCGGTAAAATTTATGCATACGGTGAAAATTATTGCTATATGATTGGTCCTTATGAAATGAAAAAATTATACAAACAGGGCAAAATCGGTGAATTTGAATACGGGGAAGGAGAATATGTACATAACTGTGAACCTATCTGGCCTGAAATCACTTATGGAGAAAAAGACCATTGGAGAAACAATATGTATTCCACATTCTACTGCACCCATTCTATGGGGCCGCTGATTCATATTACCGGACTTCGTCCTGTTTCGGTTGTTGGTTTTGAAAGCGGCCATTTTGAAAGAAAACGTCGTGTGGGAGCAAAAGGAGCAACCTTTGGGATTGAAATGGTTACTTTAGAGAACGGCGGTATTATAAAAAGTATTCACGGCGATTTATATAAAGATTCCTTATGGTATTCTATGTATGGTTCCAAAGGCAGAATTGAGTGTGCCAGAATGGATGCAAAACAGGGGAATATCGATAGAGTTTATGTAAACTGCGATGATTATTCCGGAGAATACGGAGAAGAAAAGCTGGAAACCTATATTCCTGTTCTTGGTCAGGAAGACAAGGTGTCAGGGTTTGGTCATGGTGGTTCTGACTATTATTCCATGTATCATTTTGTGGAAAAAATCAAAGGAAATCCTGATGCAGATATTATCGATGTTTATGAAGCAATGGATATGTTTTTACCCGGGTTGTTTGCATACCGTTCGATTTTAGAAGGTGGTGTTTCCAAGGAAATCCCTAATCTTCGTGACAAATCTGTCAGAGATTTATGGAGAAATGATGTGGCTTGTACCGATCCCGAAGTGGCAGGAGATATGTTGCTTCCCACAAATGCAAAAGGTACTCCGGAAATTGAAGACGCTGTTTATGAACATGTGAAAAAACTCTGCAAAGAAAAAAACGAAAAGCAATAATATAAAAAACACAAGGGAGACTGGTTTCTCCCTTGTGTTTTTTTGTGCAACCACGAAATGATACTGTTTTTGGAAACCCGCTTGTAATTTTTGCTTGGAATTTATGTCACTTTATGATACAATTACAATGACATCATTTTGGAGGATACAATATGAAAAAACTGTTTTTATTGTTGCTTTCGGCAATGCTGATATTCACCGCTATGGGATGTAGTTCCAATCCCCCTACAGAAGAACCGCCGGCTTATGTGCCGTCTAACGATCCGTTTGTTAATTTGCAGAACATGTTAAAAAGCGGAGATAAGCTGTTTGGCATTGCTTTTATATATTCACGAATCCGGTGAAGTCCGTTTTGCTTACGGAACTTCTGAAAGTGAAATGGCGGAACTTTATCCCGGTACGGTTGTCCTTCGTCATGTAGGTGGAGACCCGCTGATGCCGGGAACCGAAGGGCAATCCATCGAATTTTGGGGCAACGACTAAAAAATATATTGCAGAAAAATCCTCATTCGGTTGAATGAGGATTTTTTATGGCTATCACAAACAGAAATTATGAAATACCAAGTGCTAATTTGGCATCCATTTTTTCGTCGATAATGATACCAAAGAGGCTTTCGGTCATTTTGATCAGTCCTGTTTTTTTATATCGGGAAATAGAACTGATACTGAATGCAAAATGCTCAGCTGTGTCTTCGATGGTGTGTTCTTCCATATAGTAGTATCGTAAGATATTTCTGACCAGTTCATTGGGAATGCTGTTGTGTGCTTCCGTGATTTTGCGGTATAGATGCTCTGCACGTGCCAATGCGGCTTCGGTCTTTTGCAGATAGTTGTCATATTCTTTTTCAAAGTCGCCGGAAGTTTTTTTCACAAAGGACAAAATAGCGGTCTGTTTGTTGGACTTGCGGGCAATTTTAGATAGCTCAAATAAATCCTTTTTGGTATCATTCATATAATTTTCCAAAGAACGAACGCTTTTTAACATTCGTTTGGTGCGTTGTAAGTATGGTTTTGCTTCACGGTAGGTAAAAATATCATCCATTCGATTCATTCCTTTCAGGGGTGTTTTCTTGTAAATCCTTTAAAATGGCTTCCGCTAAGGTGACAAGCCGTTCCTTTAACACTTCGTCGGAGAGTTTTGTAAACGGGTTTTCCTCTTCCTTTGGTGCTGTTTTTGTTTTTAACAGATAGGTCACAAAGGAGTGATTGAAGCGTTTGGTCAGGGCGCCTGCAATCAGGCGGGCATATACGGTGTCTCTGGCAAATTCCAGGGTATCTCTGAATTTTTTGTTTTTCTTGGCAAGATTGTCGGCTTGTTTCACCGTCAGTCCGTATTGTACAAAAAACTCGTCCAGCACAATGTGGTCTTCTTCGCGGAGCCATTCCAGCAAGGCATCTGCCAGCTCGGTTACTGCGATTTTTTCCAATGTGGCTTCCTCCGGTTGGTTCTTCGGTAATATTGAAAAACATTTTGCAGTTTTTCTTTCAGACATTCGTTTTCGTAAGTCAGACGACGGCGT
Organism: Clostridia bacterium; assembly: GCA_017625695.1. Lineage (GTDB taxonomy): Bacteria > Bacillota > Clostridia > UMGS1840 > UMGS1840 > SIG452. Next base: position 5,805 of record JAGAKI010000024.1, on the reverse strand, counting down.
TTTGCCATCAAAGAAACGATACTTTCGTCGTATACGGTAATGGAAAGCAAATCGCAGATGGTTCTTGCAGTAGGCAGGGGAATCTGATATTCCGACTCTGCTACTACCAGACGGACGCTGTCCGGATTGCGATAGGCCTCCACGGTGGAATGGGCGAGTGTTTCATTAAAAGGCACGTTTACGACCTCCTTTTCTGAAATGCGGCAGTGCTTTTTTGTTGGAAAGATTTTGAGATTGGCTCATTACGTAATAGCGAAGTTCGTCTAAGGCATGGTCATTCTTTTTATATGGCTGGTCACTTCCCGGCTGAAAGCGATATCCCTTGATTTCCCGAATCAGGTTGGGACAGTTTTTGAAAATATACAGACCTGCCTTCCCGTTGGGATAAAGCTCGCGGTCAGGATGGGGACGGACTTTCAGAATGCCCCGTACCTGTTCAATTCCAATCCATTTGGATTTTTCCACTTTGCTGTTGACTAAGATTTTGTGGCGGTAAAATAAATCAGATACACTTTTGTCAGAAGCTAAGGTTTTCTGGTCGGCGGCGCTGTCAATTAATGCTTTTAAATTGCCGTTTACATCCTTTTTCCAGCCAAGCTCATTGGCAATGGCGTGAATCTCTTTGGCGTGTTCTTCCACGCTTTTTCCGCTTTGGTAATGTTCCCGGATGACGTAAATGGTGCCGTCCGGGTCTTTTGCGTAAAAATGACAGGAAGTGGGAGCATAAAAGCCGGGGTCAATACTTATCATATCATACCAGTCTTTGGGAATCTCAAAGGGGTCAATTACGTGAATGGCTTCCTCGAATTCTTTGTAAACCAATCCGGATTCCGAAATAAACCGTCCGTACTGACGGGCTTCCCGCTCTTCTTCGGTGAGAGACTGTTTCATATATTCAATTTCCGACGGATGCAGGTAAGGATTGTCCTCCCATTGCATAAAAAAGGTTTTGATGCCGGTGTCGTTTCGCTCATTTAAGTAAATCTGCTCATACACCCAGCTTAAGCCGGAAAGGGGAGTCATAGTTCCCCAAAGCACGCCCATGGTATCTACCACACGCATCCGGCACTCGTCAAAAATTTCTTTGGGAGGTTCTTCATCAAACCAGACAAAATCCAAACTGGTTCCCTGAAATTTTGCCCGTCCCTGCTCACACACTTTAAAGCCAATGACGCTGTCTCCGCCGGTGATGGAGCGTACCACAATAAAATCAATGATGGCGTTTTTCGGATCATCAGCTTCTCCGCGTCGGACTACAATTTTTTTTATCCATCCCGGCTCCAGCCACCGCAGAATTTCCTTTTGTGCTACATCACGTTGCACCTCGTTGGTTAAGGACACCACCCATCCCTTCATGGGAGCGGTGATTTTCCGGTAGGGGTGATTTCCCCTGGCAAACCAGACGGTTTCCACTGCACCGGCTACGGTTTTTCCGGTACGGTTTCCTCCAAAAATCCATCGGATACGGGAAGTATCCTTGTGAAAGCTCAGTTGCTTTCTGTGAATCCTGGGCGGAATCAGATGAGGCGTTTCATTGTTGTAATATCGAAGTCGGGATTGTGTCAGTCTGCGGTTTCTTTCTTCCGAAAGACTTAAGAATTCTGCGATTGCTTGCTTGGTTGTCTTGATTGTTGTTTAACCCCCTTTTCAATGGCTGTGACACATCGTTTGCATAAAATGATTTTTCGGGCAATCGATTCTTTTTCCTCTCCAAATAAATATTCCCCTCGATTGAGACAGGTTGGCGTTTCGCATTGGAGGGTTAATTCTCCCTGATATTTTTTTAAGGTGATCGCCAATTTTTCATCCTCCTTTTCGGCTTGTTTGATTTCTCTCATAAAAACACAAACAAATGTTCGCTTTTTATGTTTTTATTATAGCACCCTATTTTCATTTGTCAATACATTTTTTTGAAAATGATAAAAAATACGGGAATTTTTGCAAAAATTTGGAAAATCAAAACCAAACACCACCAAAAACCAACGAAACCCCTTGAAAACAGCCAAAAAAGACGCTGTTTCCTTTTTAGAAAACAACGTCTTTTTTATTGGTGCCTTTAGGCGTGGAGATAAACCCCCGGTTCTACTGGGGAGCCTTTTTAACCCGTTTACGGGTACCAAGAATAAGTAGGCATAAAAAAGACAGCCGCACGTGAGCGGCTGCCTGTAACTGTAGTGCGGTGTCAAGCCTTCAATGCCCCTTTGAGGGGTTAAGCCTGTAATAGCCCCTTCTAGGGGCTGGTCAAACCACTAGTTTACTAGTGGTTATGATTGTTATAAGTATAAAAAATTATTTACACGCATTTAATGCCACTTCGGAGCAGGTTGCCGCATCGGGAGTATAATAGTCGGCGGTAATCTGGTCGCAGAATTCCTGGGTGACAGGTGCACCGCCAATCATAATGGTTACTTTGTCACGGATACCTGCATCCTGTGCTTTTAAAATTACTTGTTTCATTTCGTTCATCGTGGTGGTGAGTAAGGCAGAACAGCAAATGACAGAAGCGTTGTGTTCGATTGCTTTTGCAACAAAAGTATCGGCAGATACATCGGTGCCTAAGTCGAAAACTTCCATTCCTTTTGCTTCTAGCATCATTTTGCAGATGTTTTTGCCGATATCATGCTGATCTCCTTTTACGGTACCGATCACAGCAGTTCCTTTTTTGGAAACACCTTCCGATACCAACAAGGGACGAAGCAATTCTACGCCGGCATTCATTGCCCGTGCCGCCATCATGACTTCCGGAATGAACACTTCATTTTTTTTAAATTTTTCACCAATGATTGCCATACCGGACAATAAACCCTCTTCTAAAATTACCTCCGCGGCAATTCCTTCGGAAATGGCTTGTTCCACCAGTTCTTTGACTTTGGGAAGTCGTCCTCGTTGCAATACGGTGCACAGTTCTTGTAATACGCTCATAAGAGCCTCCTTTGTTTTGTACCTTACATAGTTTTTTGGCACCCCTGACCGGAATCGAACCGATGACTAGTCCTTAGGAGGGGTGTATTCAGGTTGGAAATATGGGTTAAGGCAGTTTTCAGTGCATTGGGAAGTGGCACGGATGCAACAAACAGAAGCATCCCAATGACAACTCCGATAATACCGGGTGAAAACAGCATTTTGTTCACAGTGATTTTAGATTTGTCACCACTGATCAAACAAAGTCCCCAGCTCCATGCAAAGATGTTGAACATCACCACGTGAGATAATGCCGCAATCAAAAGTGCAAGCAGCAACATTTTTAACATCTCAGGATTAAATTCTCTTAAGAAAGATTTGATAATTACACAAGGTGTTACCACAATGACCACAAGGTCTGAAATACGCTTGTTGGCTTCCTTTGTTACACAAAAAGCCGGTTGCAATCAATAAAAAGAGGACTAATACCTATTCTCCCACTGTGAGAAAATTCGCTAAAAAACTTGCCGTTTTTGATTCTCCTGTTATTTCACATCATAGGAAACATCAACACGGTAAGTTTCGCCTGCTTTGATGATAAACTCGCATCCCTGATTCCTGGCATTCACCGGAGAATCATAGGGAGCACTGCAGGGTTCCAACGCCACATTATACATTTCCTTAAATTTACCGTTATTCATCCATACGCCCAAATAAGGCATAGCTCTACTATTATAAGACAACATTACGGTTTTGTCAAGAACAGGATTAAAATATCCGCATTGATTTTTGATTTTTTTGTCGCATAAATAATATTTATAGGCATTTCCGTCTTTAGAGTATCGTTCGGATGCGAGCATTTTATCAGAAAGCTTCACCCTATCCCAAGGATGACCGAATTCTTTGTCTTCATCAAACATCACGGTGACTTCATCACAATTTTCAAAGGTTACAACCTTGCCCCCTTCTTCTGCACGAAACATACAATGAAGCCCGAAAATACAAGGAAAATCCGCATCAGTCTGATTGGTGATTTCATAGGATGTGGTCAGTTCTCCGTTTTCACCGCAGGATACGGTTTTCACAAATCGGTATCCGAATTTTTTGGAGGTAAAGCTCATAATAAGCTTGTTATCACAAATCTGATAATCGTGCTTTACCCTTAAGGTTTCCCCGTGGCAGGGATATTCCGTATTGTTAGCAAAACCCGTTTTACAAGGGTCAATGGTGGGGAACAAATCATCTGCCGCCGAAACCTCTTGCTCCACATAATTGCTTGTTTCACTTTGGGGAAGATAGATGGGATTTTCATCCTGAGCAAAGAGCTCGTAATTTTTTTGTTTATACACCAAAGAAACCAATTTTGCACCGTGTTCGGGCAGAAAAATCGCACGAAGAGTTTCGGTTTCCGCACAGATACCGCTGATATTTTTAAAGGTTGTTTCAAATATATTCATTGCAATTACTCACCGCATTCCAACAGAATTTTAATGGCTTCCCCTTTTTCCAACTGAGAAAAAGCGTCTTCCCATTCTTCCATTTTCATCACTTTTGCCATTTCTTCCACTTGCACCATACCGCTTTCCATCATTCTGAGTGCTATTTCCCAACCGTTGTAGCTGGAGCTCATATTAAACTGAACGGTGATTGCTTTTTTCATTGCAATATCCCAGGGAATGGAGATAGTATCTTTCCCGGTCAAACCAATGGCACAAATGGTGCCTGCCTTTTTGATAACCTTAAGCGCGTTCACGATAGCAGGAGTTGCACCAGCGGCTTCCACCACCACATCGGCACCTCTGCCCCCGGTCATTTCGTTGATAATTGCAACGATGTCTTCTTGTTCCACATTCACAAATTTGTCGCAACAGTTGGTCTTTTTGGCATAATCCAAACGGATTCCCATATCACGGGTGCATCCGCACATCACAATCTGTCCTGCACCTGCCGCTCTTGCCATCTGCGCCGCAATAATAGCGATGGCACCCATCCCCATAATCACCACAATATCACCGGGAGTGATACCGCATTTTTCCAACAGCTGATGAGCCACAATGGCACAAGGCTCTGCAACCGCCGCAGATTTCAGGGAAATCTTATCGGAAACCTTATGCAAAAGATTTTCAGGCATACAAAGATACGCCGCAAATGCACCGTCAATCCCCCATCCGATAGAACGCTTACTGTCGCAGATCTGAATTTTTCCGTTGCGGCATAAATGACATTTTCCGCAAGCTAAATTGTGAGGTTCCCCCACCACTTTGTCACCTTTTTGGTAACCGGTAACACCTGCGCCCACTTCTTCCACAACGCCTGAAAATTCGTGACCCATAATCACGGGAGGCCAATAAGGAAATTCATCGTGCAGAATATGGATATCGGTTCCGCAGATGCCGGTATATGCAACTTTGATTAACACTTCATTTTCTTTGGGAATGGGTTTGTCACATTCTAAAATTTCCACAAAGCCTTTCCCTTTTTCTTTTTTTACCAATGCTTTCATAATCGCACCTCATATTTGTAAGAAATTTGGTTGTATATTACCATTTTATCATATCATACCCAAAAATTATAGGTGATTTTATGCAGATAATATGTTGATTTCGTCAAATTCTGCATGGAAAGAACAACAAAAAAGGCAATCACCGTTTGCTTCGGTAATTGCCTGGTTCACCAATTCTGTTACTTTGGGAAGTCGTCCTCGTTGCAATACGGTGCACAGTTCTTGTAATACGCTCATAAGAGCCTCCTTTGTTTTGTACCTTGGTGAGTTATACTATTAAGTGCAACACCCTAAAAAAATTGAAGTTCATATGAATCTCTGGTAGAATAAGGTTACCACACCACAAACTACAAAGGAGAGAAACATATGAACTATAAACATCTTACCATAGAAGAGCGCTG
>JAGAKI010000023.1 GCA_017625695.1 Clostridia bacterium | reverse complement strand
CTTGGAGACAGTGTCACCAGCATCGGTAACTCTGCGTTTTCTTCTTGCAACAGCTTAACCAGCATCACCATTCCGGATAGTGTCACCAGCATCGGTAGCTATGCGTTTTGTAGGTGCAAAAGCTTAACCAGTGTTACCATTGGGGACAGTGTCACCAGCATCGGTAACTCTGCGTTTTGTAGGTGCAAAAGCTTAACCAGTGTTACCATTGGGGACAGTGTCACCAGCATCGGTAACTCTGCGTTTTCTTATTGCAGCAACTTAACCAGCGTTACCATTCCGGATAGTGTCACCAGCATCGGTGGCTCTGCGTTTTCTAATTGCACAAGCTTAGCCAGCGTTACCATTCCGGACAGTGTCACCAGCATCGGTGAGAATGCGTTTTATAATTGCACAAGCTTAACCAGTGTTACCATTCCAGACAGTGTCACCTGCATCGGTAACGGTGCGTTTGAGGATTGTAGCAGCTTAACCAGCGTTACTCTTGGAGACAGCGTCACCAGCATCGGTAACTCTGCGTTTGATTATTGCAGCAGCTTAACGGATGTATATTATCACGGTACGGAGGAAGAGTGGAATACGATTTCCATCGGTAGTAACAATACTCCACTTACCGGTGCAACGAAACATTATTTTGCTTATGTAACCTTGCTAAATCCGGATGGAACCGAATATGCAAAAATTATGAATCTTATGGGAACTGCTTTAGACATGGAAAAGATTCCGGCAACTGAAGGTGCTTCGATATCTGTTTATAAAGACAGTGCCATGACACAGGAGTATGACTTGGATACCATTATCAATGAAAATACAGTGGTATATATTCATGTGATAGAAGAATATATTACTGTTTCCGGAGTACAATCGGCAGAAATGGGAGCTACCGATGTGGTGCAGTCAGTTTCATTATTTACGCCAAATTACGCAAGTGTGTTATATTGTTCTGTAAAATATCCCAACAGTATCACCTTAACGGATGTGGTTGCCAAAGACTTCTCTTATGCAGGGTTGGAAGACCAATGGGAAGAGGACGGCTTTGTTACTTCTGTGATTTTAGCACAGTATTCTGATGCCGACTGGATTCCTGTAAAAACTATGCTCAATCCTTTTGATTTGGTGTTTACCATTCCCACAGATGCGTCATTGCAGACGGTTGAGATTACCATGACCGAAGATACGTTCCTTAGCGGAAATGATATCTATTATTTGCAAAACAGATATTCCAATTCATTGGAAATTACTCCGAAATTGGCAGATAGCATTACCATTACCGGAGAAGATACCATTTACGGGGCAAGTCAATATACTGCAACGGTATTTCCTGATTACATATCTGATAAAACAGTAACCTGGTCTATTGATAACAAAGATATTGCAACCATCGACCAAAACGGTATGGTAACGCCCGTAACTGCCGGGACAGTGACCATCACCGCAACGGCAACCGATGGAAGCGGTGTATTTGCAACCAAAGAAATTACGGTTAAAAAGATGGCAGAAAGCATTGCTATTGTAGGAGAAACCGAAATTTTTGAACCTACGCAATATACTGCAACAATCCTTCCCGATTATACCACCAATCAGAATGTCATCTGGTCGGTCAGCGACGATCGTTTGGCAACGGTTGACGAAAACGGTTTGGTGACTCCGTTGAAAAACGGAACAATCGTTTTAACCGCAACCACAACAGACGGAAGTGGCATCACTGCAACACATTCCATTGTGATTACGGTCAGCGTGAGAGCCAATTCCATCACCTCGGATCTTGGATTCTGGGATAAGGAATTTGATTCGGATATTACAGAGTACACCGTTTATGTGTCCGGCGAAACAACCGCCATTTATTTCACTTCTTCTTTTCAAAATGCCACTCTGAAGGTAAATGGTTCTCCTGCTGCAAACGGTGTCAGAAAACGAGTTTCTTTATCGGGGGAAACCACCCAAGTGATTTTGGAATTGAAACCGGTTTCCGAAAATTCTCTTTGGGCAAATACTTACACGATAAATGTGGTGAAATTTGACGGCATTAAAGCCAAACTTTCGGATGATAAACATCAATTACAAGTGCAACCTCTTGGCGTTTCGGAAGGCAGCAAAATACTGGTTGCTTTCTATCAAAACGGCAAATTCCAACAAGTGCAGCCTGCAACGTATGAAGGGGAAGCGCTTTTCTTCCCGGTAAATCAGGCGTATACCGATATTAAGATTATGGCATGGCAGAATTTTGACACCTTAAAATCTCTGTGTGTGCCGGAGGAACTTTCCATTCAATAATCATAAAAACCGTTCTGTTCTTATTTTTCCTTGTATAATTTTTTCAAGGAATTTCTTGAAAAATGACGCATAATGGGTTAAGTTCACCCTCGGCGTACCATTATCTTGTAGGGGACGGTGCCCACACCGTCCCGTTGTATGATATCATATTGTTCATTTTTTTCTTTGATAGCAAAGAAAAAACGAACCAAAAAAAGAAACTACCGCCTGGTATTTGTGCAATCCAAACTATCGTCTTCCGACAAGTGTATTCGATTGCACAAATAAGGGCGGATTTTTTCGTTTCGTCTTTCGATAACGATTTTATAGGTTACAAAAAGCCTAACATAAAAAAACGCATACGATGCGAGAAATATATTTGATTTTGTGTGGTGCAGTTATTGTATCACTCTTTAAAAAAATGTCAATAAAAATCCTGAATAAGTTTTAGAAAAATAGACTTTTTTCTAAAAAAACTTGCAATCTCGGTAAAAATGTTATACAATTAAATAGTAGCGTGTGCCTTATTATCTCGATAAAAAATTGTACGATAGGAGAACATTATGCAGTACAACAGTACAAGAAATAAAAAATATAAAGTTACTTCGGCAATGGCAATGAAGCAAGGATTATCCCTTGAGGGCGGATTATTTGTGCCGGAGGTATTTCCTGAGTTAACCAAGGAAATCTATGATAAACTGATGAATCAGACTTATATCCAGCGTGCAGCAACGGTTTTAAGCCTTTTTTTAGAGGATTTTACTGTGGAAGAACTGGAAGGTTATTGTGGGAAAGCGTATGGTAATTGCAAATTCGGGGTAGGAGAACCTACGCCCTTGCATTATACGAATGATAAAACTGCGTATTTAGAATTGTGGCACGGTCCGACCTGTGCCTTTAAAGATATGGCATTACAGATGCTTCCTCATCTTTTAACAGCATCTGTAAAAAAGACCGGAGATGACCGTACGGTTTGTATTCTGGTTGCAACCAGCGGTGATACCGGCAAGGCTGCGTTAGACGGTTTTTCCGATGTAGATGGTACTAAAGTGGTTGTGTTTTATCCCAAAGATGGGGTATCTGAAATTCAGAAATTACAGATGATTACCCAAAAAGGAGATAACGTGTTTGTCAGCGGTGTCGATGGGAACTTCGATGATGCACAGACCGGCGTGAAAACCATTTTTACCGATGAAGTATACCGGGAAGAATTGAATGAAAAAGGGATCATCTTATCCTCTGCAAACTCTATGAACTGGGGACGATTGGTACCTCAGGTGGTATACTACATTTCCGCTTATTGCGACTTGGTGAAAGACGGAAAAATTACATTCGGCGAATCTTTTAATGTTTGTGTACCGACCGGAAATTTCGGCAACATTCTGGCGGCGTATTATGCGAAAAAAATGGGACTTCCCATTGGAAAACTTATTTGTGCTTCCAATTGTAATAATGTGTTGACCGACTTTATCAATTCCGGTGTTTACAACCGAAACAGAGCGTTTCATCTGACGATGTCTCCGTCTATGGATATCCTGATTTCCTCAAATTTAGAGCGTTATTTGTATGATATCAGCGGAAAAAACGATGAATACATCAATGATTTGATGAAAAAACTGTCCGAAAATGGTTCTTATGAAGTAACCGATGCGATGAAAGAAATCATCCAAAAGGACTTTTATGCCGGCTTTGCTTCTGAAGAGGACACCCTTTTGGAAATTAAGAAAACTTTCTCTGAGAATGCATATTTAATGGATACCCACACGGCAGTAGCATCCTATGTATTAAAGAAATACCGTGAAGAAACAGGGGATCAAAAAATTTGTGTGGTAGCATCCACCGCAAGTCCTTATAAATTCAATGAAAGTGTATTGAAAGCATTGGAACAGGACAAACCCTGTGATGATGAATTTGAACGGTTGGTCTTGTTGAAAGAAGTTTCAGGGCTGGAAATTCCCAAACAGCTTTGGGAATTGAAAACTGCAGAACAACGGTTTTTATCTGCTTGTGAAAAAACTGAAATGAAGCAGACAGTTACTAAGTTTTTATCTTAATCAATAACTACTGGCAATCAAATGGAGTGAATCTATGGCGATTTTTGCAATTTCTGATTTGCATCTTCCTTTTGGTATCAATAAACCGATGAATGTGTTTGGAAAAGCCTGGGAAGATTATACCGATAAACTATATGAAAACTGGAAAAAAAACGTCACCGAGCATGATACGGTGATTTTACCCGGTGATTTCTCCTGGGCAACTTACTTAGAACAGTCCATTGCCGATTTTCAGTTTTTAGAGAAACTTCCGGGAAAGAAAATCATTGCAAAAGGCAATCACGACTATTTTTTTACTACCATGTCCAAAATGGAGATTTTTTTGAAAAAGGAAGACATCTCTTCCGTTCAGATTCTTCATAACAACTTTTTTTTAGTAGAAGATACTTTGATTTGCGGAAGCCGTGGTTGGGATATTACTGCTCACGGGGAAGAGGATGAAAAACTGACTCATCGGGAAGCTGTTCGTCTGGAGCTTTCCATTCAGACAGCAAAAAAAGCGTATCCTGATTTACCGGTATTAGCATTTTTGCATTATCCGCCTATCTATCAGCAGAATCCGGAGCGGGACAATCCCATTCGTCAGGTATTAAAACAATATGATATCAAACAGTGTTATTACGGACATCTCCACGCCAAAGGCATTGAAAATGCATATATAGGTGAATATGACGGAATTGTGTATCAATTGATATCGGCAGATTATTTAGAATTTATGCCTTTAAAAATCAAACCATAAATATTGTGTATGAAAAAAGGAGAAAACACGATGAAAGCAATTGTATTATCAGCAGGATATGCAACCCGGTTATATCCGTTAACCAAAGATACTCCGAAAGGCCTGTTACCCATCGGGAAAAAATCTATTTTAGACTTTATTACCGATCAGATTGAAACCATTGCGGAAATTGATGAAATGTTTATTATTTCCAATCATAAATTCTTCACCAATTTTTCCGATTGGGCAAAGACTCGCGATACTCGTCTCAAGGTGACTGTATTAGATGACAACACCACCGATGATTCCAATAAATTGGGGGCTATCGGAGATATTTGGTTCACAATTGAAAACGGAAATATTGATGAAGATGTTTTAATTATGGCAGGGGATAATTTCTTCACCTTCCCCTTAAATGATTACGTGGATTTTTACCGCCAGAACAGTTTTGACAGTATTCTGGTAAAAGAAATCAATGAAATTAAAGAATTGCAGAGAATGGCAAATGTTATTATGGATGAAAACGGAAAGGTTCTGGCGATGGAAGAAAAACCTCAGAATCTGAAATCCAATTGTGCTGCATTTGCATCCTATATTTACAGAAAAGATACTTTACCGATGATTAAACAATATCTGGATGAAGGTAATAACCCGGATGCTCCCGGCTTTTTCCCCTCCTGGTTGCATGATAAAAAACCGGTATATGCATATAAATTCCAGGGAGAATGTTATGATATCGGAACTCACGATTCTTACCGTGAAGTTTGCGAAAAATTTGGCGAACAGTAAGATAATGACGAGGGTGTTTGAAAGGAATTTTTCCTTTCAAACAGCCTTTTTTTCAGGCGAAATGAGGTGTTTTTTGTGAATAAGAATATGCTTGGTCTTTTAAAAGGTCATTATGGCACTTATTTTTGTATGCTCTTTTTGATTATCATAGCGGCAATTTTAGGACTTTTAAATCCGTTTTTCACAAAAACTATCGTAGATGATGTGCTTTTAGGTGGGAACGCCAAATTGATTATTCCTGTTGTGCTTGGAATTGCAGGGGTTGCGGTAGGACGGTTATTTCTGCGTTATATCGCTCGGATGAGAATTGAAAGAATTACCCAGAAAATGGTATTAGGACTTCGTCGCCGTGGATTCCGCAAACTGATGGAGCTGGATTTCGGTTATTTCGATACTCATTCCGCTGGCGAAACTATGACACAGATGACTTCGGATATTGACACTGTGCGTCAGTTTTTTGCCCATACTGTGTTTACGGCATTGGAAAATATTGCTACTTTTTTAGGTGCAATTTTAATTCTGGTTTTCTTTATCAATCTGAAATTGTCGGCGGTATTGTTATTAGTGATTCCTGTGGTAAGCATTTTAACGACTCATATGGCAAAAGAACAGAAAAAACGGTATCGTCACTTAAGAAAAGTTCATTCAGCGTTGAATACCGTGGTCAGTGAAAACATTTGGGCACAGAGAGCTGTGAAGGCATTTGTAAGAGAAGAGTATGAGAACGAACGATTGGATGCGATAAACAAAGAATTCCGGGATTCTCAGATGGAGATTGCTATGACATCTCGAAAATATCTGCCGTTTTTGCAGAATATCTATGGTTTTGTTCAGCTCTATATGATTTTTGTGGGCGGAGTTCTGGCCATTCAGGATGTGATTACTTTAGGGGATCTTATTATGTTTAACAGTATGATCTGGATGGTGACAGGACCACTGACTATGGTAGGTGCTTTAACCAATGAAACCATTAACAGCTTTGCATCCTATGAAAAAATGATGGCACTTCTGGAAGAAGAACCCCAAATTGTAAATAAGGATGAATTCAATACGACATCTGTTTTGGGAAAAGTGGAATTCCAAAATGTGAGTCTTTCCTACGAAGGAATCACCGCTCTTAAAAATGTCAGCTTTGTGGCAGAGCAGGGAATGAGAGTCGGTATTATGGGGCAGACAGGCTCAGGAAAGACCTCTTTGATTCAACTGATTTCCCGTTTTTATGATTCTGATGAGGGTGTGGTTCTGATTGATGATACTCCCATTCGTGAATGGGATCTGGAAACGGTGAGAAATTCCGTTTCAGCTTCTCAACAGGAAGTATTTCTGTTTTCTGATACCGTTGGTGCCAATATTTCTTACGGAAATCCCAAAGCGTCTATCGACGAAATCAAGCGTGCTGCACATATTGCTATGGCAGACGAATTTATCGAGAAACTGCCTGAAGGGTATGAAACGGTTATCGGAGAACGGGGGGTTACTTTGTCCGGTGGACAGAAACAGCGTCTTGCTTTAGCTCGTGCCGTACTGAAAAATCCTGCTATTCTGGTGTTGGATGATACCACATCTGCTTTGGATTCTGAAACGGAAGAAAAAATCCGGGAAGCACTTGCTAAAAATTTCAATGATAAAACTGTATTTATCATTTCTCAGAAAATTGCTTCCGTAAAAGATTGTGATATGATTTTAGTGTTAAAAGACGGAACACTGATTCAGCAGGGAACCCACGATGAACTTCTTGCTCAAAAGGAAGGATACTACTATGGGGTGTATGTGCACCAGTACGGAGGTGGTATCCATGGCTAAAATCAATCGGTTCCATCAGGACGAAGAATTAAAAATTAAATTCGGTAAAAAAGAGTGGGGCATTGTTTTTAAATATGTGAAACAATATTGGTGGGAATTGCTCCTAACCATTATTATAATCGCCATTGGTGTACTTTCTTCCACCGTGGTGCCCTATATTATGAAAATTGTGTTTGACGATGCTATTGTCAACAAAGATTTGCAGCTCTTATATACTTGCGGTATCACTCTTGCAGCTATGGTACTTGTGAATATTTTGGTATCAAGATTTCGTATGAAGCACTTAATCAAGGTGGGGCAGTCTATCATTTTTGATATCAGAAAAGATTTGTTTTCCCATATTCAAAAATTGCCTTTCATATTTTTTGATACCAGACCTCACGGCAAAATTTTAATCCGCGTAACCAATTACATAAACTCTCTTGCAGAATTGTTTTCCAATATTATTGCCAATGCAGTGTTGGATATTCTTTCTTTGGTGGCAGTGGTAAGCTTTATGTTTGCCATCAATGTGAAGCTCACATTGGTAGCTCTTTGCGGGATCCCTGTACTTTTAATCGTGATGCATCTGATTAAAAAAGTACAACGGAAAATCCGAAGAACTTTTAACGATAAAAATAGTAATTTAACGGCCTATTTAATGGAAAGCATCAATGGTATCCGTGTGACTCAGGCCTTTGGCAGAAGACGGAGAAATGAACGTATTTTTACCGATTTATCTGTTCAGGTGTACCGCCATTGGATGAAGACGGTGGGAATTGAGTTTATGATTCCCTTAACCACATCTCTTTTGTCGGAATTAACGGCTTGTGTAACTTATTTTGCGGCAGTGATGGTTGTTTCCGGCGAAACAATTACTGTAGGGGTTACGATTTCCATCATCAACTATTTGCGCCGTTTATGGAATCCTATCAATAACTTATCCAACTTATACAATCAGTTAATTACCAATATGGGATATCTGGAACGAATTTTAGAAACATTGGAAGAACCGGAAGAAATCAAAGATTCTCCCAATGCTTACGATTTGCCGGATATCCGGGGAGAAATTGAGTATTCCAACGTAGACTTTTTGTATGAGAAAGAAAACGGATACGTCTTAAAAGATTTAAACTTCCATATTGCACCTGGGGAACGAATTGCCTTTGTGGGACAGACCGGGGCAGGGAAAACCACCATTGTGAATTTACTGTCCCGTTATTACGAAATTGAATCCGGTAACATTAGAATCGATGGTCACGATATTCGTGATGTGAGGATGCATTCGCTTCGCAGACAGGTGGGATATATGCTTCAGGAAAGTTATATCTTCTCCGGTACCATATTGGAAAACATCCGTTATGGACGTTTGGATGCAACGGATGAAGAAGTCATTGCTGCAGCAAAAGCAGTTTATGCTCACGATTTTATTTTGCGGTTAAAAGACGGTTATCAGACTCAGATATCAGAAAAGGGGAGCAGTCTTTCCATCGGACAGCGTCAACTGATTTCGCTGGCAAGAACTATGCTGTTGAATCCTAAAATCCTGGTGTTGGATGAAGCAACTGCTAATATTGATACCGAAACAGAACAGTTAATTATTGAGGGGGTAAAACGCCTGATGGAAGGCAGAACCACCTTGATGATTGCACATCGCCTCTCCACCATTGTTGGTTCTGATCGTATTTTGGTCATCGGAGATACCAATGTGGTAGAGGAAGGTTCTCACGAAGAACTGATGGCGAAACAAGGGGCATATTATAATTATTACACCAAACAGACCGAAAACTAATTACAGCCTGAGAAAAGGAACGGAATCCATGAAGTTATACTACTCAGTGTACGGTATCTCCGATTTTTGGGAATCCTTGCGAGCTTAGTTTCTTCATTTTATCTTCTTTTCTTTTGAATGAAAAAGAAGGTTATCTGCTTTTCAACCGACATAAGGTAGAAGTTGATGACACTAAAAAAGAGGTTACTAACCAAGTAACCTCTTTTTTTAGTATGTTGATTTGAAATTATTCAGCAAAATCAGAACTAACCAAAGTAACCAATGCGTCTACAGCAGCTTCTGCATCGGAACCGTCAGCAACAATTTTGATGTTGGTGCCTTTGGTGATACCAAGGGAAAGAACGCCAAGCAAGCTTTTTGCACTTACTTTTCTTTCTTCTTTTTCAACCCAGATATTGCTTTTGAATTCATTTGCCTTTTGAATAAAAAAGGTAGCCGGTCTTGCATGAAGTCCAACTTGATTCTGAACAATAACTTCTTTTTCAAACATGTTGTTTACCATCCTTACTCCATAATTGTTTCAAACAAAGCTGTATCAGTATTTTTAAATATATGGTACAATTTATTATATGCAAATAAATTTGTTTGGTACGGTTTTCCCATGAAAACACCAACACACACAATAAATAATATCATAAAATCTTAAAAAGGTCAATACTTTTTAAAAATTTTATCCATAGAAAGGAAAAAAAGTGTATTTTTACTTGTTTCTTTTTCTCAGTTCCTGGAAAATATCCTGCCAGGTTACACCTCTGTCAAATAACATCACAGAAAGATGATACATTAAATCGGCAGTTTCATAAATCACTTCGTCAGGTGCATTGTTTTTGGATGCAATGATAACTTCCGCAGATTCTTCGCCGACTTTCTTTAAGATTTTATCAATCCCTTTGTCTAAAAGATAGTTAGTGTAAGCACCTTCCACAGGATTTTTACTTCTGTCTACCACCGTATCATAAATTCTTTGCAAAATCAATTTATCGTTGGATTTATGAACATATTCTCCGTCTTCAATCCGATTGAAGAAGCAAGAATATTCTCCGGTGTGACAGCTTACTTTATCGCCGTCCAAACGGACTTTGATGAGCAGAGTATCGTAATCACAGTCAGCAGAAATTTCTACGATGTTCTGAAAGTTTCCGCTTTCTTCTCCTTTTAACCATTCTTTTTGACGACTACGGGAATAAAAAACCGTTTTTCCGGTTTCGATGGATTTTTGCAGAGTTTCTTTGGTCATGTATGCAACCATCAGAACCGCTTCGGTATCATAATCCTGCACAACAGCAGGAATTAATCCATCTTCATTAAATTTTAACTTTTCTAAGTATGACATTTTACTCAAACCTTCTTTTCCTATAATGAGAATATTTCCGCAGACGGTTCTGCGGAAATATTCTCATTACTGTAATTGGCTTTAAAAAATTATTCAGCTGCTTCTTCAGTAGCTTCTTCTGCAGTTTCTTCTGCAGTTTCTTCTGCAGCTTCTTCTGCAGCTTCTTCTACTGCATCCTTATGTTCGGAGGGAGCCAGTAATTCTCTCATGCTTAAGCTTACTTTTTTCTTTTCAGCATCAATTTCAATTACTTTAACTTCTACTTCCATACCTAAGGACAGTTCATCTTCCGGTTTTGCAATGTGTTTGTTTGCAATCTGAGAAATGTGAATCAAACCGTCAACACCGGGAAGAATTTCTGCAAATGCACCAAAGGGAACAATGCGAACTACTTTTACGGTGATAACATCGTTTAAATTTACGGTGTTTAAGAATTTGGTCCAGGGATTGTCAATATCTTTTTTGTAACCCAAAGAGATTTTCTTCTTTTCGGTATCTAAAGCTTTGATATAAACTTCAATCTGCTGACCTTCTTTTACTACTTCAGAAGGATGCTTGATTCTAGCCCAGGACAGTTCGGTAATGTGAACCAGACCGTCAACACCGCCGATATCTACAAACGCACCAAAGGTGGTTAAGGATTTAACGGTACCCTGATAGGTTTTGCCTTCTTCAGCGGTTGCCCAGAATGCTTCTTCTTTGGCTTTTTGTTCTGCAGCCAGAACTACTTTGATAGAACCGGTTGCTCTATTTCTCTTTTCATCGAAATCAATGATTTTTAAAGAAACAGTCTCATTCTGCATAGAGGTTAAATCCTGAACGTATCTTAAAGATGCCTGAGATGCAGGAACAAATACCCTAACACTTTTTACAGAAACCAGTAAACCGCCTTTGATAACAGCGATAACTTTACCTTCTAATACTTCACCATTTTCATAAGCATCTTTGATAACAGCGATATTCACTTCAGAGTCAATTTTCTTTTTAGATAACAGACAAGTACCTTCTACATCGTTGGGTTTAATAACAATCGCATTGATTTCGTCGCCGATTTTTACTAAATCAGCAGGTTTTTTATTGGAATCATCAGTCAGTTCATCAGCCGGGATAAAGCCTAATCCTTTATAACCGGGGATGCTTACTCTAACTTCAGTTTCAGTAACCTGTTCTACTGTACAAGTAACCCTTTTATTGATATGCACCGGACTAACCAGATATTTTTCCAGTTGCTCTTCAAATTCATTTGTTACGATTTTTTCTTCTGCCATAACTGCAATTACCTCCTCGATGCTGACAGCTGGGGTAGACGCGCCTGCTGTAACACCTACTACATTGAAATTTGTATATAATATATTTTTTAACGAATTGTTTGTGCCGAGAAGCCCGCGAAGCTCGTCTGCGGTTTCTATTAGATAAGTATCATCCAGAACAGCTTTGGATTTTCGGTAAAGCTCAATGGTGTTGGAGCTTTTTTTTCCGCCAATGACAAACATCAGATCAGATTCCTGTGCCAAACTTTCTGCCTCGGCTTGTCTTTGTTTGGTTGCACTACATATTGTATCAAAAACTGCTATATGATTACAACCTTTTTTTAAAAATTTAATAAAATTGTAAAATTTGTCTTTTTCCACGGTAGTTTGCGCTACCACACTGATGCGATCCTCCGGATGAATTAAATCTTTGATTTCTGAATAATCCATGGTAACAATCGGATGTTCGCAATAACCGGAAATTCCGATGACCTCTGGATGTTCCTTTTTTCCGTAGATAATAATTTTTTGCTGTTTTTTGGTTTCTTCTTCCACAATATTGTGAATTTTCTTAACAAATGGACAGGTCATATCGATATACTCGATGTTTCGCTGCTCCAATTCTTCCATTACCCGACGGGGGACTCCGTGTGCCCGGATAACCGCAATGCCGTCAGAGGGAATATCTGATACACTTTCTACAGTGGTTCCGCCTTTTTTTGTAATGTCGTTCATCACCTGGCTGTTATGAATCAATTCACCAAGCAAGAACAGCTTTTTTTCTTGACGTAGTGCCTGATATACACTGTCACAGGCACGTTTTACACCGAAACAAAAGCCGGCGGTTTTTGCAACTTTGATTTCCATAGTTTCGTATAACAGCTTATCGGGAAACTGTTTTTGAACCTCCGTCTGTAATCATCTGAGACACTTGTTCGCGTACATCTGCCATCATTTGATGTAAATCCGGCTTTTCCCCATAGTCATCGGCGGTAACCGGAGTTCCAAATTGTATGGTAATGGTAGAAAACAAGCGGTATTTTCCGATAATTGCCATAGGAACAATGACTGCATTTCCTTTTTTTGCAACCAATGCGGCACCGGTTTTGAATTCCAACAGAAGCTCACCGGTTTTGTTGCGGGTGCCTTCAGGAAACATTACCAGTGCATTTCCGGCGTTAACGATTTCGATGGCTTTTCTAACGGCACCGATATCGCCGGTACCTCGTTTGACAGGAAAAGCTCCCATTTTCTTGAAAATCCATCCTAAAACCGGAATGGTAAATAAGGAATCCTTTCCCATAAAACTCAGTCGCCGTTTTTGTGTAATGGCAACGGTGATAGCATCGTGGTTGCTGATATGATTGGGGCAAAAAATGATGCCGCCTTCGTTGGGAATATTTTCTTCCCCGGATATTCTATATCGAAAGAGTAGAGAATACAGTGTTTTGACCGCAGCTCTTACCACTTGGTATAACATCGTCTCACCTCGTTTACGAAAGGGTGTCCAATTGATTCTGAATGTGAGAAAGCAGTGCCTCAAACGATTCTTCGGGGTTGAGGTCGGTGGTATCAATCAACTGAGCATCTTCTGCTTGCTTTAGGGGAGCATAAGCACGTTTTTTGTCTTGTTCGTCTCTGGCAATCATCTCTGAAAGAACAGTATCAAAAGAAGAAGAATCTCCTTTTTGTTGCAGTTCCAAAAATCTGCGTTTGGCACGTTCTTCCACTTGTGCCGTGAGAAAAATTTTGATTTCGGCATCAGGGAACACATTGGTACCGATATCACGTCCATCCATTAAGACAGATTTGCCCTGTGCCATTTCCCGTTGTTTGCTGACCAGTAAGTCCCTCACAAAGGGGAGGGCGGAAATATCGGAAGCACCGGTGGAAATATGAGGTTCCCGGATTTCGCGGGAAACATCCACATTGTTTAAGAAAATGTGCTGCTCACCTTTTACAGTGCGAAAATCCAGTTCTGCATCAGAGAGCAGTGCCCGGAGTTTCGGGGAATCCACTTTGGGATTGATGCCGGATTCGATGGCAAATAAAGCACAGGCACGGTACATTGCACCGGTGTCGATGTAAGCAATTTTCAACTCCTTTGCCAGTCGCTTTGCCAGAGTGCTTTTTCCGGCACCGGCAGGACCGTCAATTGCTACTACATAGGGTTTCATAGTGAAACTCCTTTCTATACATTTGTTCCGGCAAGATAGCCGGTAGAATATGCGATTTGTAAATTGAAGCCTCCCGTATAGGCGTCAGTATCAATCATTTCGCCGCAGAAATACAAACCCGGAATCAGTTTGGATTCCATTGTGGAGGGATTGATTTCTTTTACACAGACACCTCCCGAGGTGATGATTGCTTCCTCAATGGGACGTTTTTTGGTGATATGCAGCGTGAAATCTTTCAACAGGGAAAGTAGTTTTTTACGTTCTTCTTTGGTGATGGAATTACACTGTTTTTCCGGGTCAATGCCCGATTGTTCCACTACTACGGGAATCAGACTTTTTGGAAGCAACTCGAAGAGGGAATTTCGGAATGCTTTGTTGGAAAACTTGGAAAAATCCCGGAGCAGACGTTCATCCAACTGTTTTTCGGTTAATGCGGATTTCAAATCCAGATGAACGGTGCAGTTTTCTCCTGCCAAGTGGGAACTGGCTGAAATCACCAGTGGCCCCGTAATTCCAAAGTGGGTAAACATCATCTCTCCAAAATCTTGATACAACAGTTTTCCTTTTTCGTTTTTTAACTGGAGAGATACATTCCGTAAAGATAATCCGGATAATTGGGATACAAAGGTTTCTTTGGTTTCCAAAGGAACTAAATTTCCCGAAAGAGGGGTAATGGTGTGCCCGAAATGCTTGGCAAATCGGTAGCCGTCTCCGGTAGAACCGGTCACAGGATAAGATTTTCCGCCGGTTGCTACAATTACTTTATCAAATCCGGACAATATTTCGTCCGGGGTAATAATGTCAAAATGAGTTTGATTTTTTGCAATTTGAATCACAGTGGTGCATAAGCGGACGGTTGCTCCGCTTTGTTTTAAGAACAGACGAAGTCCGTCGCATACGGTGCCGGCACGGTCGGTTGTGGGGAACACCCGGTTTCCACGTTCGGTTTTCACCGAAACACCCACAGATTCCAGTAGATTTATCATATCTTCATTGGTGAAGGAATATAAGGCACTGTATAAGAATTCCGGATTAACCGGAATGTTCTGAAAAAAATCTCCGATATCGCAACGGTTGGTGATATTACATCTGCCTTTACCTGTAATAAAGAGTTTTTTCAAGAGTTTTTCATTCTTTTCTATCAACAGGGTTTCATTTCCGTTTTTCGCACTGAAGGCTGCTGCCAACACGCCGGCGGGTCCACCCCCGATAACTGCCACTTTTTTACTCATAGGAAAGCCGCTTCTTTCTGTCAGAATGATAAATGGTTCGGATTCTCGTCCGTAAGCTCCCGCTTATCGTACACATCATATTCTTCCCAGATGTTTTCCAGTTCTTCAAAAGCCGTTGCTACATCGTTTTGTTTGCGAAGTACCAAGCTAACAATGAATGCATTCAGAACCGAAAAGGGAGCCACCAGAGAATCCACACAGGAAACCATTTCGCTTTTTGCTGTCATCAGACAGTCAGAAAACGGTGCGATAGGAGATTTTTCACTATCGGTTAATGCGATAATGGTAGCACCGCGGGATTTTGCAAATTCCATTGCTTTCACCGTTCTTCTGGAATAGCGGGGAAAGCTGATACCGAACACCACATCTCCCTGTTCAATCCGGAGAATCTGTTCAAACATTTCAGATACAGAATTGGTCTGAATCAGCCGCACATTGGAAAACAGCAGATTGCAGTAAAAGCTTAAAAAACTTGCCAAACAGGCAGAGCTTCTGAAGCCGATAATATAGATATTCTTCGCTTGCAACAGAGCATCTACGGCGCCGTCAAATCCTTTGCGGTCGATTTTATGAAGAGAAGTTTTTAAGTTGTCAATATCGGAATGAATCACCTTGGTCAGCACATCCTGATTTTCCAGTGCCAAAGAAAGGGATTCCATTCGTTTTAACATGGAAGATTCACTGCGGGAGTATTCCAGCAGTGCATCGATGAATTCGGGATATCCCAGATAGCCTAATCCGGTGGCAAACCGTACCACGGTGGATTCGGAAACAGAAACGGTATCAGCCAGTTTGGAGGCGGTCATATTGGCAGCCTGGGCATAGTGATTGAGAACATAATCTGCAATCCGTCGCTGACTTTTGCTGAAAGCAGAATATTGTTGCTTGATGCGGGCAAGTACATTCATTGCGCTCTACGTTTCCTTTCCCGGAGTATAACCGATTATTTTTACACAATATCACAATTATAACACATTTATCAAGTGATTGCAAGAAGAAAATCAATTTTTTTCAGATTTATTTTCGATTGCCAGCGATTAGCGTTTTTTCCGTCGGGAAATATTTTCTTGAAATTTGATTTTATAGAATGCATTTTCTGCTGCTTGTCTTTCTTCCGGAGTCAATGGAAGCCTGAGACCGTTTTCCATCAGCACCGCATCAGGGGTTATTTGTGCTACATATGTAATGTTCGCCATTGCTGTTTTGGAAACTTTGAAAAAGAATCTGGAAGACAGCTTGGTATACAGTTGGCGATAGCCTATATTAGGAACAATTTTGTTTCCGCTGCGAAGATGAATGGTTACAGGAACATCGTTGGTAACAGCAACAATATCTGCTTGGCGGTACATAAATTTTTGATTGTTTTTGACAATGGTTACGGTGGGTTCACGGGGAACAAATTCACTAAAGAATTTCGGAAAATCCCTGAAAAAGTCTGTAAGATAGCAGAGATTCTCACGGGAACTTCCTTTTCCCATTACCACTACCATAGGCGGATTCGGCAGGGATAACAGCGTGGGAATCAGAGAAGTCTGTGATGCTTCCAAAATGATAAGTTCTATGTTGGATCCGGAAATATCTTCTTGCGAAAACAGAACCGAAAGAATGATTTCTTTTGAAAAATTTGCTTCCAGATAGGAAACCAGTTCCTGCGTCTGTTTTCCGGCAAAAATACCTGTTTTCATACCTTGTCACCGCCTTTTTGGGAATCATAAGTTTTACATCAGGGGAGAAAATACTTTGATGAGTTTTTGAAACAACCGGTGATACCAACGGATTTTGTTATAATCTTCCAAAGTAATTTTCTGAGAGCATTCCAGGGTTTTATAGTAATCAGTCTGAATGTGTGAAACAGCCTGTGTCCGGTAGAGAATGGTTCCACATTCAAAATGCAGATACAAACTCCGGTAATCCAAATTGATCGTCCCGACAGTAGCGATTTCTCCATCTATTACAAATACCTTGCTGTGCACAAATCCGGGAGTATATTCATAGATTTCAACCCCTGCCTTGATGAGTTGGGGATAGGATGCACAAGTCATCAGATGCACATACCATTTGTCTGCAATATGAGGAGTCAGAAGTTTGACAGTTGTGCCGTTTTTCGCTGCCAGACATAAGGCGGTTGTCAGTTCATTATCTATAATCAGATATGGTGTCATAATCAAAATTTCACGGGTGGCTTTGGTAATCAGATTCAGATAAATGTTTTCGCCTACGTTATCTTCACTGAACGGGTCGGACCCATACGGCTGAAGATAACCGTCCGATTGAGAGACTTCCGGGAAGGTCTGATAATACCCGGAAACGTCATCGTCATCCGGCAGAATCAAATTCCACATTTCAAAAAACAAACTGATGAGAGTGTTCACAGCTTGTCCGGTGAACATGACTGCAGCATCTTTCCAGTGACCGTGAATGTTAATTTGGTTGATGTATTCATCCCCGATGTTGACCCCACCGGTAAAGCCTGTTTTTCCGTCAATAATCAGGATTTTACGGTGGTCACGGTTGTTCATGGTGATGGTAAGACTGGGGTGCAGGGGATTAAAAATCCGGCATTTGATTCCAAGTCCATTGAGTCGCTGTTCAAACTTGGGCGGCAGCAGTCCGTAAGAGCCGCAATCATCATAAATCACCCGGACTTCTACCCCTTCTTTCACTTTTTTTGCCAGGATTGCTTCGATTTGGCTCCACATAGTCCCTTGAGAGATAATGAAATATTCCAAAAAAATATACTGTTCGGCTTTTTCCAGTTCCTGGAGCATTTTTGGAAACACTTCATCTCCCAACGGGAAAAATTGCGTCATCGTATTGGAGTAGACAGGATATCCTATACTTTGCACGTAGTTCATTTGTACCTGCAAAGCAGCAGGAAGTGCTTTGATTTCTTCTGCCACCATAGGGTCTTGCTGTAGGTACAGAGTTTTAAATTTCTGTTGACATTCTCTGCTTTTTTTTAAGCGTGAGCTGACTTTGGAGGTTCCGAACAGCAAATAAAAAAAGCCGCCGAACACAGGGACCGTCAAAATAGGAATGGTCCATGCCAGCTTATAGGAAGGATTGGTATCTGAATTAATCAGCCACACTAAAACCACAATACTAATGAGCAAAAGAGCACCATAGACATAAGGAAAAAACCTTGCCATTCGCCAAAGAGAAAGCAGGAGAATGGCAAGTTGTAACAAAATCAGAACTACCAGTGCTGTGGTTTTCCGGAAGAAAAATCCGGAGAGCTTCTTTTGCAATTAGATCACCTTGAAAAATTCTTTTACAGTATCCAGCCAGGATTGTTTCGCAATATCTTCGGTTACAATCAGGTCGGTTTCTTTCACAGTTTCACCGTTGGCTTCAAATACCAACTTTCCGCATACGCTTCCGCCGGTAAGGGGAGCTTTCACAGAAAACAGTTCTACCCGGGGGGTTACGTCCGGGGTTTCGTTTTTAAGGGTGAGAAGCTGTAAGTTTTCTTTGGGATATAAGTTAACAGTATCTTGTTTTGCATAGCGGATATTTGCCTGAGCAAATACCTCGTTGGTTTTGGCAAGGGGAGTCAGTGCATAATTGGAAAATCCGAAATCTAACAGTTTTTTTGCATCCGTAAAACGAATTGCATCGGTAGGAGAGTTCAAAGTAACCGAAATCAGTTCCATTCCGTTTCGTTTTGCGGTTGCACACAGACAACAGCCTGCATTGGTAGTGGAGCCGGTTTTTAAGCCGGTAGCACCGTCATAAAAACGAATGAGCTTGTTGGTGTTAGTCAATTCAAAAGTATCATTACGGATTTTTTCCTGCCAGATACCGGTATAGTTTCTCACCGTTTCATGTTTTAATACTTCTCTTGCCAGTATAGCGATATCTTTTGCAGAGGAATGGTGACCGTCCTCATCCAGTCCGTGCACATTTTTATATGCGGTGGCAGTTAGTCCCAGTTCGTTTGCTCTTTGGTTCATCCGTTCGACAAAGGCTTCTTCACTTCCGGAAATGTATTCTGCCATTGCTACGCAGGAGTCATTGGCAGAAGCAACCAGAATGGATTTTAACAGCGTGTCAACATCCATCACTTCGTTTTCTTTGAGGTAAATCTGCGAACCGCCCATTTCATTGGCTTTCAGACTGGCGGTTACCTGATCGGATAAAGAGATGTTGCCTTTGTCCAGTTCTTCCAAAATCAGAAGTACCGTCATCAGCTTGGTGATGCTGGCAATGGCACGAGGTTCGGTTTCATTCTGAGCTGCCAGGATTTCTCCGGTAGAGGCTTCCATCAAAAGATAGGAAGTGGCTTCCGGTACGGGCGGCGTAGGTTTTGCCATAACGATACAGGAGGAGAACAACATGAAAAAGCATAACAAACAACATATACTGTGTTTCGCAAGTCTCATAAGTAAAATCCTTTCGATAGGAAATGTTTTTTAGTTCTATTGTATGTCGTGCCCCGGGATTTAGAAGTGACTAAGCATCCCCGGGGTGGGATTTCGGATGATATCTGGTATAATCGGAAATGATTTTCGGCTTAAAGTTTTTTACATACCGTTTGGTCAGTTCGATGTTTTTGTGTCCCAGAAGTTCCTGTACCACAGAAAGGTCAGCTCCGTTTTCCACCAGATGCATTGCCATACTCCGCCGGAACAGATGAGGAGTTAATTCTTTGGAAATCCCTGCTTTTTGTGCGTAGGTTTTCAACAGCTTCCATAGACCTTGGCGGGAAAGGGGAAGCCCGTTCTGATTGAGAAACAAAACATCGGTTCCCGGTTTTGAAATCAGATATTTCCGGGAATGTTTTAAATAGTTCCGGATAGCGGTTAACGCTCCTTTATACAGCGGTACATAACGAGTATGTCCGTCGGCTGTAACCGTAAGATAGCCTTCTTTCAGATGCAAATCGGAAATGGTCAGGTTTAAAAAATCTCCCACTTTTAACCCGGTGGCATATAGCGTTTCCAATATGGCACAGTCCCGGTAACCCTTAATGTCTTCGGTTTTGGAAAGACTGATCAGACGGTCTACTTCGTCGGTGGTCAGCAGAGCTTCATAAGATTCTTCTTGTGCGGGAAGCCGTTCGTATTTTTGCCCTTTAGAGGGGTCTTTTTGTAACAGATTTTTCCCTTTCAGATATCGAAAAAAACAGCGAAGAGATGCAATATTTCGGGAAATGGTTGAAGCAGAACGGTTGCATCTTTTTAATTGCTCTATGTATTCTGGAAAGCTGTTTCCGGTTTCTTCCCAGGTTTCAAAGCTGTTACAGCATGAAAAAGAAAGAAAGGATTTCACATCTCTTTCATAAGATTTTACAGTATTTTCTTTCATTTGTCGTGTTTCTTTTAAAAACGTCAGAAATTCTGTTACAACTTGTTCCAAGACGGACATTCCCTTCTTTTTTATGAAGTGTAGAGAATTATATCACTATTATATAACTTTGTAAAGCTTTTTCCATAAAATTCTTCTTTTTTCGACCCCCGGGAGTGAAAATGTTTTGAATTGTGATGAAAATATTGAAAAAAACGCTTGACAGAAGGGTGAAAAAGTTGTAAAATAAAGGAGGTTAATTCTAACCAAAATTTAATTTGATATAGAAGATTGCAAAAAAGATATTGGTTATCTTATCTGAGATCTGTTTATAAATTAGTTTCATTTTTCATATTTTTTCAGAAATATAAACGAAGTTATAACATTTGCTATTGATTGTCCCGAGATGTTGTCAGGATGGTTTTTTACCTTTGGTTACTGTTTCTTATTAACTGGTTCAGCGTGGTTTTTGAGGAAACAAAACGTTTGGAAAGAGGGCTATCTGTGGGGTGCAATACATAGAAATATTTTTTCACCCATTCTTTTTGGGGGAAATATCGGATATTTGGGTACCGATGCTATTTTTTTGCAAGGTTTCTATATAGAAACGGAGATTGCAAAATATGAGTCCATTAGTTGTAACAGCAATTTCCTTAGGTTCAGCGCTTGTTGCATTTATTATTGCATTCCGCCTGGGTATTATATACCGTAAAAAAATTGCAGAAGCAGAAATCGGCAGTGCCGAAGAACAGGCAAAAAAGATTTTAAACGATGCAATCAAAACATCGGAAGCAAAAAAGAAAGAAGCACTGATTGAAGCTAAGGAAGAAATTTTAAAAACAAGAACTGAAGCAGAAAAAGAAATCAAAGAACGTCGCCTGGAAGTTCAGAAGATGGAAAAACGCAATATCCAGAAAGAAGAACATCTGGATAAGAAGGTAGAAACCATTGAGAAAAAAGAAGAAAATCTGAAACTCCGGGAAAAACAGTTGGAAGAAAAAACTGAGCAGACCAACGAAATTCAGAAACGTCAGTTGGAAATTTTAGAAAAGATTTCCGGGCTGACAAAAGATGAAGCAAAAGCTTACCTCATCAAGAATATTGAAGATGAAGTAAGAGTGGAAGCAGCGTTAAAAATTAAAGAAATCGAAGAGCAAACTAAAGATGTTTGTGACGAAAAGGCAAGAGAAATCATCACCGGTGCTATTCAGAGATGTGCCTCTGACCATGTTTCGGATGTTACAGTATCTGTTGTGGCGTTGCCCAGTGAAGATATGAAGGGCAGAATCATCGGTCGTGAAGGTAGAAATATCCGTACCTTAGAACAACTGACCGGTATCGACTTTATCATCGACGATACTCCGGAAGCGGTTATTTTAAGCGGTTTCGACCCGGTTCGCCGTGAAATTGCCCGCCTGACTTTGGAAAAACTGATTCAGGACGGACGAATTCATCCGGCAAGAATCGAAGAAATGCTTCATAAATCCCAGAAAGAAGTGGAAAATGCTATCAAAAAAGCAGGGGAAGCAGCAACCTTTGATACCGGTGTTCATAATCTGCATCCCGAACTGGTACGCCTGCTTGGACGTTTGAAATACAGAACCAGTTACGGTCAGAATGTTCTGCAGCACTCTATTGAAGTATCTCAGATTGCGGGTCTCATTGCCGGTGAACTCGGTATTGATGTAACCTTGGCAAAACGTGCCGGCTTACTCCACGACATTGGAAAATCTATCGACCACGAAGTGGAAGGTTCTCATATTCAGATTGGTGCCGATGTTGCGAAAAAATACAAAGAAGATGCAATTATCTTAAATGCAATTATGGCACATCATGGTGATGTGGAACCGGAAAGCACCATTGCCTGCATCGTAGCAGCAGCAGATGCGATCTCTGCAGCAAGACCCGGTGCAAGAAGAGAAAACATCGAAAACTATATCAAACGGTTGCAGAAACTGGAAGAAGTGGCTACTTCTTTCAAAGGTGTGGACAAAGCATTTGCAATTTCTGCAGGTCGCGAAGTTCGTATTATGGTAAAACCGGATGATGTCAACGATGAAGCAATGATCTTAATTGGTAGAGAAATTGCCAAAAAGATTGAAAACGAAATGGAATATCCCGGTCAGATTAAAGTAAATCTGATTCGTGAAACCCGAGTTGTAGATTACGCGAAATAAATCGGATTGATAATATAAAAAAGCGTTTTCTTACGAGTGTACTCATAAGGATAGTAATTTTAAAGGCAGAAACGAAATCAAATCGTTTCTGCCTTTTATCATAGGAAAAATTTACGAATCACCTTACAATACCAACGTTCTGTGATTGATAATATGGTAGGCTTTCTGAATGTGAATGATCAAAAAAAGATGCGTAGAAAATGATTGTATTATAGTGAAACGGAGCAGTTCTCCCTTCGTTTTTTTAAGATTTTTTATTTGATCTAATATTTTTTGCTTAAGAGGGCATGTTCGGTTTCTTTAATAGAATCCAAAGATTTCTTGGATTGGTTATAAACAAGATAAAAATAAATTGCATTGATAATTGAGAGTTGTGCAATTCTGGAATTCAGAGCAAGGATGTTATGTTTTGTTTCATCAGAGGCAGTAAACAGAGTTAAATCACTGTATTTTTGAATGGGTGACTTTCCGTTGTTTGTAATTGCGATGGTTGTTGCACCGGCTTCTTTTGCAATTTTGAGGGCGTCAACAATGTCTTTTGAGGACCCGGAGTGGGATATTGCGATGGCCACATCCCTGTTTGTTAAGTGTGATGCAACGATAACTTGCATATGATTGTCGGAATAAGCATGAGCGTTACAGCCGGTTCGTTGTAATTTATGACTGGCATCCAAAGCGATTGAGGCGGAATTTCCAAGACCAAATATCACGATTTTTTCTGCAAGAGAAATCTTTTTGCAGGCATTTTCCAGTACGCTTGTGTCCAGTACCATTTTGGTTCTTTCTAACGAGCAGTAAATGTCGTTGCAAACTTTATCGTAGATTTCTTCTATGGAATCATTGCTTGTAATATTTGTGCTGACAGAAGTGGTGTTCGTTTCCTGGGCAAGAGAAATTTTTAGCTCCTGGTAACCACTGAGTCCAAGTCGCTTTGCGAAACGGACGATTGTTGCTTCACTACAGTTACATCTTTCGGCTAAGTCAACAATGGATAACGGCAGAATTTCTCCCGGGTTTTCAAGAAGCCAATCCGCAATTCGTTTTTCAGCTTTGCCCATTTTGTCATATAGTATATTGATATTGAGTGAAGTTTTGTCCATTGCTTTCTCCTAGAATTGATTTTTTATTATTATAGAACAAAATTTATTATAGAACAAAATACAAAAAAAGTCAATTTGTTTGATAGTTTTTTATAAAAATTTTAAAAAAGTATTGAAATATATTTCATAATATGTTACAATTACAATGAAAAAAAACGAAATATGTGAAAATTATTTTCAAATCAGAGGAGAAAGATTATGCTGGATTATCATGTGAAAATCGGACTTGTTCCTATGAGAAGAAATGCCACAGACAGACCGAAAGGCACGTTTCTGACCTGGTTTTCTGCAGAGGAACGTGGCGAACGTTTTGTAAAATACATTGAAGAAAATTTTACAACTGACAAGGTTAGTTTTGTAGATTCTAAAGGACTTGGTCATAAAGATTTGATTTATGATGATAAATCTGCAGAAGATATTATCCGTCGTTTCAAAGACAGCGATGTGGATGCAGTATTTATTATCAACTGTAATTTCGGGAACGAAGAAGCAGCTGCAGATATTGCAAAAGCACTTGGAAAACCTGTTCTTTTGTGGGCGCCCCTGGACGATGAATATTATGTGGACGGGATGAGACCCACCGATTCTCAGTGCGGTTTGTTTGGCGTTTCCAGACAGATGCAGAGATTCCACATTCCATTTTCTCATCTGCCTTGCTGCAGAGTGGAAAGCGACGAGTTTAAAGCTGGCTTTGAAAGCTTTGTAAGAGTGGCTTGTATGGTGAAAAACTTCACCGGTATGCGTATCGGTCAGGTTGGATTAAGACCGGCGCCGTTTTTCTCTGTAATCTGGAATGAAGGGGAACTGATGGAAAAATTTGGTATCAAAATTGTTCCCATTAACTTTGCCATCATTGAACAGAGAATGAAAGCGGTTTTGGAAGAAAAATCTCCCGAAACCGAAGAAATTGCAACATATATCAAAAATAATTATAAATTGGATGATTTAACGCCTCCTTATATTGAACGTATGGCGGCCATGACGGTGATGTATAAACGTCTTTTCGAGGAGTTTAACTTAGATGCCATTTCTGCAGAATGCTGGACGGCAACTCCCGTGATGTTTGACGGATTGGCTCCTTGCACTGTTTACGGATTGTTAAACGATATGGGCTATCTGATTTCTTGCGAAAGTGATATGCATTGTCTGATGACCATGGCACTGTTAAAATGTGCAACATTAGGGGAAGGAAAACCCTTATTCGGTGAATTCACTGTTCGTCATCCTGAAAATAAAAACGCAGAACTCTTATGGCACTGTGGTCCGTTCCCGCTTTCTCAGAAAGCAGAAGATGGTATTGATTCTACCGCAAGACTGGTAAATCAGCGTTCCTGGTTCAGAGGAAAAGACGGTACCTATACCATTGCAAGAATCGACCAGGAAAGCGGAGATTATATGATTCTGCCTTTGGTTGCAGATACCACCAAAGGACCTCAGACACACGGTACATATATCTGGGTTGAATTTGATAACCTGCAAAAGGTGGAAGACCGCCTGATTGATGGACCTTATATTCACCATTTCGTGGAAATCGAAGGTGATTACAAAAAAGAAATCAAAGAATTTTGTAAATATTTCCCGAATCTGAAAGTGGATTCGTTTGCTGAGTAAATTATGTGTAAAGGAGAAGAAAAAATGACAGACTTTTTATTTGATGTAATTGCCACCGAGTTAGAAGATGCGGTAGGCAGAGAAAATTGTTCCACCAGAACAATCGACAAACTGACCCACAGTGTAGACTATTTCTGGCTTTCCAGAATGTGGGCAGACAGAGGCTTAAGAATGCCGGAAGGGGACTTTATTGTTGCACCCAAGGATGCAAAAGAAGTTTCTGCAGTATTGAAAATTGCAAACTACTACAAAATTCCCGTAACCACCTGGGGTGCTGGCGGCGGAACCCAGGGCGGTGCCATTCCCGTATGCGGCGGTATCGTGTTAGATACCAAACGTATGAACAAAATCTATGATGTGAATGAACAGGGAATGTATATCGAATGTGGTACCGGTGCGATTTACAAACACATCGAATGGGCGGCAAATGAAAAAGGTTATGCAACCATGCACTATCCTTCTTCCTTGACTTGTTCCACCGTTGGTGGTTTCTTAGCACACAGAGGTATCGGTGTATCTTCCACCAAATACGGAAAAATTGACGATATGGTATTGCAGATGGAAGTGGTATTACCCAACGGTGACATTATTGAAACTTCTCCTGCACCCAAGCATGCTGCAGGTCCCGACTTGAACCAGATTTTCATCGGTTCCGAAGGTACTTTGGGTGTTATGACCAAAGCGCAGATGAGAATTTATGAACAGCCGGAATCCAGACAGTTCAGAGGTTTCCTGTTCCACAATATGACTGATGCATTCAATGCAGGTCGTGAACTGCTTCAGAAATTCAAACCCTCTGTAATGCGTTTGTATGACGAAGCAGAAACTGCATCCCTGATTAAAAAGATTGTTGGTGTTGAGAAAAAAGGCGCATTTATGAATATCGCAATCGAAGGCGTAAAAGAAATGGCAGATCTGGAAATGAAGATTCTGTTGGAAACCTTTGCAAAATACGGTGCAGAAGATTTAGGAAGCGAATATGGCGAAAAATGGTGGAAAGAAAAGATTACTTTCTTCTATCCCGGTCATATGATGGATATTCCGCAGTGCTTCGGTACCATGGATACCATCGCTCCCTATGATAAAATTGAAAAAATCTACTGGGAAATGAAAAAAGCGATTGAAACCAATTTCCCCCAGGCGAAATTTATTGCACACTTCTCTCATTGGTATGAATGGGGTTGTATGATTTACGATAGATTTATCGTAGACGGAGATAAAGTTCCCCAGGATCCCCACGAAGCATTCAGACTCCATCAGGCAATCTGGAATTGCGGCGTGAGAACTGCATTGGCAAACGGCGGTGTGGTAAATGACCATCACGGTGTTGGCATTAAGCTGGGAAGACTGATGAAAGAACAGTACGGTCCCGCAATGCAGGTATTTGAAGGAATTAAGAAACAGCTTGACCCCAACGGCATTATGAATCCGTTCAAGCTCGGTTTATAAAGAGGAGGGAAACGATTATGCAATTTACCAAGAAATCACAAGAACATATTGATAGCTGTCGTTTTTGCTGGATGTGTCACCACGTGTGTCCCATCGGCAATGCAACCGGCTTAGAAAGAAATACCGCAAGAGCCAGAGCGTTAGGTTTGTCTTTGGTGATGAGAGATTCCATTGAATATTCCGATGACATTATCAACAATGTATACGAATGTTCGCTGTGTGGCGGTTGTATGACCGACTGTGTAACCGGTTGGGATCCCGTTATGTTTACCAAAGAAGCAAGACTTGGTGCCGCATTGGATGGCAAACTTCCCGAATATGTGATGACTATGCTTTCTAACTTAAATGAAAAAGGCAACATCTATGGTGCAGATAAAAACGAAAATATCCCCGAAATTAACGGTGGCGACACCTTATTTTTCTTAGGGGAAGACACCAGAGCAAAAAGTTGTGCAAAAACTGCGGTAGAACTGCTTCAAAAAGCAGGCGTAGAGTTCACTCTGTTAAAAGATGAACCTAACAGCGGTTATTCTATGGACTTTTTAATCAGCGCTGCAGCAGAAACCAAAGCAATGATGGAAAACTGTGCAAAGGTGTTAAACAACTACAAAAAAGTTGTATGCTATGATCCTGCTGATGCAAAAGTGATGATGCGTGAATACAAAGAATGGGGAATTGAAGTAAAAGCAGAAGTGGTAACCTTTACCCGGTTCTTAGCTGAGTTAATCAAAGACGGCAAACTGGCAGTAAAGAACAGCGGCAAGGAATTTACTCCCCAGGACAGCCCGATTTTAGCAAGAGATTTAGAAGAAACTGCTCCCATTCGTGACATTTTATCCGCTTGCGGTGTGGTGAACGAAATGCTTTTAAACAGAGCGTACACTATGCTGGCAGGCAATCTCATTATGAATGAGTATATGCCGAATGTGATTGAAAAAGTGGCAGAAAACAGATGGTTTAATGCGAAAAATGCCAATGCGAAAGTATTGGTGACTACCAGCACTGCAGAATATGAAATGTTATTAAAAACCAAACCGGAAGATATGGAACTTAAGAAAATTGAGGAGGTTGTGGCAGAATGCTTGTAAACCTGCAATATGTTTTGGATTTAGCAGAAAAAGGCAATTTTGCGATTCCTGCATTCAATGTCTATAATATGGAATCCGTAATGGGTGTTTTAAAAGCGGCAGAAGAAATGAAGGCGCCGATTATTATGCAGGTGTACCCTCGTTTAATGAAAGAGGAGACAGGATATTTCCTGTCTCCCATCATCAAAGCGGCAGCAGAAAAAGCATCTGTTCCCGTATGTTTCCATTTAGACCACGGTCCTTCCGAACTGGAAACCACCCGTTCCATTCGTTATGGTGCAACCGGCATTATGTTAGACGGCTCTACTTTACCGTTTGAAGAAAATATTGCATTAACAAAACGAGTGGTAGACACCTGTTCTTACTTAAATGTTCAGGTAGAAGGGGAGTTAGGTCACGTTGGTACCACCGCAGATAGCGATATGGACGAATTTACTACTCCCGAGGATGCCAAACGATTTGTAGAAGAAACCGGAGTTTCCTGCCTTGCAGTTGCAGTGGGAACTGCACACGGAAGATACAAAAAACCTCCCAAATTGGATATTGAAAGAATTCTGGCAATTCGTGAAGCTACCAATAATGCAGCGTTAGTGCTTCACGGTGGAAGCGGTGTTCCTGATGAAGAAATCCAAAAAGCCGTAAAAGCAGGTATCCGTAAAATGAATTTTGCAACAGATATCTGCTATGCATTCTTGGATACTTGTCTGGAAGAATTACAGAAACCCGACAGAGCAATTGCTATCGATAATTTTATGAAAAAACCCATTGAGGCAGTGAAAGAATTCTGTATTACCAGAATCAAACTGGTGGGTGCAGACGGAAAGGCGTAAGTTATGGTAAAAATAGTTGGAATCGGCGCAAACGTGTTTGATACCTTGTATAGCGTGGATACATATCCCAAGGAAGATACCAAAATGCGTGCCAACAGCGTGAAAGAATGTGGCGGCGGTCCCTGTGGAACAGGGTTAGTTGCTGCATCTAAACTGGGTGGTAGCTGTGCTTTCATCGGAAATTATACCGACGATTCTGCCAGTGGCTTTTTAAAGGGCGATTTTGAAAAATATGGGGTAGATACTTCTTATATGAATCTAAAACCCGGATTTTCCACATTCTGTTCGGTGCTTTGGTTATCCAAGGATACCGCTTCCAGAACCTGTGTATTTTACAGAGGTAATGTTCCTGCTGCCGAACTGGATTCCAAAGCAGAAGAAGCAATTAAAAACGCAGAAATCTTAATGGTAGACGGTAATGATATGGCGGCAGCAATCGAAGGTGCAAAAATTGCAAAACAAAACGGTACCAAAGTGTTGTATGATGCAGGCGGTCTGTATGAAGGGGTAGAGAATCTTCTGCCCTATGCAGATATTTTGATTCCTTCTGAAGAATTTTCATTGGGGCACACCGGGGCAAACAATGCTGAGGAAGCGGCAAAAATACTTTTCCAAAAATATTCCCCTGAAGTGGTTGTGATTACCCAAGGGAAAGAAGGCGGAATCATTTATGATGGAGAAACCGTAGAACATTATCCCGCATTTTTAGTGGACGCAGTGGATTCCAACGGTTCCGGAGATGTGTTTCACGGTGCCTTTGCATTTAGTGTAACCAAAGGAATGTCTTACCCGAAAGCTTGTGTATTTTCCAGTGCCGTATCGGCGTTAAAATGTACTAAGGTCGGTGCCAGAGAAGGTGTTCCGACTTATGAGGAAACAATCAATTTCTTAAAGGAGAATCATTATGAATTTTAAAAAATCATATAAAAGCGCAAACGGATATACAAAGATTTGCAAAATCGGCGAATCCTCATTAAAAAAATTAGAGTTTGGTATCATTGTATTAAAAGCAGGAGATTCCCTTGATTTCTATACCGAAGACAAGGAAACGGCTTTTATCATGCTGGAAGGGCACTGTAATGTATCTTTTGATACAACAGTATGGGAAAATATCGGAAATAGAAGTAACGTTTTTGAAAACCGAAAAGCAGAAAGTTTCTATATGCCGAAAGAACAGAACCTAACGATTTCAGCCGTTGATCATATCAAAATTGCAGTTTGTGCAACTCCTTTGAATGAAAAGACAGAGCCCCAGCTGCTTCGTGAAGATCACGTTGTTTTGAAACTTTTGGGGGAACAGCCGTATCAGAGAGAAACCAGTTTTTTAATTGACGGAAATTCAAATGCCAAAGTTCTCACGATCGGTGAAGCATATTGCACAGAAGGTAACTGGGCAGGATTCCCTCCTCATAAACACGATGTAAATAATATGCCGGCAGAGTGTATTGCAGAAGAAATTTATTATTTTCTCTTTGATCCCAAGCAGGGATTTGCGGTACAGTGCCTTTACACCGCAGACGGAACAATTGATGAGGCGTATCGTGTGAAAAATGATGAACTGGTTGAATTCCCTTACGGATACCATACAACAGTTTCAACCCCCGGATATCAGACATACTTCCTTTGGATGATGGCAGGGGATTATCAGGGCTTTAACAGAAGTAGCGACCCTGAACATGCCTGGATTGAAAATAGATGAGAAATACCAATGGCTCAATCAGTAATAGGAGAGAAATTTCTATGATTACAAAATTACAATCAAACAATCCTGAGCTTAAAATTTACAGCATCCATGATGATGCCTTCAAAAAATACGGACAGGTTATCCATATGGATACCAAAGAAATCGTGTCCGCTTGCGAAAAACTGGAAGCTCCCAACGAAGGAAGCAGATATATTGCATCTGTCAGCGAATTGGAAAACCTTAGCTGTTCCGAAAAACTTAGAGAGATTCTCTTTGGCGGTTGTGAAGCACAGATTGGTATCTGTAACGGCTTTAATCGTGATATGAATGCGTTGGAATACCATAA
The DNA here is from genome assembly GCA_017625695.1 of Clostridia bacterium. GTDB lineage: Bacteria > Bacillota > Clostridia > UMGS1840 > UMGS1840 > SIG452. The sequence continues at coordinate 51,333 of JAGAKI010000023.1, read as the reverse complement.
AAGCTCCGAAATCAATGTGGCAGTTACCCCATTGGTACTGCTGTTGGGCTTGGAATACGATATGAACGGTATGGAATACGATTCCGGCAAGGTGGAAGCTTTTTATTTAGAAAAAGGTGACGCAGTGGAAGTGTTCGGCACTTCCTTGCATTATTGCCCTTGTCAGGTAGCAGATACCGGTTTTTCCAGCGTGGTTGTGCTGCCGAAAAACACTAATACTCCCTTAGAAAAAGAAATGGATGACCGGCTGATTTTTGCGAAAAACAAATGGATTATTTGTCACGAAAACAATGAACGCTTAATCGGAAGAGGCGTTTATCCCGGCATTCATGGTGAAAATTATAAAGTAAAATATTAAGTGTGTGAACAATATGAAATATTTATTAGGAATTGATTTTGGCGGAGGTGCATCCAAAGCCACTCTTCTTTCGGAAGAAGGCGTGATTTGTGCCACCCATACAACTGAATATGAAACCCATTATCCCAAGCCGGGATATGCAGAACAAAATCCCGACGACTGGGTAAAGGCAACCTGCGAAAATATTAAAGGAGTCCTTCAAAAAAGTAAGATTTCTCCCGACGAAATCTGTGCGGTATCTTTAGATGCCGCTACCCATACTGCGGTGATACTGGATGAAAATTTTAAAGTAATTCGTCCTGCTATTTACTGGACCGATACCAGAAGCACCGAAGAAGTATCTTATCTTCGGGAACATTATTCCGAACTGATAGATCAGCAGGTACTACATAAAGCAGATACCATCTGGTCCTTGCCGGAGCTTCTATGGATTAAAAATAACGAACCCGAAAATTGGGCAAAGGTCAGAAAAATTCTGTTTGCTAAAGACTATGTACGGCATCAGTTGACGGGGGATTATGTTACCGACTATATCGAAGCTGAAGGTTCTATGATGTTTGATAGTAATACCATGCAGTGGAGCCGTGAGCTTTGCGGCGTGCTTGGAATTGATACCGCTATGATGCCAAAGATTGTAAAACCGACCGATATTGTTGGCAAAATTACCAAAGAAGCGGCAGTAAAAACCGGTCTTTCGGAAGGCACTCCCGTATTATGCGGTACCACCGATACAGTGATGGAAGTGTTTGCATCCGGTGCAGTGCAGGAAGGTCAGATGACCTTAAAACTGGCAACTGCAGGCAGAATCTGTGTCATAACAGATAAGCCTTATCCCGATGTGAATCTGATTAACTATTCTCATATTATTGACGGAATGTTTTATCCCGGCACTGCCACCAAATCCTGTGCGGCATCTTACCGATGGTTCAGAGATACTTTTGGGGAAGATTATGCCGAGCTTGACAAACTGGCAGAGCAGGTGGCAATCGGTGCAGACGGTCTGGTATTCCATCCCTATCTGAATGGGGAATTAACTCCCTATGCCAACCCGAAACTTTGTGCAGACTTTGTGGGGGTTCGTGCATCTCACACCAAGGCACACTTTACCAGAGCGGTGTTAGAAGGTGTGGCAATGAGTATGCTGGACTGTAAAAATGCATTGGAAAACTTACAGATTGACCATCAGGACAGTGCCGCTATCATTGGCGGTGGCGGAAAAAGTCCGCTTTGGAGACAGATGGTTTCCGATGCGTTGGGATTGGAACTTATTGAGATGAAATATGCAGATTCTTCCTTTGGCAGCGCAATGCTGGCAGGACTTGCAACAGGCATTTTTGAAAGTCCCCAAAAAGCCATTGAAATCTGTAATGAGGTTGTATCCAAAACCGTTCCGAATCCGGAAAACACCAAAAAATATCAGGAAGTATTCAAAAAATATAAAGCAATCCAAAAAGCATTGGAACCTATTTATAATGGTGATTTTTGATGAAGATATTAGTTTGTGTCAAAGTAGTCAAAGGGGAAATAAACCCCTTTGACGAATCTGCATTGGAATGTGCATTGCAGTTATCCCGGGATGTAACCGTACTGTCTATGGGACCAGTCTCTTGTGAGCAGGTGTTAAAACCGCTGACCCGATTGGGAGCAAAGGTAGTTTTAATCAGCGATACGGTGTATGCCGGTTCCGATACTCTTGCAACCTCCTATATTTTGTCAACTGCTATCAAACAAATGGAGTATGACTTAATTCTTTGCGGCAGACAAAGTATAGACGGAGATACCGCACAGGTGGGCCCTATGCTGTCCCAAAAGCTTGGTATCGGAATCATTACCAATGCAATGAAGATAAATTGTGACGGAAACTGTGTTGTTGCTGAGACAAGAGCAGGAGAAGAAAAAACAAAATTACCTGCTTTGGTAACTGTGGAACGTGGTTATGTTCTCAAGTTTCCCAGCATTTTTTCAAAAGTCGGTGAGATTGCTATCATCGGTAACGAAACATTGCAATGCGATGTATCAAAATGCGGACTTTCGGGCTCTCCCACAAGAGTGTTAAGGACTTTTGAAAACGAAAACGGAAAACGAAAATGCAAGTTCATCAAAAAGGAAGAACTGCTTCCTTTGGTCTCTGAGCTTTTAAAGCAAAATCAATGTGATGAGCAACGAAGCGTCAGCGGAGAAAAACTAAAAAGTGTCTGGGCAGTGGGAGAAGAGGTATTGGAAAAAGCCAAAGAAATTGCCGATGAAGTAATTTTGCTTGAAAAATCCGCCCCCGAAGAAATTGCCCAAAAAGCAATGACAGAAAAACCGGATGTGATTTTGTGGAATGCCGACCTTTGGGGCAGAAAAAATGCTCCCATTGTGGCGGCTATGTTGGAAACCGGACTTTGTGCCGATTGCACGATGTTAGAAGCAGAGGATGGGCATTTGATGATGTACCGTCCGGCACAGGGAGGAAATGTTACCGCAAAAATCAAATGCTTAACCAAACCGCAGATGGCAACCGTTCGTACCAAAGCACAAAGTTCGGATATCATTGTGTCAGGCGGTAGAGGCGTTGTAAATCAAATGGCTCAACTAAAAGACTTTGCAGAAACTTTAGGTGCTGAACTTGGTGCTTCTCGGGGTCTTGTGGATTTAAACGGTGCTCCTTATGAGAAGCAGGTAGGTTTAACCGGAAAAACAGTAAGTCCTAAAATTTATATTGCAGTTGGAATTTCCGGTGCAATTCATCATACCTGTGCGATTGAGGGAAGCGGTACTGTTATCGCAATCAATCCCGATAAAGATGCCAGAATTTTTGAATATGCAGATTACGGGATTATAGATTGTTTGTAAGAGTATTCATTGAAGTCAAAAACAGAAACCATGTAAGGGTAGAACACAAAATGATATGATACAAATCTGCGTCCTTTGCTGACATTTAGAACGTATACTATTGTGAGTACGGAGTGAAAGTAGATAGAGAATGGTTTTCTGAAATCAGGCGTTAGAAAGCAGAAGAACTAATAAACAGGAATAGATATTATGATTGTAACTATGTGGATTTAGTAAGGTAGTAGTATATGAGTATTTTTGTAACAACATTAAATCAGACTTCATTTTTATTCGGCTTGATAGTCATTGGATATATTCTGATAAAACTGAAGGTTTTACCGGAAAATTCTGCAACAGTTTTGTCAAAGCTGGAAAACAATGTTTTCATTCCTGCTTTGGTGTTAAAGACATTTATTGAAAACTTCACGGTAGAGCGAATCAGTGTTGCATGGCAGTTGTTTGTGGGTGCTTTCTTAGTTGCTTTCCTTATGATTCCGTTTTCTATTCTGGTTTCCAAATTAACAACGAAGGATGGCTACATTCAGAGAATTTATACATACGGTTTGACTTTTTCTAATTTTTCCTTTATGGGGAATGCGATTGTCAGCAGTTTATTTCCTGATATTTTCTTTGAATATTTGATTTTTACATTGCCTTTATGGATGCTTATTTATCTGTGGGGGGTACCAAAACTGTTGCTTTATGATTCTAAAAAGAAGCAAACACTTCGGGATAGCTTAAAATCATTCTTAAATCCCATGTTTGCTGCTATGATTCTTGGTATGATCATCGGATTATGTAAGGTTCCTCTGCCAAGCTTTTTAGAGTCCATTGTTTCGGTATCTGCAAATTGTATGTCACCCGTAGCGATGCTTTTAACGGGGATTGCGATTTCCTTTATTTCTTTGAAGAAAACTTTTACCAATCTTAATTTGTATTTGATATCCGGTATCAAATTGCTTGTAATGCCGTTTCTTTTGATTGGGCTTACGCAGTTTGTTACGTTGCCGGAGACTCTTTATATTTGTATATTGAATGTATTAGCAATGCCTTTTGGGTTAAATACCATTGTTATTCCCAGTGCAGAAGGGAAGGATACCACAGTTGCAGCAGGGTTGGCAGTGGTTTCGCATTTACTGTCTTGCGTAACGATTCCTTTGGTATTTATAATGCTATAAAATAATTTAGATTTTCAAAACAGGAGAAGAATTATGATCAAAAGAATTGGTATTTTAACAGGCGGTGGCGATTGCCCCGGTTTAAACCCCGTAATCCGTGCAGTCGTAAAAACTGCAATTGAAAAATATGGTATGAGTGTTGTTGGTTTTAAAAATGGCTACAAGGGCTTATACAACAACGAAACTGTGGAATTAACCTTAGAAAATACCTCCGGTATCTTACATAGAGGGGGAACCATTTTATTTAGCTCCAATAAGGACAACCTTTTTGATTACTTAGTACCTGATGAAAACGGCAATATGGTAAAGAAAAATGTTTCCCACGTTGGTGTGGAAAACATTAAGAAAAACAATGTTGATGCCATGATTATCATTGGCGGTGACGGTACCTTAACCAGTGGTCGTGACTTTGCAAGACTTGGCGTTCCCGTAATCGGTGTTCCCAAAACCATTGATAATGACTTATCTTCTACCGATACCACCTTCGGTTTTGATACCGCAGTTGGCGTTGCGGCAGAAGCGTTGGACAGAATCCATACCACTGCAGAATCTCATCACAGAATTATCACCGTGGAAATTATGGGAAGATATGCAGGTTTCTTGGGATTATCTGCAGGGATTGCAGGGGGAGCCGATGTTATCTTAATCCCCGAAATTCCTTACGATATCAACAAAGTTGCAGACCATATCAAAAACCGTATTGCAAACGGCAAAGAATTTTCTGTGGTTGCAGTTGCAGAAGGTGCAAAATCTGTAACCGGAGAAGTGGTAATTCAGAAGGTAATCGAAAACAGTCCTGACCCGGTTCGCTTAGGTGGTATTGCACAGAAAGTAGCAGAAGATTTGGAACAGATGGTAGGTCTGGAAGCTCGTGCTACCATTTTAGGTCACATTCAGAGAGGCGGTACACCATCTTCTGCAGACAGAATTTTATCCACTCGTTACGGCGTTGCTGCAGTTGAACTAGCGATGGCAGGTAAATTCGGCAATATGGTTGCCTTAAAAGACAATCAGATGACCTATGCATCCTTGGAAGATGTCATCGGTGCCAACAAAGCCGTAGACCCCAATGGAGAACTGGTTCAGGCTGCAAAAGCGATCGGAACCTGCTTTGGTGACTAATTTTAAATATGCTACACATGTTATTTGATATCTGTTTCTTTTTATGTATTTGTTTGTATGTGTAGTATTCCCCCTATATTGAAATGGAAAAGGTGATTTACAATGAGCAATTACTATATCGGCATTGACCTGGGCGGAACAAATATTGTGGCCGCTGTAGTGGATGAATCCGGCATTATATACGGCAGAGCATCCCGTAAAACCAATGCACCAAGACCCTATCAGGAAATTTTTGGAGACATGGCAGAATGTGCCAAAGAAGCGGCGAAGGCAAGCGGAATTGATTTTAATGATATCAAATCTGTTGGGATTGGTTGCCCCGGTGCGATTGAAAAATCCACGGGAGTGATTGAATTTTCCAACAACTTGGACTTTTACGATGTACCTGTTGTAAGCTATATGGAGAACTTACTGGGTAAGAAAATCTATGTAGAAAACGATGCCAATGCAGCTGCCTGGGGTGAATACCTTGCCGGAAGCGGAAAAGGAACCGACAGTATGGTTATGATTACCCTTGGTACCGGTGTTGGCGGTGGTGTTGTAGAAAACGGTCGTTTAGTAACCGGTGCCTATGGCAAGGGTGCAGAATTAGGACATATGGTCATCAGTATGCACGGCGAAAAATGCACCTGCGGAAGACGTGGTTGCTTTGAAGCCTATGCTTCTGCCACTGCTTTAATCAGAATGACAAAAGAAGCAATGAAGCAAAATCAAAGAAGCGATATGTGGGAGATTGCGGAAGGCAAACTTGCAAATGTCAACGGCCAAACCGCCTTTTTATCCAAGGACGGAACGGGAAAAGATGTCCTTCGCCAATATTTGGGGCAACTTTCCGAAGGTGTGGTAAACTTAGTAAATATCTTCCAACCGGAAATCCTTTGTATCGGCGGTGGTATCAGTAATGCAGGAGAGCAAATCTTGCGACCGGTAAGAAACGCTATCAAGAAAAAATCCTATGCCCGCTACGGGAAAAAACAAACTGTAGCACAAATTGCAAAGCTTGCCAATGATGCCGGCTTAATTGGTGCCGCACTGTTATGGAAGAACGAAGATTAATGTAGTAAAAAAATTTCCGTCTAACTCCAAAATTGGAATATCTCATTATAAACCTGACAGAAAAATATATCATTGGAAAGTAGATGGAGTGAAACAAGAAAAAAAGAAATAAAAAATCATTTGACAAAATAGAAAAACTGTGATAAAATAATACAGAATTGAATATTTTGGCAAAATCGGCGAAAGCCGATGACGCAAAGCCCAAGAGGCTAAGGTTTTTTAACTATGCCAGTCTAGCTGCGATAAGAAAAGGTCCTTTCATAGAAACGGGTCTTTTGTTATGGTGGCTTTTTTTATTGCCAAAAAGAGGGAGTATGAAGAATCCAAGGAGGAATTTGAATGCGGAACTTGATATCGCTGGCGCTGATTTTGATTACTATATTATTGCCTGTAACTGTGCAGGCGGATGTTTTTACTACATTTGGGACGGCAGGAATGGAAAATTGTATTTACTTAAAAGGACAGACCGATTGTTATCCGTTGGAGTATTACAATGAAAAGCAAGCGGAATTTATCGGGATTGTTCCGAAATTGCTTGCCAAGGTTTCAAAAGAACTTGGAAAAGATTTTATCTATCTGTACGACGGGTTCGGAACCGACAAAGAGGAAAATGACCTGCGGATTGACATTGTTTCCTGTATTACTCAGAAAGAAGCGGGAGACGCATATCAAGAATTTGTTCCGCTGATTTCTTATGAAGAAAATGGTGAGGCTGTCACTGTGGGAATCGGTTTTTCTAAGGATGCCGATAAGGATTTGATTGCCGGTGTGAAAGAGAAAGTTTCCACACTGACTGCATATGAAAAGAACAGTATTCTGTTAAGTTATATCACAAAACCGGAGCATATCGATTATCGTGGCTATGTGATTTTAGCGGTTCTGGTTCTGCTGTTTTTATGTATTGGTGTCTTCCTGACTCTTCAGATAAGACGGATGAAAGAGGAAGCAACTGCCGGTAAACTGGTAGATATTGAAACCGGAATTGGAAATTTGCGGTATTTTCAGTATCATTTTAAATATACTCTTGGTGATATTGCTCGCAATTTGTATTATGTAACCTATATTGTGATGGACAGCAGTTATCTGCGGTCTTATTACAGTGCGGGGTCCTTTGAAGATGTATTGAAATATGCGGCATCGGTTTTGGGAGAACAAGCAACCGAAGAAGAAATTGTTGCCCGTATTTCTGAAAACGGATTTGTATTTGCATATCAGGCGAAGGATGAAGAGGCTGCGATTCAACGGTTAGATAAACTTCTTACTAAGTTAAACAGTTTTGAAGAAATTAAAAAGAATATCCATCAAAGGTTATTTTACGGAGCCTTGTATCATTTGCAGAATCAAGATAAAGATTGCGAAGTTTTGCTGTTTAATCTGCGAAAGAAATGCAATAAAGTTTTCGGGACTGCAGAGCAGTTGATTTACTGCGATGCACAGTCCATGAATAAAATTCAGGAAGAAAAGAAAATGACGGAAAACATTCTAAAAGGGTTCCGTCAGAAAGAATTCAAGATGTATTTGCAGTTTGTGGTGGATAACAAAACCAAGCAGCTGGTAGGTGCCGAAGCGTTATCCCGTTGGGAAAGTCCGACGCTGGGGATGGTTTCGCCGTTCCGTTATATCGATAAAATGGAGGCTTCCGGACTGATTACCAAACACGATTTTTATATGTTTGAACTGGCTTGCCGTCAGCTGGAAGCGTGGAATGGCACACCTTATGAAAATTTATATATTTCCTGTAACTTTACCCGCCTTACCTTATCAGAAGAAGACTTTTTGGAAAACATCCGGAGTATTTCGGAAAAATATCAGTTTGAGAAACAAAAGCTTGCGATTGAAATCACCGAAGATGCTATGGAGAAAAACCGTGAGGTTGCTACCCGGAATGTGAAGCTGTGTAAAGAACTTGGTTTTCGTATTTATTTAGACGATTTAGGTAGCGGATATACTTCGTTGGCAAATCTTTGTGATTATCCGGTTGATGTGGTGAAAATTGACCGTGACATCTTATTGAAAACTGATTCCGGACGCGGAAAAGAACTGTTTTACGGTATGATTGCGTTGGCACATAATCTGAATATGGAGGTTGTGTGTGAAGGTGTGGAAACTGAAGTGCAAAATACTCTGGTCGGAGATTCTGACTGTGATTTTGTGCAGGGGTATTATTATTCCAAACCAATGAAACAAAGCGACTGGGATGCATTTTTAGAGGGGTATCGGGCGTAATCATTTGTGGATACAAACGGAGTATGAAAGATCATGAAAGAACTGTTTTGGCAGATTGTAAAATTCGGCATTGTAGGTGTTGTGGCAGCGGTGATTGATGTAGGGGTTCTGACCCTGTTAAAAGAGGTATTTTTGGTGGATGTACTGTTGGCATCTGCCATTTCCTTTTCTGTTTCGGTTGTGGTGAACTACGTTTGCAGTATGCGGTTTGTATTTTGCGGAAAACAACAGAGTAAATGCAGAGAATTTTTGATTTTTTTATGTCTGAGCATCGGAGGCTTGCTGTTGAATCAGCTGGTGATGTGGTTGGGCGTGGACTGCTTTTGTGCGCATTATCTTTTGGTCAAAATTTTTGCAATGCTGATTGTTCCTGTCTATAATTTTATTACCAGAAAGGTTTTTCTGGAGTCTAAAGAAGGATAAAGGCGGTTTTGATATGAAACATTGTTTTTCCAAAGATTTATATCGGTTTTACGGGGAAGCGGGAGAACCGTTTTTGAAAAAACTCTTCCGCCCGATGGAGCTTCGCTATCTCAAAGCATTCCGTAAGGCAAATGCTGCGAAATTTCTTCCCGTCAAAGCCTATCGGATGTGGCGTTTAATGCGATTGTCCAACCGGACGCAGATTCAGATTCCTGCAAGAACTCAGATTGGAGAAGGGCTTTATATTGGCCATCTGGGACGTGTGATTATTCATCCGGAGGCAAAGCTGGGAAAAAATATGAATCTGGCTACCGGTGTGACCATCGGGATGGAAAACCGCGGGAAACGAAAGGGAGTGCCTACGTTTTCCGGAAATTGTTGGATTGGCACCAATGCAGTAGTAGTCGGAAATGTTCACATAGGAGAAGATGTTCTGATTGCACCGTTAACTTATGTAAATTTTGATGTGCCGGACCACAGCATTGTCATTGGAAATCCCGGTAAGATTATTCCTCGTCACAACGCAACAGAGGGGTATATTGAAAATTGTGTCTGAATCAGCAGAAATTGTGCGGGAAAAGATTGTTGTTTTCTTGACAAAAGGCTAAAATGGTGATATAATAAGCACGTCGCAATGCGAATCGCAAGCGGTATCAAAATCTGATGAATCTATCAGATCAAAAAGCTTGGTGTCTGAGGCGATAGGCTATGACAGACTGGCCGCAACAAAAAATCGACAAAAACAGTCGGGAGGTTGTGGTCTTTTTCTGTTACTGATAAGAGAAAAACGGATTGAATCAGGGAGGCGGCAAAGTGAAGCACAAAGATTCCAGAATCAAGTATAATATTGTTTCGTCTTTAATCTATCAGGTGGTTCTCATTGGATTGAGCTTTCTTTTGCCAAGATTATATTTGGAAAATTTCGGTTCAGCGGTTAACGGTGTCCTCTCTACCATCAAACAGATTTTTATGTATTTGTTTCTGCTGGAAGCGGGGGTAGGGCTTGCTACTACTCAGGCACTCTACAAACGGATCGGAGAAAATGATCAGGCAGGAGCCAGTCGGGTGCTTTCGGCAACCCATATCTATTATCGGAAAACCGGGATTGTATATCTTTGTATTATCCTGTTATTGGCTGTGGTGTACGCTTATGTAGTTCCAACGGGAATGAACAGTCACGTTGTATTCTGGATTGTAATTTTAACGGCACTGCCGGCATTGTTCAGCTATTTTGTACAGGCAAAATATCGCATCTTAATGGAAGTGGATGGCAGAAAATATGTCATCAACAATTCGGACATTGTGGTGCAGCTTGTAGCAAATTTAGGGAAAGTATTGGTGCTGGTATTTACCGATAGCTTAATTCTCATTCAGTTGGTATACTGTGCAATTTCAATGACACAACTTGCATATTTATATGCTTATGCCAAACGAAGATACAAATGGCTTGATTTGAATGCCGAGCCGGATGTTGCTGCCATTTCTCAAAAGAATTCTGTTTTGGTGCATCAGCTTTCCGGGATGGTATTTAATAATACCGATGTTATTCTGCTTTCCGTGTTATGTGATTTTAAGGTGGTAAGTGTTTACACCATCTATCATATCTTTTTCTCGCAAATACAAAACTTTATTGCTAATCTGATTTCCGGTCTTCAGTTTGCGATGGGGCAGATGTTCCACGCAGACCGTCAGCGGTTTGACAAGATTTACGAAATGTATGAATCCTTATATATTATGGGAACCTTTATCATCTACACGCTGATGGCAGTCTTTCTGTTGCCCTTGATTCAAATTTATACCAGTGGCATTACCGATACCAACTATACCAATGTGACTTTGGTATTCCTGTTTGTTCTGATGAATCTTTTGTCAAACGGAAAGATTCCGGTCAACAATGTGTTGGAATATGCAGGCAGATTTTCTGATACCCGTTCTCAAGCCATCTGGGAAATGGTGATTAACATTGTAACTTCTGTTGTTGCTATTTATTTCTGGGGCATTTGCGGTGCCATTTTGGGTACCATTGCCGCCCTTGTGTATCGCAGTATTGTGATGATTGATTATTCTAACCGGAAGATTCTGGGCAGAAGTGTTATGAAAACTTACAAATGCTGGCTCGTTAACGGTGCTGTTTTTGGTGTTGTAATGATAATTTTCTTTGTAGACAGTTTTTCCGGTGTTTCTTTCGGGAGGTTGCTGTTGAATGGAATTCTTCATTCCATCTGGATTGTGGCTTTGTATCTTGTTGTGAATTTCCTGTTTCAGAGAAATTCGTTTCAAACATTGTTCGAGTTATTAGGAAGGAAGCAAAGGGTATGAGCATCCCCAAAGTGATTCACTATTGCTGGTTTGGAAAAGGAGAACTTCCAAAACTGGCAGAAAAATGTATCAAAAGCTGGCGAAAATATTGTCCCGATTATCAGATTGTCTGCTGGAATGAAGATAATTTCGATGTCGGTGAAAACCGCTATGCAAAAGAAGCGTACGATGCAAAGAAATGGGCATTTGTCAGCGACTATGTCCGCCTGAAAGTGTTATATGAACAGGGCGGTATTTATCTGGATACTGACGTGGAGCTGTTGCGACCGTTGGATTCTCTGATTGCGAAACAAGGCTATTTAGGCTACGAGCAAAGTGGTTTGGTTTCTACCGGACTGGGGTTTGCCTGTGAAGCGGGGAATCCGTTAATCGAAGCGTTGTTAAAAGATTATGATGAGATTGGGTTTCGGCTGGAAGACGGAAACTATGATTTAACTCCCTGTCCTGACCGCAATACCCAAACGATGAAAGAGCTGGGTTTGGTGCCGGACGGCAGATATCAGATCTTTATGAATCTTCAGTTTTTGCCGTCGGATTATCTTTGTCCTATTGATTATTATACAGGGAAAAAGCAATTGACCAAACAGACAGTTTCAATTCATCACTACTGTGCATCATGGACGTCTAACACAGCCAAACGCACGTTGCTTTTCAAACGAGTGCTTGGTGTTAAGCTGTATGATAAGCTGTATGGTAAGTTTTTGCATAAATTCAAATGGTTGGAGTGGTAGCGTTGCCTGAAACTTTGTTTCAATCAATTAAACAAAAAATTTCACCTGCACAGAAGACCTGCTTTATCACAGCCATTGTGGTGGGACTTCTGGCACATTTTTATAAAATTACCAACTGGATTCCCAACTGGGATTCTCTGGTGTTCCGTTATGACAGTCAGAATATGACAGCTTTGGGAAGATGGTTTCTTCCGGTGGTTTGTTCTTTTTCGTCGTTTTTTGATTTGCCGTTTGTCAACGGAATGTTAGCGATTCTGTTTCATTCCCTCGGTGCGGTGGTAATTTGTAAGATGTTTGACATCAGAAAGAATATAACCGCAGGGCTCATCGGTTCCTGTGTGGTTTCGTTCCCCACAGTGGTTTCCGTTATGATGTATACTTATGTGGCAGACGGCTACAGCATTGCTTTTTTTCTGTCCTGTCTGTCGGCATATTATATGACAAAAGAAAAGCCAAATTGGATTTTGGGAATTGTTTGTATTACTTTATCTGCTGGGATATATCAGGCGTATCTGACCGTAACAATACTGCTTCTTTTATTGCATCTGACAGACGGATTGGTGTTCGGAAACAAAGAGGTTTTCAAAACTGTGAAGTCCGGTCTTGGAATGTTGATATGCGGTGTGTCGGGAATGGTATTGTATTACGGAATCCTGACGGGGATTCTCACGTTGACTCATACCAAGCTGTTGGAATATCAAGGTATGAACTCAGCCGGCTCTTTGGCGGGATTGGATATTTTGGGTTCTTTGTATACGATAAAAGAAACCTTCGTTACATACTTTTTTGATTTTTCCGACGGAATCAGTCTGTTTTGTGTATGGAATGTTCTGATTTTTGCCCTGATGGCAGTTTTCTATCTCAGATACATCATCAAAAATAAAATTTATACTTCGCCCGGAAAACTTCTGTTGTTGATTTGTCTTGGTGTTTTTCTGATATTGGGCGGAGGAATCCTTGCGTTTTTGAATGCCACGATTGACTATCACAATCTGATGCTGATGGGATATGTGGTGTTTTATCTGTTTTTTTTGCTGTTGTATGAACGCGGAGAGGAAACCAAACCTGTTTTTTGGGTTGGGAAATGCTGGATGGTACTGTTGACAGCGTTGGTTCTCATTGCCAATCAGACGGTACTTGCCAATGTAAGCTATCATAAAGCACAAATGGCTTATGAAACTTCTTATGGAACCTTGATTCGTCTTTCTGACAGAATCGAACAAACGCCGGATGCCGAAGGTTGCAGTCGGATTTTAGTGGTTGGTGCTTTGGATAACAGTCAGGACTACAGCGTAAACTTCCCGCCTGATATGACGGGAATTACCGACGGATATATTCTCCGTGCCGATGACGAAACAGTGGGGCAAAGTGTGTTGTGCAGTGCCATCAACGATTATTGCGGAAAGAATTATGTGTTCCTTTCCGGAGAAGAAAAACAAGCTTTTCTCCAAAAGCAAGAAGTCACTTCTATGAATTCTTGGCCACATCGTGACAGCGTCCGGGTGGTGGAGGATATCATCGTGGTGAAATTAAGTGAGGAGGCACAAAAATGATATATTACTGTGCCGACGATTATGGATTATGTTCTGAAGTTTCCCAAAAAATTTCAGAATGTGTGGAACAGGGATGCTTAAATAAAATCAGTTGCTTTCCCAATTTTGATACTGTTTCTTCTGCTCAGTTTGAAAAATATCCCAATGTTTCGTTTGGATTGCATCTGAATTTAGTGGAAGGAAACGCCTTATCCGACCCAAAGGATATTCCGTTACTGGCACATACTAACGGGAAATTCCGGCATACCTTTCTCGGACTGTTACAGTGTTCCCTTATGCAGAAAACGAAACTGGAGGGAGAACTCTATCGGGAACTGAAAGCACAGATTCTTTTCTGGCAACAGAAGTTCCCGCAGGAAACAGCGATTGTACTGGACAGTCATCAGCATACGCATATGATACCATTGGTCTTTCGGGTGCTGATGCGAATCATCCGGGAAGAAGATTTGAAAATTTCTTATCTTCGGATTCCCGCGGAACCTGTCAGAGCGTATCTGATGACCCCGTCAATTTATTTGACTTATTCGCCCATCAATCTTGTAAAGCAATGGTTGCTAAAAATTTTATGGCAGAAAAATAAAAAAGAATTTTATCAATATAACATTCCCACTGCCTACTTTATGGGGATTCTCTTTTCCGGCAAGATGGATGAAAAACGGGTACAAAAAGTATTGCCTCATTACATCCGTCTGGCGAAAAAAACCGGAAGGAATATCGAGGTACTTTTCCATCCCGGAGGGGTAGATGCCAAAACAGCAGAGAATCTCAAAGGAACCCTTTCCTTTTTGGATTTTTATTTGTCTCCCGGCAGACAAGTGGAATATCAAACCGTAAAGAACCTGAAAAATACATAGAAAGAAGTGTTTAAAATGCCTTATATTGAAAAGGAAAAAGTGGATGAAAAAACTCGGCAGAAGCTGGAAGCCATCATTGAAAAATCTTACGCAGGATACTGGAAGAAAAAACGGTTGTTTGATATCTTTTTTGCAACTTTGATTTTGTTATTCTTCCTTCCGTTGATGGTAGTTATTGCCATCATTATTGTCATAGATGACCCCAGTGCGGGACCTTTCTATAAGCAAATCCGTGTGGGGCGTCACGGGAAGGAATTTTATATGTATAAATTCCGTACTATGCGTGCCAATGCTGACCAGCTTTTGGAACAGTTGAAAAGTCAGAACGAAATGGACGGTCCTGTATTCAAAATCAAAAATGACCCCCGTATTACCCGTGTAGGTAAATATTTACGAAAACTTTCTTTAGACGAACTGATGCAGTTTTTTAATGTATTCAAAGGGGATATGACTCTGGTGGGACCCAGACCGCCGCTTCCGGGAGAAGTAGAATATTATACCGACTATCAGAAACTTCGTCTGTTGGTTACTCCGGGGATCACTTGTACTTGGCAGATTCACGAGAACAGAAACGATGTTCCTTTTGAGGAATGGGTAGAAATGGATATTGAATATATTCAGACAAGAACGTTCTTTAACGATATCAAAATTATGCTCAAAACTCCCATTGTAATGTTGACTGCAACAGGCAGATGATAAATGTTAAGGTGGAAAAAAATATGAAAATTGCAATGATAGGTCATAAGGTCATTCCTTCCAGACGCGGCGGGATTGAAACAGTCTTGACAGCACTTTGTCCTTTGCTGGTACAGCAGGGGATGGAGGTTACCTGCTATAACCGTTCCTCCGATTGTGTGGAAAACGAATATGTGGGGACCACAGAAAACAATATGTATCAGGGCGTGAAACTAAAAACTGCGTGGACACTGAAAAAACGTGGGATTTCGGCGATGCTTGCTTCTTTTACCGGAGCCATTGCAGCGGCTTTTGGGCCTTATGATGTAGTGCATTTTCATGCAGAAGGTCCCTGTGCGGCATTGTGGATTCCCAAGCTGTTTGGGAAAAAGTGTGTGGCAACGGTTCACGGACTGGACTGGCAACGGGAAAAATGGGGCAAAGGCTTTGCTTCAAAATATATTAAGTTCGGAGAAAAAATGTTGGCAAAATATGCCGATGAGGTGATTGTTCTCAGCCAGGCAGCCTATGACTATTTCAAAGAAACCTATCAGCGGGAAACCACTATTATTCATAACGGTATCGAAAAGCCTCAATTAAAAGAGGTTGACTTGATTCAAAAACAGTATGGTCTGGAAAAAGACGGCTATATCTGTATGATTTCCCGACTGACTGCAGAAAAAGGAGTTCATTATCTGATTGATGCCTACAATCGTATTTCCACCGATAAAAAACTGGTGATTGCAGGGGATACCAGCGATACCGATGATTATGTGGCAATGCTTCGGGAAAAGGCAAAAGAGAATCCTAATATTATTTTTACCGGTTTCATTTCTGCAGATACGTTAAAAGAAATGTATTCCAATTCTTATGTTACTGTGCTCCCTTCGGATATTGAAGGGATGTCTTTGAGCCTTTTGGAAGCACTTTCCTACGGAAACACAGTGCTTTGTTCCGACATTCCGGAAAACAGTTCGGTTGCGGAAGATCGGGCAATATATTTTAAGAAGAGTAATGTTGACGACCTGACAGAAAAATTGCAGGAGCTTTGCAATCATCCCGATGCGGTTATAAAATCCCGTATTGGCGTTTCTGAGTTTATCCTGTCCAAATACAACTGGCAGGACGTAGCAGTAAAAACCTGCAACCTATATCACAACAGTAAGGAAAGGTAGAATTCATATGGAGAAAGAAAAAGTTACCGCTTCTTTTCAAACTGAGGGTGCTAAAAAACTGACCAAAGAACTTCAGTCCACATTAAAAGGAATTGTTTCTCCTCAGGTTTACGAGACTTTTGTGGATCATTTTGTATATGAAACCATAAATGAAAACGAAATTGTGGTTGGTTATTACGGAAGCGAGCCGTTAAAAAATCTGAAAAAAGAAGATAAAGATTTAATTTGGACGGGGATTTGTTCCGTCGCCGGAGAATCTGAAAAATTTCGGATTGAAAAGAGAACAGAACACTCTTTGTTCTGGTCCAATCCCAAGGTGCAAAAGCATCTGAAAATTGCAAAGCTGTTTGTGATCAGCGTATTTTTCGCGGGGATTGCTCTGGCGATTGCCTTAGTAACCGGGAACTACATCGGCAACCGCAATTTCCGCGAGACCTTTTATGCAGTCAGCAGTATCAAAGCGGATAATCCCATCCGTGTGATTCAGATTTCCGATTTGCATAATATCAATTACGGGAAAGAAAACCAAAAACTTTTAACCCGTGTGGAAAAACTGAATCCGGATATTATCCTGCTCACAGGCGATATTTTAGATTCTTACAGAAACCGACAGGAGCAGACAGTAGCTCTTTGCAGCAATCTTTCCCGGATTGCACCGTCTTATTATATCTATGGCAATAATGAAGTAGAAAAAATCTACGGATTCCCGTTGACCAAAGAAGAGTTGGATGCAAAATTCGGCTTTTCTGATGAAAACCGTGACTGGACCAAGCTTTTGGAACTGGAAGATTCTTTTGCGAAAGCGTTGGAAGAGGGCGGTGTGAAGGTGTTGAAAAATCAGACTGATACTTTGACTGTGGGAACCACAGAAATCGACGTATTCGGCGTATTGACTTCCAATCCGTCTTCTTTTTGGAACTATGCCGATCAGACCTTCTTAAGCTATGTGGATACCAATACTTCTAATTTAAAAATTACCGCAGTTCACGAACCTCATATTTTGGAAGAGTTTCAAAGAGATTTCTGGGGGGATTTGGTGGTTTGCGGACATACCCACGGCGGAACAATCCGTGTACCGATGTTAGGGCCAATGTATACCCATGAGGGGGGCTTGTTCCCGGAACGAAAGGACAAATACGTTTACGGAAGATACCCCATTTCCGGCGGACATCTGATTGTCAGCGGTGGATTGGAAAACAAAAATATTTTCCGCATCAACAATCAACCGGAATTGGTGATTATTGATATCAACAAATTCTAAGAAAGGAGTGTAGCATATGTTTACGGCAATGATGGCAAAATTATTGATTCTTCTTGCGGCACTCGTCTTTTTTGTGGCAGCGGTTATCATTATTTCCCGTATGAAAAATGTGAATCGTGCAGAAATGGTTCAGATTTTTAAAACTGCAAAATATTTGAATTTGTGGGTTATTATTATCTGTGTTGTGACAACCGGTGTGTTTGGTGTGTTCAATCATTTTAAACTGAAACAGTCGGTTCATGCGATTGTATCTCTGAACTATTCTGAAGCTTCTACGGCACAGAATTCCAATGGAACCCGATACAATTCTGCAGAAATTATTTGTGATGAAGTAGTGAAAAAAGCTATCGAAAAAGGGGCTTTGGAAAATGTCAGTGTGAAAGAACTGCAAAACTGTCTGGTGGTGTATCCTTGCGTGCAAGGTGGCGTGGAGAACGAATGGGAATATCACATTTCCACTGAATTTGCGGTGGAATATCACGCTTCCAAGCATACTGCACATTTGGATTCTGAAAATGTGATTAAGCTGATTACTGCAGCATATAAGGAATATTACATCGAAAAATATACCGATAATTTCCGTCTGGATACCAAAGAAGAAGTTCCCGATTTTTCTACAATGGAATATATGGACCTGGTATCTTATTTTAACAAAGAAGCAACTGCTATCTTGACTTATCTGTACGGAATGGCAGAAAAAAACCCCAGTTTTGTAACCTCAAACAATACGACCTTTAATTCTATTGCAGGGAAAGTATTTCAGTATCAGCAAACACAGATCAACGAAAATTTGCGTTCCCTTATTTTACAAAACGGTGTGGTAAGAGATAAACAGGGGTATGTGGACCGACTTTCTTATCAGAACAAGAATACCGATTTTGCCCGACAGAAAAATCAGATTTCCTTTGACCTTTGCAACCAGGCAATTTCTCGTTATGCCGAAGAAATGACCCGTATTGTTCTGGTTCCCACCTGGGATGAATCCGGCAAATATTATATGGGACGTACTAAAGTAGGGATTGATGAACTGTCGGTACAGGCAACCGGTTACAGTGACAGAGTGGCATCCAATGAAAAAGAAATCATGGATAACAACCTTGTCATCGGAAAACTCAGAGAAAATGCTTCCGGTAGTCAAATACAAGAATCTGCAGATGAACTGGTAAATTCTGTGTATCATACATTAAAATTATTTGAAAAAGAAGCAGTAACCGCAGGACGAGAATGTTCCAGCCATAAAATGAATCAATGTATTGCAGTAAGCATCTATGGCACCTCTTTGATGAATGAATTAAAAAATCTTGTGGTGTTTGCCGTATTGATGTATATGGCATTGATGCTTTGGGAAATTTCTAAGAAGTTTCCCAAAAAAGCGTAGAATGAACGGAGGAAGAAAGAAATGAAAGAGTTTCAAATTTCAAGATATATGAAAAAAATTCTGCCGTTCATTGTTGTGTTTTGTCTGTTGGCAACCTATGCGGTATATTATAAATTGTCCACCTCAAATACTTATGTTGCTTCAGAGGTGATTCATTACAACGACGATCGTGCAGAACAGGGGTTGGCTCCCACCGGGGATAAACTGGATGTGAATGAAATCAAATCCTCTTCCGTCATGTCCAAGGTGGTTGACAGGATGGGCCTCACCGGGATTTATTCGGTAGACAGTCTGATTTCCCGTATTGATATTACCCCTATTTATGATGCAGATAAGGTGGCACAGAAAGAAGCCAAGCTGGAAGAGGGCGAGGAATATATCTACGAACCCAGCACCTATATTGTGTCCTTTACCGCAACCAGCGGAGAAGGCGCTGCATTTGCAAGAACAATTTTAGATGAAACACTGGACGTGTATTTTGCACAGTTCAGTCAGAAATATGTCAACGTGGCACCTGCCAACAACACCATTGAAAATCTGCAAAGCGGAAATTACGATTATATCGAAATGGTGGAACTGATTGATAAAAGTGTGGAAGAAACCTTGAGTACACTGTATCAGAGAATGGAACAGCACCATTACTACCGTTCTACCAAATCCGGTGTTTCCTTCAGCGACCTGGCAGAAGATTTCAATTACCTACGTCAGGTGAAGGTGTCAGCATTATTTTCCAAAATCTATAAATATCAGCTGACCAAAAATAAGTCTGTTTTAATTTCCGACTATACCACAAGAATCGACAACAACAACATTTCCAACGAAAAGGAAATGAGCATTGTGGAAGACGTGGTAACCGTTATTGATGCTTATGTAAAGAAAATGCGGGATTCCGGTAATACCAATATTACCTATGAGTACATCTTAGATAATCTTCACGAAAAGAATCTGCAGGATTTTGCAGGAGACCAGACGGTTACCTACGATGAGCTAATCTACAGTTGGAGAGAACATAACGAAAATAAAGAACATGCAGTGATTGATTCTGCTTATTGCCGTTATGTTATTGATACCTTCCAGAAATGTACCGGTGCTTGCGGAAACGGTGAATGTGCCGCTTCTTTAAAAACCTGTACGCAGATTCACAATCCTGAATATGATAAACTCAGTCAGCAAGTGGAAGAAGAAATTCTGTCTCTGGTAGAGGAGCTGACCAAGCTTTATAATCTCAATATGCAAACCAACGATGAATATAACGAATATCTTGGTGCAAGCTACATTTCTGTATTGTCTACTGCATCTGTAAAAGAAAGTGTAAATGTAACTCTTTATACTATTATCGCTTTCTTCTTCCTGGTAGTTTTATGCTGCGGCGGAGCCATTGTGTGCGGCAGAATGGGAGACATTGTGCATTATCTGTTCTATACCGACCATCTGACTTCGTTCGGAAACCGTGCATATCTGGATAAATACTTAAAATCTATGGATAAAAAACTGCTGGATGACGGTGTGGTTTACTGTATGGCAGATCTTTCAAATCTTATGCAAATCAATCAGAATTTCAGTAGGGAAGCAGGCGACGGTATTTTAAAACTGTTTACTGTTTATCTGAAAGAATCTTTTGGAAAAACCGATGCCGACTTTATTTATAACGGAAACGGAAGCTTCGTAGTTTTGGTGAAAAAATCTGACCTGATTACCGTGGAAGACATTATGCGTCTGTTCCGTCTGCGTCTGGATGAACGCGATGAGTGGCAGAATGTTCCTGTCGAATATAAAATTGGTATTGCAGAAACGTTCAAAGAAAACAAAACTGCAAGAAAACTGCTTTCCGAAGCAATTCAGAATAAAAAATCTTATTGCTCGGAAGCGAATGAAACAACTGTTTAATTGATTTGAAAAACGGGAAGGAGGGTAGGCTATATGGAGAAAAGCATCGGAGAAAAAATCAAAGTATTTTACTTTATGATTGTGGCTGTTCTGATGTATTATTTCCTGACAGAAGCCATCCAGATTGGACTTCATATCACCTACCGTCACGCCTTTGCCGTAGTTTTGGCAGGGTCTGCCATTTGTATGTTTTTGTATCAACCCAATATCGAAAGGGGATTTACTGCCTTCAAGGGGGCTTTGGTCTACAGTACCCCTTTGCTTGTCACTACGGTGGTTTCTTTGTTTGTGTGGTTTGTGGGAACTGTGCCGACAGATGTAATATCTCGTGGACTTTCCAGTTCGTTCATTTATACCAATATGCTCTCGTTTGCCCTGGCGGCAGGTGCCTTTCTTTATGTTTTTGGAGAAAAGGGCATCTGGTATAATTTGGTGGCAATTCTGGTTGCTAATTTGCTGATGATTGCTACCATTATAATAGAAAACGGTTTGGGAAGTTTCTTTTCTGAATTTATTACTCTGATTATTACTTTTGCGGGAGAAACCGGGGATATCATCGTGCAGGCGGAAATCCATGAGCTTGCCTTTTGTCTGGGTGCTTATCTGATTTATATGTTATATAAACCCCAAAAAAAGCTTTGGTTCTTGGTGTTGCTTTGTTTGAATCTTTTTTGCTTTGTTGCAGCATTTAAACGAATCGGCATCATTGCCATTGCAGTTTGTTGGGCATTTGGACTTTTGCTTAAGTGGATTGCAAAATATAACCAAAAGCTCGCAAAGAATTCAGTTACTTTCCTTTGCGTTCTTACCATTTTGATTTTGGTGGGCTATGTGGGACTGATTAAACTGGATGTATTTACCTTATTGGAAAAAGCCGGCATTAATACCAGCGGTCGTGTGGAAATTTACGATGCTGTGGATAAGTTTTATGAGTTTTCTCCCAGCTTTTTGGGGAACGGTATCGGATTTTTAACCTATCAGCTCAATACCTTTATGAAGGTTGGTGTTGCATCGGTTCATAACGACTTTTTACAGCATTTCATTGACCTTGGTTTTTTTGGTTATATCATCTGGCTGGCATCAATGACTCTGGTAAGGGTTTGGTACTTTGGCAGAAAAGGACAAACAGAAAACGCCATTGTTACCTTTATACTTACCTTATATCTGATTATCGTATCATCGACCGATAATACCATGAACTATCCGTTGTTAACGGGAGTTCTGGCGATTCTGATGATTGGCTGTAATTTTGACAGCCGGGTAAAAGAAACCAAACAGGCTGTGTTTGGATATTCGGAAAGTGAGGAGAGAACAAAATGAAAATATTAATGGTTAATAAATTTCTCTATCCTCGCGGCGGAAGCGAAAGCTATATGCTTTCATTGGGAGATTGTTTGGCTAAAATGGGGCATCAGGTGGAGTATTTCGGAATGTATGATGAAAAAAACACCGTTGGCAATTCGGCAAAACAGTATACCTGTAATATGGACTTTCATTCGACAGGTTTGGGCAGATTTTTATATCCCTTCCGTATTTTATACTCCCCGGAGGCAAAACGGAAAATCGGGGAAGTTTTGGACCGTTTTCAGCCCGATGTGGTACATATGAATAATATCAATTTTCAGCTGACACCTTCCATTATTTATGCGGTGAAACAACGGGGGATACCACTGGTGCAAACCGTTCACGACTATCAGATGGTTTGTCCCAATCATCTGCTTTATAATTTTCGCAAAAATGAACCCTGTGAGCGTTGTCTGGGCGGTTCTCATATCGGATGTATCAAAAACCGCTGTATTCACGGCTCTTTGGTAAAAAGCATTTTAGGCTTTATCGAAGCAAAACTATACAGAAGTTTAAAAACCTATAAAAAAGTAGATTTATTTATCTGTCCCAGTCATTTTCTGGAACAGAAGTTGCAGTCAGCACATTCTTTTTATCAGGGAAAAACCTATACCATTCATAATTTCATCAATAAAAAGCAGTTTACAAAAACTACTGCTGTTACAGAACCTTACATTGTCTTTGTAGGACGATTATCCCGTGAAAAAGGGGTAGAGTATCTTGCACAAACTGCCGGATTGTTGCCGCAGTACACCTTCCTGGTTGCAGGAAACGGTCCCGACGAAGAACTTCTTTCGGGAATCTCCAATATCAAACGGTTAGGCTTTCTTACCGGAGAAAAGCTGACCGAGGTGATGGGAAACGCAAAACTTCTTTTACTGCCGTCGGTGTGCTACGAAAACTGTCCGTTATCCATTTTAGAAGCTCATTCCATGGGTGTTCCTGTGGTTACGATGAATTACGGCGGTATGGCAGAGTTGGTAGAAAACGGTATTACAGGAACACTGGCAGAGGATGCAACGCCCCGTGGAATTGCCGATGCCATTCGTAAAACGCTTGAGGATGAAGTGTATTATAACAAGCTGAAGAAATCTTGTGAAACCATTCAAAACAGTATCTATAGCGTAGAAGATTATTGTAATATTTTGTTGGAAAAGTATCAGTCCATTATGGCCGGAGGTGAACCAAATGGGGGATGTAACCGTTAGCATCATTGTTCCGGTATACAATGTGGAAAAGTATCTGGGCAGATGTGTAGAATCCCTGCAAAACCAAACCATACAAGACATTGAAATCATATTGGTGGATGATTCTTCCCTTGACCAAAGTCCCTCTATTTGTGACGAATTTGCAAAAAATGACCCCAGAATCAAGGTCATCCATAAACCAAATGAAGGAGCGGGCATGGCACGAAATGCCGGATTGAAGCTTGCTACGGGCAAGTACATCGGATTTGTCGATTCCGATGACCTGGCAGAACCTGAGATGTTTGAAACCTTGGTTTCGGCAGCGGAACAATATCAGGCAGAGCTTGTAATGTCAGGAGTAATTTATGTGGATGGAACCATGTTTAAAAATGACGGTTCCAAAGTCCGGCAGTCCTTTTTTGAAAAAGATACCCATTTTACCACTCCACGGGAATTAAACCACTTAAAATATGGTATTGTGGGAGCGTTACCCCACGAAAGTGAAGACAGCAAATATGGTATGAGTGTCTGGAAAAATCTGTTTTGTCGGGAGATTATTGCAAAAAACAATTTACAGTTTGTATCGGAGCGGGCAATGCTTTCCGAGGATGCACTGTTTATGATTGACTATATCGGATGTATCGGTAAGGCAACTGGGATTCCCAACGCTTTGTACCGCTATTTCAGAAATGAAACATCCATTTCAAAATCCTATCGAAAAGACCGTTTTGAAAAGGGGCTGATATTTTATCATGAAGCCCAAAACCGCTTTCAGAAAGATGGAGAAAAAGAGGAGTATCAGATTTATTTAGACCGGTTCTGGCAGGCGTTTTGCCGTGTGGTTGCGGCACAGGAGATTTTGTTTGCCAAAGAAAATAACTTTCCGTATGCACGGCTTCGTGACCGTTTGAAACAAATTGCTGCCAATGAAGTCACCCGCAAGGCATTAAAAGCGTATCCGCTTGGTACGTTACCTTTCAAACAGGCAGTGTTTGCCTATGCTATCAAATATCGACTCTATTGGATCCAGAAAATATTGGTAGACTTGCGAAGCAGATAGGAGAACAAGTATGATTTTTTCGGTGATTGTCCCCGTCTATAATGTGGAAAAGTATCTCGGTGAATGTGTGGAAAGTGTGCTTGCACAAACCTTTCCCGATTTTGAGTTGATTCTGGTGGATGACGGTTCTACCGATACTTGTCCTGCCATTTGTGACAATTATCAGTCACAAGACAGTCGTATTCGAGTGATTCATCAAGAAAATAAAGGACTGGCTGGAGCCAGACAGACCGGTATCCGACACGCAGCGGGAAAGTTTGTTCTGAATCTGGATTCCGATGATATGATAGAACCTGATACTTTAGCGTGTGCCTACCGTATTCTTATAGAATCCAATCCGGATATCATCAGCTTTGCTTACCGTTGGGTGCGGGAAAACATTACCATTGCCATTACCGATGATGGTCTGCCGGAGGGAATCTACGAAGGCGAAAAACTAAAAAAACATATTTTCCCCAAACTGTTATCCGACTCATCTATGGAACATATGTCCTACTATCTGTCCGGGAAAGTTATCAAACGGGAACTTTTGTTGCCGCATCAGTTGGCAGTAAATCCCAAGATTTCTCTTGGAGAAGACCTTTGCTGTGTATTTCCTTGTTATCTGGAAGCCAAAAAAGTATATGTCAGCTCAAAAATCACCTATTTTTATCGGGTTCGGACCGATTCTATGTCCAAAAAGTTCAATACTGCCCAAGTGGAAAAGGTTTGGCAGATTTTAGAACATCTTACCAATCTGAACATAGCAAAGCCAAGCGATTTTTCTATGCAGCTTTGCCGTTATTATTTCTTTATGTGCTTTGCTATTTTAGCAGCAGCGGCAGAGGGCAATCACTTTGAATGTATTGGGGAACTCACGGAAAAAATAGTTGCTCACAAGAATTTTTCTTATCTGAAACAAGCACATTTTTCTCATCTTACTGCAAAAACCCGCATCGGGTTGTATCTTATCAGAAAAAAACAAATCAGAGTATTATTTTATTTTTTAAATATTTGTAAACGATTGAAATCCATCGTAAAGAGAGGTTAAAACCTATGAGTGAAACACCGAAAATTTCCGTCATAATGAGTGTATATAACGGCGAAGACTATCTGGCAGAAACCATTGACAGCATCCTTGCACAGACTTTTTCAGATTGGGAATTGGTGGTCATTAACGACTGCTCCAAGGATTCTACTGCTGAGATTTTAGCGACCTACGCTACAAAGGACAGCCGTATTAAAGTACATACCAACGAGGGGAATCTGAGACTTCCCAAATCTTTAAATAAGGCGATTTCTCTTTCTTCCGGCAAATATATTGCCCGTATGGATGCAGATGATATTTGCCTGCCCAATCGTTTGGAAGTTCAGTATCGGTTTATGGAAGAACATCCGGAGATTTCCTTGTCATCCTGTCGGTTTTTCACTTTGAAAAACGGAGTGATTTCTTCCGGCGGTTGTGGTGGACGTTGCGATAGTGATGCTATTCGTGCAATGTTGTTGATTGCCAATCCTATCCTGCATCCCGGCGTGATTGCAAAGGCAGAGGTTTTCAAAGAATTTCTCTATGATACCACTTTGACCTGTACGGAAGATTTAGAACTTTGGACCCGTATGGCGTATTCCGGTTTAAAGCTTGCCATTTTACCGGAGTATCTATTGCTCTATCGCTTGCATGATAAGCAAATTACAGCTACCACTCTTGCCAGACAGCATGAGGAAGTGCTGAAGATTCAGCATACCTATTACGAAAAATTGTTAGCACCCATGGAAAACGATCTGGCAGACTTCTATATCCGTGGAATTTATTTTAAAGAAGCTTGCAATATTGATTCATGGTTGCAATTTTACGCTTATATCAAACAAATCAATAAGAAAACAAAAGCTTTCTTAAAAAAAGATTTATCTTATGTTATGATGGAAAGCTTAGCAGAATATAAGAGGAACGGTGTGGGGAAAGCAGAGATTATCAAAGGTCTGCTAAATATCAATCCCATTTTTGTGTTATCAGAACTGTTACGACGGAAAAAAGATGCTCTTCGTGATGGAAAAGCCTGCTTAAAAACCGCAAATGAACAGGGATTTCGTCAGACCGGAGGCACTACCGTGTTTCCTATTTTTACCAAAAACTAAGAACAGGAGTCAACCAATATGGTTATTTTTGAGTTTCCTTATGTCATCATCACCATCCTTGTTTTTGCTTGTTTGATTATGGGAGGCATTGGGGTGTATTTTACTGTCAAATGTGTCAAAACTGTAAACGGTGTAGAAGAAAAGGGCTTTAGCAGTGTTGGAAAATTAAAAAGCACCTATGACGCTTTGAAAAAAGAGAGGAAAAACCGCTCTCTTGTTTATGTTGAAATTTCTTTGGATAGTATGAATCGTCTATATTCTGAGTCCAAGGCGATTCGTATTATGTCCCAGA
Source organism: Clostridia bacterium (assembly GCA_017625695.1). GTDB lineage: Bacteria > Bacillota > Clostridia > UMGS1840 > UMGS1840 > SIG452. Next base: position 24,322 of record JAGAKI010000023.1, on the reverse strand, counting down.
TTCGTCCCATTTTCTTACAGGCGTTTTCCGGAGAGGAAACTTCTGAAATTTGTGCCTATACCAAAACCGATTTTTTGGCAGTTATTCCTAAGAAAGATACCGAAGCAGAAGAGATAATGAAACAGTGTCTTTCTGAAATTCAGGCAGTTTTGTTGCAGAGTGAAGCGGTAAAAATGGCAGAAGTATATTTTGGTTATTATGCTGCAATGTCCACCGAAGTGGAGTTTGACGAAGCGTTGTCCAGAGCCAAACAGGCATGTGCTATGGCAGAGGAACAAAAGATGCCTTATTGCCGTTGGGACAGCACTCGTTCCAAAGCTTTGGAGCAGAAAATCAAAATGGAAAATAACATTCAGAGTGAAATTGATAACAATCGCTTTTTTCTGGAATATCAGCCGATTTTGGATGCTAAAACCGGAAAAATCGTTGGTGCGGAAGTGCTTTCTCGTTTGAACTCCCAGGCAGACGGTGTGTTGTCTCCCGGCAGATTTTTGTCCGCAGTCCAATCTTTGGGTTTGAATGAAAAATTTGATTACTATATTTTTGAGAAAAACTGTAAATGGATTGCTTCAGATCCTGATAAACGGCAAAAATATGTGTATACCATTAATTTTTCCCGTTCTACCCTGTGCGACCCGACTTTTTCAGACAGTGTTATCGCGATTGCTGAGTCCTATGGTTTGAATTTTTCTTCCCTTGCGGTAGAAATTTTAGAAGACCAGAGTCTGACATCCGACGAATCACGTCAGATGACAGAAAACCTTGCCAAATTAAAGGAAAAAGGCTTTTTGGTATTGCTGGACGATTTTGGTAGAGGTTATACTTCATTTTCTGACTTGCATAATTTTGATATCAATATTGTAAAAATTGATAAGGACATTACTCGTAACGCTACCACTCAAACGGGATTTTTGATTTTAAAAAATATCGTGCAAACCGCAAAGGAATTAGGAATGAAAACTCTGTGTGAAGGTGTGGAAACCGAGGAACACAAACGATTAGTTACCGAAGCAGGTTGTGATATGATGCAGGGGTACTACTGTTATCGTCCTATGCCGGTCAGCCGTTTGGAAGAACTGTTCCGAAACGAAGAAATTTCATTGTGAGGTGATATGTTTGCTGTCTGTGATTATTCCGGCTTATAATGAAGAGCGAATGGTGGAGCATGCTTATCACATCATTCACAGGATTTTAGAAAGGGAATCTATTTTACACGAAATTATTTTTATCGATGATGGCTCCTCCGATGAAACCTACAAACGGATTTCAGCGTTGGCGAAGGATTACCCGCATGTCAACGGGTTGCATTTTTCCCGTAATTTTGGAAAAGAAGCGGCAATTTCAGCCGGCCTTGCTGCCGCTGTGGGCGACTGTGCGGTGGTCATTGACTGCGATTTGCAGCATCCTCCCCAAAAAATTGTGGAAATGTATCATTTGTGGGAGCAGGGCTTTGAAATTGTGGAGGGGATTAAGTTATCCCGGGGAGAAGAAAGCAAACTCCGTTCTTTTGCCGCAAATGCGTTTTATTCTGTTTTAAGTTCGTTAATCGGTTTTGATATGTCCAATGCTTCCGATTTTAAGTTGCTTGACCGAAAGGTGATTGATATTCTCAACAGCATTCCGGAACGAAAAGGGTTCTTCCGCGCAATTTCCTATTGGGTTGGATACAATAAAACTACCGTAGAATTTGAAGTGAGCGAGCGGACAGAGGGAACCTCAAAATGGTCTACTGTTGGTTTGATAAAATATGCTGTTTCTAATATTTCGGCATATTCTACCATTCCTATGCAACTTGTTACGGTGCTGGGGATTATGATGCTCATCATTACTTGTATTTTTGGAGTTTGGGCACTTGTTGACAAAATTCAGGGCAGGGCACTGGAAGGAATGACTACCGTGATTATCATTACGATTTTCATTGGTAGTATTATGATGATCAGTTTGGGGATTATCGGTTACTATGTTGCCCGCATTTATGAAGAAATTAAAGGCAGACCTAAATATATTGTTTCAGCATCCTGCAAAAGTAAGCAAGCAATTCATGATTGACAGACGAATATAGTAGTGGTTTGTTCATCAGACTTGCAAAGCTGCGGGTTTTGTGTTACACTGTAAGCAGTGTAACGGATATTATTGGGAACGAAGGTGTAGTATGGATGGCGATTAAATACGGAAAAAAGAAAAAAAGATTGAATCATATTTTATCCACCGTGGTAACCGGTGTTCTTGTGTGTGCAATCTTTTTGGTAACGGTTGGTTATTTTTATCAAAATACCGAAACGGAAGCTTACGAAAACTTACATATTCAGACAAAGCAAATTAAAGACGATCTGATGCTTCAGATTACTTCTGACCGCGAAAATCTGGTCACGATGGCAAACTTTGCAGCAAAGCTGTATGCCGATGGAGAAAGCTATGATTTGATGTTTGAGTCATTTAAACCCATCGGATTGTTTTCTATGATTGGTATTTTAAATCCCGACAATACCTTTGTTACCAAAATGGGCAAAGGAGATTTAAATGGAAAGATATCCTTTCAGGAAGAAGCAGCACGTGGAATCTATATCAGCGGTCGTGTCAAAGAATTGACCGGACAAGGCGACGATATTATTCGTAGTGCGGTTCCTATTGTAGTCAATAATGAGACTGTAGGGATTTTATATGGTGTGATTAAGTTGGAGGTCATCAATTTCCGATACAGCCAAATGGCAAAAGAACTGGATGCTCAGCTGTTTGTGTATGATAAAGACAGCGGAGATTTAATCATTGATACCATCAGTGAAAATCCTGGCAATATTTCATTTTTAAAGAATCGTACCTATCTGGATGGATATTCCTATGAAGAAATGGTGAGAAATGAGAAAGGCTTTTCTTCCTTCCGTTCTGCCTATACCAACGAGAATTTGTATGTACATTATTCCATTGTGGAAAACACCGGTTGGGGAATTGTGATGGCACGGTATGAATCCCAGGTATTTTCAAAAACTCATTTGATTTTCAAAATCTTTTTGTGCTCTTTCTTGCTGGTGATGGGGATTATTGTACTATATATTCTTTTGATTGTCAGTGCCGAAAAAAAGAGAGCCGGTGTTACCGCTCATGCATCTTATATCAGAAAATTGCTTTTGGAAATCAATCAGCAACACGGAAACATTTCCGAAGCCTTGAAAAACACTTTGCAATACACTTCATCTCAGTCTGCTTTTTTTGTGGGAACTGACGGGGAAGATTTTGAATATGCTTTACCTGCCTTTACCGATGTTGTTTTCATGGATTCACAACGGCAGTATCTGATTCAACAGATGTTGCATTATGCGGCAGAATTTCACCGTATCAATCAGAAAACAGTGGGATTTTTAAATATTAAACCCAATTCCCATCTGGTGAAAACCAATGTTCAGTTGTATGACTTTTTAAAGCAGAAGCAAATACGAGATATTGCCTTTGCAACCGTAATTGATAAAAATAATCATATCAGCGTATTGGGGGTACTAAATCCGAGAAAAGCGAAAATTGCAAGAATCCTGTTGGAAGACATCGCCGTTTGTTTTTCCATTGCGATTTATAATAAAAAGCATCTCAATCAGACTGAAACAGAAGCAAATACCGATGCACTTACCGGTGTTTTGAATCGTGTCTCTTATAAGAGAGATATCTTGCAGTTTGATGCAGAACAACCCCAAGAATTTTCTTGCATTTACATTGATGTCAATGAACTTCATTTGCGGAACAACCGATATGGACATGCCGCAGGGGATGAAATGCTGATTTTCATTGCCAACACGTTAAAAGAAGTGTTCTTTGGTCAGCATATTTACCGGATGGGCGGTGACGAATTTTTGGTTTTTGTGGAAAAAAACCAGAAAAAAAACGTCCAGGCAATGGCGGAAACGTTTGTGGAACGATTGCAGCCCAAAGACTACCATGTAGCAATTGGGATGTCTTACCGGGAACAGGAGATTTCCTGCGAAGCAATGGTAACGGAAGCGGAAACCAGAATGTATGAAGCCAAAGCAGCATATTATCAGGGAAAAGAAAGAGCAAATGCGTTTGAAACTGAAGAAATTGTCTATGTTTCAGCCAAAACGGGACTGACGGAAATCGATACCTTGATTTCTATTTTGAAGGATCATTATCACGGGATTTACCGTGTTTGTCTGGAAACAGATGTTGCTCATAGGATTCTGATGCCCTCCTATCTGGAATATGGTGAGGATGAAAATGAGTTTTCCCATTTGTATAAACGGTATGTTGACACAATTGTGCATCCGGATTTTCGCAGACCGTTGTTAAGCTTTTTGAACTATGAAGCTATTAAAGCGAAAATTTCAGAAGGTGAAGTGCCGCAGATTACCTATCAAAAGGTTAACGGCGATTCGGTCATTCTGAGTGTGTATGGTGTTTCTCAGCCGGACAGCGAAAAAACCGAAACCCTTTGGGTGTTTGCCAAAGATTAAATCTTGAACCAATAAAAAAATCTTATCAAAACCAGTTGTTTTGATAAGATTTTTTTGTTTACAGATTCGGTTGAAAGGATGGCATTAACTCCAATTTAAAAAGATTAGCCTGATGCTTTTTATCAATCAACGCTTTGGTATTGGGATTGTCAATTTCACCGGTGCGGATGTAATGGTCCAGTTCTGCATAAGTGAAGCCTAAATTTTCTTCATCGGTTTTCCCGCAAAGACCGTCAATAGGTGTTTTTTCCACCAACTCTTTCGGGAGTCCCAAATAATGTCCGATTTGTTTTAATTCGGTCACCGTTAAGTGGGAGAGGGGAGAAAAATCACCTACTGAATCTCCGTAACGGGTGGAGTAGCCAACCCAGTCTTCCGACAAATTACAGGTGTTGCATACTCTTCCGTTCATACTCTGAGATACTGCATACAAGGTGGTCATACGGATTCTGGGCGGAATGTTCTGCACCGTTTGCGGGGTAGGGGCGAGTTCTTTGGGAAATGCTTTTAAAATACTTGCTACCGTTTCCTTGATGTTGACCTCGTATCGCTTGATTCCCAAATGATTCACCAAAAGATATGCCATGTCAATGTCATGCTGTTCTCCTTGTGGCATCAGCACGCCAATCACACGTTCTTTTCCCAATGCTTTGACACACAGCGCCGCTGCAATGGAGGAGTCTTTTCCTCCGGAAATTCCAACAACCGCATTGCAGTCAGGTCCGTTGTCTTTGAAAAAATCCCGAATCCATTGGATACAGTCGTCTGTTACTCTTTTTACATCAAACATAATTATTACCGCCTTTTATCGTATTGTAATCTGACACATTTTCATTGTAGTCAACGCCGCTTCGTGACTTTCAGGCGTCACACCTGCGGTGCAAGTGCTATCTACTGCGATGTCAGTTTCAGGGAAGTTTGCTTTTAACAAAAGTGCATTCGATACTACGCAGATATCGGTACAAAGTCCGATTAATTCAATTTTCAATTCTGAGGGGGAGTAATGCTTTTTCACGTATTCGGGAAGTGTTACCGAACCAAAGGTGGGTTTTTCGATGATATGATAGCTTTTTTCTGACAACGCTGTTTGTATCTTGGCATCTAATTCCCAACCGGGAGTGCCTTTGATGCAATGGGGCACAGGAAGGTGTTTTCCCTCGCGGGTATTCATATAGTCTTGATGATGGGTGTCATAGGTGACAATGATATCTCCGTTAAAGTTGTGGATTTTGGCACAAACATTATCCACAATGGCAACCGCTTCGGGAGTGCCGAGGGCACCGTCTACGAAGTCTTTTTGCATATCTACTACGATTAATAAATGTTTCATATTCAGCTTCCTTCTTCCAAACGGATTATTACCGGATTTAAAAAAAAACATACAATTCTTCTATATTTTACCAAGGAAAGGGGGAGTGTGTCAAGATTTTTTGTGGGAATTTGAAATTATTTGCAAGAAAATCTCCGAAAGCTATTGTATTTTCTGAAAAAATATGCTATAATGACCGAGTATATTTGAAAATGGAAACTTATGTTTAAAAAACCATGTAAGGGAAGGAGCCTTTGTATGGACTTTCAGAAAATGATATCTCAGGAAGAAAAACTCCGCATCGTACAGGAGACTGTTCCGGGAAAACAAATCACGTTAGCACACATTATTGCCAATCCTGATCCGGTGATTTATCAGAAACTGGGGCTGAATCCCGCAGTGGACTATTCCCGTTCGGCAATTGGTATTTTAACCATCTGTCCTACGGAAATCGCTATCATTGCCGGGGACATTGCAACCAAGACATCTAATGTGGAGTTAGGGTTTGTAGATCGCTTTTCCGGAACTTTGATTGTGACCGGTAGAGTGGCAGATGTGGAATCTTCCTTAAGAGCAATTGCAGATTACGCCCAGAAGCACTTAGGTTGTGTGGTTTGCGAAATCACCAAAACCTAAAGAGGATTAGCTGTTATGAGAAAAATGATGCTGGTGGGTAGAAGCGAAAGCGGAAAAACCACCTTAACCCAGGCCTTACGTGGCGAAAATCTGCATTATCATAAAACCCAATATATCAACTATCACGATGTGATTATCGATACTCCCGGTGAATACGCTCAGACCAAAGGATTAGGCCGTGCCTTAGCGCTGTATTCCTATGAAGCAGACGTGATAGGGCTTTTAATGAGTGCCACAGAGCCGTATTCGTTATATCCGCCCTGTGTTACAGCTTCAGCAAACCGGGAAGTGATTGGCATCATTACCAAGTGTGACCATGAAAATGCCAATATTGCCCAGGCGGAAAACTGGCTTCGCCTGGCGGGTTGTGAAACAATTTTTCCCATCAGTTCCTACACAGGAGAAGGGATAGACAAATTGTTGGAATATTTATCTCATGATACCCAAAAAATACCGGAAAGGATTTGAAAAAATGAAAAACATTGAAAATATGAAAATAGAAACCAAATGCCTGCATTCAGGCTACACTCCGAAAAACACCGAACCCCGTGTGGTTCCCATTGTGCAGAGCACTACTTATGTGTACGATTCCACCGAGGAAGTAGCGTCCGTATTTGATGAACCTACCAAATCCCTCATTTATTCCCGTTTTGCAAACCCCACCGTTATGGCTGTAGAAAATAAAATTGCCGATATGGAAGGCGGCGTAGGTGCAATGTGTACCTCCTCCGGTCAGGCGGCAACTCTGCTTTCTATTTTAAACATTTGTCGGGCAGGGGACAGCTTTTTAAGCACTACCGAAATTTACGGTGGTACCGTGAATCTGTTTTCCTACACCTTAAAGAAATTGGGCATTGAATGTATCTTTGTCCCCAAAGGTGCAACGGATGAAGAAATTGACAAGTTGTTCAAACCGAATACCAAAGCAGTATTCGGTGAAACTATTGCAAATCCTGCTTTGACCGTTTTGGATATTGAACGGTTTGCAAATCTTGCTCACAAACACGGTGTACCGCTGATTGTGGATAATACCTTTGCGACTCCCATTCTGTGCCGTCCCTTTGAATTCGGTGCAGATATTGTGATTCATTCCACCTCCAAATATATGGACGGTCACGCTGTTCAGGTTGGCGGTGTGATTGTTGACAGCGGTAACTTCGACTGGACCAACGGCAACTTCCCGGAACTGGTGGAACCCGATGTAACCTATCACGGCATTTCCTACACCCAAACCTATGGAAAAGCTGCTTATATCATCAAAGCAAGAATGCAGCTGATGAGAGACTTCGGTGTGTATCCTGCTGCTCATTCCGCCTTTCTTCTGAATATGGGCTTGGAAACCCTGGCAATTCGTATGAAACAGTATTGCGAAAATGCAATGGTAGTTGCGAATTTCTTGAAAAATTCCGATAAAATTGAAAGCATTACCTATCCCGGTCTGGAAGGAGATGCCGGCTATGAACTGGGGAAAAAGTATCTGTCCGGTTGCAGCGGTGTTATCTCCTTTGTTATCAAAGGTGGCAGACAGACTGCGATGAAATTTATGGATTCTTTAAAACTTGCTTCCAACGAAGTACATGTAGCGGATATTCGTACCTGTGTGCTTCATCCGGCAAGTGAAACTCACCGTCAGTTAACCGACGAGCAGTTGGTGGCAGCCGGAATCGATGCCGGTATGGTGCGTTTCTCTGTCGGTCTGGAAAATGTGAACGATATTTTAGATGATATCAAACAAGCTTTAGACCAGATTTAGGATTAAAATCTCAGAAAACGGGTTTGAACGAAAAAAGAAGTTGTGCTTTTCACAGCTTCTTTTTTTTGTTGACATTTTTTTGGTTTTGTGTTATAATGAAAACTGCGACATAACCGAATATTTTTTACCACAACGGAAAATACTTTGGCAAAAAGTATTTTCTCTATTTTTGATATCCGTTGTGGGTTCAGGTTGTGTCGCAGCAATCGGAGATTATACTTTTTCGGTGTGTCTCCGGTTGGAGGCACACTTTTTATTTTTAAGGGAACAAGGAGAAACAAAATGAATCATTATAAAAAATTGTATTTTACGTTATTTGGTTTGGTGGCAGATGTGATTGAAGAATATCAAAACATAAAAAAGTATGAACCCCTTGTAAACAAACTGATTGATATTGAATTAAAAACCGAAGAAATGTATATGGATATGGATATCCCTCTTGAAGAGGATGAAATTGACCACTACGACGAGGAAGATTAGGAATCGGAAGAATCAATCAAAAGGCACCGACACGCTGAGTAACGTTTCGGTGTCTTTTTATCGAAAAAAATCAAAATATGTTTGACATTTTTAATAAATTGTGCTAATATATATTATGTATGGAAATATATTATCATCCAGGAGACTTGGCGGAGTTTTTTATTAGGAAAACTCCGTTGCAATATAAAGGAGACAGAAGATTATGAAGCAGTATAAAGTTGGTATTGTCGGTGCAACCGGAATGGTAGGGCAGAGATTTGCCATTTTATTGGAAAATCATCCGTGGTTTACAGTAACCGCTTTGGCGGCATCTGCACGTTCCAAAGGAAAAACCTATGAAGAAGCAGTAGGAAATCGTTGGGCAATGCCTACTCCCATGCCGGAAGCTATGAAAAATATGGTGATCTATGATGCTACCGGTGATATTGACGAAATCGTAAGTCAGGTTGATTTTGTGTTCTGTGCAGTTGATATGCCCAAAGACGAAATCAAAAAATTAGAAGAAGCTTATGCGAAAAAAGAATGTCCCGTGGTTTCCAATAACTCCGCACACCGTTTTACTCCCGATGTGCCGATGGTAATTCCGGAAATCAACGCAGACCATATCAAGGTTATTGACGATCAGAGAAAACGTTTGGGGACCAAGCGTGGCTTCGTTGCTGTAAAATCCAACTGTTCTCTGCAAAGCTATGTACCGGCAATTCATCCTCTGATGGATTTGGGAGTGACCAAAGTATTATGCTGTACATACCAGGCAATTTCCGGTGCAGGCAAAACCTTTGAAACCTGGCCCGAAATGGTGGATAACGTGATTCCCTATATTGGCGGTGAAGAAGAAAAATCCGAAAAAGAACCCTTAAAAATCTGGGGTACTGTTGAAAACGGAGAAATCAAACCCGCATCTGCACCCTTGTTTACTGCACAGTGCATCCGTGTTCCTGTATCTGACGGTCATACTGCAGCGGTGTATGCTTCCTTCGATAAAAAGATTTCTATGGAAGAGATTATCAAACGTTGGGAAACATACAAAGGCAGAGCACAGGAGTTGGAATTACCCTCCGCTCCCAAACAGTTCCTCCACTATTTTACTGAAGACAACCGTCCTCAGATTAAATCTGAAAGAAATCTGGAAAACGGTATGGCGGTTTCCATCGGCAGACTCCGTCCTGACAGTATGTTTGACATCAAATTTGTTTGTATGTCTCACAATACATTACGTGGTGCAGCAGGTGGTGCGGTTTTACTGGCAGAGCTTCTGTGTGCAGAAAATTACATCTGAGAAAACCTAATTTTACAAGAATATGATTAAAGACTCCAAATAAGGAAAGGATATGAGAGTATGGCAAACCCCATTTTTACCGGTAGCGGTGTTGCAATTGTAACCCCCTTCCATGAAAACGGTGTTGATTTTGAAAAACTGACCGAGCTTTTGGAATTCCATGTGGCAAATGATACCGATTCTATCATCATTTGCGGTACCACCGGGGAAGCTTCCACTATGCCCGATGAAGAGCATTTGTCTGTGATTGAACATGCAGTGAAGGTAATTAATAAGCGAATTCCTGTCATTGCAGGAACCGGCTCCAACGATACCCGGCATTGTATCAAACTGTCTCAGGCAGCAGAAAAGTTGGGTGTTGACGGACTTTTGATTGTAACTCCTTACTACAACAAAACTTCCCGTCTCGGCTTAATCAAACACTATGAAGCAGTTGCTGACTCTGTGAATATTCCCATTATTTTATACAATGTACCCGGTAGAACCGGCATGAACATTCCTGTTCCCACGCTGAAAGTTTTGGCGAAACACAAAAACATTGTGGGCATCAAGGAAGCAAGCGGAAATATTTCCTACACCGCTCAGATTGCGGCGAAAGTTCCGGAATTGGACATTTACTCCGGTAATGACGATATGATTGTTCCTGTGATGTCCTTAGGCGGCAAAGGGGTTATCTCTGTGCTTGCCAACGTGGCTCCCAAGGAAACTCACGAGCTTTGTGCAAGCTATTTGCGTGGAGATGTGGAAACTGCAAAAAATCTGCAGTTAAAATATTTAGAACTGGTGGATGCACTGTTTATTGAAGTGAATCCCATTCCTGTGAAAACTGCAGTAAACCTGATGGGGATGAATGCAGGAAAACTGAGAATGCCTCTGTGTGAAATGGAAGAAGCAAATCTTAACACCTTAAAACAAGCGATGATTGATGCAGGAATTCCCGTAAAAGCTTAAGGAGAACACAATACAATGATTAAAGTTGCAATTAACGGCATCAACGGCAAAATGGGTAAAGTTTTGTCTAATGCAGTAAGAAATCAAGACGATATGGAACTGGTGTGCGGTTTCGATATCTATGATGACGGCACCAACGGCTGTCCTGTGTATCAGGCACCTTCCGACTGTTCCCACAAAGTAGATGTGGTGATTGATTTTTCTCATCCTGCTTTGTTTGAAGGACTGTTGGAATATGGACTGGCGACGAAAACTCCCTTGGTCATTGCTACCACAGGGTTATCCCACGAGCAGAAAGAGAGAATGGTGGAAGTATCTAAGGAAATTGCTGTTTTCCATTCTGCCAATATGTCTTTGGGCGTGAATTTGCTCATTGATTTGGTGAAACAGGCAGCTCAGGTGTTATACGGAAACTTCGATATCGAAATCATCGAAAAACATCACAATCAGAAAATTGATGCTCCCAGCGGTACTGCTTTGATGATTGCTGACGAAATTGCAGATGCTTTAGACGATTCCATGCAGTATGTGTATGACCGTCACAGCGTAAGGAAGAAACGTGAAACGGTAGAAATCGGCATCCATGCTGTTCGGGGAGGCACCATCGTGGGAGAACATGAAGTTCTCTTCGCTGGTAAGGACGAAATGATTTCGGTGACTCACACCGCTACCAGCAAAGAAATTTTTGCAACCGGCGGCATAAGAGCAGCTCGTTTCTTAGCCGGGAAACAAAACGGCTATTACTCTATGAAGGATGTTATCTCTAACCAATAATTTCCCAAAAGCGGAGAACTTCTCTGCAGAAAGGATTTGAATTTTATGGCACATAAATTTGATATCCGGTATACAGACCAGGTGGCATTGGTCACTTTGAACAACATTAAAAGTGATGTAGAATCTTTGCATAAAGTGTTTCAGATTGTCTCTGACGAAGGCATTTGTGTGGATATGATCAGCCAGACTGCTCCCTTAAACAACAGCGTGAATGTTTCTTTCACCATTAACGATAGCGACACCGCTAAGGTGATTGCCATTATCTATAAGTTTAAGGAAGTTTTTGCAACCTTAACCACACAGATTCTCTCTAATAACACCAAAGTGTTGATTTCGGGAGAATTTATGCGTAACGAATTCGGCGTTGCTACCCATGTGCTTTCTGTATTGGCGAAGGCACAGATTCCCATTTCCCTGATTACCACCGCAGAAACCGAGATTTCACTGTTGGTTACCGAAGAAAATGCACTTCGTGTGAAACAGGTTATGGAAGAACTGAATCAATAAAAAACAAAGGGGAAGGGTCTGTCTTTCCTCTTTTTGCTATTTTGGAGTATGTTATGAAACGTGTTGAATTGATAAAAAGATGCATAAAAAACATGGCTTTTCTGTTGCTTTTTTGCTTGATATTTTCTTTGAGTGTCAGCGCAACGGTGGTAGATACCCAAGCTCCCTATTTCGGAGACTATTTGTTTGTGTATAACGGTACGGATTCCGATGTGACTTTGTCTCCTAATATTTCCAGTTCTTTGTCTCATTCTGTGATGATGAATTTGCAAAGCGGGGAAGAAACGATGGAAACTGATGTGCAGATGGACTGGACTCCCGATTATTCCAATTTGCAGCTTCCCACAAATTTTAAGAAGGCACCTCAGGTGAATCGACTGGATGCGCCGATTCTCTATGCGTCTGCAGTAGAACCGGGAGACACTCTGACCTATCTGGTTTGCAATCCCCTGACAGGAAGTTACTACTATCAGAATTTTATCTACCAGACTTCGGGTAGCTACTGCAATATTTTGGTAGAACCGGATGCCAGCGGAAATCCTAAAATTTCTCAGACTGATGCCGAGAAACTGGCAACCGAATTTGACAACAACATCCAGCCTTTTATGGTGGAAAATTTTGGCAACTATTATACTTATCTTGGTACCGATTATTCAGGATGCTACCTGCAGATTTCCCAAAATCAAAAAATGGATATTCTTCTTTACGACATTCAGGACGGATATAACGGTACCACCGTTCGTTCCTATGTAGGGGGATATACCGATTTAACCGATTTTATTGCAACGAATTTGGGCGGAAACGGAAATGAAAAAGGAATCATTCATATTGATATTTATCCCCTAATGGGGAAAAGCGGTATTCCGGATGTAGAAGAGTGTTATTCCACTATTGTACACGAATTTCAGCATCAAATCAGCTATTCTGACAGTTTGTTTGACTATTTTACCGGAGCTACCGACGTTTGCATTAACGATGCCTGGTGGAACGAAGCTTTCTCCATGGCGGCAGAGCATCTGTATACAGGACAACCGTTAACTACCCGTATTAATAACTATAATCAGGCAAATAATTCCACTCCGTTGCGAAATGGATTGGTATTGGGATATCTGGACTATTCCGAAAACAATAATAACATAGCTTCCAATTATGGTGCCTCTTACTTATTTGGACAGTATCTGCGTTGTCAGACCAAACATTTGAAAGGTGGCGGTAATCAGATTTACCGTTCCATCTTGGAACAGACCGGAACCGATTATACTGCAATTTTGTCCGGACTTGCTTCTGTTGGCTATGAAGATACTCCGAAATCTTTTTATGAACTGTATCGCAATTTCCGTATGGCAACCATTTTGAAAAATCCTACGGGACCTTACGGTTTTGCGGGAGAAAGTACCTTTGCGGGACTTTTGACTAACGTCTATACCGGAACCGCAAACTTAACTTTAAAACCCGGCGGGGCAGTAGTTTTGTCGAAACCTTCGGATTTTACTCCTACAAACAGCAGTCTTTCCTATGTGTCATTCTCCAACCGTGGTGAGTTTACGTATGATGTGAATGCAGTTTCGGATACATTGGTAAATGTGACTCACGGGAATTTGCCCGAATGTGGCATCAGAATGTTGGCGGCAGGGTACGATAAAGATCTGAAACTATTGGGAACTGATGAAATTACAGTTTCAAATGCACAGGAAAATTATGAGTACATTCTTCCGGAAGAAGTAGCTGTAAAAAAATTCTTTTTACTGAAAAATGATGGAAGTATGAAACCATTATCCTATGCTGAAATCCGATAAAAAATAAAAAAATTAAAAAAATAATAACAAAGCTTGACAAAAACAGAGTTTTATATTATAGTATTATAGGTTATGTATGAAACGTACATCCTTGCCCTATCCAAAGGGGATAAGGCTACTGAGCAAAATGTGCTCAAATCCATAAGGAGGTGAAAAAGATGAGCGAAATCAAGAAAAATTATGAAGCAATGTTCATCGTGAACGCAAATTTAGGTGAGGAACAGATCAGTGCGACTGTTGAAAAATTCAAAGCATTGATTTCTGCCAACGGCGAGCTTACCAAGGTTGAAGAAATCGGTAAGAAAAGACTGGCATATCCGATCGAAAAAATGAGCGAAGGTTACTATGTGCTTTGCGAATTTACTTCTTTAACTGATTTCCCCCGCGAATTAGAAAGAAAATTCAATATCTCTGACGCGGTAATTCGTTCTTTAGTAATTGCTAAAGGGGAATAATTCCCAAAAGGAATTTGAGGTGACATTATGTTAAATAAAGTAATGCTGATGGGCCGTTTGACCCGTGACCCTGAATTAAGAGCTACTCAGAGCGGAGTTTCTGTTGTTACCTTTACTTTGGCGGTGGATCGTAATTTCCAGCGTCAGGGCGAAGAAAGACAGGCTGATTTTATCAATATTGTAGCATTCCGGCATACTGCTGATTTTGTGAAAAAATATTTTGTGAAAGGTCAGCTTGCTTGTGTGTGTGGCTCCATTCAGACAAGAACATGGGAAGCAGATGGCAAGAAAAACTATGTAACTGAAGTCATTGCAGACGAAGTTCACTTTACCGGTGACCGTCGCGATAACAACGGTTCCAATTCAGGCTATCAGGCACAGCAAAGACCTTCTAACGACGGATTCATTCAGGACGGACCGGCGAATGACGGTTTTATGACCGTGGAAGACGACCAGCTCCCGTTCTAACATCCCCAAGAAGGAAGAAATTTTAAAGGAGGATATGAAAAATGGCTGAAATCAAAAAAGAAAATTCATTCAGAACCAACAGAAGACCGAAAAGAAAAGTTTGTCAGTTCTGTGTTGATAAAGCAATGGATATCGATTACAAAGACGTTGCTAAATTAAGAAGATACACTTCTGAAAGAGCAAAAATTCTGCCCAGAAGAGTAACCGGCACTTGTGCAAAACATCAGAGACTTCTGACCATCGCAATCAAAAGAGCAAGACACATTGCTCTGATGCCCTACTCTGCAGACTAATTATTATCCATATGATTATAGAAATTCGGAAAGTGGCAAGGTCTACTTTCCGAATTTTTGCCTAACAGCAAATTGTTGTATTTTGACGAAAAAATGGGAGTTATTATGGGAAAAACATTGGTACAAAATAAAAAAGCCCGTCACGATTACTTCATTTTGGAAACCTACGAAGCAGGAATTGAACTGGTAGGTACCGAGGTGAAGTCTGTTCGTCAGGGGAAAATGAATCTGAAAGATTCCTACGTAGATATCAAAAACGGGGAAGCCTTTTTAATCGGTGCCCATATCAGCCCCTATGAACACGGCAATATTTTTAACCGTGAACCGGAACGTGTCAGAAAACTTTTGCTAAAAAAACAGGAAATTATGAAACTGACGGGAAAGCTTACCGAAAAGGGTTTGACTATTGTTCCTTTGGAGGTATATCTTAACAAAAACTGGATTAAACTAAGCATTGCCTTAGCACAAGGGAAGAAAAACTACGATAAGCGTGATGCGAAAGCAGAAGCCGACGCAAAGCGCAGTATGGACCGTGCCTTAAAGGAACGGAATTTCCGCTAAATATGGGGATGTAAAGGTTTCGACGGGGACGTTGAAGCAAGATAAGCGAGCAGTTGTGGGGCGCAACTATAAAAGCTTCAAACTTTAAATTAAACGCTAACAAAAATTTAGCTTACGCTGCCTAATTAACGGCGGCTGTCCTGCCAGAGAGTACCACGGCTTCGGTTTGGGCATCATTTAGTGGTCAACGTCTTTTCTCAGTTCGTCGGGGGAGAAGACGTATTAAGACGATACCGGCGGAGGTTGGTTTGTTATCTACCTGCCTTCGTGGGGAATCCTAACAGATAACTGCGCTCGGAGAAGGTTTTGTGAATGCGTTTTCGGACAGGGGTTCGATTCCCCTCATCTCCACCATTGAAGTATAATCCGAACCACTTTATAGTAGGAGTGTTTTTCGGACAAACGACAAAGCACCGACAAGGTTGAACGCCCTGTCGGTGCTTCGTTTTGTTTGAGGAGGACTATATACTATACCGATTCTTCCGATTCGGTAATAGCCGGAGCGGATGCAAAGACCTTATTAAACTCTCCGACCGTTGCTTCAATCAACATCTTCAATTCAAGTTCAGTAATAGTGATGCCTTTTTCCATAAGCATTTCGGAAACGGATTCCACGACCTTGTTATATTTTTCTTCGCCGTGGAGGTCTTTGTATAACTGTTCGACCGCACTTACGCAGGTCTTAACGACATCCTGTTTGGTCTTGTCGTTGATGTATTTTGTGTAAAGGGACTTAACCCAAAGACCGACATATCCTGCAATAGCAGTAAGTACGGCATAGATAAGGGTAGTTCCGTATTCATTGATAAATTGTGTGAAGAGTTCCATAATTCGTTACCTCCGATTATATTTTAGTAAGGTATTTCTTATCGACAACACCTGTGATTGCTCCCGTTTTCTGTGTGGAAATCGTTATACGAGAACCCTGTACATCTCTCACGAACAGAGTGCAATTATACACCCACGGAGAGAATTTGTATGTTTTACCATACACAGGAGCATCCTTAACCATCTTGACTTTATCTCCCTTTGCAGGAGCGTATGCGGTATCAACGGGACCGTTAATATCGGATGCGTTTATCCATCCGTATGCGGTAGAACCGCCACCCGAAATAGCAACTGCGTGATAGGGGTGTTTGTTTTTGATACTCTTTGCGGTAATCTTAACTTTACCGGGCTTACATTTTCTTCCGATTGCCGCAATGTAGGAAGAAGTGTAATGTGTAGTACCTGTGAAATCGACTACATCGCCGACATTATATTCGGTCTTGTCGGAAACCACAGGCTGAGGAGCATCCACGGCTTCTACGATATATTTAATATAAGGAAGTTTGCCGTGTTTACTCCAATTTCTACGATTGTACCCCGACTTACTGCAATTACAAGCGGTAATCTGTACATTGTTTTTCCACGAGGGAGTACATTCGATTGCAAGACCATCACCGATATAAACACCGATATGACCTTTGCACCATACCGCTTCTCCGACTTCGATGTGGTTGAAATCGGTCGAGAGGTCAGAACAGAGAGCAATCATACCATCGGCACTAACATCGAGTACACCATTTACGGCATATCTCGCACCGCCGTATTGCTTTGATACATCGCCATTCCATCCCCACAGAATACCTTTAATAAGGTTCACACAGTCGAAACCGAATGTGTCGCTCGTTGCCGCCTTAATCATAGCGGTACGAGCCGCTTTTTTGTTGTAGGAGTGATTGTTGCAATAGCGAATCTTGTTCGCTTCTGTCATAGGAGCACCGAAGCATCCCATAACATACAGGGTCTTGTAGTTATAAACTACATCTTTGAGTTTCTGTACGAACTCTTTGTTTGTCATAACTGCCATATTATTACACCTCCGATTAGTTTGTGGGTTTGTGAAATACTTCGAGGTCAGATATGCGATGATTCGCAACATCTAATTTTTCTTCGAGTACAGGGATTCTTGTAGCAAAATCATTGTGTAAACGCACTTCACGAGTAAGTTCATTGATTCGCTCGTTTGTTACCGCTTGTGCCGTTTTAATATCGCTCTTCATCTCATTGTTGGATTTGTTGTTGGTGATAATTACACCTATCAGCGATAAGCCACCTACGACAATGGCTGAACCGGCAGCAATCAACGCTTCAATCATTCTGCAACCTCCCATCCATAAACTCCCGGCTCCCACACATTTCCGTCAACGGTGGAAACCCATTTCTTATCATTATGAGTAACCTTATCTCCCGAAGCATAAGCATCGTGAGAACCGATAGGCTGAGACCACGCAGGATATTCCTCAGCAGGATTTCCGACCTTGCTCCACAGAGAAGCAGAAACATCGGGAGTCCAATCATCTTGTGAAGTATGAGCCTGTACACAACGATATAACTCATCGTTGTACTGTCTCAATGCACCGACCGCATACGCCATTCCGCTCACCCACGGGGAGAAAAGGTCTGTGTGTTCGGTAGCCGTAACCTCGTCAATAGTACCATTCTCAGCCAAAGTAACAAAGGTTACGGAGGTCGCAACCTCAACGCTACTCTGACGAGACTCGATATGTTCCGTCTTCCTACGCTCACGCAAGAGTTGTTCTTTGTCGGTTATAAACTTAAACATACTGTTTACCTCCATAATTCTTGATAGTATTCGTACATCTTTCTTACAAGATTGTGTGTATCTCCCTGTTCAGCGTGAGCCTTCCAACTCTTGAAACACTCATCGACCTGTTCTCTCGTAAGGTGTCCGGCTTTCGCTCGTGCCACCAATTTACGAAGTTTCCTACGCTCGTGAGAGATTTTCTCCGGGAGAAGTTTCATAACAACCTTGCCGGTCGCAGTCAATCGAAAACTGAAACCCAAGAAGTGAATCGGTTGAGTTATCGGAAACAACTGTGTCTTTTTCGGACTCAGTTTTAACCCTAAATCCGTAACCCACTTCTCAATCAACGCCTTACAATTTCGGAGATAATCTTTATCCTCGTGAATGAGAACAAAGTCATCGTTGTATCGAATGTAATGCTTGATGTGTAATTGCTCTTTGATGTAGTGGTCGAAGTCATCAAGTACCGCCAACTGTACGAGTTGAGTTACCTGCGACCCAAGACCCATACCTACATCGGGATTCTCGCCTTGATTAAAGCTCTTGATTATTCTCGTTACTTCGGAGACCGCCCACGCATCACCGACACGCTTTTCAACTGCCGCAATAGCGACATCGTGGCGAGTGCTACCAAAGAAATTAGATAAATCACATTTAAGGACATATCCCTCAACGCCGTGTTTCCGATAGAAGCGTTGCAGGTGGGATTTGAGCCTGTCTCTTGCGAACTTCGTACCTTTACCTTCTTGACACGCACAGTTATCGTAGATAAACGAGCGTGATATTTCTTCGGTAAGGTAGTTATCGCACAGGCTTCGTTGAAACACCCTATCCTTTATTCGGGTGCTTACTATGTCCCGTTCTTTTGGTTCGTAAACCTTGAACATCGTGTATTTACTTATCTCATATGTACCATTCATAAGTTGTTCCCTAAGTGTTAAGCAGTTTACCAAGCCGTTCTTTACATAACCTGCAACACTATCTTTCCAACCTACATTACGCTTACATTTCCATAAAGCATCATACAGGTTTCCAAAGTTACAAACCTTTTCTTTTATTTTCGATTCATTCATCATAATTAAAATTAGTTGCCGTGTATAGCGATGCTTACTATTGGAAGTAAATCGCATCGGCACTCCTGTTTTCACCATATCGGTCGGGATAGCAGTTCCTTGTGTGTGAGTGCATTGATTTCGTCTGAAAAAGGACAGATTACTTTAATACGAGCGGTACTCACAATCCGGGGCAACTCCGTTACTGTTGTTGGCATTGTTGTTGTTGACATTGCCTGTGGTATTCACATTACGCACATTGTTCGAGTTCGAGGTGTTCGGAGAACGAGCTTAACAACTGCTAACCCATATTCTTATATCGGTCTATATCGGACTTTCGCTAATTCCTCAGCATCGTTTGAACTTCGACCGCAATCTTAGTCCAATGCTCCATACGGCTATTCTCGATACCGAAGACTCTGTACGAAATATCCATCATACTGAGGAGAGAATATGTCGAAGCAAGTGCTTTGGTTTGATACTGCTTACGAAGAGCATAGTCGCTTTCATCTCTTACAAACACCGAGTTTGCCATATTCGCATTGTTGCTGATTTCAATAGCGGCATCAACTATCTTGCTTGTGATGCACCAACGATAATGCTTCGGGAAATTCTTCTCGTTAGAGCATATCTTAATGGTATATGTGGCAAGTTCATTAGCCTTAGTGATAACCAACAACTGACCTTCTCCTCGTTTTGACTTTACTACTGACATATTCTCCTCCTACGCCCCTAACGGGGCGATTCTTTATTTTTTAGATGATACAACAAGCCGGGGCAACTCCAGTACTGTTGTAGGCATCGTTGCCGCTGACATAGCCTGTGGTATTCACACCACGCACAACGTTCGAGTTCGAGGTGTACGGAGAACGAAGCCACCAATACTGTGCCGCACCATTTCTGTACTTGATACGATTTGTGTCTGCTCCTGTACCTGCCGCACTTAAATCCGATGTTTCGGAATAATAAGGGTAAGCGTTACCTTCTGAGATACTACCTTCTTTGCCACCATAAACTTCGGTACGAGACAACAGGAAAAACTTTTCCGCAGATGTTTCGCTACCGCCGCCATCGGAGACAGTATTTAATGCAGTAATCTTATCTACCTCACCAAGAACGGCGAGAAAATCGACATCCATATCTTTTTGGAATCCTGCCTGTGAAGCGACCCAAGAAGGAGGTCTATCGAAAATGTTCTGCGGATTCCAAAACGAACCTGCTGCTCCATCGCTATCGAGATACTGCTTGATAGCAGACTGAGAGTAACGATTGTTACCGAGAAGACCTCTCTGTAAAGAGTTTGTATTACCATTGATGGAGTTGTTTACATCACCCAAACTTGTACCCTCAGAACCCTCACTAACAGTAGCGACTTCGATTTCGGTTGTGGTCGTGGAACTTGCGTAAGTCTTGACCGTAGTTCCTGCGATAGCGACATTGTAAGTTGATAACAATACAATCTGTCCCCCGGCAGGTATAGGCTGAGTCAAGGTGAATTGGAATGTCTTACCTACATCTGTGCTTACCCAACTGTGCTGCTTTACTGTGAAGTTGTATGTACCTGCGGCAAGTCCGTTCTCTATATAAAACAGGGCTTCTCTTGCATCGAACTGTACACCTGCGAGACAGTCGTGCAACTGCAATGTGAGACTGTGCTTAAAGTTCTTATCGGTAGGCGTATCGTGGTCGATACCAATAATATCCCATACAAGCGTAGTGCTTCCACGCTGACAGGTGAGTTGGTCTCCGATTGCGAAGGTATTGGATGCAAGACCCATACGAACAATCTTCTGTACATCTTCCCACGATTCAACTACGATGTTTGCTACACCGCCGATTTTCTTAGCGAGTTCATCGACCGCCGCTTTTACATCTCCTGCATCAAGACCGCTATCCGAGTTGTCGTATGAAACATTCTGTGCCTGTAACATATCGCCAACTCTGTCGGCGGCATTGTTAGCCGCATCAGCAGCAGTATTGGCATTAGATGTTGCGGTATTGGCGTTTGAGGTTGCAGTCTCCGCATCCGCTTTTGCTTTTACTGCATTTTCGGTAGCAGTTTCCATTTCCTCCAACGAAGTATTTGCTTCTTCCATAACGGCGTTAAGATTGTCTGCAACTTCATTCGCTCTGTCGGTGGCGGTCTGTGCCAAAGATGCTTTATCGTTGGCAAGAGCGGCTGCCGTGTTAGCGGAATTGGTCGCATCTTCACAATCGCTCTTCGCTTTCGCACAATCCGAAAGTAAAGTGATAAGTATGTCGTAGTTCTCATCTTCTGAGATGTCGCTACCCTCACCATTTGCCGCCGCTTCAACCTCAATGGTGAAAGAGGTAGAAGTAAGTTTACTGTCATCTGCCGCCACAATGGAAATATCACAACGGAGAAAATCGTCAAGTTCGAGCATCCAATTTGTGAGAGGAACTGTAACGGTCCCGTCATCGTTCACACTTCCTGCAAACGATTTAGATTCGTTATCGGCTCTCTCAGCATTGATAATTACACTTGAAGCCGAACCGATTGTAATAGGCTCACCCTCATTGGTGAAAGATACTTTCAAGAAACGAGAATTGCTATCGTGCTGCTTTGCTACAATCGCTTGAAACAGGTTTTTCCTCGCAACATCGACAGTAATCTCTTTAATTACCCGTGCCATAAGTTACACCTCCTCCGCATCATCGTAGCCATTTACGACTTCTTCCTGTGCGTTAAGTTCCGCTTCGAGAGATGCCTTTTCAGCATTTAACAGAGATAACTCATCTTCATTGGTTGTCTCCGCAATCTGTACACAGATTCTCTCGTACTTTCTTTGCAGACTCGCAAGTGTGTAAAGGTCATCACTCTTGTTGTAGTATGCAGGACGGACTATATAAATACTCAAATATAAATATTAATAATTTTATAAATAACCATCTATCATCAATAGAGGATGTGATGGATCAGGCAGAAACATATGAACTCAACGGACTGACAAAAAAGAATTATGAATCGGCTATAGAGATCATGTTCAATTCAGAATCAATTTCGATTGGTGGCGAAATCATTCCCCGTGAAATTGTTCGCAAGCGATTAGAAAATATCAGCTATGAGCATATCGTCTATGTCGATAATAATATGCCACGGAAAATCGTTAACGGCAAGGTTGAAATTCAAGTCAGGCATCCAGTTCCGTACATCATAAATGCTCTGTATAATGCATTGCGTTATACGGCAGATGAAATCGTGAAAATGGAGTATGGTGATGACGAAACTGCTGACATCTTCCGAAAGGAGGATACAGATGAATTATTTATATAACCAACAAAACAAATTGAGTAATTGTTTTATACTCTCAAATTATGTTATGAATTTAGAATTAAGTGCAACAGCATTAGCCATTTATTGTTACCTCATGTACATAGAAGACCGAGAGAAATATGAGTGCTACCCAAGCTACAAAACAATTGGAAAAGCTCTCAAAATTAAAAGCAAAACTACGGTGGCAAAATATGTTGCAGAGCTTGAAGAAAAGTGTCTTATCTCCACTGAACCAACAGAGGTTGTTTTGAAAAATGGTAAGAAGCGAAATGGAAATTTAAAATATAAAATCAGACCTATAAGAGATGCACTCGAATATAATTTCGAGCGACAGCTGAAAGAAAATGCAGAAAAGGCTGCCATAGATAAAGCTCAAAAAGAACTTGAAAAATATGATAAAAAGCATCCCAAAGAGCCACCGTAATTCAAATTATATTTTCAGGCTTTGATTACTACCCCGTATTAAAATTTATTATACAGTAATCAAAGAAAAAAGCTTTTTGATTTTGCGAGAAATCATAGCAAGTAAAAAATCGAATAAAAGGTCGAAATGATGCCAACGCGACAGCAAGTTTGAAAACAAAAAACTTGCAGTAAGGTAGTTACACCACCCCGAAAATTTAATTCTCGATTACGCCAACGCGACAGGGCGTGTTAAACCTTAAAAACGATATTAGGTCAAAAATCAATAGAATTTAAAGAAATTTGAGACAAAAAGTTTCGAGGTAAGGTCTTAACACTACTGAATAATTTCAGGTCGAGAATTCTCTAAGAATTTAAAGAAAATTACCCCCTTAAAATCGATTTTGAGAGTCGGTCGCAACAGAAATGCCGTAGATATTGGAAAATAAAAAACACAGCAAGGGAAATACTCCCCTAAAAAGAAACAACCGTTGCTCCCGACAGAAGTACCGTAAGGAACAATAAAAACAGCACTATGAAAATGATAAAACCATCAAACTGAAATGGCACCGATTTGAACGAAAAGTAGAAAAAATAAATTAAAGCAGGAAAAAGCACTGGTGCATTTTCGATGCCCCAGTGCGGTAAACACCGACCGGCAGTGCCGTTCGGGGTGGTGCTTTAAATGACAGTTTTGTGAGGATTTGGTGACATTGACTGAAAACAACCCGTAAGTAAGCGGTTTTTAGCGGTGACCGCAGAGGTGCGACACAGGAAAGGAGAATTTTAATGAGTAAAACAAGATATGATAAAAAACACATCAGTATGTGGATTGATGAAGGCCTATTAAAAATTTGCGAAGAGCATCAAAAGGAGTTTGGAATGAAAAGTCGCAGTGAATATATAGAAGCTGCACTTGAAGCGTATTCACAATTTGCAAATAAGAAAGCTACTGAATATGTTGAGAAAAATGTTCTGCCAAGAATGGAAAAAATGATGTATAGTTTGGAAAACAGAATCGGCAGACAGATGTTCAAATTGATAGTTGAATCCGCAAAAATATGCAGAATATTATTTGACCACCTCGAACTTGATTTTGATGACTTTGATGAATTGCATGAAAAATGTATTAAAGAAGCAAAACATCTCAACGGAGCGATTACATTTCCGTCATCGGTGAGAGATAAAAAGCTCGCAGAACTATACGAGGAGGAATAAAATTATGACAAAAAAACATATAAGCTTTTGGATTGAAGAAAAAGAT
>JAGAKI010000022.1 GCA_017625695.1 Clostridia bacterium | reverse complement strand
GAATTATAATGGGTTAATTGTAGCCTGAAATAAAGTGCATCTGAATTATGTTGTTGTTTCAGCAGAGAATGCCAATTCAATTCTTTCGTTAATAGAATCTCTTTTTGGTTCCAACTCGACATGAAGACTCATTAAAAAAGACTGGCATCTAGATTATACAGTCTTTATAGTAAGGAATGTCGAATGTTGTCGAAAGATAAAGATTAATGGGAGAGTTAAATATGCTTGAAATATTAAAAACAATAAATAATGATTATGCTGCGGTTTTAACTATGTTAATTTCGTTTGTTACAGGAGCAATAACTCTCATATATGTAATTTTTACATATAAACAAATGAAGTTTACAGAAAAATCAGTTAATGTTATGAAAAATCAATTAAGTTTACAAGAACAACCCTGTGTTTTACCTAGCATTGTAAAAGGGTCTTCAGACGCTGCGTTAGATACTGGTAGAAGATGGTTAACAATGGAGTTTAACTTAAAAAATATTGGTTTATCGCCTGCAATTTCAGTTTTTTCTGTTTGTTACTTTAAACTAAAGTATACATCTAATAATGATAGCGACATAGTTCCTATGAGTAGTCCAATAGTATATTTGCCAAGTTTGGCTGCAAATGAAGATAAAACAATATCCCTTGATTTTGAAAATAAAGAGATAAAATATTTGCTGGATGATTTAGAAGTTTGTCATTTTAAAAATATGGAGAGGATAAGGACAAACCCTTATTTGAATCATTATAGAGGAACAGATTTTGTAATTAAGGTTTTCTCAAAAAATATACTTGGACAATGGTTTGAAACAAAACTAGAACAAGAGATAGCATGGTTACACAATCCTAATAGTAAGAGGACTAGTGGTAATATAAATGAGAATACAATTCCGCCATGCAAATTGTTTCCGCAAGATAATGTGGAGGTTGTATTTTCTTGGTTAAGTAATTCTAGAGTTAATACAAGTCCGATAGAAAAATTACAGGTTGATAATACTATAAAACAATTTAGCGAGCATCAACCAGAACTAATTAGTTTGTTAGGGGAAGATAAAAATAAAGTTTTATAACTAGTTAAGTCTTTGAACTATCTTAACACGAACTACCGATAAAAACATTGGCATCTAGATTGTACAGTCTTTATATAAAGGATGTCGAAATATGAAAGCCTTCCCCTTGAGGGGAAGGGGGACCGCTTGCGGTGGATGAGGTGGAAATGAATCAAACAAATTTGGTATGACTTTTTAAAAACCTTACCTAGAACAGTCAATCGACAGAAAGTGTTTGCGAAGATATACTGAATGAAATTGACACCTCATCAGTCACTGCGTGACAGCTTCCCCTCAAGGGGAAGCCTTTAAAAAATTTAGTCTCTAATATCATATGAGCATAGTAAGATTGTCGAAACCGAAAGGAGGAAAACAAATGATTACCATATTCAACAGAAGACAACTGATCATTACATACGACATAACAATTCAATCAAAAATCAGGGATATTCTTGCAACTAACAATGTTGACTATACAATCAATCCGATAATGTTTTCTGTCCGTGCATATACACCTGCAGAATATAAAATATATGTGAGAAAAAAGATTATGAACATGCTTGTTTTTTAATGAAAGATGTATTTAGATAATTTTTTTACTAACTTAACACGAACTTGACAGCAAAAAGGTTTGCATCTAAACCTTATGTATCGCAATATAGTCTTTATGGCAAGGATGTCAAATATTGTTGAAGGGAGCAGTAATATGAAAACAAGAAATCGTATAGGTATGTCGGCTTTGATATCCCATCCCGAACAAAAAACAATTGAACAACAACTTGAAATTTTTGCAGATATTGGATTTGAAAGTTTCTTTTTAAGTTGTGGAGTTACAGAGCAATACGAGCGAATACCTTATTGGTCAAAATATGCAAAAAATCTTAATATATGTTTTGAAGCGGTACATGCTCCTTCCTATATGGTAGATTATGTCTGGTCGAAATGCGATGAGACGGAATTTTATAGGAAGAGGACCGAGAAAATTATAGATTATTGTAGCATCGGAGAGATTTCAAAATTGGTTTTACACACGGGAACCAACTCTTTACTGCGTCCAACTCAAATCGGAATTGAATTTTGGCATAATTTGGAAAATTATGCAGAGCGAAAAAATGTATCTCTTTGTTACGAAAATGCAAACACGCCAGAGCTTTTTGAAGCTGTTGCCAATAATGTAGGCGGTTTTCATGGAATATGTCACGATATTGGACATCAGTTGTGCTACACTCCTGATAAAGATTATTTGAGCGCTTATGGCAATAAAATTCGGTATACTCATATTCATGATAACTTTGGGAACGGTTCGGATTTGCATTTTTTGCCTTATGATGGTATTTTTGATTGGAAGAATTATTTTTTTATGATGGAAAAAATCGGTTATGCCGGAACCTTTAATTTAGAGCTGTCTTGTTTTCATAGTTATACATATCGTAACATGTCATTTGAAGAGTTTGCAGAACTATCTTACAACAGATTGAAGAGCTTGATGGTGTAAAATGAAATAATTTATATTTGTAATATTGAAATTTGCTTGTGTTTTTTGTTTTAAATTAACACGAAATATCGCCTAAAAGACCGACATTCAGATTATACAGTCTTTATAGGAAGAGTGTCGAATAATGTCGAAAGGAGGAAAACAAATGATTACCATATTCAACAGAAGGCAACTTATCATTACCTACGACATAACAATTCAATCAAAAATCAGGGATATTCTTGCAACTAACAATACTGTTTAGAAAAATAGTTTGCTGAATATTTAATGTTTTTTGAATTGAGTCGAGTGACAAATTTTTTATATAAAAAGGAGCTGATTATGAAAATCAGCTCCTTTTTACTTGTTTCAGCTATTGATTTAATAAATCTTCGTAAGATTGTTTATAAATCTTTGCAGAGTTTTCCCAACTGAAGTCGGTATGCATTGCATTCTTACGAAGCTGTCTCCAGTGATTTTTGTCGTGGTACAGTGTCAATGCACGCATAATGGCATCATACATATCCCAGGCATTGTAGGACTGGAAGGTAATGCCGTTTCCTTCTTTGGTTTCGGAATTGTAGGGAGTCACGCTGTCTTTTAAGCCGCCTACAGTATGCACAATCGGAATGGTGCCGTAACGCATGGAAATCATCTGTGCCAGTCCGCAGGGTTCTGCGTGAGAGGGCATTAAGAATAAGTCTGCGGCTGAATAAATTTTAGATGCTAACTCGCCTGAAAATTTGATGATGCCACGCACTTTTTCATGGCAAACGGTTTCCCAGTCTCTGAAGCACTGTTCGTATTCGGGATAGCCTGTTCCTAAAACGACCAGTTGAATGTCGTGTTTGGTCAGTTCTCCCATTACTTCACGAACCAAATCCAGACCTTTCTGCGGGGTTAATCGGGTTACCATACCAATCAAGGGTTTCTTTGCATCCACTTCTAATCCAAGTTCTTTTTGCAATGCAGTTTTGTTCATGGATTTCATACGGATGGAAGAATAGTCATAATGATAGGGAAGTGCTTTATCGGTTTTGGGATTGAACACCTCGGTATCAATACCGTTGATAATTCCTTTCAATTTATACTGACGGGGAATTAAAATGTTGTGCAGATTATGGGAGAAATAGGGATCTAAAATTTCTTTGGCATAGGTTTCGGATACGGTGGTGACTAAGTTTGCAGATTCAATCCCTGCTTTCAACACATTTAAGCAACCGTCATACATCATAATGTTACGGTAAGACACATCAAGACCGAACACATTGCCCATAATCAGCGGGTCATACTGTCCCTGAAATTCAATATTGTGAATGGAGAGAACCGTTTTTATAAACATATATTCAGGAATGCTTCTGTAAAAAGCATCCAAATACAGGGGAACCATAGCAGTGTGCCAGTCGTTGGCATTGATGACATCAGGATAGAAGTCTATATGAGGCAACGCTTCCAGCACAGCTTTGGAGAAATACGCAAACCGTTCTGCATCGTCAAATTCTCCATACACATTTTCTCTTTTAAAAAACTGTTCGTTATCGATAAAATAGTAGGTCACTTTTCCCACTTTTGTCTGAAAAATACCGCAATAGCACATTCTCCATCCTAACGGAATTCCCAGCTCGGCAACAAATTCCAATTGGTCGCCGAATTTTTCCTTGATTTTGGAATACAAAGGTAACATAACTCTGGCATCAACTCCCAGCTCACAAAGAGCTTTGGGGAGTCCACCCATAACGTCACCTAAACCGCCAACCTTGATAAAAGGAGTGGCCTCTGCTGCTGCATATAAAATTTTCATATCGTTTAGCTACCTTTCTGGGATTTTAGATTTTGGTGTTCTTTGCAATGATGAAGGGGAAAGATTCTGAACCTGTCAGCACTACACCTTCATTTAAGGACATACCTTTATCAGCAATTACATTGGTAATCTGGCAGTTTTCTGCGATTTCTGCACCTTGCATAATAATGGAGTTTTTCACTACAGCACCTTTTTTGATCTGTACATCACGGAAAACCACACAATTTTCTACGGTACCGTCAATTTTACAACCGTCTGCAATCAGGCTGTTTTTCACCTTAGAATTGGAACCGTACATGGTGGGAACGCTGTCTTTAATTTTGGTTAAAATATTAGTGTCGGACTGGAAAATTTCCCGACGGATTTCAGGATTTAATAAATCCATATTTGCCTGGTAATAATCGTTGATATTTCGCAGCACTTTGCAGTAGCCTTTTTGCTCCATAGCGAAAATACGGTAGTTGAAGTAATGCTTGGTAATGAAATCACGATTGAATTCTTCCCAGCCGTAGGTAATACCGGTGTCGATTAAATTTAAGAGGAAGTCTTTTTTCATTACGTAAACTTTTAATACAAAATTATCCTGTTCGCCGTTGGCAATTCCGTGATAACGGGAACCGGTAATCTGACCGTTTTCACTGACTGCGATACTGGTACTTCCTTCGTAAATATCTCTCTTTTTATATAAGCAAACCACATCTGCATTGACGTCTTTATGATACTGAATCATTGCTTTGAAATCAATATTGCAAATGATATTGGTATCTGCCAATATTGCATAATCGGGCAGATTGTGCCGGATGTAGGTTTTTATGCTGTTTAAGGCTTCAAATTTGTTTTTGGAGGAACCGTTTCCCATATTATTGGCAAAGGGAGTCAGAATTTTTAATCCGCCGTTTTTGCGGTCCAAGTCCCAGTCTTTCCCGCTTCCTAAGTGGTCTACTAAAGAGCTGTAGTTATTACGGGTGATAACGCCTACGTTTGGTACATGTGCTTTGACCAGAGAGGAAAGCACAAAATCTACCAGCCGGTATCTTCCGCCAAAGGGGACAGACGCCAGATTGCGGTTTTTGGTCAGCTCGCCGATTCTGTCGTAATAAAAGGTATCTGAAAATAATATGCTAAAGGCATTCATTGTATTCTATCCTTCTTTCTCTGTTTCTTTTGGAAATCTTAGTTTCAAAAAAAATTATACAATCTGTTTGGGCAGTACTACCTGACCGGATTTAATGACTGCACCCTGACCAATAACGGCGATACCCCATTCGCCTTCTTTGCAATCTCTGGGGTCTGCACCGATGATAGCACCATCTTCAATGACAGCATCGTCAGCAATAATCGCATACTGGATTTTGGCATTTTTACCAATTTTTACATTGGGCATAATGACCGAGTACTCAAGATTGGTTCCTTCTCCTACAGTAGTATTGGCAAAAATCACGCTTTGTGATACGTTGCCGTAGATTTCACAAGCAGAAGAAATAATGGAATCAGCCACAGTTGCTTTTTCATCAATATAATGCGGTGTGGTGGCATTGTGGCGGCTGTAGATTCTCCATAAGGGGTCGCTCAGATTCAGAGGAAGTTTGGGGTTTAACAAATCCATATTGGCCTCCCACAGAGAGTCAATGGTTCCTACATCTTTCCAGTAACCTTCAAAGGGGAAGGCGAACAGCTTGCACTTGTCATTTAACATTGCAGGGATAACGTCTTTTCCGAAGTCATTGGAGGATGCGGGGTTTTCTTCGTCTTTTATGAGATATTCTTTTAATTTTTTATAGTTAAAAATGTAAATCCCCATAGAAGCATTGGTGGATTTCGGTTTTGCAGGTTTTTCTTCAAATTCATAAACCGATAAATCGGGATTGGTATTTAAAATTCCGAATCGGGTTGCTTCTTCCATGGTAACATTCAATACCGCAATGGTAAGGTCTGCATTTTTTTCCTTGTGAAACTGCAGCATTTTGGCGTAGTCCATTTTATAAATATGGTCTCCGGACAAAATCAGCACATATTCAGGATCAAACTGATCCATAAAGTGCAAATTCTGATAAATGGCATTAGCGGTTCCTTTATACCATTCTCCGGTTGCTCCTGCAAGGTAGGGAGGCAGGATATGCACACCGCCATACATTCTGTCTAAGTCCCAAGGCTGCCCGTTTCCGATGTAGGTATTTAATTCCAATGGCTGATACTGAGTTAACACGCCCACGGTATCCACGCCGGAATTTACACAGTTGGAGATGGGGAAGTCAATAATTTTATATTTTCCTCCAAAAGGAACTGCCGGTTTTGCACGTTCTTTTGTCAAGACGTACAAACGGTTGCCGGCACCGCCTGCAAGTAACATTGCGACCATTTCTTTTTTTGCAATCATAAGAATTATCCTTTCTTGTTGTGTTGCATTTTATATGCTGAAATTTAAATACAGTTTAATGAAGCGAAACTTCCTCGCTAAACAATATTCTGATTCGGAGAAAATTATGCTTTCTTGGTTCGTTTCGGTGTTGCCTTTTTGTAAAAGCATATTGCCGAGAATGGAGGGATCGTAAGCTCAATATGTTGTTTCTGACCGTGCATTTCTCCGGGTTTTGACGTGAGCTTTTGTGGCGGTGTTCCGTTTCCACCGAATTCTTCCCGGTCAGTCGAAAATACCTCTGTATAGTTTCCGCGGTTGGGAACTCCGATTCGATATCCCTCATAGCGGTTGGAAGAGAAATTAAAAATGCTGAGTAGTTTGTTTCCTTTTTTGTCTATTCTCCAGAAAGCATAAACATTATTGTTGCAATCATCTGCACTCGCCCAATGGAATCCCTCCCAACTGTCATCCTTTTCCCACAGAGCAGGTTCCTTCTGATAGAAGGCGTTTAAAGCTTTCACAAATATCTGGTGCTTCTGATGTTCAGGATATTGGAGCAGTTCCCAGGAAAGCTGGGCTTCCTCGTTCCATTCGCTCTGTTGAGCAAGTTCAGCACCCATAAAGGTCAGCTTTTTACCCGGATGAGTAAACATATAAGTAAGATAAGTGCGAAGATTTGCAAATTTATCGTGAAGGTAACCCGGCATTTTATATAAGAGAGAGCATTTTTCGTGAACTACCTCGTCGTGAGACAAGGGGAGAACGAAATTTTCAGAAAATGCATAGGTTAAAGAAAATGTCATATTGTTGTGGACGCCTTTACGGAAGAAGGGGTCGGTTGCCATATACCGGAGTGAATCGTTCATCCATCCCATATTCCATTTGTAGTTGAATCCTAATCCGCCATCTTCCACGGGATAGGTAATCATAGGCCATGCAGTGGATTCTTCAGCGATCATCATAATTCCGGGGAAATCGGAAAATACACGGGTATTTAGTTTTTTAAAGAATTCCACAGCTTCTAAATTTCCGTTTCCACCGTATTTGTTCTGTTCCCACTCTCCGTCCTGCTTGCCGTAGTCTAAGTATAGCATGGAAGCAACTGCATCGACACGCAATCCGTCAATGTGATACTGCTCCAGCCAGAAACAAGCATTGGAAATCAGAAACGAAATCACTTCGTTTTTGCCGTAGTCAAAGATGCGGGTACCCCAGTCTTTATGTTCCCGCTTGTAGGGACTTTCATATTCGTAACAATAGCTTCCGTCAAATTCATATAAGCCCTGGGCATCTTTGGGGAAGTGAGCAGGCACCCAATCCAAAATAACGCCGATATTATTTTTATGACATTCATCAATGAAATACATAAAATCTTTGGGTTCTCCATAACGGGAGGTAGGTGCATAATAACCTGTTACCTGATATCCCCAGGATTTGTCGTAGGGATATTCGCTCATAGGCATGAGTTCAAGGTGGGTATATCCCATTTCTTTGACGTAGGGAATGAGTTCCTCTGCCATTTTCCGATAGGAAAAATTGTTTCCGTCGGCATATCGTTTCCAAGAACCAAAATGCACCTCATAAATGTTCATTGGTTTCTGATAAGGTGCTTCCCGATTTGCCATCCATTTTTTATCATGCCATCGGTAGCCAGACAAATTGTATACTTTGGATGCATCCCCGGGGCGGGTTTCGGTGTGATACCCGTATGGGTCAGCTTTTAACAGAGTTTCTCCGGACTGGGTAATAATTACAAATTTATAAGCATCAAATTCCTGCACATTGTCAATGATACATTCGTATAACCCGCCGTCAGTAATTCTGACAGCCTGATGTGCGTTATAATCCCAATTACAAAAAGAACCTGTCACAAAGACCGCCTTTGCCTTGGGTGCCCATGTGCGAAACACACATTTTTTCCCTTGAAGGTGTGCACCTAAAAAGTCGTAGGCACGGCTGTTGGTTCCTTGGTGAAACAGGTATTCTGCCATTTGATTTCTGGATGTCTGCATACTGTTGTTGCCTCCTGATATTTGCTGAAAACACGACAAAATCGGCGGGATTACTCCGCCGGATATCGAGTTGCGGTTCCTTTGGACAATCCGAAAATGGGGCGGATTGATGTCGGAACTTGTAACTTTGTTATATTATAACATAAAGCAAATGAAAAATAAAGTGTTTTTTGTAAAAAATATATAAAAAAATGAAAGTCTGTGTTAATTTACAAAATTTGGAAAGTTTAATTGGTCATTATCCATAAAAATATGGCAATTATGAAACAAAATCCTTACTGTTCTGTCAGTTGACAAACGAGAGAAAAAAGGGTATAATGTATTGGGCATTTTTATGCCTCACATTATGAAGGAGAAAAAGCAGTTGAACATTTATTATAATTCTCGCGATATTCTCTGTAAAAATCCTTTCGGTGCCGTTATGGTCAACCGTGAGGTTTTGTTTCGGATTTTTATTTTCAATGATGTTTATGTGGAAAAAGTTTCTTTGGTAACTGCCAAAGGGGAGCGGTATGATTTTTCCTATGAGGGATGCCAGGGTGACTACAGCCGGTATCAATTGCAGGTTGCTTTTCCTACAGCAGAAGCTTTGTTTTATGAGTTTCATATTCAGACGGAACACGGTGGTTTTGTTGGCAGAAATCAGAACGGAAAACTGGTGCTGGATGAAACGCTTCCCATGTTTCAGCAAACGGTATATAAAAAGGGATTTTCGACTCCTGACTGGGCAAAAGGGAAGATTATGTATCAAATTTTTCCGGACCGTTTTAAACGGAGTGACAAAGTAATACTTCCCACGGTTAAAAATGAACGGATTCTGCATGAAAACTGGGATGATGTTCCTATCTTTTTGCCACAACAGAATCCTTATCTTGCCAATGATTATTTCGGCGGTAATTTAAAGGGAATTACCGAACAGTTAGATTATTTGAAAAAACTGGGTGTCGGTATTATTTATTTGAATCCTGTGTTTGAAAGCGGTGAAAACCATCGGTACAGCACTGCTGATTATAAAAAAATTGATCCCTATCTGGGGACAGAAAAAGATTTTGTTGCATTTACCAAGGCTTGTAAAAAATGCGGAATTCACGTGATTTTAGACGGAGTATTCAGTCACACGGGAGCCGACAGCGTTTACTTTAATAAATACGGGCACTATGACTCGGTGGGAGCGTATCAGAGTACGGATTCTCCCTATTATCCCTGGTATTGTTTTCAACGGTTTCCTGATTCCTATGAAAGCTGGTGGGGATTTAAAAATCTTCCCAATGTTCGGGAAGAGAATGAATGTTATCTGGATTTTATCACCAATCCGGAAAACGGAGTGCTGAAATTTTGGCACGATCGTGGAGTGGACGGATGGCGCCTGGATGTAGCGGACGAATTGCCTGACGTGTTTATTGACCGTCTCAGGCAGACAGTGAAAGAGTTGAATCCCGACGGGTTTGTCATTGGTGAAGTATGGGAGGATGCTTCCAACAAGGAAAGCTATGGCATAAAACGCCGGTATCTGTTGGGTGACCAGTTGGATAGTGTGATGAATTATCCTTTCCGTACTGCTATTCTTGAATATGTGAAGCACTGCGATGCCGAGCGTTTTATCAATTCTGTGATGCCGATTTTGGAAAACTATCCTCAGGAAGTTTTATCGGTACTGATGAATTCGCTGAGTACCCACGATACCCGGCGAAGTCTGACAGAACTTGGAGTTTTGACGGAAATCCCGTTGCATGAGCAAGGGACTTACCGTATGAACGAAGAAGAATACCGGACTGCAAAAAAACTTCTGAAGCTTGCCACGGTACTGCAGTTTACTTTGCCCGGAATCCCGTGTATTTACTATGGGGATGAAGTGGGATTGCAAGGCTTTGCAGACCCTTATTGCAGAGGAACCTACCCTTATGGAAAAGAGGATTCCGACCTTTTGGAATTCTATCAGCAAATTGGAAAATTGAAAACCGCATATGAAGAGGATTTCAAAACACCACTGACCGAGATTACACACACAGACAGTATTCTCTCTTTCAAACGGGGAGAACTTACGGTGTTGGTCAACGGGGGAGAGGAAACAGCTCTTTGGAAAGAAATTGTTATGGGGAAATCGGTATTTTCTCATGAAAGTGTTTTATATAATGAATACGGCATTTTGATGCCGCCAAAATCTTATATTATCTTTGGAAATCTTAAGGAGGACTAACATAAATGAGCAACAAAAAAGAAGAAAGCAAAGTTTCTGCGGTAAAAAAATCTGTAAAAGAAACCGTGAAAGAAACCACCAAAAAGACTGCTGTGAAAGCCACAGCACCAAAAGCAGAAAAGAAAGCGCCTGCGAAAAAAGCCACTCCTAAAAAGGAAACTGCAACTACTGCTAAAAAGATGACAAAAGCGGAATTAAAAGAAGCATTAATCAACAAGTTAGAAGGTGTGAGAAATGTATCCGTAGAGGATGCTACCGAACGTGATATGTATTTTGCACTGGGAACTTTGGTAAGAGAACTCATCGGAAAAGAATGGGTAAAAACCAAAAAGTATTACAAAGAAAATAATGTAAAACAGGTTTACTATTTTTCTCTGGAATTCTTGATGGGGAAAGCGCTCCGTAAAGACTTGAGAAGATTAAATATCTTAAATGATATGACCGACATTTTAAAAGAACTTGGTTTTGACATTACCCGTGTAACCCATATTGAACCTGATGCAGGTCTGGGCAACGGTGGTTTGGGAAGACTTGCTGCTTGTTTTCTTGATTCACTTGCAGCTTGCGGTTATGCCGGTCACGGTAACGGTATCCGTTACAGACACGGTCTGTTTAAACAGAGAATTGTGGATGGATATCAGGTGGAAGAATCTGATAACTGGCTGAATACTGAAAACTTGTATGAAGCACGCCGTTCTTCCAAATCTGTGGAAGTAAAATTCTACGGTGATGTAGTATGCGAAGAAAGAAACGGCAAATGCTATTACTCTCAGGTGAATTATGACCCGGTTATGGCGGTTCCTTACGATACTCCCATGATTGGATATGATAATAATATCGTAAACACACTTCGTCTTTGGAGTGCAGAACCCAAGGAAGATGAGTTTGATTTTTCCAAGTTCTCCCGCGGGGAATATTCCAGTGCCGTGGAATACCGTCAGTCAGTACGTGCAATTTCTGACGTATTGTATCCCGATGATTCCAATTATTCCAATAAATTACTCCGTTTAAAACAGCAGTATTTCTTTGTATCTGCGGGATTGACTTCCATTTTAAGAGATTATGTTGCGTTGGGGAATGATATCTGGAAATTAGATGAATTTGTTTCTGTTCACATCAACGATACCCATCCTGCACTTTGTGTACCGGAACTGATGCGACTGCTGGTGGATGAATACGAAGTTCCGTGGGAAGATGCATGGGGAATTACCACCAGAACCTTGTCCTACACCAACCATACCATTATGCCGGAAGCGTTGGAAAAATGGCCCATTCATATGTATCGTGAGCTTTTGCCCCGTATCTTTATGATTACGGAAGAAATCAACCGCCGTCTGTGTGAAGAGTTGTATCGGATTTATCCCGGCGATGATGGAAAAGTTGCCTATATGGCAATCATTCAGAACGGTGTGGTAAATATGGCGAATATGGCAATTGCAGGCAGCCACAGCGTGAATGGGGTTGCAGCTGTTCACAGTCAGATCTTAAAAGATGAACTGTTCCATGATTACTATATGACCACTCCCGAAAAATTCAACAACAAAACCAATGGTATCACCCACAGAAGATGGCTGGTGGATTCCAACCCTGAACTGACTGAACTGATTACCAAAAACATTGGTTCTGATTTTATTAAAAAACCGCTTGAACTTTCCAAAATTGTAGAAAAAGGATTGCATCAGGATTCTGCATTCTTAGAAGAACTGGGCAAAATCAAATATCGCAATAAAATCAAACTGGCAAACTTTATTAAAGATAAACAGGGCTTTTTGTTAAATCCCGATACCTTGTTTGACGTTCAGGTAAAACGTATTCATGCCTACAAACGTCAGCTGTTAAAAGCGTTCCAGATTTTGGATATGTATTTTGACATCAAGGATAACCCCACCAAAGTCCGTCAGCCGATGACCTTCTTATTCGGTGGGAAAGCGGCACCCGGTTATGCCTATGCAAAATTGGTGATTAAATTTATCAATTCTGTTGCAAACCTGGTAAACAACGATCCTGATACCAAAGATATTTTGACTGTTCTGTTCTTGGAAAACTACAATGTTTCTTTTGCACAGCACATTTTCCCGGCATCTGATTTATCCGAACAGATTTCTACCGCATCCAAAGAAGCCAGCGGTACCGGTAACATGAAATTTATGTTAAACGGTGCTTTAACCATGGGGACTATGGATGGCGCCAATATTGAAATTGCGGAAGCAGTAGGAGATGATAACATTTTCACCTTCGGTATGTCTGTCAGCGAGGTGCTTTGTCACTACAGAGACCGTGATTATCATAGTGTGAATCTCTATGAATCTGACTACAAACTCCGTCGTATCTTAGATACCTTGAAAGGTGACTTCTTCAAAGATGCGCATCCCGGCGAATTTATGCCAATCTTTGATTCTCTGATTCATCAGAACGATGAATATTTCGTGTTGGCGGATTTTGCATCCTATAAAGAAACCATGCAACGTGCGATGGATCTGTATCGTACCAATCAACAAAAATGGTTATCTATGTCTGCTTACAATATCTCTATGGCAGGTAGATTCTCTTCCGATGAAACCATCCGTAACTATGCAAATGAAATCTGGTTCTTAAAGGAAAATGAATTAAAATAATATTTTTAAAAAAAGTAACCGTACAAAATTGTGCGGTTACTTGCTTTTTTGGAAGAAATATGTTATAATAAGTTTTATTGCATAACAATTAAATGCAGCGATATAAATTTAAGATTTTCGATCTGTCTTGCAGACTCGATATGTTGCCTTACGGCAACGGGATTTCTATCATATCGAGTTTTGAGTGATACGAAGAACCTATCGAATTTACGAAGTAAATATATCGAGCAAACAAAGTTTGCATATCAACAAAAATTTTTTGTCCTTAACTTGACAAAATCATATGCGGTGCATAGCACCGCAGCTAAATTCGCCTACGGCGAGCTAAATTGAACAAGTTCAGCTAAATTGCCTGTGGCAGCTAAATGTGCTTCGCACGCTTTTGGCGAATTTAATTTAGCTACTCCAAAGGAGTTATTTAGCTATGAAGCGAAGCGGGATAATTTAGCTTTGCAACTTGTTGCAAAATTTAGCTTAAATGGTTGGCATCAAGATTATACAGTCTTTATAGTAAGAATGTCGGATATTGGCGAAAGGAGAAATATATGAAAAAAACATATGTAACATCAATGCCAAATCGTATTGGCGCGTTTTTAAAAGCGAGTAAGTGCTTTTCAGCATTAGGAATTAATATTACTCGTGTAAGTTACAACAAGGCAGTAGATTCGCATATGTTGTTTATCGATGCAGAAGGAACTGAGGAACAGCTGAAAAAAGCAGACAGTGAACTTGAAAAGATTGGCTATCTTCAAAATAATAATTTGAAAACAAGTATTGTATTATTGGAGTTCTGTCTGAGAGATATTCCGGGAAGTGTCACGGATGTTTTGACTCTTATTGACAGATTCAATTTTAACATATCATATATGAGTTCACAAGAAAATGGAACAAATTATCAGTATTTTAAGATGGGCTTGTATGTTGATGATTCGCAAAAAATATCTGAATTTTTGAAGGAAGTTGAAAAAATATGCAAAGTTCGATTGATAGCATATAACAGTTCAGAGAAGGTTTATGATAACAGTATTTTTTACAATACATATGTTATGGGTCTGGCTCAGATTATGGGTTTAACCACCGATATAAGCAAAGAACTTTTAGTAAATGTAAATCTTGCTATGCAGACGTTGGACGAACAGGGGTTGTCTCCATATCGCACCTTTGACAGTATCAGCAAATTTGCAGAATTGCTTGGTGCTTCAAAAGGAAGGAATTTTTCCCCGCGCATAACGAAACACAAAATTACCGAAAAAACCGAGATCATATTGATAGAACCACCTTGCGGAAGTAATACAATCATTATAAACAGCGACAAAAAATATTTGTTTATAGACAGCGGTTATGCTTGTTATACAAAAGAAATGCTAAAAGTATTTAATGAGATTATGCCTGAATTTAATGAGATGAAAAAAACAATACTTATAACGCATGCCGATGTTGACCATTGTGGACTTTTGCCGGCATTTGACGAGGTGATTGCCAGTCATAAAACCGCAATGTGTTTAAACAAAGAACATAATGGAAAAAATGGGTACAGGGAGGAAAATCCCCTGCATAAACCTTATATTAATATATGCAAGTTACTTACCTCATACAAAACGGTAAATCCCGATAAGGTTACGGTATTGTGGGATGATGTGGAAAATCCTGCAGAACCCCTAACACAAATTGGTTTTTTTGATTTTGGAGAACTCCATTTTGAGGTGTATGAGGGTCAGGGCGGACACCTTCCCGGGGAAATAGTTCTGATTGACTATCGAAATCATATTGCAATTACAGGGGATATTTATATTAACACTCACGGATTAACTCAGGAGCAGGCAGAATACAACCAATATGCTCCAATACTTATGACATCTGTTGATACCAATCCTGAGCTTTGTGCAGAAGAACGAAAGGCAATTATGCAAAGACTTGGCATAGGTAAGTGGCAAATTTTCGGAGCGCATGGATTTAAAAAGGAATATTCAGTTAATGCATAATCTTGTTAGTTACCTTGACATGAGCCTGATGCAAAAACATTGGCATCCAGATGATACAGTCTTTATATAAAAGAATTAAACCAAACTAAATTGCTGAAAAAACTTATGGTAAAATATCCCGAACATATAAGGATTGCCAATACTTATGTAAGACCTTATATTAACGGAAGAGGCTGCTCTGATTATGAAGAACAAAAACTTTTAGTTGGTAATTGTTTTGATAGTGTGATAAAAAACATCAAGAATCTTTCCGATTATCTATTGTCAAATCATATGTCATGTGATATAATTGGCATATACGGATTTTTGCTTGGCAAAACTTCTTCGAGTTTGCAACTCGCTTGCAGTCTTTCGACTGCGTATGCCAATTGACGGCGTCGTAAAAATGCCCTTGCAAGCAAGCATTTTTACTCCTGGTAGAATGATTTGCATCTTTTCTATCACCTAATTATATAATGATTTCAAGCATTACTTGAAATCGTCGATATGAATGCTTGTCAGAATTCTCGATCTGTCATAAATGACTCGATATGTTGCTGCTGCGATAGGAATTCATATCATATCGAGTTAGAGCGTAGCGAAAACATATTGATTATTCTTTTTGCAACAAATTCGAGCAATTGAAGATTGCATATCAAAAAACTCAAATGACAACATGAATTTACATTTTTAAGGAGAAAACAATGGACGTCTTTGGATTAACACTCAAACAAATGTTGACTATGTTCACTTTAATTTTAGTAGGCTATGTTCTTCGGAAAAAAACAGACCTTGCACCCAATGCAGATAAAGTCATCGCCAAACTGGAAACGTTTGTGTTTGGTCCGGCTTTATTATTACATGTGCAGTCCTCTCAGTGTACCATTGAAGCATTTCAAAAGGATTATGTTCTTTTACTGTACGGACTTTGCATTGCAGTTTGTGCAATCTTGCTTTCCTATCCTTTATCCGGATTATTTGTCCCCAAAGCAAAAGGGGATGCGCAAAAAGAATATTCCCGTAATATTTATAAATATGCCTTAACTTTTGGAAATTACGGATTTATGGGAATGTTTATCATTAAATCTGTGTTTGGCGAGGAAATGCTTTATAAACATACCTTGTTTACGTCCTTGATTGAGATGGTCTGTTTGGTTTGGGGGATGTACGTCTTGGTTCCCAAAGACCAGAATGCATCATTCTTTCAAAATTTGAAAAACGCATTGTTAAAGCCGCAGATTATAGCACTGTTTTCCGGGATTATTCTCGGATTAACAGGCCTGGCGAAATTGATTCCCGGCTTTGTGTCGTCTGCTTTGAAAAGTGCCGGAGATGTTTATGGTCCGTTGGCTATGATTTTGGCAGGTGTGATTATTGCCGGATATGATGTGAAACAGGTATTTGCCAACGCAAAAATTTATTTATTATCCTTGTTCCGGCTGATTTTATTGCCCGCTTTGATTCTGTTTGTGTTAGATCTCTTACATACGCCGAAAGAAATTATGACGCTAGCCCTTTTTACCTTTGCAACTCCGATTGGTTTAAATACCATTGTATTTCCTACTGCATTTGGAGGAGACCCGAAAAACGGAGCGTCCATGGTTATGGTTTCCAGCA
Organism: Clostridia bacterium; assembly: GCA_017625695.1. Lineage (GTDB taxonomy): Bacteria > Bacillota > Clostridia > UMGS1840 > UMGS1840 > SIG452. The sequence continues at coordinate 30,788 of JAGAKI010000022.1, read as the reverse complement.
CCTTGTCAATGATTACATTACCGGTGATGTATTTGATTTACATTGTTTTACTGTGATAATTTGATGTTATCGGAGGATGTTATGCAACCAAAATATAAATCAATGATACTATCCGGTTTACTCCTTGCAATCGGACTGGTGCTGCCGTTTCTGACCGCTCAGATTAAGGAAATTGGTGACAGTCTGCTCCCGATGCATTTTCCTGTATTGTTATGTGGATTTTTGGCGGGTCCCTGGTATGGGCTTGGCATTGGACTGTTATTACCGTTTTTACGTTCTTTTTTGTTTGGGATGCCTCCCGTTTATCCCAATGCTGTCTGGATGGCGTGTGAGCTTGCCACTTACGGACTGGTAGCGGGATTGTTGTACCGAAATTCTTTTGAAAAGAAATTGTGGTATTTGTATTTTTCTTTACTTACCGCCATGATATCCGGTCGGATTGTATGGGGCGTTGTAAAATCTGTATTATTGGGGCTATCGGGAAAAGCTTTTACAATGGAAGCGTTTCTTGTGGGTGGTTTTATAGATGCAATCCCCGGCATTGTTTTGCAATTAATTTTTATCCCTGCAATTATAAAACTGACAGAGAAAAAATAAAAAGGAGAAATGAATATGAAAAAAACGGTTCAGGATATCTTGACTCTGATTTCTGAAAACAATATTAAAATGGTAGATTTTAAAATGGTAGACATTAACGGACAGTTTCGCCATGTTACCATCCCCGCCAAGAACTTTTCAGAAAAAACCTTGAAAAACGGAATTGGCTTTGATGCATCTAATTATGGATATGCCGTGGTTGAAAAAAGTGATATGGTATTTATTCCGGACCCGGATACCGCTATGATTGATCCGTTCTGTGAAATTCCTACCTTGTCTATGACAGGGAATGCTATGATTATTGACAGTCCCAATCATCGTCCGTTGGCGCAGTACCCCAGAAATATCGTTCTTGCTGCAGAGCAGTACTTAAAAGATAGCGGTATTGCAGACACTATGCTGATTCTTCCGGAATTTGAGTTCTATTTATTCGACCGGGTAGGTTGGGAGGTTGCTCCAAATTCTATCGGTTTTTCTTTGGACGCTGCTCAGGCACATTGGAACAGCTACGAGGAAGGTTTGGGAAATGTAGTGCCTAAGCAAAAAAACTATCATATTGCAAAACCCTTTGATACTACCTACGAAGCAAGAAGCGAAATGTGTATGCTGATGGAAGATGCAGGAATTGCACTGAATTATCATCATCCGGAAGTGGGTGCCGGTGGTCAGTTTGAAATTGAACCGGAACTTGGCAAAATGTCTGAAATGGCAGATGCTACTATGATGATTAAATATATCATCCATAACACTGCAAGAAAATATGGAATGTCTGCAACCTTTATGCCAAAGCCCATCATGGGAGAAGCCGGCAACGGTATGCACGTTCATATGCTTCTTTTAAAAGATGGAGAACCGGTATTCTCGGATGATAATGGTTATTCCAATTTAAGTAAAGAAGCACATTATTTCATGGGTGGGCTGTTAAAACATATTGCCTCTTTATGTGCGATTACCAACCCCAGTACCAATTCCTTTAAACGTTTGGTTCCCGGATTTGAAGCCCCGGTTACCGTTGGATATGCAACTTCAAACCGTAGTGCAGTTATCCGAATTCCCGCTTATGCCAAGGAACCTAAACTTCGTCGGTTTGAACTCCGTAATCCGGATGCTACCTGTAATCCTTATTTCTGTTACGCTGCAATTCTGATGGCAGGGATTGACGGTATTAAAAACAAAATTGATCCCCATGAAAACGGTTGGGGTCCTTATGATATGAATTTATTCCATTTGCCGGAAGAAGAAAAAGCAAAATTAAAACATTTGCCAACCTCTTTGGAAGAAGCCTTGGACGCATTGGAACAAGACCATGACTATTTAACAGCCGGCAATGTATTCCCCGAAGAATTATTGAAAAACTTCATTCAATCCAAACGGGAAGAAGTCAGTCAGTTATCCAAAATTCCGCATCCAGCAGAGTTTGAAAAATATTATAATTTATAAACAATAGATTTTTTTGAAAATGAAAAAGGGACCGTAAAAAACAAAGGTGTTTTTTACGGTCCCTTTCTGACATATTTAAAATTCTGAGGATACAGATAGTGATTTTACAATTTACAGTTATTTTACCGTGATTACTCGCAGGGTATTGGTGCTTTCTCCCATAGGAATTCCTGCTGCAATAATTGCTAAATCATTTTTGGTAATAAAGTTTTCTTCGTGAACCCGTTTGATTGCATGAGCGAAAAGTGCATCAGAATTGGTCTGTAATTCTGCTTTTACAGGATACACGCCCCAGGAAAGAGCCAGTTTACGGTAAGTTTTTTCATTAGGCGTTGCTGCAACAATGGGCATATTGGGACGGAATTTAGAAACCATTCTTGCAGTTTGTCCGGAATTGGTTACCACGATAACAACTCTTGCATTCAGGTCGTGAGCGGTTGTGCATGCGGCATGGGAAATTGCATCCTGAATGGTAGGAGCAGACAACGTACTCTGAGTAAAACGTTTTTTGTAGTCGATATCCATTTCTGCACTTCTTGCGATTCTGGACATTGCTTTTACTGCTTCTACAGGATATTTACCAACAGCAGTTTCGCCGGATAACATAATCGCACTGGTACCGTCGTATACAGCATTGGCAACATCAGAGGTTTCTGCTCGGGTGGGACGGGGATTGGAAATCATCGATTCGAGCATCTGAGTTGCGGTAATTACACGTTTTCCTGCACTGTAACATTTTTTGATCAGCATTTTCTGGATGGTGGGGAGTTCTTCAAAGTCGATTTCAACTCCCATATCTCCTCGGGCAACCATAATACCGCTGGAAACTGCTAAAATATCGTCAATATTGTTTACACCTTCACGGTTTTCGATTTTTGCTATGATTTCAATTTCTTCACCGCCGTTTGCGTCTAAAAATTTTCTCATAGATACAATATCATCTGCACGACGTGCAAATGATGCAGCGATATAGTCAAAATCGTTTTTGATTCCGAACAGCAAATCTTCCTTGTCTACATCGTCCATATAGGGCATATATAAATCAATGCCGGGAAGATTCATACTTTTTCTGTCGCTTAACGGACCGCCGGTTAATACTTCACAGATAATTTCGGTATCTTTAATTTTAGTAACCACCATTTCGATGTTGCCATCATCCAAAAGGATTTTGTTACCAACCGCCAAATCAAAGGGAAGCTTTTTGTAGGTAACGGAAACAATGGTATCGTTTCCGGTGATATCACGGGTGGTCAAAGTAAAGGTCTGCCCTTCTTTTAAAGTGATTTTTCCGTTTTCAAAGGTTTTGATGCGAACTTCGGGACCTTTGGTATCTAACAACATCGCAACAGGAAGCTCCATCTCATTACGGATTTTTTTAAACATATCAATCCGTTTCTGATGGCTTTCGTAATCTCCGTGAGAAAAGTTAAATCGGGCAGTATTCATTCCTGCTAGCATCATCTGACGAAGTACATTTTCATTATCGGTTGCGGGACCTAAGGTACAAACAATTTTTGTTTTACGCATGACTGAACTCCTCTAGTTATAATAAAAATAAACAAATATATTTTATTATAACACATTAACGTTCAGTTGTCATCATTTTTTTAGAAAAATATACTTTTTTTATAAAAAGCCTGAAGTGTTTTTCCCTCAGCAATCAACGAGGCATATTCCAATAGAACTGATTCAAACATTTTCGGATTCTTGACACAATCTCCAAGGTCAGACAATCTTGTTTGCAGATTAAGATGTGTCGCTTCTACGGAACGTATTACAAGGTAATATACTTCATCCAGAAGATACAAAGCACAGTATTCTTGTATGTTTATTTCCAATAATTCCAACGCGTGAGCTACAGTTTCCCATCGGGAGAGAGAAACGATCAGAATATCGCTGCCTCTTTCGTTGTCGTTTTGTTCCGAATAAAGAGCTGTGAGAAAAATATGACATCCGTCTTTCACAGAAGGAATCATTTCCAACAGGATTTTTCGATTGAATATAGAAAAACAATGCTCGTCTTCCAAGGTTTTTAAAAGGGTTTGAATCAACTTGGCAGTATGAGCAGGATAAACATCAGAATTCATTTCCAGGATTTCTGTGCACGAAAGCGTTATTTTAAATTTACAGGAATTAATTTGTTCAATTTTCACATGTTTCATTGCCTCCTTTTTAGGAACCCGGATTCTATGAAAAAAGGCTCTGTAATCATTATAACGGATTTTATTCCAAAAGGGAAGTTGAAACATTTTCCAAATGAACAAAATAAAGCGGGAAATTCTGTTAATCCCCTTAATTTTTGTATTTTTTGTGAATCTGCTTGCGTTTTTTTTGATTTGTGCTATAATGAAATCAGAAAAAGTTTAGTGCTCGGAGAAACAGAAACACATTGAAAGGAGCCATTTTATGAAAAAGTCTGTGTGCCTTTTTTTTGCGTTACTTCTTCTGTTATCTACAGGAATAACCACTTGTGCCGGGAGTATTCCGGAGGATTTACTTCATTCCGATGATGCACAGATATTTTTTGCGGAAGTTTGTTATTATCATCCTGACAAAGCACAGCCGGATATTGAGGTATCGCCGGTGCATGTGATTAAAGGTGATGTGAACGTTGGGGGGAAACTAACCTTTTTCAATCCGAATCCGATAGGAGATTTCCGGGTGAAGCCAGGGAAGGTATATCTATTTACTTATTTTGATGAAAACAATCCTACCGATATCTTTGAAGCTGAAAATCGAGAACTTACAGGAATCAAACTGAAGCATATTGAAGGAGATATGTGGGAACGTTTTGAGCGAAATATCAATGACGGTACTTATTTTCGTGCTGAACAGGAACGCCGTCAGAAACTGGATTTGCCGCTTTTGATTGACGATCCTATCGCAATGGGTAGGTTGCCATTTCTTGATAAACCTACTGACGGAATTGCTCGAAATGTATGTATTTCTGTGGGGGTTGTTTTCTTTGTTGCATGTTTCGTAGTCTTATTGGTTAAGAAAAAACGACATGGATGATTTTTTTGATACGATATAAACTTAGCAGGATGTAAGGAAGAACAATGTATTTGTAATCTTCAGAATCATAAATAATATGGAGAGAGAATCAAGAGCGTCAGATGATAGGAAACTGTGACCGTGTCAAATGAAAGATTTTTTAATAGAATTCAACAACCGGTTTGTTGTTTTAATGATGTACGGAGGTGTGGGAAAATGAATCAATGTACCATTTTAATTGTGGATGATGAGGAAAGAATCCGCAAAGTGTTGTTTGATTATTTTTCTAAAAATAATTTTCAGGTAAAGCTTGCAAAAAACGGGGAAGAGGCCATCGATATTTTTTATGCAAATAAAATTGATATCGTGATTTTAGATGTGATGATGCCGGTGATGGACGGATACGAAACCTTAAAAGAACTTCGTAAAATTTCCAATGTTCCTATTGTGATGCTCACAGCAAAATCTGAAGAATATGATGTACTAAAAGGGTTTGAGCTGTATGCCGATGAGTATGTAGCGAAACCGTTTAATTTAAAAATTCTGTCTGCAAGAGTGACAGCTCTCTTGCGTCGTACCAACACCTTGGCAGAAGAAGTTCAGATTGGCGACTTAACCTATAACAAAGCTACTTACGAAGTCACTGTAAAAGGAGAAAAGGTAGAACTTACCAACAAAGAATTTGAACTTTTGGGATATATGATTTTGAATAAAGGGATTGTGTTATCCCGTGACGATATTTTAAATAATGTATGGCATTATGATTATTTCGGGGATGTCAGAACCATCGATACCCATATTAAAAAACTGCGGGCAAAGCTGTTGGATTGCGGTACCTATATTCAGACAGTACGAAGCGTTGGATATAAATTTGAAGTGTAATTTTATATAAAAAGGATTGGATATTTCTTGAAATCTTTAAAAGGAAAGCTGGTTTTAATGCTTTTAACCATTGTTTTTTCGGTGTTAATGGTGTTGTTTATTGCCAATAATGTATTGTTGGAACCCTATTATACCGAACGGGAAAAAGCAGGCTTTACCACAACTTACGAACGAATCAGAGCGGTTGCAGAAGAAAAGCCAAGCGAGCTTGTTAACTATTTATCTCAAATTTCTGCAAATTCCACCACGACCATTGTGGTGACTGATAATAATTATAATTTGCTTTATTCCAGCACCAATATCCGTAGAAGTGCGCTGGCTTATTTTGCACAGCTTCTTCCGATTCCGCCGGGGGAAGAATATGCCATAAAAACCATTCAGGATCAGACGGGGTCTCAGCATCTTGTGATGTTTGCTGAACTGAATCCCTATTGTAAGCTGTTTTTAACCAAGCCGATTGCTTCTATTACCAAAAGTACCGAAATCTATAATGAATTTTTCCTGATAGCAATTATCGTTATCGGTCTGATTGGTGCTATTATTATGTTCTTAATCGGAAGTTTCTTTGTGAAGCCAATTTATGAAATGGTGGATATTTCCAAACGAATTACCAATCTGGATTTCTCAAAAAAATTTCGGGTAAGAGGGGATGATGAAATCAATATTCTGGGAGAGCAAATTAACATTATGTCGGACCGATTGTCACAGAACATTCTGATGTTGTCCCGGGCAAACGCTGCATTGCAGAATGATTTATCACAAAAAGAACGTGTCGAAAAAATGCGAAAAGAATTTTTACAAAATGCATCCCATGAGTTGAAAACGCCCATTTCCGTGATTGCTTCCTACACAGAAATGTTAAAGGATAAGATGATTACCGAAGAAGAGGACAAAGAATACTATTATAATGTAATCTATGAAGAAACCGAAAAAATGGGAAGCATTGTGAAAAACCTTTTAGGGATGGCACAGTTGGAATCTCAAAGTCTGCAGGTGAATCCGGAAGGATTTGATATTTCTGACTTGCTGACTGACGTATTAACTTCATTTCAGCTCCATCTTGAAAAGAAAGAAATTAATCTGACAAAAAGTATTGAGCAGAATGTTGTGGTCCATGCAGATAAGTTTTTGATTGAGCGTGTTATGACCAATTATATCAGCAATGCCATTGACCATATTGATGAGAAAAAGCAAATGCAGATTTCTCTTTATAAGGAAGATGGAATGGTATATTTCGGCGTTTATAACTCCACCGATCAGATTTTGGATTCTGAAAAAATCTGGACAAGCTTCTATAAAAGTGACGTCAGCTCCGGTAACGGACTTGGCTTATCCATTGTAAAAGCCATTATGGATGCACATAAGAAACCTTGCGGCTTCCGCCATAAGGATGACGGCGTAGAATTTTTCATTCAATTATAAAAATAAACCGTTGCAGGATTGCAACGGTTTATTTTTAGTCACTCTTTAATTGGAGTTTAACCACACATTCACAGTGGAATGTCCGTGGGAATAAATCAAATGGTTGAACTTCGTTTGCTGTGTATCCGTTTTCTATCAGATATTTCATATCACGGGCAAGAGTTGCGGGGTTACAGCTGATATATACAATTTTTTTCGGTTTAATTTCACAAAGCATTTCCAAAAGTGATTGCTCACACCCACTTCGTGGCGGGTCTAAAACTACTGCATCAGGGATGATTCCTCGCCGGACTAACTTGGGTGCTTCCTCTTCCGCAGTACCGCAGATAAAGTCAACATTTTCGATTCCGTTTAACTGTTGATTCATTTTTGCATCTTCCACTGCTGGCTCACAGCTCTCGATACCGTATACTTTTTTCGCTTTTTTTGAAAGGTTTAAAGTAATAGTTCCGATACCGCAATATAAATCAAATACGGTTTCATAGGTGTCGCCTAAAAGGTCCAGTGCTTTTTGATAAAGCCGTTCTGCTTGCGGGGTATTTACCTGATAGAAAGAGGGAAGGGAAATGCCAAAACGGATGCCGTTCATAGTATCGGTGAGATATTTTTTTCCGTGTACGGTAACTGTTTGCTCTCCTAGAATAACATTGGTTTTTTTGGTGTTGATGTTAATAGCAATACTTACGATATTCTGATTTACAAACAGTAACTTTTCAATTAATTCTTTGGCGTGTAGTGTAGTTTCCGGGTTTTTGGAAAGATTGACAACCAGTCCGACCATAATTTCACCGGTATGTTCTCCGCGACGAATAAAAATATGGCGAAGGATTCCTTTATGAGCTTCTTCACAATAGGGTGGAATTTTGAATTCTGTTAAATGTTCTAAAATACAGTCGGTAATTGCGAAAAATTCCGGATAGGTAATCACACAGTCGTTACAGGGAATAATGTCGTGGGTGCGTGCACGGTAAAAACCAGCCACGGGATTACCGTTTTTGTTTGTTCCGACGGGTAACAGCATCTTATTACGGTAAGAAGAACTTTTTTCAGAGCCGATGACCGGGAGAATTTCAATCGATGGATTCCCTAATGGGTAAAATGCATTTTTGACGAGCTGACGTTTGATTTCACATTCGTTTTCATAGGTAGTATGATGAAAACAACAACCACCGCATTGTTGAGCAGTCGGACAGCTATTTGCCTGACGGGACGGGGAGGGCTGCAGCATAGAAAGCATCTTAGCATAAGCACAATGCTTTAATACTTTTAATATCTTTACTTCGGCAATTTCACCAATCAACATTCCCGGTACAAACAAAACGAAACCGTTTTTGGTTTTTCCGATTCCGCTTCCGTTATGTGCAATGTCTGTAACAGTAATGGTAATACAATCATTCTTCTTTAACATTATAAATATAAACAGAGAATCAAATAAAACTCCGGTATCCTTTCTGACAGGTATTTTAGGAAAAAGTTAAAAATTTCCTTGGTATTTGTTATTTTAACACAAATATTATCTGAATTCAAGACCTATTTTTTACACGTTATGCAAAATGTATAAAATATTTTCTTTAATTTTGTTCAATCATCCACTTCCATTCCCGAAAAAACTATGTTATAATATGCCCATAGTTAAAAATATATTATGGGGGTAAATTGTAAATGGCAGGTTTGATTTTAAAGAATCTTACAAAAATTTATGATAACAGTCAGCAGAAGTCTGTTGACAATTTCTGCTTGGATATTGAAGATAAAGAGTTCATTATCCTGGTTGGTCCTTCCGGTTGTGGTAAATCTACTACCCTGAGAATGATTGCAGGTCTGGAAGAAATCACCAGCGGTGAACTGTATATCGGCGAGCAGTTAGTGAACGATGTTTCTCCGAAAGACAGAGATATTGCGATGGTATTCCAGAGCTACGCTCTGTATCCGCATATGACCGTATTTGAAAATATGGCATTCGGTCTGAAACTGAAAAAAGTTCCCAAAGATGAAATCAAAAGAAGAGTATCCGAAGCTGCAAAAATTCTGGATATTGAGCATTTGTTAGACAGAAAACCGAAAGCTCTTTCCGGTGGTCAGAGACAGAGGGTTGCGTTAGGTCGTGCAATCGTTAGAGAACCTAAAGTATTCTTGATGGACGAACCTTTATCTAACTTAGATGCGAAACTCCGTGTTCAGATGAGAGCGGAAATCGGTAAATTACATCAGAGATTACAGACAACCTTTATTTATGTAACTCATGACCAGACTGAAGCTATGACCATGGGTACCAGAATCGTTGTTATGAAAGATGGTATCATCCAGCAGGTTGATACTCCTCAGAATTTATACGATAAACCGGTTAATATGTTTGTTGCAGGCTTTATGGGTAGCCCGCAGATGAACCTGGTTGGTGCAACCTTAACCAGCAATGGTGATGGTTTATATCTGGAATTTGGTTCCAACAAAATCAAATTACCGGAAAGCAAGATCAATGATGCAGTAAAAGAACATGTTGGTAAAGAAGTTGTATTTGGTATTCGTCCGGAAGATATTCACGATGAAGAAGCTTTCATCTCTACTTTCCCGGATGCAACTATCAATGTTGATGTTGACTTCTCTGAATTGATGGGTGCAGAAACCTATCTGTATCTGCTTGCAGACAACAACAAATTTACTGCAAGAGTTAATCCCAGAACTACCGCTAAAACCGGTGATAGCATCAAAGTGGCATTTGATTTAGCTAAATTGCACATCTTTGATAAAGACACCGAGATTTCTATTACTCATTAATCGGATAAAAAGTCCGTCCCGATATGGGGCGGACTTTTTCGATGACTTTGTTGAAACTTAAAAAAAATAAAAAAAACACTTGCATATTTTGGAAGTTTACGATATAATATTAATATAGAAAATATTTATTATATTGGGAATATGAAAAGGGAGTAGCTGGCGTGATGCTGTTGCATCACGGTTACGATACCGTCAGTACGATATTTATCAATATCCGGTTTGTAATGAAATGGCAAGACTTTTCTGTAAGTATTTACAGGAAGGATCTGCCTTTTTTTATGCCTTTCTTACGATACGAATTTCCAAAAAAAGAAAAAGGAGAAAAAAATGGAAGTTTTAGTTCAATTACTGCTTGTTGCAGTAGGATTTACGATGCTTGTAAAGGGTGCTGATTGGTTTGTTGACGGTTCATCCGGCATTGCAAGAAAATTCGGAATTCCTCAACTCATTATCGGTTTAACCATTGTGGCAATGGGAACCAGTGCTCCTGAAGCAGCTGTCAGCATTTCCGCAGCGTTAAAAGGTTCTGCAGATATTACTGTTGGTAATATCGTTGGCAGTAATATTTTAAATGTTTTAATTATTCTTGGTTTATCTGCTGCAATTACACCGTTAGCTGTTGCAAAATCTACAGTTCGGGTGGATATTCCTGTTGTTCTTTTGGCTTCTGCTTTGTTACTTATTTTGGGCTGGAGTGGAACCTTAAACTGGATTTGCGGGCTTGTGTTACTTGTTGTGTTTGTTTTGTATCTTTCCTATCTGATGATTCAGGCAATCAAAAACAAAGAAACCAAAGAGGAAGAAGAAAAAAACTTATCTATCTGGAAAGCATTACTTCTTACTGCTGTTGGTTTGGTCTTAATTGTTTGGGGAAGTAATGTAACTGTAGATGCTGCAACTGCATTAGCAAGAATCTGGGGATTGAGCGAGCGCTTTATCGGATTAACTATCGTTGCTTTAGGTACTTCGTTACCTGAACTTTTCACTTCGGTAATTGCAGCAAGAAAAGGGAATGCAGATATTGCTATCGGTAATATAGTTGGAAGTAATATCTTTAATATTTTGTTTGTTGTTGGTATTTCAGCCTTAATTACTCCGGTTCCGTTTCAAAGTGGATTTATTTTTGATTCTGTTGTAGCAATTGGATCAATTGTATTATTATGGGGTTGTTGTGCAAAAGATAAAAAACTGCCCCGTTGGAGTGGCTTTCTTTTCTTAGCTTGCTATGTGGCTTATTTTTTAATGATTTTATAATTTTATAAAAAAATGGCTATCTCATCATGATGAGATAGCCATTTTTTATTTGAAAGATTCAAACGTGGATAAGTTAGCGTTAGCATAGGGTTCGTCGAGAGATACTGTGAATACCTGCATTTCTTTTGCTAAAACTTTTTTTACAAAATCCAGTTCGTTTTTGACGGGGGTTTCAGACGACACTCCTGCCAGATAGTCGGTAGTAAATCCGTGATTATCGGTACCGGCAAAAGAAAGTAAATTGTAGTGCTTTGCATAAAGAGCTGCCGTTTCATTTTCAAAATCTGTACGGGATGCATTAACGGTCTCTACCCCATGCACGCATCGGGGAAATAAACGGATATGGTCAATGTAACCGGCTTCCCGGAAGGGGTGTGCATGAATGACCAATGCTCCATGTTCCATATAGTAGGGAAGTACCTGACTTTTTTTCATATCTTCAATTTCAGGATGCTCTAAAAACCATTGTTTATCCAACCCGTAAATTAAAAAATCTGTACCGTCAATATAAGAAGACTCTACACCGCAAAATACTTTGATTCCAATTTCATCTTGCAGTTTTAATGCTTCTTCATAGTCAGAAAAATAAAATTGAATTTTCTCTTCATAGGGGAGATTCTTATCAATGCGAATATTACCATCTAAAAAATGATTGGTAATAAAAATCCCGTCAAAATGCATTTTTTTATAGAATTCCATCATCTTTCTGACTGATATTACTGCACACTTACTGACCGGAGAAGTGTGTAAATGAGTTTCATATCGATACACTATAATCACCTCGGAAGATATTATACCAAATGGAATGAATGTATGCAATAGTATTCGGATAAATTTCTTCAAAAAAATTAAAAAAAATTCATTTTTCCTCTTGACAAACAGTAAGAAATCTTGTATAATAGCTGAGGTAACGGGATGTAGCGCAGCTTGGTAGCGTGCTTGAATGGGGTTCAAGAGGTCGCAAGTTCGAATCTTGTCATCCCGACCAGAAAAAAGACAGATTTCGACAAAGAAATCTGTCTTTTTTTCAGCTAAATTCGCGTTCTGCGAGCTAAATGTACTAACGCACGTTAAATTACTTCGTAGCTAAATTGACCTTTGGTCAGCTAAAAGCGAATTTAATTTAGCTGTTTCGTTAGAAACAATTTAGCTATTGCGAAGCAATAATTTCGCTTTGCAACAAGTTGCAAAATTTAGCTAAAATCTGTTGCATCTATTATGAACATGAAAGTCACAAAAAAAGCGTACTGATTTTTCAGTACGCTTTTTTTCTCGATATAAATCTCTGTCGAGATTTTCGATATGTTAAAATTAACTCGATATGTTGTTCTACGGCAACGAGATTTATATCATACCTATTCCAAGACCGTCCCACGCCGATATGGGCGGAAAGCAGTTTGCTATCGGTGGTGCCAGATGGGTAAATGGAACGTATTATCCGTCCTTTGAGGAGAAGGCGGAACCGTTACTGAACGAATTTGGTTGTCTGCACTTCAAATTCTCCATTCTGCTGGGAAGTTCCCGCCCTGCCTATTCCAAGGAACAGCTGGCACAATTCAAGGCAGAGGATAACCGCAAATTTGAATTTGAGGGGAAAGAATACACCCGATACGAAGCGGGGCAACTGCAGAAGCGGATTGAAAGTGAAGTCCGTCGACAAAAAGACCGTGCGGTGATTGCCAAAGCTGCAGGTAATGATATGATGCGCCGGGAAGCACAGTATAAACTCAATCTTTTAACCAATAAATATACCAAATTATCCAAAGAAAGCGGACTTCCTACCAAAATGGAACGGATGAAATCTGCCGTAAAACCGTTGACAAATGGAAATAGTGGTGGTATAATAGCATTGAATAGAGTGTCTTCTCCAAAAAACTTCAAGCCTCTTGATGTCGAGCGTAGAAATAGAATGTTTGAGAATTTACGCAAACAAGGGATTGATATAATAACCGGAGAAGAAGCTATTGCATATTTGGATTGTAAATCAGAGAAAGAAAAAGAATATATAGAAGCATCCTCATTGGGCAATATGATGTTTTTTAGAGATAATCCATCTGCTTCCGCTGTATTTGAGGAAATAATTCATTTGAAACAATCTCGAGACGGAAGATTGCTGGCAGATGCTTCCATAATTGATGAATTGGAAATAGAAGCAGCACAAAAAATGATTAAACATCAAAGAGCGTATTTGAGTATACCAAACGGCGATTAAGAGTTCTGACAGAAAAGAGGGATAAAAAATGACATGCACAATTGAAAAAGTATTCGATGTAAAGAAAAACATAGTTGCTTTTTTTGATGATAATATTGTTCCTTATGTAAAGAAAATTGGTCGCACAAAATTAGGTGAGGTCGAAATAGTAGCTTCAGAGAATGGGCGTTCTCAAGCATTTAGTGCCATAATTAATACAAAAATTCCAAAAGAAAAATTAGAAGGTTTAACAATTAACTTCAACTAAATACCACCTACTGAATGGTAAGGTGGTATTTTTATACCCAAATTGAAGAATGAACACAAAATCGGTAGAATAGCATTACTTTCGGTTTTCAGATGTAGGCAAGGAGTGATAACAATGAAAAGTTGGTAAAATAAAAAATAAAATATATGAGAAAGGTTCCGACACGCCTCTTGGCAATGCGTCAAGCGCCAATACTTTTTCTGAAAAAAGTTTAAAGTTTTTTATAATTTTTTGTTAGTGAAAAGCCGGAAGTTTCAATGCTTCCGGCTCTTTTGTTATTCTTTCATTGCTTCTTTTAGGGCTTTTGACAACTGGTCGGGGCAAGAGGTTCCTTTTCCCATACAGTCAATACCTTCCAATCGGCGGATGGACTCGGAAACTTCGTATCCTTCTGCTAATCGGGAGACGCCTTGAGAATTGCCATGGTATCCACCGGTGAATCGTACTGATTGAATGATGTTATCTTCTATCGTGATTTCGATTTTTCTGGAACAGACACCTTTTGGCGTGTAGGAATAATTCATTTTTTATTTACCTTTCTTATGATTAAAATTCAAGAAAACGATTGTCATGAGCAGTATAGATATATTTATGGATAACCTTTTTTTCTTCCAGTTTTTCCAAAGCATATCCGTAAAGCTCCATTTGTTTGGTATAATTTGATCGGATTTTTTCTTCCTGGGGATTCCTGTCAGTTTTAAAGTCCAACAGAGTAATTTCATTGTTTTTGATAAAATAACAGTCAGTAATTCCTTGCAGAAGAATACATTTTTCAGTTTGTACCGGATAAATTATATTTGCCGGAATTCGCACTAAAAAGGATTTTTCTCGGTAAATTTTTTCGGCAGATAACATTAGTTGTGCTAAATCTGTCTGAAAAAAAGCTTCTATTTTTTCGGAAATTTCATTGGAGTATTCCCGTTCTCCCAAAAGGTTGACAGTATCTCGGATTGCTTTTTTTGCTGAAACTCCGTGACGAATGGCATCTAAATCCAAATGTTCAAATATCTGATGAAAATAGGTACCGTATTCGCTGTGAGAGTAGGTTGTTTCCATTGTTTCCAAGTCTGAAAGAATGAAAGAAGTAACGGATGGTTCTGCTTTTGTCATTCGGTTTGCTTCTGTAACTGCAATCTTGGTCGGCAACTGAGTCAGTTCTTTGTGATGGTAGGGGACAAACAGGTGCTTCGGTTCTACCAAGGCAGAAGCGTCCTGTGAAGCTTTCGTTTCTTCTTTCGTACATTGGTTCCACAATTGTTCCAAAGAGGTGATTTCGATATGAAAAGCATCCTCACCTAAAACCGAGGGCATAATGTAATCCAAGTAAGAATTTGCATGATATAATCTGTTTTTTGTGATTCTGGAAACTGTTTGCACAGATTCCCAAAAAGAAAGTTTCTTTTCTGCATTGGACAAAGTACCCGTTAATATCAGCTTTTCCTTGGCACGTGTCATTGCAACGTACAAGGTGCGGAGTTCTTCGCTGAATGCTTCGTTCTTCAAAGCAACCAACAATGCTTTTTTGGCTAATGTAGGGTAGGAAAAACGGTGTTTTCTATCAATATAGTCTGCTGCGATTCCATATTCTTTATGAAAAACAACCGGAAGTTTGGAATCATCACGACTAAAATTCCTACCCAATCCGGCAAGAAATACAATCGGATATTCCAACCCTTTGCTTTTGTGCATTGTGATAATTTGTACTGCATTTTTCGGGGGACGTTGACGGAAGGCGGGTATGTTTTTCGGGGATTTCATACAGTTGGTGAGAAAATTCAAAAATCCTTTCAAACCTGCAGTTTGGTTTTGGTCATATTGCAGTGCAAGCTGATAGAATAAATCTAAGTTTTCCATTCGCTGTTGCGGATTTTTATAAACACAAAACAAATCTTTCCAATGATATTTGGAATATAAAATTTCTATCAGTTCAGATATTTTTTTGGTATATGCAATTTTCTTAATTTCTTCGAGAAAATATAATACAGACCGAGAGGCTTCACCGGGATCCGCTTGTAAGGAACAAATGAAAGGTTCTTTGATTTTCAAGTTTCTTACGGTAAAAATCTGATCTTCTGTCCAATGAAACAGGGGAGATTTTAATAAACTCAGAAGTGATAAATCATTGTATGGATTATCAATGGCTTCCAAAACGGATACCAGTACTTTAATTTCTACTGCTGAAAAAAGGTCTTCAGAAAAATCAGCATCTACAGGGATTGCATAATCTGTCAGGGTTTCATATAGAGTACGGGAAAACTCTTTCATACTGCGAACCAATATTACGATGTCGCCGTAGTTTGCTTTCCGCAGAGTTTGTGATTTTAAATCGTAGACATTGATTTTATCCTCATTTACAAGTTTATGAATTCGATTGGCAATTAAGAGAGCCTCCTGATTAAAATCCTCGGCATCTTCATCAGGAATTTCAAATTTTTGTGCTTTGTCGATCAGTAAAATTTCTGTGCTGTAATCTGACTCTTCATTATTGGGATATGGAGCAGTTTGTACAAGAGCTTCTTTTTGGTAATCAGTTTTTCCGGTTTGCGGAGTCATTGTTTTTATAAATACACTGTTGACAGCATCCACTACTTCGGTTCGGCTTCTGAAATTATTGGAAAGAAGAATTACCTCGTGGGTTTCGTCTTGGTAGGTTTCTTGTTTTTCAATAAAAATCTGCGGTTTTGCATGGCGAAATCCGTAAATACTTTGTTTTACATCACCCACCAAAAACAGATTTTCACCATTTCTGGAAATCAGTTGAAACAGATGATCCTGAATGTCGTTGGTATCCTGATATTCGTCAATCAGAATTTCGTAGAAAATTTCACGGTAGCTATCTGCCGTTTCAGACGGGTTGCCGTTTTCATCTGATAGTATCTGCAGGGCATAATGTTCAAAATCAGAAAAATCTATCAGGGATTTTTTTAATTTTGCCAGTTGGTAACGGCGGGTAAAATCTTTTGTTAATTCAATTAACGTTCCGATGAATTCGGTAACAGTCGCCGCATCTTTTTGTTCAGATTCAACAGAATTTGCAATCAGCGGCAAAACTTTTGCAAAATCGTCTTTGAATTGTTGGCGAATCTCTTTGATCATGGTGTTGTCAGTTCCTCGTTTGACCCCTTTTACGGTTGTCAACGGAGCAAATTGAAAGGTTTCCATCCGGAATTGAAGTTCACAAAAATCTGAGATGTTTTTTACTGTTTGAATAAAGCCTAATTCTTCTCGGAATAACTCTTCGTAGGGAAGCAAATCAGGACGGAGTGTCATTTCTTCTAACGCAAACTGATAATTCTTTTCGTGATCGGAAAACGTTTCTTTGATACGTTCTATGATCAAAGAAGCAAATATCGTAGATGAAAAATCCTGCTCCACTTGTCGCGATTGTCGGAGACAAAGGTCGAAATATTTCTGCGGGTCGGACAGGGTAATGGTGAAATGGTAGCATTTTAAAATCAAATCTGCAATTTTGCTATCATCCCGTCCGTAACCATAGGTGTCAGCCAACATTAAAAAAGATTCGTCATTTGCTTCGTAGGAATCCTCAATCAGTTCTGACAGACATTTTTGTTGCAGAATAGAACATTCGGTTTCGTCAGCAATTCGGAATTGAACGGGAATATCCAATCGATGAATATTATTTTTAATGACGTCCAGACAAAAGCTATGCATTGTTTGAATATGAGCATTGGAAAGCAACAAAAGCTGACGTTTTAGATGTGGGTTAGTCGGTTCCTTTTCTATACGGCTCATGATTTCTTTATAAATTTTATCTTTCATTTCGGCAGCTGCTGCATTGGTGAAGGTAACAACCAGGAGTTTATCAATATCAATGCCATCTTCTTTGCAAATCAGTTCAATAATACGCTGTACCAATACTGCAGTTTTTCCGCTTCCGGCAGCAGCAGAAACTAAAATAGATTTGTTTTGCTCATAAATTGCACGGGATTGGGCAGGGGTATAATTAATTGCCACGATTGTCACCTTCTTTCTTTTCTGTTTCAGGCTGAAAATAATCTTCTTTGGATAATTTTGAAATATTGCGGTAGGGATGCATTTTTGGGTCAAACATACATACACTTGCGTAAGGACACCAATCGCATCCGGTTTCTTTGGCATAACGATACGGCTTGATGGCAATTTCGCCTTTCATCATACGATTTCCGATTTTTTTCAGTGTAGATTCACAGTCAGACAATAATTTGTTGAATTCCTGGAAAAACAAGAAGTTTTTCAGCTTGAAATTTCCTTTGCTGTCTGTTTTAATATCGCTGACAAGCGACTGATAATTGGGAAGTTCCGTTAAGTGTTTGTCGATGGCACGAATTAAGCTGTCATCGTTTAACACCAGACCACGCATAGTAAATTTTTTGCGGATTTCTTTTTCAATTTCATCGGGTGCGGGACGTTCAGCGAAAGAAAGTAAGGAATCGCCAAAACTAGTGTAGAAAGCAGCACCGGGCAAAATTTCACCCTCAAAATCCAGGTATTGACCACCATTTTTAATAACAGTTTGTAAATACGTCAGCAGTTGAAGCTGAATCCCTTCTTTAATCAGTGCGAAATTAAATTCTTTGGCGCTGGATTTATAATCCACAATTCTTACAAAGAGGCGGTCGTCCGGTTTTGCAATATCGCACCGGTCGATGATACCGAACATCTGCATTACGGAACCATCCTCCAGGGATATGGTCAGAGGGGGAATACCTTCTTCTCCGATGGGTATTTCGTAGCCAACCGGTATAAATTCACCTTCGTTGAAATGTTCCTTAATAAATGAAATTGCATTTCGTAACAATCGTTTTATTTTGTGAATCAGATATTTGGTTCGTGGATTAAACAAAGATAAATCCGGAAACAGTCGCAGGATTTCTTTGGGAACCAAAGATTCAATCTGCCTTTCGATAAAAGCGTCGTCACAGGTTTCCCAGGTTAGCTGATGCTTTTTTAAACTCTTGGAAAACTGTTCAAATAAATTATGTACAATCGAACCGGTTTTTCTGAAATCGTAGTTGACATCTTCGCGTTCTGAAATTTTCAGGAGATAGTTTACAAAATATGCATAACCGCATTTTTGATAGGTTTCCAGACGGGAAACAGAAGCATTCAACTGTTTTTGATATTGTATATCAAGGATTTTTTTGGAAAGTTTTTTATCGGTATGGTAGTAGCCTTCTTCTTTCATTTGTGCAATCTGAGACCATAATTTTGAGATTTCTGCTTTTTCCTCACCGTTTAGGAAATCCTTGGGTTGAACTTTCGGGGAAAGCTTTTGTTGATAGGGGTTTTGATAAGCCATCAGTGCTTGCTCGGTGTATTCGCATAAACTCACATAGTTTGCCTGAAAGTCTGAAGGGGTGAAAAATGCTTCCATACGTTTCCAAAGATAGCACGGCATTCGTTTGGATTGCTCATTTTCAGCTTCATTTTTTAATAGATACAAATGGGAGCTTGCTGTTATAAATGCACGGTACAGAGAAAGTGTGGAATCACAGTTTTGCTGTAAGGAGGTAGGGAGTTCTATCCCGGTGATATCAAAAATAGCTTCCCGTTCCAAGTCGGAAAGATACCCGTGATTGGTGTTGGCCTTTGGTGTCACACCTTCGTTCATCCCCAAAATAAAAACATAGGGTGAAGAAAGGGAGCGTCCACGGTCAATATCAGAAACGGTCACAGTATCAACAGTGTTTGGAACCACACCGGATTCATACAATTGCAATGCCTGCTTTAAAATATGGCAATAATCCGAAGGCTCTATCGTCTCTTCGGAAATTAATAAATCAATTTTTTTAATAGCACCCAATATGGTGTTGTATGCGGTAACGGTTTCTTGACGAAACACTGCTTCTTTTTGTTCTAAAAAAAGTCTAACAGCTTCTTCCAGATGGACAGCATCCGTATAAGACCGAAATGCTTCCATGTAGCTTTTCTGCTTTTTAAAATTTTGGATAACCGGGAGCAGAAAAGAGTCATATACTGTATTAATTTTAGAAAGATTAAGGGATAAGAAGTTGGATTGTGTTTTTATAAAGTCACACTTTTGTCTCCATCGTTCAAGATGAAAAATATCTTTTTTTTGCAGATGAAAGCGATGAAGTAATTCTTCAAAGATGCAAACATCATTATGAATATGAAAAACAGAACACAAGCTTTTTAAATATTCCAAGATTGCATTTTTTTCGTAGTCAGATACAACCATCTGAAATAAGTTTAGAAAGATTCTGGCAATAGGATTTTCCAAAAGCGGAGATTTCTGATCCATAAAGCAGGGGATATCTGCACGGGAAAATGCATGACTGATTTCTGTTTCGTAAAGAGATAAATCTCCGGATAATACTGTGAAATCAGAATAAGAAGCACCTTGTGCTGTTTTCTGCTTGATGGTATCGATTACAAACCGCACTTCGTCCTTTATGTTTTTTGCATTGGTAAGAGAAATGTTTTTGTTCGTCGCTTCTTTTTTAGGATTGTCGAAAATATCTTTGAAAAACTGATCTTTTTTTGTATCTATTTTCGTTTCTTTTACGTTTTTTTGTTGGCTTTTTGCAATTTTTTTGAGCGTTTCACAGGTTTTGTAGGTTGAGTAAAATAAATCTCCCGGCACTTTTTTTGAAAAATCATCCGCTAAAAGAGTAACGGACATATTCTTGGCATTGTTTAATAGTGCAGAAATTACAGCGAATTCTGCCGGAGAAAAATTGGTGAATCGATCAATAAATATCTGATAATTCCGGTAAAGCTCATATTCTTTGATATCATTTGCCAACACCAGGAAACTATCCTCGAAATCACGGAATTTGGTTTCAATTTCTTTTTGATAGGTATTAAAAATCAAATCCAAGTCGCAGATTTTCTGATACAAAGACGATTGAACCGATAAGTTATTTTTAATTTGCTCAAACGTTTCGTGGTTCATGAGATAACCTTTGCATTCCGACAGAATGTTCTTAAAAAGCAGAACTGAGTCGGGTCCAAGCTGTCTGTTTTTTAATGTGGAAAGTTCTGATTTTTTCTGCCGGATAATTTTATAAAGGAGCAGATGCTTGGTTTCTTCATCAATGTAGTTTAATTGATTTGGTTGATATTTTTTGTTGACAGCTGTCGCTAATCGTTTAAAATTGACAGTTTCTGTCAGATGAGAATATCTTTCTCCCAATGTATCCAGGAGAACTTTATCTGCATTAAAAGAATACTGTTCGGGAACAATGTAAAGCACATTCTCTCCACGGTCAATACAGTTTTTCATCATTTGAAAAATTGTATCGTTTTCATGCTGTAAATGGGTTCCGTATAGAATTTCCAAAGACATACCGATTTTCCCTCTCTTAGAATTAGAATGAATAATTTATTATAACATTTTTTCAAATAAAAATCAATAGGACATCTGCTTTTCCCGCTTTTTTGAAAAAAATTTTTTATTGACAGCTTGGCTGTGTTTTAGTATAATATGATAAGAAAGAATTTTGACAGGAACTTAAAACTATGCGAAGATTTGTATTTGGAATTTTAGCACATGTGGATTCAGGAAAAACTACACTTTCCGAAGGATTGTTATATCATGCCGGAAGCATCCGCAAAATGGGACGAGTTGACCATAAGGATGCTTTTTTGGATACCCATAGTATTGAACGTGACAGGGGAATCACCATTTTTTCCAAGCAAGCTATTTTGGAATGGGAAGATACCCGCATTACTTTATTGGATACGCCGGGACATATTGATTTTTCCGCTGAAATGGAGCGCACATTACATGTTCTGGATTATGCGATTCTGGTAATCAGCGGTACTGACGGGGTACAAAGCCATACCCGAACACTGTGGAATTTATTGGAACGTTACAACGTTCCTACATTTATTTTCGTCAATAAAATGGATTTGGAGGGAGCCAAACAAGCTGCCATAGAAGCACAATTGAAAGAAAAGCTCAGTGAAGCCTGTGTTTCTTTTACCAATGGTTTTGATGAAGAAGAGGTTTCTGTTTGTGATGAAAATTTGTTGAATGAATATTTAGAAAATGGCAGTATGTCAAAGGATGGAATTTCTCTTGCGGTTTTTCAAAGGAAGCTGTTTCCTTGTTATTTTGGTTCTGCCTTAAAAATGGATGGAATTTGCGACCTTGCAGATGGAATCATTGCTTATACCAACGAAGCTGAAACACCAGAAACATTTGGTGCAAGGGTGTTTAAAATTTCGGAAGATGAACAGGGAAATCGACTAACCCATCTGAAAATTACCGGTGGCAGCCTGAAGGTGAAATCGCTGCTTTCTAAAATAGAAAACGAACAGATACGCTGGGAAGAAAAAGTAAATCAGATTCGGTTATATTCCGGATTGAAATTTCAGACTGTTGATGAAGTTTATCCGGGAGACGTTTGCGCAGTTACCGGAATTACAAAAGCTTTGCCCGGCAATGGTCTTGGAGTGGAGCGGGATGCTCGTTCACTTTACACCGAACCGGTTCTCAGTTACCGGGTTGTTCTTCCAACGGGGATGGATGTTACTACGGTACTTTCTAAATTTCGTATCTTAGAAGAAGAGGACCCTGAACTTCGGATTTTATGGAATGAACAATTGAAAGAAATTCAGGTTCAGCTGATGGGTGAAGTCCAGCTTGAAGTTTTGCAGCGTGTAATTGCGGAGCGCTTTGGGTTTGCTGTTTCTTTCAGTCAGGGAAGAATTGCCTACAAAGAAACGATTCAATCTCCGGTTGAGGGAGTCGGGCATTACGAGCCGCTTCGTCATTACGCCGAAGTACATCTTCTAATGGAACCGTTACCTGCAGGCAGTGGTTTGGTTTTTTCTTCCGATTGCAGCGAAGATGTTCTGGATAAAAACTGGCAACGTTTAATTTTGACTCATCTCAATGAAAAAACACATTTAGGGGTTTTGACCGGTTCTCCTGTTACGGATATGAAAATCACATTAATAGCGGGAAGGGCACATTTAAAGCATACAGAGGGCGGGGATTTTCGCCAGGCAACCTATCGGGCAGTCCGGCACGGCTTGATGTCTGCCACCAGTGTTTTGCTGGAACCCTGGTATGAGTTTGACTTGGAACTTCCGGCTGAATGTGTCGGACGTGCAATGACAGATGTAAGCCGGATGGGCGGTGAATGTCAGCAGACCCATTGTGTAGAATCTGTCAGTTATCTTTCCGGCAGTGCTCCGGTTGCGAAAATGCGGGATTACCACCTGGAAGTGGTACGCTATACCCATGGTTTGGGACGGTTGGCTTGCCGTGTAAAAGGATATGAACCTTGTCAGGAACCGGAAGCTGTGATTTCTGAAATAGGATACCAGTGGGAAAGTGATTTGGAGAACACTCCGGATTCTGTATTTTGTTCTCACGGTGCAGGCTTTAATGTAAAGTGGGATCAGGTCCGTGAATATATGCATATTGATACAGGACTTTCTTTTTCTGGTGAACCGGAAGCAGCTCCGGAACCGACTGTGAAAGCTAACCGATACCTGGAAAAGGTTTATAACGACGAGGAACTGCTGGCGATTTTTGAACGAACCTATGGTCCGATCAAGCGTCGGGAATATGAGGTGTTTCATTCCCCTAAAAAAGAAGTTCAAACTCCTTACAAATCCAAAATGCCAAAACGTGTTTTCGATGGGACTGAATATGTTTTAGTAGATGGGTATAACATCATATTTGCTTGGGAGGAATACAAGAAACTGGCAGAACAAAGTCTTGAAGCTGCACGTCAGGCACTCATTGACCGTTTATGTAATTATCAGGGATATACCCAGTGCGAACTGATTCTGGTATTTGATGCCTATAAGGTGAAAAATAATCCGGGTGAAGTGGAAAAGGTTCACAATATCAGTGTTGTTTATACCAAGGAAGCAGAAACTGCTGATATGTATATTGAAAAAGCAACCCATCAGTTGGGAAAACATCACAAAGTTCGTGTCGCCACATCGGATAACCTGGAACAGTTAATTATTTTGGGGCAGGGTGCTTTGCGAATATCAGCGGATGCGTTTTTAAAAGAAGTTGAAACTGCAGAAGCACAAATCCGTGCCGTAATTGAATCCAAATAAGGAGGTCGGTTTTATGTTGGATTTTATTACTGTAAATGAACACAGTAGTATTCGTCTGGAAGGGAGCAAAGTAATCTATGTGGATCCGTTCCGGATTCCGGAATACAAAAATGATGGGGATATCATTTTGATTACACATCCCCACTACGACCATTTTTCACCGGAAGATATCGAAAAAGTCGCGAAAGAAAGTACCCGATACGTTATGCCGAAATCTATGAAAGAAGATGCCGTTCACGCAGGATTCTCTGAACATCAGATTTATTTGATGCAACCGGGAAACATACTGGAATTGTCAGGCGTCACAATTGCTGCGGTACCGTCCTACAACGTTGGAAAACCCATGCATCCGAAAGAAAATGATTGGCTTGGATATGTTGTAACTGTAAAAGAAAAACGGATTTATATTGCCGGTGACTGCGACTTGATGCCTGAAGAATCGACGGTTTCCTGTGATGTAGCAATGTTACCCATCGGAGGAACCTACACCATGAATTTCAAAGAAGCTGCAGAATGTGTTAATAGAATCTGTCCTTCTTATGTGATTCCTACACATTACGGGACCTTAGTTGGAAAACCGGAAGATTTTGACGGCTTTAAACCTTTGGTCAATCAAGAGATAACAATTGTTTCCAAATTACCTGAAGCATGATAAATAATTCATATCTCCGCCTTTTTTATGATATATTATACTATCAATATAAAGGGTGGGGATATTTTTATGTTTTTGGTTTTTCAGAAAAAAACATTGCTTGGTGTTGTATGTGCAGTAACAATGTTTGTGTTACTTCTTGGATTCTTGTTGCCGGAAACAGTATCAACAGTAGGATTAAATCAACAGCTGATTGTAATTGATCCGGGACACGGCGGTATGGATGGAGGCGGTGTTGGTGTTGATGGGATTTTGGAAAAAGATTTAAACTTACAAATAGCAAAAAAGTTAGAACAAAAACTAACCGCAAACGGATATCGGGTAATTATGACCCGAAGTGAAGATATTTCGCTGCATGACGAGGAAAAAAATACGGTTCGTGAACAGAAAAATGCTGATTTAAAAAAACGGGCTTCGATTGCCAATGAACAAAAAGCAGGACTGTTTGTGAGTATTCATATGAATAAATTTGAAGCCTCCGACGTGAAAGGTGCGCAGGTGTTTTATAAAAAAGAGGATCCAACAGGGGAGCAGTATGCAAAAAATATTATGGCAGAATTGAAAAAAACAGATCCGGAGAACCATCGTCAACAAAAGGTTCTTCCTAATAAAAATCTAACATTTTCCAAGTTGAATGTTCCTGCAGTTTTAGTGGAATGCGGATTTATTTCAAATCAGGATGAAGCCGCGAAACTTTGCGAAGAAACGTATCAACAATTACTGGTTGATGCAATTTTTAACGGAATTGTAATGACACCATAGTTTTTTTTAAAAGATTCGATTCTTTTCGACAAATGAATTGACTTTTTTTATCCAATGTGATATAATCCGTTTTTGGTTTTTCAATGAGAATCATAAAAACGGAGGTGTCATTTTATGAATGAAACGGTAGTTGAACATCAAAGAGCGGAAAATAAAATGGGAGTTATGCCTATTCCGAAACTCTTACTCAGCATGTCGCTTCCTATCATTATTTCAATGTTGGTACAGGCGCTTTATAATAACGTTGACAGTATTTTTGTGTCACGAATTGATGAATATAATAAAGCTTTTACAGCAGTCAGCCTTGCATTTCCCATTCAGAATCTGATGATTGCCGTCGGAGCCGGAACCGGTGTTGGTATTAATGCGTTGTTATCCCGAAATTTAGGGGAAAAGAATTTTGAAGGTGCAAATCGTGTTGCAAATACCGGGATATATCTGGCAATTTTCAGTTTTCTTGCGTTTTTCTTATTTGGAATCTTTGGAGTAAAAACCTATGCGCAGTTTCAGAGCAATGATCCGGAAATTGTAGCATACTGTGCAGAATATCTGCGGGTTATTTGTTTATTCTCTGTAGGGATTTTTATGCAAATTACCATGGAACGTTTGCTACAAGCTACCGGCAGAGCATTTTTATCTATGGTGGTACAGCTTGCAGGTGCAATTTTCAATCTGATATTCGACCCGATTTTAATTTTCGGTTGGTTTGGATTTCCGAAAATGGGGATTACAGGGGCAGCTTTCGCAACGGTTGGCGGACAGATTGTATCAATGATTTTAGGCCTTGCTATTAATATTAAGATAAACCGTGAAATATCGATCCGTCCGTTTCGCTATTGTCCTAACTGGAAAACTGTTGGTGCAATATATGCCATTGCAATTCCTTCTATCTTGTTAATGTCCATCGGTACCGTTATGACGATGTGCATGAATAAGATTTTACAGGAATCTACTGCCGCAGTTGCAGTTTTTGGCGTTTATTTTAAGCTTCAGAGCTTTTTCATTATGCCGGTCAGTGGTCTGAATAATGGTATGGTTCCCATTATTGCATATAATTATGGTGCAAAAAATAAAAAGCGTATTAAAGAGACTGTTTATTTAAGTTGTATTTTTGCGTGTACAATCATGCTTTTCGGAATGATAATTTTCCATGCATTTCCAAAGACTCTTCTGGAATTATTTAATGCATCTGATGATATGATTGTAATGGGGATTCCTGCTTTGCGGATTATCAGTTTACACTATCTGTTTGCAGGCGTTTGTATTATTTTTCTTTCCGTGTTTCAGGCGGTTGGATCCAGTATATACAGTTTGTTTGTTTCTATGGGACGACAGCTTGTTGTATTGGTTCCGTCGGCGTGGATTCTGGAACATTATTTCGGACATTCTGCTGTTTGGTGGTCATTCCCGTTGGCGGAAATCCTTTCGTTGGTGTTATCTGTCTTTTTTATGAGGCACATTTACCGCCAGAAAATAATGAATCTGTAAAAACAAAACCGTTGAAGTATTTTATGTTTCTTCAACGGTTTTATCTTTATTCTTTCTTTCATATGATGGATAGAAGAAAGGAGTTTTTTTATGTATGAACGGGTAGGAGAATTACAGAAGAAAGAAGTAATCAATATTTCCAGCGGGAAGCGGATTGGCTTTGTTTATGATGTCGAGATTGATTTGCAAAACGGTACCGTAGGATCGTTGATTGTTCCCGAACGAAATCGTTTTTTAGGTTTTTTTGGAAAATATGAGGAACACATCATTTCGTTTGAAACGATTGTCAAAGTCGGAGATGATATTGTTTTGGTAGATATCAACTAATTTACTGTATTATGATTGTCACTTTTTTCAAGATTGTTCGTTTTATAAAAAATATTAAAAAAATACTACAGATTCTTGTAAAAAAACTTGACTTTGAGAAAGTTTTATGTTAATATTATAGTGATATTTTAATAGAATCAAAAAGTGTCCGTCGAGATACACGAGGTATTTCTTGTATGAAAATGTTTTGTAAACGGCTGCTATGCTTTTGTATTGTGTTTGTATTTTTATGTACAACACCTGCTTTTGCCATTACAAATGCGGATGTTATGCGCGTATTCAAGAAATTGCATCAAGACCCAACCTTTTTGCCACAATTATATAATGCAGTTCCGTTATATCACGAACTGTCTGTTACAAATGAATCTGTAGATGCTAAGTTTAAGGAAACAATTCTTTCAGTATTGACGATAGCTGAAGCAGAAAAGGAAATCAATAATTTAAGAAAAAACAATTTTGAACAACGCATGAGAATGATTACAATTAACACAGCAGCTTCTATGGAGGCTGTGTATATCGCTCTTTGTACGGATGCGTTTTCAGCGGAATCAGTTGCCAGCCTTTTGGATGGAGAAATTCCAAAAGAGTTTGAACCCTTATACAATGCACTTGTCAGTGAAACTTATATTATTTTAGGATTTGATGAACATGGTAAGCTGTCTCATGTATTTGATGACTTAACAAATTATGGTTGGGCGGAAGAAGCAATTACCGAATTGTTCAACCGTGATATCGTGAATGGCGTCAGTGATTTTGTTTTTTCGCCATCTTCCAATGTTACTCGCGAGCAATTTGCGAAGATGATGTGTCTTGCGTTTGTTGTTGAGGCAGGATCAACAAAACCTGTATTTTCTGATGTAGCAGAAAGCGATTGGTTTTATCCTTATGTTACCAATATGGCAAGCCAAAATTTGATTTTAGGAATCGGAGACGGAAAATTCGGTTCCGGTATGGATATCACCAGGCAGGATATGGCGGTTATGATGTTCCGAATGGGTGAAACTCTTGGATTGTTTGACAGAAGTTCATCAAAATCATCCGGCTTCGACGATGACCGTTATATCGCATCATACGCAAAAACTGCTGTTATTACATTAAAAGAAAACGGTATAATCCAAGGAAATGAATTGAATTGTTTCAACCCCACATTGTCAGCAACACGTGCAGAGGCTGCCCAGATGTTGTACCGTTGCTATCAATTTGCAAATAAATAGCCTAAATATGTTTAAAAATATAATTTTAATAAAAGGAGTAAGCACAATGAAAAGAACAATTGCTTTACTTTTGGCAATTATGATATTACCGATTTTCACATTGGTATCTCAAGCTGCCGGCACTGTTCCCACTATGACGGAACAAGAATTCAAAGACGTTCTGTTAGGTATGCAGACACATCCCACCGACAATGATTACGGAGCAGACTTAATCAGAGCATACAGAAACGTATCTATTGACCAGTTAAATGCTATGAAAGCATATTTTAACAACGTAGATACTTCAGTAGTAAGTGGTATTACTTCTCCCAAAGCAGAAGTAATTTCCAATGAAGAAGCTCAGATTCTGGCATACGGATTCATTAAGTTAATGACTTTCCCCAATGCAAAGAACGGAACTGCAGCAAATCCCAACACCAAAGATAACGATATCAGCGATGCAGATATCGACAGAGCAGCAGCAACTTTCTATACCGATGTTACTGTTGGCACTACCACTGCTAAACCTGCTGATATTTTAAACAAAATCACTTTTGACGATCCTGCAGACGAAAATGGTTACATGACCAAACATGCTCTGGGTGCATTCGTAATTGATTTTCAGAAAAATCTGAGAAGACAAGCCGCAGGTAATATTACTGATTTCTTAACTGCGTATTGCACTTCCGGTGCTGATGCATTTGTGGATGCGATCATTCCTTACGTTAGAAATGCAGCAGCTGCAGCATTAACCAATCCTGCCGGAGATCAGCTTGCACAGGCTACCAACGCAATGATCGGCAACGGTATGGTTACTGTTACTGCTGGTGCTGTAAATACTGATTCTCCCTTTATCAACATTTTAATTGCTTCTATTGATGCATTAAAAGAAGATAATGCAGAAGTAATGGCAACTGTTATGAACACCATTATGTCCGGTGTTATGGATGCCAAAGTAGAAGTTTATTCAGATGTTGCTGGTTTGGATAAACTCAGAGATGTTTACCCCAACAATTTAGTTGTTGATTTCAAAGTTGGTGAAACCGTATACTTAAAGGTTGTTTCCGACGAATTGGCAAAATTGTTTGAACGTGGGGAAGAAGCTTCCTTAACTTTCGTTCCCAGCTTATCTGCAAGCTTGGATGCAGGTGTTGTTGACGATGAAGACAATTTGGAAGACATTGCAACTGTTACCAGAGAAACCGGAATGCTTAAATTAAAAGGTACTTCCGCTGGTACCGGAATTTTAAAATTATACAGAGATACCGATGCATCCTTTGATGGTGAAGTGAATGATAACACCAAAGAACTGTTTATGGAATTGGATATCAAAGTAACCAAAGCATCATCTTCCAGACCCGCACCTACTACTCCTCATCGTGTGGAAGCACCCACAATTACTTATGAAGTAGATGATGCGAACAACATCACTGTTACTTTAGAAACCAATACTTCCGGTGCTACTATTTATTATACTACTGATGGTTCTACTCCTACAAAAGATTCTCTCAAATATGAAGGACCTTTCAATGTAGCTGATGATACTACCATCAAAGCATTTGCAACCAAAACCGGTTGGACAGACAGTTATGTAACCACTGAAACCATTGATATCCATGCAGGTAGTGTACCTTCTTTCTCTTCCGAACATATTGCATATGTTCATGGTAGAGATACCGGTAACTTTGATGCAGACGATTTTGTTACCAGAGCAGAAGTTTCTGCGATGTTCTCTCGTTTAATCGTGAAGAAAATGGTGTTCCGTGATGAGAGTGCAAGCAAATTCTCTGATGTAGTTGATGGTGAATGGTCTACTCCCTATATTAAATATTTAAATAGTGTGGAAATCGTTCAAGGATATGAAGATGGAACTTTCCGTCCTCACAATTCTATCACTCGTGCAGAATTTGCTACAATTGCTTCCAGATTTTTTGATGTAGAATCTGGAAATGATAATAACTTCTCTGATGTTTCTGCAACTCATTGGGCAAAAGAATACATTGATTCTGCAGTTATCAAAGGTTGGTTGGTTGGTTATGAAGATGGCACCTTCCGTCCTGATCAGCCTATTAAACGTTCCGAAGCGGTTACTATCGTGAACAGAATGTTGAACCGCTCTGCTGATAAAGCATACATCGCAGATCATATCGATGAAGTTCTGACCTATCCTGATCTGACTGAAGATCATTGGGCATACTATGACATCTTAGAAGCAAGTAACTGGCACGATCATGAATATATGAACAACGCTGAAAACTGGCTTGACATTTTCTACTTAGAAAGATTCAATGTATCCTGATTATAGGTGAATCAAAAAACTGCACTCGTGAAGAGTGCAGTTTTTTTCATTTATTGGTGAGTTATACTATTAAGTGCAACACCCTAAAAAAATTGAAGTTCATATGAATCTCTGGTAGAATAAGGTTACCACACCACAAACTACAAAGGAGAGAAACATATGAACTATAAACATCTTACCATAGAAGAGCGCTG
>JAGAKI010000021.1 GCA_017625695.1 Clostridia bacterium | reverse complement strand
TCAAGGGTTAGTCCTACAACACTAAAAAAGAACCTGGCGTTAATTAACGCCAGGCCCAAAAAAATTTTAAATTATCAAAAACCAGCAGATTTATTTGAGCTTGAACTCAAAAAATGTTGCACTTAGTTTGACAAATCATTACCTTACATAGTTTTCTGGCTTTCGCGTTCATAATAGATGCAACAGATTTTAGCTAAATTTTGCACTTTCGTGCAAATCGAAATTATTGCTTTGCAATAGCTAAATTGTTTTTTCAAAACAGCTAAATTAAATTCGCCAAAGCTGACCGAAGGTCAATTTAGCTACGAAGTAATTTAGCGTGCATAGCACATTTAGCTCGCGTTAGCGAATTTAGCTGAAAAAAAGACATTTTTCTTGTCGTAAAATGTCTTTTTTCTGGCACCCCTGACCGGAATCGAACCGATGACTAGTCCTTAGGAGGGACTCGTTATATCCACTTAACTACAGGGGCGTACCGCAGGGATGTAAAAAAGGCACAGACCGTAAAAACAGGATTTTTACTATGGGGAAACCTCATCACTCGGCGTACACTCGGTACGCCTTCGGATAACCCAAAACTGTGTTTTGGTTCGGTTTACCCATTCTGTATCCTTTTTTCAATCCCTGAAATAGTTGTTTTATAAGCTTTCTAAAAATCTTTTTGCATTGTCGATAGCAGTGCCCAAAGCATCGGGGGAGGGACCGCCGTATACATTACGTTCGTTGACGCAGGTTTCCAATGCAATTGCCTGATAGTAGTCTTCTTCAATTAATTCGGAGAATTCTTTTAATTTGGAAAGAGGGATTTCTTCTAATGAAATCTTTTCGCCGATGGAATAGGAAACCATTTCACCAATGACTCTGTGAGCATCTCTAAAAGGCATTCCTTTTTTTACTAAATAGTCTGCCGCATCGGTAGCATTGGTGAAACCGCCTTTGGCACCGTTTCTCATTTTTTCGGTGTTTACAGTCATAGTTTCAATCATTTTTGCGAAAATGGGTAAGCACATTTTTACCGTTTCGTAAGCGTCAAACAGCGTTTCTTTATCTTCCTGCATATCCTTGTTATAGGCTAAGGGGATTCCTTTTAAAATGGTTAAAATGGTGATTAAAGAGCCGTACACACGACCGGTTTTTCCACGGGTTAACTCTGCAATATCAGGATTTTTCTTCTGCGGCATAATGCTGGAGCCGGTGGAATACGCATCATCTAATCGAATGAAGGAAAATTCATCACTGCACCATAAAATAATTTCTTCCGAGAAACGGGACAGATGCATCATAATCATAGATAAATCAAAAATGAATTCTGCCACGTGGTCACGGTCAGAAACACCATCCAAGCTGTTTTCGGTTGGCCCTTCAAAACCAAGCAGTTTTGCAGTCAGATGACGGTCTAACGGATAGGTGGTGGTTGCCAATGCACCGCTTCCAAGCGGACAGAGGGACATTCTGCCCAAGCAGTCACACAGACGTTCATAATCACGTTTGAACATTTGAAAATACGCCATCAAATGGTGCCCCAAAGTAATGGGTTGCGCTTTCTGCAAGTGGGTGTAGCCAGGCATAACGGTCAGTTTTTCCTGCTCTGCTAAACTTGCAATGGTGGAAAGTAAATTCTTCACTTCGCCCTTAATATCGTTAATAGCATTTCGGGTATACATTTTCACATCCAAAGCTACTTGGTCATTACGGCTTCTGCCGGTATGCAACTGCTTACCGATGCCTTCTAAACGTTCAATTAAAATGGATTCAATATTCATATGAATATCTTCCGCTTCTAATGAAAATTCAATTTTATCATCTTCGATATCTTTTAAGATGTTACCAAGCTCTGCCTTGATGGTTTCTGCATTTTCCGCTGGGATAATGCCTTGTTTTCCCAACATGGTAACATGGGCAATGCTGCCTTCGATATCTTCTTTGTACATTTTGCAGTCAAAGGAAATGGAACTGTTGAAATCGTCCACCGCTTTATCTGTTTCCTTATTGAATCTTCCGCCCCAAAGCTTCATAGATTTTCTCTCCTAATTCTCCAAAAAAGGAGGCAATGCCTCCTTTTTTCGGGTTTCTTATTTTTTGTTCTTTAAGTCAACCAGTGCTTTCATTTTGGTCTGTAAACCAAACAGGTTGATAAAGCCTTCTGCATCCTTCTGATTGTATACTTCGTCTTCTGCAAAGGTTGCATATTCTTCAATATACAGAGAATGTTCAGACTTGGAACCTGCAGACATAATGTTACCTTTATACAGCTTCAGTCTTACGGTACCGGTTACGTTTTCCTGAGTTTTGTCAACGAAAGCGGACAAGGCTTCTCTTAAGGGAGAGAACCACAGACCGTCGTAAACCAGTTCTGCGAAACGAACCGCTACCTGTTCTTTGTAGTGCATGGTGTATTTATCTAAGCACAGATATTCCAAATCTTTGTGTGCAAAGTAGAGAACTTTTCCGCCGGGAGTTTCGTAAACACCTCTGGATTTCATACCAACCAGACGGTTTTCCACGATATCGTCAATACCAACGCCGTTTCTTGCAGCGATTTCGTTTAATTTGGTAACAACGCCTAAGGGAGACAGCTTTTCACCGTTGACTGCAACTGCATCACCTTTTTCAAATTCAATTTCCACATATTCTGCTTTGTCGGGAGCAGCTTCGGGAGTTACCATCAGTTTTAACAGCTTGTCATACTGAGGTTCGTTCCAGGGATCTTCCAAGTCCTGACCTTCGTGAGATAAATGCCAGATGTTTCTGTCCATAGAGTAGTTATCTTCTTTGGTAACAGGAATCGGAATATTTCTTGCTTCTGCGTATTCGATTTCTTCGTCTCTGGATTTAATATCCCAAATTCTCCAGGGAGCAATGATTTTTAAGTCGGGAGCTAATGCTTTGATGGTTAATTCAAAACGAACCTGGTCGTTACCTTTCCCGGTTGCACCGTGACAGATTGCGGTTGCACCTTCTGCTCTTGCAATTTCAACCAGTCTTTTTGCGATACAGGGTCTTGCATGGGAAGTCCCCAGTAAGTATTTTCCTTCGTAAACCGCACCGGCTCTTACGGTGGGATAAATGAAGTCTTTTACATATTCTTCTCTTAAGTCTTCAATGTAACATTTGGAAGCACCGGTTTTAATGGCTTTTTCTTCCAGACCGTCGGTTTCTTTTCCCTGACCAACATCACCGCAAACAGCGATTACTTCATAGTCATAGTTTTCTTTTAACCACGGAATGATGATAGAGGTATCAAGTCCTCCTGAATAAGCTAAAATAACTTTTTCTTTCATCTTGCATTTCTCCTTTATGTATGCTATAATATAATAAACGGGTATGATTTTGTCGAAAAACCGATTGAAAAACGGCTTTCACAAACTCGTCCCAAAGATTATACTACATTATTTATAAAAATGCAATAGTTTTTTGAAAAATATTTTTAAAAATATAAAAAAAATATTGATTTTTCAGAAATGATGAAAGAAAAGGAGAAAAGTCATCTGCAAATTTATGCATAAATATGATGATTTTTTGCAAATTTATGAGAATTTTAGGAATTGACCCCGGTTATGCCTTGGTTGGAGTGGGGGCGATTGAATACATCGGGAATAAATATACAGCTGTAAAATACGGAAAAATTGAAACTTTTCCAAAAGAAGATATGTCTAAACGTTTGGAAACGATATTTCGTGAAATGAACGTGTGGCTTACAGAAACCAAGCCGGATGTAGTGGCAATTGAACAATTGTTCTTTAACACCAACACTACGACAGCGATTGCAGTTGCCCAGGCAAGGGGAGTCATTCTTCTCTCCTGTCAATTGCAGGGTGTTCCTGTTTATGAATATACCCCCCTACAGGTCAAACAAGCAGTAGTTGGTTACGGCAAGGCGGAAAAACTACAGGTGCAGAAAATGGTGAAAACCATTCTGAATCTGGAAAAAGTTCCTAAGCCGGATGACGTGGCGGATGCCCTGGCAGTTGCCGTTTGTCATACCAACTATTCCGGCTATCACAGCTATTTTGATAAATTACGATAATCAGGCTGATTATAAGAGAAAGAGACGGTAATTTTTATGTACTACAGTATTTCAGGCATTGCGGAGGCAAAAGAAGGCTTCCTTGTGATACATAACGGCGGTATCGGCTACAAAATTTATACATCCAATACCACTTTGGCACGGGTTTCCAATCATCAGGAAACTACCGTTTATACGTATCTCAATGTCAAAGAGGATGCGTTGGATTTATACGGATTTTCCACCGAAGAAGAGCTTTCTACCTTTAAAATGCTGTTGTCTGTATCGGGGGTTGGTCCAAAAGCCGCATTGGCGGTTCTTTCCGCTCTGACACCTACCGAATTTGCCATGAGTGTTGCCACACAGGATGCTCAGTCTATTACGAGAGCACAAGGGGTAGGCAAAAAGATGGCAGAAAAAATCATTGTTGAATTAAAGGACAAGCTAAAAGGTGTAGACCTTCGTGAAATTGCTGGTGACGTACCGCAGACGGTCAGCGTTTCCAACGATGTATTGCAAGAAGCAGTCAATGCACTGATGGTGCTTGGCTATTCAGCTTATGAAGCACGTCAGGCAGTGAAGTTTGTTTCGTCAAAGTCTAACCAATTAGAAGAAATTATTAAACTTGCATTAAAAGAGCTGATGTAGTTTTGAAAAATCACTTATCTTGCACTTTTACGCTCACTTGCGTACACCAGGTACGCGGCATTCGCTGAAAAGCACAATCTAAGCAATTTTTCTGCAACTTGTTGTGTAAGGAATTCGGCAGAAACTATCAAAGCGTACCGATCTTTGAAAGTACGCGGTATTCGCAGAAATGCACAATCTAAGCAGTTTTTCTGCAACTTGTTGTGTAAGGAATTCGGCAGAAACTATCAAAGCGTACCGATCTTTGAAAGTACGCGGCATTCGCTGAAAAGCACAATCTAAGCAATTTTTCTGCAACTTGTTGTGTAAGGAATTCGGCAGAAACTGTCAGAGCGTACCGATCTTGAAAAGTACGCGGCATTCGCTGAAAAGCACAATTTAAGCAGTTTTTCTGTAACTTATTTTTTGCTACATCTTATCAAGGATAAATTAAGAAATCCTATGGAAAGGAATCAACGGTTCTATGGAAGAAAGAATTGTTTCACCCGAAATCATGGGTAACGACTCAGAACTGAGTCTGCGTCCCAAAACCTTTGGAGATTATATCGGGCAGAAGAAAGTAAAAGAAAATATGGAAATTTTTATTGAGGCTGCCAAAAAACGAAATGAATCGTTGGACCATTGTCTGTTTTACGGTCCTCCGGGACTTGGTAAAACCACCCTTGCCAACATCATTGCCAATGAGATGAATGTAAATCTTCGGATTACCTCCGGTCCTGCGATTGAAAAGCCGGGAGACTTAGCGGCAATTCTAACCAATCTGGCGGAACACGATGTGTTATTCATTGATGAAATTCATCGTCTTTCCAAAAGCGTGGAAGAAGTGTTATATCCCGCTATGGAAGATTTTGCATTGGATATTATTATCGGAAAAGGACCGGCTGCAAGAAGCATCCGGCTGGATTTACCCAAATTCACGTTAATCGGAGCTACCACCAAGGCAGGAAGTCTGACTGCACCCCTTCGTGACCGTTTTGGTGTATTGCAACGACTGGAATTGTATACTCCGGAAGAATTGACCGAAATCGTTCTTCGTTCTGCCCAGATTTTAGGGGTGAATATCGAAATTTCGGGTGCCCGAGAGATTGCAAGCCGTTCCCGTGGAACTCCCCGAATTGCCAATCGGCTGTTACGCCGTGTACGTGATTATGCAGAAATCAAATCCAACGGAATTATCGATGCCCAAACTGCGGACTATGCACTTTCTATGTTGGAAATTGACCGGATCGGGTTGGATAAAACCGATAAAAATATGATTCTGACTATGATTGAAGCTTTTGGTGGCGGTCCGGTAGGCTTAGAAACCTTAGCTGCAACCACCGGCGAAGATTCCAACACCATCGAGGATGTATACGAACCTTACCTGATGCAGTTGGGATTTTTGCAAAGAACTCCCCGTGGACGTATGGTGACCCGTCTTGCTTATGCACATTTCGGAGTGCCTTATGAAGATTCCAAAGAGGATGCCATGGAGCAAATGACCATTGAATAGAAACACCAGACCCCAGAGAATTTGGGAAAGGAGGGCTGTATGGAACCAATAAAAAAAATTGTAATTGCAGGAATGGTTTTGTTGCTTTTATTTTGCACGATGATTGTTTCTGCTGAAAAGCCAATCAAAATCTATTTTGAAAACCGGGAAATCGTTGCAGATGTGGAACCCTACATAGAAAATGACCGCACGATGGTTCCCGTCCGTATGATTAGTGAAAAAATGGGTTACGATGTTTTGTGGAATCAGGAAAAACAGACAGTAACCATTGTGTCCACCAAAAAGCAGATTGTTATGACCATTGGCAGCAAAAAGGTCCGTGTTGGCAGTCAAACCGTTACGATGGACGTGCCTGCTGTTATCCGACAGGACAGAACCTTTGTTCCCATCCGTTTTGTATCGGAAAATTTTGGGTATCAGGTGGACTGGGATGATACCAACCGCAGTGTTTTCATTCGGAGTCCGAAGCCTACGGCTACACCCAAACCGACTGCAACTCCAAGACCCACAGCAACTCCGAAACCAACTGCTACACCAAAACCTACGAAGAAACCGACTGCAACTCCTTCTCCTACGCCGGGAAATCAGGATTCTAGCGGTAAACAGGAAGAAAAGGATGATAGTATCATCAATAAAATTTTTACCGAACGTACCTTGCATCAGCTGTCAGTGAAAATTCAGACAGTAAGCGGACGGATAGAATCTCCCGAAACCATGACACTGGAAAACCCAAAACGTTTTGTTCTGGATATCCCGGATGCGGTGTTAAGGATGGATACCAATGAATTGAATGTAGTCTCAGAATATATCTCCAAAATTCGTTTTTCTCAGTATACGGTTTCTCCCAATACTGTGCGGATTGTAGTAGATTTAAACAAAGATACCGAAATTACCTACGGCTATGAGGACGGTTTGTTCACGATCTCTATGGTTGACGAGCCATCGGAAATCAGTAGAATTTCTGCCAAGAAACAAACTGACACAGACCGTATCACAGTGTCTTCCAATACAGTGCTTACGCCTGATTGTTTTGTACTATATAATCCTTATCGGATTGTGTTTGATTTTTATCACACTACCTGTACGGCAGATACATTCACATTTTCCGGAAATTATGTGAAAAAGATTCAGTTTTATGAACATTCCGATAAAACCAGAATTACGGTTACTGCCAAAGAAAACGCCCGCTATCAATATGAAGCTGACGGGAATACCTTTACCATTACCGTAACCGATGCCCCAACCAATACGGTGGATACCGAAAATCCCAGAAAGCTGATTGTTTTAGACCCCGGTCACGGTGGTACTGAAGTGGGGGCTTTGGGGAAAATTGACGGGGAAGTCGTGGTTCAGGAAAAAGAACTGAACCTGGCAATTTCAAACCGGGTATTGGAGATTCTTCTGGAAAAAGACTACAACGTGATTGCGACCCGAACAACAGATACTTATGTGGGA
Source organism: Clostridia bacterium (assembly GCA_017625695.1). Taxonomy (GTDB): domain Bacteria; phylum Bacillota; class Clostridia; order UMGS1840; family UMGS1840; genus SIG452. Next base: position 43,899 of record JAGAKI010000021.1, on the reverse strand, counting down.
TTGACTACCAGAGCAGAGATTGCCAATTCTGCGGAAGCAGCTTTGTTTGTGTCCATTCACAACAATTCCTATGAAACCTCGGAACCCCAAGGAACGCTTACCATGTATGCTTATGATGAAGCCAAAGAGGGAGCTTCTTTCTCCGGCAAGACTGCAGCAAGTATTATGCAGAAAGAACTGGTGAAAGGAACCGGAGGAAGAGACCGTGGACTGATGGAAAATCCGCAGATTGTAGTGCTTCGGAAAACCCAGATGCCTGCCGTTTTGGTAGAATGTCTTTTTATGTCCAACGAAGAGGACTTACGGGAGCTTTTGGATGAAGAAAGAATCGAAAAGATTGCTATCCATATTGCCCAAGGAATTGAAAATATTTATGAAACGTGCTTAAAATAAAGCAGTTTAACAGAAAAATGCAGAGTGTTTTTGGAAACATTCTGCATTTTTTATGTTAATTTTATGAAAATCTGTTCATACTGAAGGTATCAGGAAATAAAAAATCAAAGGAGGAACTTCCGAATGACTCTCAGAACAGATTTGGCATTGGAAAGTATCTATACCCACCAGGATGAGGGAATCATAAAACAGGAGAGGCAAACCGGGGTTTGTAAGGTAACAAACATTCAGATTACCACATCTTATGCTTCCCGTCTGGTGGGGAAACCTATGGGGAACTTTGTAACTTTGGAGCTGGAAAACCTCCCCCAAAATGAAACGGTTGAAATTGAGGGTATTGCCAAAGTCCTGGCAGAAGAAATTAAAAAGCTGTTGCCCCGAAACTATGAAAAAATTCTGGTAGTTGGTTTGGGAAACCGTAATATTACTCCCGATGCTTTAGGTCCGGATGTAATGGAGCGTGTCATGGTAACCGGACATGTTCTTTCTTATCTGAATCAGGGAGATTCTCACGATTTTTCGGCAGTCAGTGCCATTTGTCCCGGTGTTTTGGGGATTACAGGAATCGAAACCGTAGATATTGTCAAAGGAGTGGTAGAGCAGTACCGACCTTCGGTGGTGATTGCGGTGGATGCTCTTTGTGCCGGAAGTCCTCATCGGATGTTTCGTACCGTGCAGCTGACGGATACGGGGATTCACCCCGGTTCCGGAGTGGGAAACCGTAGGGATGGACTGAATAAGGAGAGTCTGGGTGTCCCCGTCATCTCTATCGGGATTCCTACGGTAGTAGATTCAGATGCCATTGTTTATACCGCCTTAACCCGTTTTTTTGAGGCGAATGACAGCTTGGCGGAAGCAGAGCGGATGATTGGGGATATGATGCAGTATACGCAAGGGGAAATGTTTGTCAGTCCCAAGGAAATCGACAGTCTGATAGCAAAAAGTGCAAGAGTGATTGCCGGTGGCATCAATCTTGCACTGCATCAAAATATTGATCTGACGTTTTCTGAAAATTTTGTTTCTTAGCTTTATTTTCCCAACAGTACATTGGCAACCGACTGTGCTGCAAATTTTGCACCGCTGATTGCTTCTTCTATGGTGTTTCCGTTGGAACCGATTTCTAAAATCACCGAGTTTTTGGTGGTGTGAGTGTTGAACCGTTCCTCACGCAAATCCACAGGACGGCTTAATCCGGGATAGTTTTTTAAAAGGTTGTTTTGAATTTTTACGGCAAAGGAGAGGTTTTCTTCCCAATTGGGGTGAGGAAGCCCTCCTTTTTCGGTTCCGGTTACAATCATTACTTGTGCTGCCGAAATCTGGTTGACCGTGGCTAAGGGCTTTATTTTTTCGTTGTTTTCGTTATAGAGGGCATCCCGATGCAAATCAATCACCACTTCAATGGTGGGATGTTCTTGTAAGGCATTGGTGATGCTTTCCAGACTTTTTTTATAAGACGTGGTGTAAGGAACATCGTGTACTTTAGTGATATGAAGAGTTTGAATCCCATTTGCTTCTAATACCGCAGTAAATTCTTTTCCGACCTGTATCATATTTTTGGTTTCGTCATTGGAACGGTCATCAGGGAAATAACTTTCGGTGGTATGGGTGTGGACTACCAATACTTTATAGCCACCTGTGTTTGGCTGATAGGGGAGTGGTTTTGCCAGTAGTTCTTCCACAGAAAATGTTTTTTGGGCGTGGTTTTTAACCTGGATGATTTGTGAAGTGTTTGCTTGTTGGGACACATCCCTGGGTGCAGGTGTGGGACCGGCAGTCGGAGCAGGCGTGTTTTTGGGAATCGGTTGTGTAACAACCGGCTGTGACACGGCGGGGGTTACCGGCATTGCCGCCAATACCGTTTGGGAAAAGCCAAATGAAAAAAGAGTTTTCAGTTGTTTTTGGATTGTTTTTTTATCGGACGTAAGAGATTCGGCTGCCATTTTGGTGAAAAGACGGGTTGGAACTTCATAATATACACAGCCGAATCCGATGGTTCCGATGAGCAAAAATAAGAAAAATCGTTGTAAAATTGTTTGAAAAGAAATGATAAAACTTTTTTTCATGGTTGTTTCCTCTCGTTTTTGATATTATTTTATGTAAACAAGAGGTCAGCAAGAACCGATTGGAATTTGTTTTTTAGTATAAAACAAAATTTGCAGATTCATACTAAAAGTAGCATCAGGAAGGGAGTGAGAGTTTATCAGTCAGAAGCGGCAAGTGATTCAGGAAGCGGAAGAAATCATTGAAAACTATATAAAAAAACAAATGGAATTTTCCCGAAAATTTCAAATAAAAAGCAAAAGAAAAATTCGGCCGGGAATTTTTCTTTTGCTTGGAGCCGGATTATCGGTTTTATTATGGGTTGTTGTGCTATTGTTGATTTTCTGAGCTGAAATGACTCGGAACTTCGGGATGAAAATATCGGTAAATCTGATGAGCGACAGATTGAGAAACAGCTTTTTTCAGTTGTTCTTCTGTCGCTTCTTTCATTTGTTTTACGGTTTTAAAATGTCCGTAGAGCTTTTTCAGGGTTGCCATTCCCACACCCGGGATGGACAGAAGTTCCGATTGAGTGGCAGTCAGTGTGGTTTTCTTTTTGTGGTAAGAAATCGCATTTTTATGAGTTTCTTCATTGATTTTTGCCACGAAAACAAAAGCATTCCGATTGGATTTTACATCCAGCATCCGATAGCCGTCTGTCAGGTCACGGAATCGGTGTTTATCATCTTTCACCATTCCGAATACAGGAATGGTCAGTTCGTATTTTAAAAGCACCTGCTTTGCCATTTTTACCTGACCTTTTCCGCCGTCTACCAAAATTAAATCCGGTGCACAGTCAAATCCTTTATCCCCTTGTATCAGGTGAAAAAACCGACGGTCCAACATTTCATACATCGCGGCATAATCGTCGGAACCATTGGGGTTTTTAATGGAGAAAGTACGCTTTTCCTTTTGAGACAGAAGCCCGTTTTCAAATACGGTCATAACGCCTACCGGATTGGCACCGGCAGTATTGGAGTTGTCAAAGCTTTCAATTCGCATGGGTGCCTGTTCCAATCCGAGACATTCTTTTAAACGGAACAGTTGGTCATCGATTTTGGTTTCCAGTCGAAGCTTGATGGCTTCAATGGCATTGACTTTTGCCATTTCAATCAGATTTTTTGTGAATTTTCCCCGTCCGGAGGAGATTGCAATCTTTTGTTCAAAGGATTCACTCATCTGATTGGAGAGTTCCTCATAGGGGATTTGATAATCGGTATTGATTGAGACTACAATTCGTTTGGTAAGTTCTTCTTTTACCAGATAGTATTGTTTTAAAAAGGAAGAAACCATATCTTCGTCAGATACATCCCGGGAATCGGAAAAGGTATAGCTTTTCTTTCCATGGATAATACCGTTTTTTACTGTCAGTACCGAAATGGCGGAAATATCTCCGTCACGATAACAATATAAAATATCCAGTGTCACTTTTTTTACGGTGACTACCTGATGTTTTTCGGAGAGCTTTTCTGCCAGACGGATGCTGTCCCGAAGCTTTGCTGCACCTTCAAAATCCAGTTTTATGGCACATTGTTCCATCTTTTCTGTCAGTACGGGGATTAAGCTTTTCAGTCCCGAATCTAAAGCGTGGATGGCTTCTTTTACCTGCTTGTCATAGTCTTGTGATGACACTTTTCTTGTACAGGGAGCAGAGCAGTATCCCATATCATAGTTGAGGCAGGGGCGTTTTTTGGGTTTTGATAAATCTCCGTGACAGGTTCTTAGCTTGTATTCTTTGGACAGCAAATCAATGGCTCCGTTTACTACCTGAGCATTCAGATAGGGACCATAGTATTTGTTGGCATCTTTTTCGGTCTTTCTTACCAAAGAAAGATAGGGGAAATCTGTCTTTTTTTCAATTTTGATAAAAGGATAGGTTTTATCATCCTTTAAAAGAATGTTGTATTTAGGTTTGTATTTTTTAATCAGATTATTTTCCAAAAGGAGTGCATCTTTTTCGGAATCCGTAATAATATAATCAAAATGATCCACATGAAGCACCATCTGCATGGTTTTTAAATCCTTGGGAGAACCGCCGAAATATTGAGATAACCGGTTTTGGAGAGATTTTGCCTTACCTACATAGATCACGCGGTCTGCTTCATTTTTCATCAGATATACGCCGGGTTTTTTGGGAACTAATTTAAGTTTTTCCCGATGCTCCTGTAATTTTGGATTTCCTGTGACCAGCATGAGTGATCCCTCCTGTCCTGATGGTATCTCTTATCATTCTTTACAAGAAAAGGACTGTGAAAACAAAAAAGTTGTTTTACAGTCCTGTTCGTCTGTTTTTTTTTGAGAATTGAAAAAACACGAAAAACCAATCAATGTATGTAAAGGTTGAAAAGTGCAACTCAAAAATATCCGATGGGCACAATGCATTGTTTGGTGTTCCATAGGTTTTCACATTCTCAGTATTTATTTTTGTGCCGGATTACTCTTTAGAACTGTTGATGACTTGTCTGGAGGAAGAAATTTTGTCCAGAAGAGTTTCGGTTTCCTGATAGGAACCATTAATCTGAGAATATGCGGTGAACAGAGTGTCTCTTGCGGTGTTTACAGCGTTTTCAGCAGTAGCAAGTAAGCTGTCAGCATAGTTCTGAGCACTCAGTTTATACTGGTCTGCACGTTCTTTTGTTTCGTCATAATGTGCTTTTGCACTTACTTCTGCTTTGTGTTTGATTTCTACAGCTTCCATGTCAGCTTCTTTTAAAATCTCTTCCGATTTCAGTTTTGCAATTTTGATGATTTCGGTTTCGTTCACCATCTGAACTACCTGCTGATTTGCAGTTTCAATGATGGAGGAAGCTTCCTGTTTTGCTTCGTTGATGATACGGTCTCTTTCTTTTTTTACCCATTGAGCCTGTTTTAATTCTTCGGGGTAGTGCAGTCTCATCTGTTCGATGACATTCCACACTTCCTCACGGTCAATCATACATTTGCTGGAAAGCGGTACTTTAGCAGCACTTTCCACGATTTCTTCCAATTCTTCTATTAAAGCTTGCAGGTCCATAATGATACTCCTTTCTGTATCTTGAAAACTAAAATTTATTTAAAATATCCTGTTCAATTTCTTTGGGAACCAGTCCGGTTAAATCTCCATGATACCGTGCCAGCTCCTTGACAATGCTGGAGGACAGGAACATATATTCCTGAGCGGTCGGTAAAAACATGGTCTCCACTTCCGGCATCTGATTTTTGTTGGCAAGCGCCATCTGAAATTCATATTCAAAATCAGATACTACACGAAGTCCTTTAATCAGCACATTGCATTGGTTCTGTTTTGCAAAATCCACCAACAAACCGGAAAATGCAGCTACCTCCACATTGGGTAGATGCTTTGTGGTGCGACGGATTAATTCCAAACGTTCTTCGGTGGAAAATAGTGGTGTTTTTGCACTGTTTGTCAATACTGTGACAATGACCTTATCAAACAGCTTTGAGGATCTTTTGATAATATCCAGATGCCCGTTGGTCAGCGGGTCAAAGCTTCCGGGATAAACTGCTGTTCTCATTCAAACGCTCCAATTCTTATTTGTACTCTGCCAAAGTTTCGTTCTTTGATGATGCGGATTTCTTCGGGGACTGAAATTTCTTCCCCGGTGTCATATTCCCAAACAATCAGGCTGCCCGGCAGCAAAAGATTTCGCTGTACCAGAGCTTCCAATGCTTTGGAGAGCATACCTTTCTGGTAGGGCGGGTCCAAAAACACCAGGTCAAACGCAGTATCACATTGTTCCAAAAACGAAAGGTAGTCTGTCCGGACAATACGGGACAGTTCAGCAAACCGCAATTTTTCAATGTTTTTCTTTACGATTCCCGGTTGAATGTCTACAAAAGTGCAATGTCTGGCACCACGACTTAATGCTTCTATTCCCAAAGCACCGCTTCCGGCAAATAAATCCAGAGCCGTTCTTCCGGGAATTTCAAACTGAATCATATTAAAAATTGCCTGCTTGACCTTATCGGTGGTAGGGCGTACGGAAAGGTCCTCTGCAGTTTGCAGTAAGGCACCTTTTCGGATTCCGCTGGTAACTTTCAAATTTTATTCAACTCCGACAAAAAAACAATGATTTCTCTTTCAAAAAGCAGATTTCTATCAATAACAAATTGCTTTCTTATAAGAAAATACAAAATATCAGCTTTCATTTTAACATATATTTATAAATTTGTAAAGATTTTTTTCAAATATATCTTGAAAATTTTTTCTGTTAGTGATATAATGTAAAAAAATATAAGAAAGCAGGACCTGAATCATGACAAAGAAAAGTAAATGGGTGTTAAAACAGCCGAACCCCGAAACCGCAAAAAAAATCGGAGACGAGTTGAAGCTTCATCCTCTTTGTGCCAATGTACTTTGTAATCGCGGAATTGAAACCACTGAACAAGCAGAACGTTTTTTAAACCCCAGCGTAAGTGCATTATTAGATCCGTTTATGCTAAAGGATATGGAAAAGGGCGTGAACAAAATCCAGGATACTATCGCCCACAATCAGAAAATTGTAGTGTACGGTGATTACGATGTAGATGGTATCACCGCGGTTTCCATTATTTATTTGTACTTAAAATCCAAAGGAGCAAATGTGTCTTACTATATTCCATCCCGTTCCGATGAAGGGTACGGTCTGAATAAGGATGCAGTGCTTTCCTTTAAAAACGAAGGCGTAGAACTGATTATTACGGCAGATTGCGGTATTACTGCATTTGACGACATCAGTTATGCAACTTCTCTCGGTATTTCTGTTGTGATTACCGACCATCATAAATGCAAGGAACAGTTGCCTCCGGCATATGCTATTATCAATCCCAAACGACCCGACTGTCCTTATCCCTTTAAGGAGCTTTCCGGAGTAGGCGTTGCCTTCAAGCTGATTGAAGCGTTGGAAGGTGGCGGAAAATCCAAAGAACTGTTGGAGCAGTATGGAGATTTGCTGTGCCTTGGCACCATTGCAGACATTGTTACTTTAACCGAAGAAAACCGTGTGTTTGTATCTTTGGGACTGAAATTACTGGAAGATCCTCAGAATCTTGGACTGAAATCCCTGATTCAGGAAGCCGGACTCTCCGGCAAGGTGATGACTTCTTCCCATGTTGGATTTATCATCGCTCCCAGAATCAACGCAGTTGGCAGACTGGGGAATGCAGTAGATGCAGTAAAACTGTTTACCACTTCTGACCAGAAAGAGGCAGAAACCTTAGCCAAAATGCTTTGTGCCGAAAATGTTCGCCGTCAGACGATTGAGCAGGAAATTCTTCTGGAAGCCTGCCAGATTATTGATAAAGATAAACTTCACACCACCGACCGTGTTATTGTGTTAGCGTCAGAATCCTGGCATCATGGTGTCATCGGAATCGTAGCCTCCCGAATTACTGAAAAGTACGGAAAACCCTGTGTGTTAATGGCAATTGACGGTGATGAAGCAAAAGGCTCCTGTCGTGGACTGCAGGGTTTCAATATGTTTGAAGCACTGTCCTACTGTGACGATTTACTGCTGAAATTTGGCGGACATGAGTTGGCTGCAGGTCTGACTGTATCAAAAGATAATATTGATGCCTTCCGTGAAAAAATCAACAATTATGCAAAAGAAAACTTCAATACCAAGGTGTATGTGGAAGAAATTACTTACGAAGGCAAAATTACCGATAAAGATATCAATCTGGAACTTACCGATATGCTGGAAAGCATTCAGCCTTGCGGTATGGGCAATCCTATGCCTCAGTTCCTGATTGAAAAAGTAAAAATCGAAAATCTCACCTATTTCGGCGATGAAAAACATATCCGTCTGAGATTTTCCAAAAAGAGTTTTTCCATCATGGTAATCGGTTTTGGATTGGGAACCAACGAAAGTTTCCGCATGCTTCGTGACGGAGATATTGTGAATGCGATTGTGTCTCCTTATACCAACGAATACAGAAACAAAAAATATCCCGCGTTGAAACTGAAGGATATTAAACTGGTATAATCAGTGATTCCCCGATTATGGGCAGAAAGGTTTTTTTGAGAATTCTTTATGGAACAGTTTTCTTTGCTTCTAGAAAAGGTAAAAAAATATAATCCCAAATGTAACGTAGGGTTACTGGAAAAAACGTATACATTTTGTAAACAGGCTCACGAAGGGCAATTTCGCCGCAGCGGTGAGCCTTATTACAATCATCCGTTTTCCGTGGCAGAAATTATTGCCGAGTTGAATCTTGACGATGAATCTATCTGTGCAGCGCTGCTTCACGATACCATTGAAGATACTCCCTACGGCTATGAGTATGTAAAGAAAGAATTTGGGGAAGATATTGCCAACATTGTTGATGGCGTTACCAAACTGGGACAGATTACATTCAGCTCCAAAGAGGAAGAACAGATTGAAAATCTGCGCAAAATGTTTATGGCAATGGCAAAGGATATCCGTGTCATTCTCATTAAACTGGCAGACCGGCTGCATAATATGCGTACTATGAAGAGTATGCCTGAAGCGAAACGTCTGGAAAAAGCACTGGAAACTATGGAGATTTATGCTCCGATTGCACACCGTTTGGGGATTTATAATTTAAAATGGGAATTAGAGGATTTGTCTCTGATGTATTTAGACCCGGTAGGATATAAAGAAATTTCCACCGGGATTGCAAAAAAACGGACGCAAAGACTCCAGATTATTGATGAAATCAAAGAACAGCTGATGGAAAAACTGTCTCAGATAGGTGTTCAGGCACACATCGAGGGCAGAGCAAAGCATTTTTACAGTATTTATAAAAAAATGTATTCCAAAAACATCACGCTGGATGAAATTTATGATTTGTTTGCCTTGCGTATTATCGTAGGAAACATTACCGAGTGTTATACCGTTCTTGGCTGTGTTCATGAATTGTATAAACCCATTCCCGGTCGGTTTAAAGATTATATCAGTATGCCAAAGCAGAATATGTATCAGTCTTTGCATACGACATTGGTCAGCCACGCGGGAACTCCGTTTGAAATTCAGATTCGTACCTGGGATATGCACAGGACGGCGGAATACGGAATCGCCGCACATTGGAAGTACAAAGAAGGTTCTCAGAATCAGAATGGTTCCGGAGACAAATTCCAATGGGTGCGTCAACTTCTGGAAACGGAAAAGGACTTTTCCAATCCGTCGGAATATATCAGTCACATTAAGATTGACTTATTTGCGGATGAGGTATTTGTATTTTCTCCCAAAGGGGATGTATATAGTCTCCCCAGCGGGTCTACTCCCATCGACTTTGCATTTATGGTGCATAGTGCCGTTGGTTGGCGTATGGTAGGGGCTAAAGTTAATAACCGAATTGTCCCCATTGACCAAAAGTTGGAAAATGGTGATATTGTTGAAATTATCACTTCCGCTAATTCGGTTGGTCCTCATACCGACTGGTTGAAGATTGCCCGTACCAGTCAGGCACGAAGTAAAATCAATCAGTGGTTCAAAAAAGAAAAACGAGAAGAGAATATCCAGAAGGGGAAAGAAAAACTGGAAAAAGAAATCAAAAAGTTTGATATGACCCTGAAGGATTTGGTAGAAAATGAAGACCTGTTTGGTTATATTTCCAAAAAATACAGCGTTGCCCGGGTAGAGGATTTTTATGCCATTGTGGGAAACGGCGGTATTACTGCGGAAAAAATCGGTCTCAGAATTGAAGACTATCTGGAACGTACCAAAGTGCCGGATGATCAGACCATCTTAGACGGAATCCAGAATGCCGGACGTGAAAAAACCTCCGGTAAGCATATCAAGAAGGGAATTGTGGTGAAAGGGCAGGATAATTGCCTGGTCAGGACTGCAAAATGCTGTTCTCCTGTACCCGGAGATCAGGTGGTCGGATACATTACCCGTGGCCGTGGGGTTACCATTCATCGTGCCGATTGTATCGCTCTTCGGGATATTGAACGTTCCGACGGCGACAGAAGCCGTCTGGTGGAAGCTACCTGGGAAGCAGAAGACGGCAGTACCCATAGCGTGGATCTGGCAGTTACTTCTGCCGATCGTTCCGGTCTGTTGGTTGATTTAACGTTGGCATTGAATGATATGAAAGTTCCCGTCAACGCAATGACGGCAAAAGTATTAAAAGATGGCACCGGGCTGATTCAGCTGACCATTGAAGTCACCGGTCAGGAACAACTTTCAAAAGTGTTATCACGTCTTAACAATGTTAAAAGTGTTATCAGCGTTACCAGAGTATAAGTCTGAAACATCCGCTATAGCACGTTATAAAACCTGAACATCTTCTTTTGGAGATTCCATCTATGATAAAAGAAATTACCAGCATCAAAAATAAAACAGTTTCCGATGTAAAAAAGCTGAAACAGAAAAAGCATCGGGAAGAAACCGGTACCTTTTTAGCGGAAGGTTACCGTAATGTGTGTGACAGTATCCACAAAGCGGTTCCTGAAATGGTGTTTGTGACAGCAAATTTTGAACATCCGGTTCCGGAAGGGAACAATAGGTATCTTGTGACGAAGGAAGTTATGAAGGAATTGTCCGATACCGATACTCCCCAGGGGATTGTGGCAGTATTTAAAATTCCAAAAGAACGGGAGATTACCTCTTCCGAAGTCTTGTTGTTAAACGGAGTTTCTGATCCGGGTAATATGGGTACCATTCTTCGTACTGCACTAGCGGCAGGTTTTCGGGATGTTATTGTGGATGAAAAGTGTGCAGATGTGTATTCTCCCAAGGTAATCCGTTCTGCGATGTCAGCAGTGTTTTCTTTAAATATTTTGCGGGTAAAATCTCTAAAAGAGCAGATTTCTGATTTAAAACAGATGGGATATTCTGTTTGCGGAGCGGCTCTGACCCCCCTGGCAAAATCTATCTACGACACCGATTTTTCCGGCAAAATTGCATTGCTGTTTGGTTCGGAATCCAACGGAATTGAAGAAGCTTTATTGCAAATGGCGGATAAGCTGTATATTATTCCTATGGATTCGGAAATTGAATCTTTAAATGTAGCGGTTGCTGCAGGGATTAGTATGTATGAAATCACTGCCAAGAAAAAAAGATAAAAAACTATTGAAAAAAGCATGAATTTATGATATAATAAATCAGTCACAAAAGTACAGTTTGTATACTATAATATATATTGAGGAGGGTACTTTTTATGGAATGGTTTGAAAAGGTGAAAACTACCGTTTCCAAAACTGCAAAATTAACAAAGGAAAAATCCGGTGAACTTTACGAAATTACCCGTTTATCCTTTGCGATCAATGATTTGGAAACCAAAATTGATAAATTATTTAAAAACATTGGGATGCTTGCTTACCGTGATTTTGAAAACGGGGGCGAATTTTCGGAAGATATTGATATGCTGCTTCGTGATATTGATGCAAAATATGAAGAAATTTCCGGCATCAAAGAACAGATTAATCAGATTAAAAATGTTTCTCTGTGTCCCGAATGTGGAAAAACCAATCCCAATGATGCAAATTTCTGCTTGTCTTGCGGAAAGAAACTGAAATAATAAAAAAATGCTCGGCAGAACATCCGATGCGGATGCTTTGTCGTCCATTTTTTTGTATTGCTACATTTTGATTGAGAACACCGGAGGTGTAACAATTTGAAAAAAGAATGGACGTCCGGGAAAATCGCTCTTGGTTTTCTCGGAATTATGGCGGTGCTGTTTACCTGGTGTAATCTGATGGGTCCGGTTGCCGGAATGGGCGGCGGAGATTATTTTCAGATTGCATCCGGCGGATTCTTTTTAAACAGCGGGAACGGTTGTCAGACCTGGTTTTCCGCCATCCCTTTTGAAAACAGCTATACCGGAACCATGAACTGGATTTTACGACCGCTGTCTCTGTTGGTTTCCGGCATTGATGTAAGAATTTTAGCTGTGTTGTATTTTATTGCTGTGGCAACCGCCTTTTCCTTGTTGTTATGGAAAATGCCGGTGGAAAAGCTGTGGCATAAGTTTTTAATCGGAGGCGTGGCAACCTTTCTCTTTTTCGATTTTGCCTATCTGCTCCATTTGAATTCTATGAATCCGGAAGGTGCTTTTTATTGCCTGATTCTGGTGATGATTTGTGTACTATTATCACAGTTGTCCGGGAAACCGGGAATGATTCGTAACATTTTGTATTTGGCACTGGCATTTTTTGTGGCTGGAATCAAAACCGGATATTATTGGATTGGAATTTTGCTTTCTCTGTGCTTGTTACCTACACTCCTTGTAAGAAAAGAGCTGTGGTATCGTATCGTTACTGTGGTGTTAACACTTGTGGTATCGGTGGGTTGTGTTGCTTGTTTTGCAGATGGAGTATACTTCCAGAAAGATCAGCAGAATCACTTTCATTCGGTGTATTACGGTGTGTTAAAAGATAATTCTGACCCTTCAGCAATTACGGCTCTTGGGTTGCCTCAGGATGCAACTTCCTATGTTGGAAAAACCGTGTATGAAGTGGATAGTTCTGTGGTAGATGATGCTACATACCATGTGGGATATCCGGATATTATTTCTTATTATCTCAGCCATCCTGCCGCTCTTTGGGCAAAAATGGAACGCAGTGCCGATAATGGATATGAAATTCGTCAGCAGTATGTTTCTAACTATCCGGAATATCAGAAGATAAAATATGGTTTCAATGGCTACAGTGCCATCAAACGTCGGTTTTTACAGCCTGATTTTTGGTTTGTACTGGCAGTTTTGGGAGCAGTTATCGTATTCTGTGCATTGCAGCTAAAAAAAGAAATCAGCGACAGTAAAAAAGCGTATCATCTCTTTTTAATTCTTCTTTGTATTACAACCTTAGCAGCCTTTATGGCACCGGTTGTCATCAGCGGGGAAGCCGCATTGAGTGCGGAACTGTTTTTGTATAATCTATTGTTTGATATTGTATTTTGCCACATTATCGTTGGCGGAACCATCATTTTACTGAAACGTCGGGAAAACATTCAGAAAAAATACGGCGTACAGCAGTAAATAGATGATAATAATTTGAATTAAAATGAAAGGATATATAACATTATGGAAAAAATGGGACTGAATCAAATCCGGGAAGAGTTCTTATCTTTCTTCCAGGAAAAAGCGCATTTAAGAATGCAGTCATTTCCTTTGGTGCCGATTAACGACAATTCTCTTTTGTTAATCAATGCAGGGATGGCACCTTTGAAAAAATATTTTACCGGAGAAGAAACTCCTCCGTCCAAACGAGTAACCACCTGTCAGAAATGCATCAGAACTCCTGATATTGAACGTGTTGGTAAAACTGCACGTCACGGTACATTCTTTGAAATGCTGGGAAACTTCTCCTTTGGCGATTACTTTAAAAACGAAGTAACCGGCTGGGCATGGGAATTCATTACCGAACGTATGAAATTACCGGTGGACAGACTTTGGGTCAGCGTATATCAGGACGATGATGAAGCATACGATATCTGGACCAAAAAGGTTGGTGTTTCTCCCGACCGTATGGTTCGTTTGGGCAAAGAAGATAACTTCTGGGAAATCGGTACCGGTCCCTGCGGTCCTTGTTCCGAAATTTATTTTGACCGTGGCGTAGAAAACGGATGCGGAAGCCCCGACTGTGCAGTTGGCTGTGACTGTGACCGTTTTGTAGAATTCTGGAACCTGGTATTTACCCAGTTCGACAAAGATAAAGACGGCAACTACAACCGTCTGGCACATCCCAATATTGATACCGGTATGGGGTTGGAACGTATTGCTGCAATTATGCAGGGGGTAGGTTCTTTGTTTGAAGTTGACACTGTAAAGAGAGTACTGGATACTGTTTGTCAGATGTCCGGCAAAACTTATGGTGCCGCTCATGAAACCGATGTTTCCATCCGTGTGGTAACTGACCATATCCGTTCCACTGTATTTTTGGTATCAGACGGCGTTATTCCTTCCAACGAAGGCAGAGGTTATGTTCTGCGTAGATTACTCCGTCGTGCAGCACGTCACGGAAAACTGTTGGGTATCGACAAAATGTTCTTAACAGAACTTGCCGACGTGGTAATTTCCCAGTCTAAAGATGCATATCCGGAACTGGAAGAAAAACAGGATTACATTAAGAAAATTATCTCTACCGAAGAAGAAAAATTCTATAAAACCATCGATGCAGGTTTATTGATGCTCAGCGACTTCATTACTGAGATGAAAGCGAAAAACGAAACCGTATTTGATGGTGAAGTTGCATTTAAACTGTATGATACTTATGGCTTCCCTCTGGATTTAACCAAGGAAGTAGTTGAAGAAAACGGCTTCACTTTAGATGAAGACAAGTATCAGGTTTGCATGAATGAACAAAGAGAAAAAGCCCGTAATGCCCGTGGTGATACTTCTACCTTAGGTTGGGAAAATGAAGTTGCAAAACTGATTAAAGATTTGCCCTTCTGCGAATTCATCGGCTATGATAACTTAACTTGTGATGCAACCGTTACCGCAATCTTAAAAGACGGGGAACTGGTAGAAACTTTAGATGCAGGCGAAAGCGGTACTGTTCTGACCAATACCACCGTATTCTACGGTGAAAGCGGCGGTCAGGCAGGGGATACCGGTTTGTTAGGTGCAAACGGTGTAAAAGCAGTTGTGACTGATACCACCAAATATACTGACGGTAAATTCGGTCATATGGTAACCGTAGAAACCGGCGTTTTAGAAAAAGGTGCAACAATTTCTATGGAAGTGGACAAGGCGAAACGTCTTGCAACCGCAAGAAACCATTCCACCACTCACTTGTTGCAGAAAGCTTTGCAGACTGTTTTAGGAGATCACGTTCATCAGGCGGGTTCTTATGTAACTCCCGAACGGTTGCGTTTTGACTTTGCTCATTTTGAAGCAATGACTCCTGAAGAAATCGAAAAAACAGAAAGCCTGGTAAACGATGCAATCTTATCCGCAATGGAAATCAATTGCAGAGTAATGCCCATTGACGAAGCAAAAAAATTAGGTGCGATGGCATTGTTTGGCGAAAAATACGGAGACAATGTACGTGTTGTTACGATGGGGGATTACTCCATGGAATTCTGTGGCGGTACGCACTTAACCAATACTGCTCAGGCAGGGCTGTTCAAAATCGTTTCTGAAAGCGGTGTGGCGGCAGGCGTGAGAAGAATCGAAGCGGTAACCGGTACCAATTATCTGGAATTTATGGCGAGACGGGAAGAACTGTTGAAAGAAACTGCAAAAGTATTGAAAGTGAACAATCTTTTTGATTTACCTGCCCGTGCGATTCAGCTGAATGATGATATGAAAGCACAGAAACACGAGATGGACGAGCTTCGTGCAAAGCTTTCCAAAGGAGAAGCAGACGAAATCTTAAATTCCGCAAAAGATGTTGCAGGAGTTGCATTAATCACCGCACAAAAAGAAGGTGCAACTGTTGATATGCTTCGCAACCTGTGTGATGAACTGAAAAATAAATACGGCGAAAATCCTGTTGTGATTGTTCTTTCTAACTTAGCAGATGATAAAATCACCTTCCTGGCAAGTGCTAACAAAGCAGCGGTTGCAAAGGGGGCGCACGCAGGAAATATCATCCGTGAAGTAACCAAAGCAGCCGGCGGTTCCGGTGGCGGTAAACCTGATATGGCCCAGGGTGGCGGTAAAGATGCTTCCAAAATTGCAGATGCACTTGCAATAGCAGAAGAAGTGCTGAAAGGCCAGCTGTAAGGAGGATTGTTTATGGAAGACTGTTTATTCTGTAAAATCATCAAAGGGGAAATTCCCTCCAAAAAAGCGTATGAAGATGAGTATGTCTATGCGTTTTGGGATATCGCTCCCACCGCACCCGTACATATCTTAGTGATTCCCAAACGGCATATTGCAACTTTGAATGAGGTAACCGGTGAAAATTCGGATGTGATTGCGAAAATCTATGAAGCGATTCCTAAAATCGCCCAAGAAAACGGTATTTCGGAAGATGGATATCGCGTTGTCTCCAACTGTAATCAGGCAGCAGGGCAGACGGTATTCCACATTCATTTCCATTTGCTGGGCGGCAGAGAATTAACCTGGCCTGCAGGTTAATCGTTAAGAAAGGTGAAAAAACAACTAAAACAAACAATTTTTTTGATATTTTTCACTTTCTGCTTGACTATTTTTTGAAAAAATAGTATAATAAACGGAGTTTTTAAAAATTTATCAAAATAAGTATCCGAAAGGGGTACGCAGGAGGAAAACATGGCTAAAGGAATTGGCAAACTTTTGATTGCCCTTCTGGTTATTGCTACATTGTGTTACACTGCAGCATACGGATTGACAATCGGCACATTTAAGATGTATCCTGTTTTTGATGACGAAAACGGCATCAGAAAAGGATTTGACCTGGCAGGTGGTTCTGTTATCGTTTATCAGGCATCCCAGACCGCAGAAGACGGAACTTCTGTTGCGATTGAACCCACCGAAGAACAGATGAATGTCGCAAGACAGATCATCTCATCCCGTCTGGACAGAAAAGGTTACACCGAAGGTACCGTTACTGTAAAAGGTAACCAGTTGGAAGTAGAATTGCCTGCAGTTCAGGACACTGCAGTTGCAATCCAGGAAATCGGACAGACTGCAAAACTGGCATTTTACGGTTTTGACAGAACCACCGGTGAAATCTTAGGCGAAGAAATTATTTCCGGTGATGATATTACCTCTGCAAAAGGGGAATACACCCAGACTTCCGAAGTTGGTACGATGGAACATATCGTTGCAATTCAGATTACTGACGATGCTGTAACTCGCTTTGCAGATGCAACTTCTCAGTATACCGGTCAGGCAATTGCAATTATGTTAGACGAAGAAATCATCTCTGCTCCCGGTGTTAACGAAAGAATCGAAAGCAAAGATTTCTTCATTCAGGGTGATTTCACCAAAGAATCTGCTGCAGAACTTGCAGCGTTAATCAATGACGGTCAGCTGCCTTTCAATCTGTCTGTTGTTCAGCAGAGAACAGCAGGTCCTACCCTGGGTGATTCTGCATTACAGACCAGCTTACTGGCAGGCTTAATCGGCTTAATTATCATTTTCGTGTTTATGCTCTTTATGTACAGATTACCCGGCTTGGTGGCTTCTATCTCATTGGTATTCTACGTAGCACTCTGCTGTCTGGTATATGCTGCTATGAGAATTAACCTGTCCTTACCCGGTATTGCAGGTGTTATTCTGTCGATCGGTATGGCAGTAGACGCTAACGTTATCATTTTTGAAAGAATGAAAGAAGAATTCAAACTGGGTAAAACCTTAAAAGCATCTCTGGATGCAGGCTTTAACAGAGCTTTGATTTCCATTATCGACTCCAACGTTACCACCATTATTGCAGCTGTTGTTCTGTATTTCTTAGGTTCCGGTCCGATCAAAGGATTCGCAATTACCTTGGGAATCGGTATCATCATTTCCATGTTTACTGCAATCGTTGTTACTAAATTCTTAATGAAAGCAGCGATTGATATGAACATCAAAAACAGATTCTTATACGGAGCACCTTTAAAAGGAGGTAACAAATAATGCTTAACATTTACAAAAACAGATGGATATATATGGGCATTTCGGTTGCCATCATTTTAGTAGGTTTAGTATTCTTTTTGGTAAGCGGCTTCAATGTTGATATCGACTTTGCCGGCGGTACCAGCATCACCTTTGATGCAGGTCAGGCAGTTGATAAAGCAGAAGTGACCGAACTTGCCAACAATGCATTGGGATTTCCGGTTTCTACCGTTCAGGTAAGCATAGATAATCCTGCTGAATTCACCATTAAAACCAAAGCAATCGACAGTGCAACTGCGGATAAATTGCTCTTAACTTTCATTACCAGATACGGTCTGGCAGAAGATTACAGCGATTATTCTGTAAATTCTTTCGACCCGGCATACGGCAAACAGTTAGCAGGGGAAGCTCTGTGGGCGGTTCTGATTGCAGTTATCTTAATGTTGGTTTATATTACCATTCGTTTTGAATTCTTGTCCGGTTTAAGTGCAATTTGTGCATTAATTCACGACGTACTCATTATGATTTCTGTTTATACCATCTTCAGAGTTCCTATGAACTCCTCCTTCATCGCAGTTATCTTAACTATTTTAGGTTACTCTATCAACAACACCATCGTTGTATTTGACAGAGTAAGAGAAAACCAGAAACTGGCGAAGAAAGAAACCTTTGCAGAAATTACCGATAAGAGTATCACTCAGACCTTGGGTCGTTCCATCAACACCACCATTACTACTTTTGTAATGGTTGCAGTATTGTATGTGTTGGGTGTGGATTCTATTAAAGAATTTGCATTCCCATTAATGGTTGGTTTAATTGGCGGTGCATATTCTTCTGTATTCATCGTGTCTCCTTTGTGGGCATCTATGAAAACTGCCGGTTACAACAGCAGAAAAAAAGCAGAACAGAAATAACAAAAAATTGCTTACCCATTCGGGTAAGCAATTTTTTTGTTCTATAAAACTTTTTGGTATCCCTTGACTTTTGATAAAAAATGTGGTAGAATACCGATGAAAATTGAATATTTTCACACAAAGTTTTGATGATGCTGTAAAAGCTTTTGGGCAAGGTGTCATCAATGAAAAAGGGAATGGGGTGAGAATCCCCTGCGGTTAAACTGTCGGTGTGTGCATTAAAATTTTTGTATTCGTTGGCGAAAGCCGGTCATTGGGAAACTGAGAAGGCAGGATACAAAGATGCGGATTTTTTATCTATATGATGCGAGTCACAAGACCTGCTTTGATAGTATCAACCGGATGTCAGTCCGGCATTGTGATACTGTTTTTGGTGTTAAAAAATATCAAAGTGTGATTCATCACAGAAAAACGCAGCTGTGGTAATTTTTCCAATTGGAAGAATTACTGCAGCTTTTTTATTTTTTAAAGAAATTATCTGTCACCAATGAGAGGAGGGGAGCCATATGAACGAATTTAAAACGTATCATCCGATTGTGAATTTTGTGTATTTTGTGTTTGTCATCGGGTTATCCTGTTTTTTGATGCATCCGGTATGTTTATGCACTTCTCTCATCGCTGGATTTAGCTATTCTGTAATGCTAAAAGGAAAGAAAGCAATTCGCACAAACTTGCTTTATATGCTCCCGATCATTTTTGTTACAGCACTTTTGAACCCGATGTTCAATCACGAGGGTATCACGGTTCTGACATATCTTCCTGATAACAATCCGCTTACCTTAGAATCCATTGTGTACGGAATTGGTGCGGCAATGATGCTGGTAAGTGTGATTTGTCATTTTTCCTGCTATCATGAGGTGATGACCAGCGACAAGTTTATCTATTTATTTGGAAAGCTCATTCCATCTATGTCTTTGATTCTTTCCATGACTCTTCGGTTTGTACCAAGATTCAAAGCGCAACTGAAGGTGGTGTCAAACGCTCAGCGCACGATGGGACGTGATGTATCAAACGGCAGTATCCTGCAGCGTGCCAGACATGGTCTGAATATTTTATCGATTATGACAACCTGGTCGTTGGAAAATGCGATTGATACGGCAGATAGTATGAAATCCCGCGGATACGGTATTCCCGGCAGAACGGCATTTTCGATTTATACCTTTGACAAGCGGGATCAAAAAGCATTGATTTGTATTTTACTATTAGGAATTTATACCGTAGCAGGAAGTCTGACGGGGGAGATGAATTTCAGATTTTTTCCTTCTATGGAGGCGGCCAATATCACAGCATATGGCATTAGTGTATTTGTGGCGTATTTACTGCTTTGTATCAGTCCTGTTATCATTGAAATCCGGGAGGTGAGAAGATGGAAAAATTTCAGGTCAAACAGGTAAGCTTTACCTATCCTAACAAAGGTGCTAAAGTTCTCGACGATATCAATTTCACAGTAAATCAAGGGGAATTTGTTCTTATTTGTGGGAAATCGGGCTGCGGAAAAACCACGTTGTTACGACTGTTAAAATCTTCATTGGCTCCCTTTGGAGAACTGAGCGGAACTATCTTTTTTAACGGAAACCCTCTGTCGGATTATGACACGAAACAACAAGCGGCAGAGATTGGATTTGTCTTGCAGAATCCTGACAATCAGATCGTAACCGATAAAGTATGGCACGAACTTGCCTTCGGATTGGAAAGTCTTGGCTACCAGCAGAACGAAATCAGAACCCGTGTTTCCGAAATGGCTTCCTTTTTTGGGATTCAATCCTGGTTTTATCAGAATGTAACTGAGCTTTCCGGTGGTCAGAAACAGCTTTTAAACCTTGCTTCTGTGATGGCGATGCAACCCTCGGTTTTGATTTTAGACGAGCCGACCAGTCAGCTTGATCCCATTGCTGCAGGCGAATTTTTGAAAACACTGGAAAAAATCAATCGGGAGCTCGGCACTACCGTGATTTTAAGCGAGCATCGTTTGGAAGATGCATTCCCGTTGGCTGACAGAGTGATTGTGTTGGATGAAGGTAAAATCATTGCCGATGCAACACCCCGGGAGGTTGGTTCCATTCTCACAGCCAATCATCATGAGATGTCTCGTGCACTTCCCACACCTTTGCGAATACACGCTCAGGTACCGAATCGTCTTCCGTGTCCTTTAACGGTCAGAGAGGGCAGAAATTGGCTGGAAACATATGCAAAAGAAAACTCCTTACATTCCGAGCTGATTCCGAAAGATACCATTTATGAAAACGGAGAAACCGTCCTGGAACTGAAAGATGCCTGGTTCCGTTATGAAAAGAATTTGCCTGATGTGGTGAAAGGTCTGAACGTAAGCGTTAAAAAAGGAGAGTTGTTTTGCCTGGTTGGCGGTAACGGCACCGGGAAAACTACCGCACTTTCTTTATTATCAGGACTTCACATGCCCTACAGAGGAACTGTACTGATAAAAGGGCAGAACAGCTCTGAAATTAAGAATTTGTATCACGGACTTTTGGGAGTTCTTCCGCAGAATCCCCAGAGTGTGTTTGTGAAGAAAACTGTATATCTTGATTTGATGGAGATGTTAGCTTCTCAAAAACTCACCAAAGAAGAAAAAGAGAAGAAAGTGCAGAATATTTCAGGGCTTTGCAGAGTGGAAACGTTGCTGCAAAGTCACCCGTATGATTTATCCGGGGGAGAACAGCAAAGAGCTGCATTGGCGAAAATTCTGCTGATGGAGCCGGAAATCCTGTTGCTGGACGAACCTACCAAGGGAATGGATGCTCATTTTAAAGAAGAGTTTGCAGAGATTCTTGCGGATTTAAAAGCCGGTGGAGTTACCGTATTTATGGTTTCTCACGATATCGAATTCTGTGCAGAATATGCCGACCGATGTGCCTTGATGTTTGATGGAAGCATCACGTCTGTTGGCACTCCCCGTGAATTTTTCAAAGGTAAGAATTTCTATACAACTGCTGCCAATCGTATGGCGAGAACTTGTCTTTCGGATGCGGTTTTGGCAGAAGATGTGATTGCGGCATGCGGAAGCAAGCTCAAGCCAAGAGAACGAACCCCAAGAACGGTTACGTTCTCACAAAGAGAAGATGAAAAAAATCCGTCAAAAGAAATCGGGAAGAAAAGAAAAAAACTGACTCCTGTACGAATTGTTTTTGGCAGTATTTTTTCAGTCCTATTTGTGTTAACTACGTTGTTTTATTATGCTGATATTGATGTATTGGGATTTGGAAATCTTCATTTTTTTGAATTTGATACCTGGCAAATGATTGCAATTTTTGAAGCTGTGGCAGCTTGTTTTTGTTTCTTCCCGCAAAGGGAAGTGGGAATCGAAGTAATCCAGATTCCAAAGTCGGATAGAAAACTGACCAAACGAACCATTGCGGCAGCGTTTCTGATTCTGCTTATGATTCCGCTTACTATTTACATCGGAGCTTTCTTTTTTGGTGATAGAAAGTATTATTTTATCAGTTTATTGATGATATTGGAAACGATGATTCCGTTTGGTATGGTGTTTGAATCCAGAAAACCCAAGGCGAGAGAACTGATCATCATTAGTGTGCTGTGTGCCATTGCAGTTGCCGGAAGAGGTGCGTTTGCTATGGTTCCGCAGTTTAAACCCGTGGTTGCACTGGTGATTATTTCCGGGGTTTGCTTTGGCGGAGAAACCGGTTTTTTGGTCGGTGCAGTTGCAGGCTTTGTTTCCAACTTTTTCTTTGGACAGGGACCTTTGACTCCCTGGCAGATGTTTGCCTTTGGTATCATCGGTTTTTTGGCGGGAATCTGCTTTAAAAAAGGTTTTTTAAGGAAAACAAGAATTTCGCTTTGTATTTTTGGATTCCTTGCGGCTTTTCTCATTTACGGCGGTATTATGAACCCTGCTTCTGTTATCGTCATTCAGAATCACATTCAATGGGATATGATTCTTGCTTCCTATGTGACAGGCTTTTCTTTCGATTTGGTTCATGCAGCAGGAACCGTAGTTTTTCTTTGGTTTATTTCGGAACCTATGATTGATAAGTTAGAGCGAATCAAAATAAAATACGGACTGGTAGAACGGTGAAAAAAGTTGTAGCTAATTTTAGCTGCAACTTTTTGTTGTATTGTTATAACAGACGAAGTATAACCCGTATAGGTGATTTGTAATTGTTGACAAATCAGGTGCGTTGTGTTATACTTTATTTAGAGAAATTTTGCGAAGATTCCTGATTTTTTGATGGACAAGGGAGTTTTGTTATGGCAAAGAAAAAGATATATATTTGTGCCAGTGCGCATTTCCCTCACGGGGATGCGGGGGCAAACCGAATTCAATACATTGCACAAGGGTTGCAATTAGCTTCCTACGATGTTTTTGTGCTGTCCACAGGACAGACTCCAAAAACTGCGGTAGCAAAGGATGGATGGTTTTCCTATGCCGGCTTACCGTACCGTAATCTGGAACTTGCAAATGCAAAAAAAGAAAAGCTGTTGAGCGGTTATCTGATGGTATCTCTTTTGAAAAAATGCGGTGTCACCCAAAACGACATAGTGTATCTTTACGGTTCCAACAGCTTATATATTTCCCCGATTCTGTCCTTTTGCAGAAGAAAAAAAATCAAAACCGTAATCGATGTGGTGGAATGGCATCAGCCGTTCCAGTATCCCAAAGGGGAACAGGATATTCGGTACCGTTCTTCCAATAAAACTTTTACCAAGTTATCTCCCAAAACTAACGGAATTGTTTCCATTTCGGAATGTATTTGTGATTATTATACCAAACAGGGATGCTATACCAAAGTATTTCCGGTTATCATTGATGCCAAAAATATTCCGTTTGATATGGCGAAAAAATCGCAGGATGATAAAATACATCTGATTTATCCCGGAAATCCCATGTATAAAGATGATATCGGGGTGATGCTGGAAGGGTTGGCTTTGTTATCCCAAGAAGAACAAAGCAAGATCGTGATGCATCTGACCGGGGTGAAAGAAGAAAAATTACGTGCATTTTTAGGGGAGGGACAAACTGTATTTGACCGGTTGGGTGAAACTGTTTGTTTCCACGGTTGGATGGAATACGAGGATCTGATTGCCTTGTATCAGTCGGTAGATTTCTTATATATGTCCCGTCCTGACAATCTGGTAACCCGTGCCAATTTTCCCAGTAAATTGCCGGAGTTAATGGCATATGCGGTGGCACCTGTCGGCAATCGGGTAGGAGACTATTATGAATATCTGACCGATGGCGTGGATTCTGTTTTATTTAACCAGAATACTCCCGAAGATTGCAGAGATGCCATCCGACGGGTGCTTTCCATGACAAAAGAAGAACGAAATCAATTATGTCAGAATGCCAGAACCACTGTTTGCGAAAAGTTTGATTATCGCAAATGGGATCAAAAACTAAATGAATTTGTGGAGAATCTCATATGATAAAACGTATTCTTCGATTTTGTTATTATCTGCCCTCCAATCTTGTCAATCGCCTCCAATACAGTGCGAAAGGGGTACGGGTTGGAAAGGCTCACGAAACCAAAGGCAGATTATGTATTAAAAATAAAGGCACAATTACCATTGGAGATCGTGTCCGTATGAATTCCAAAGGAAGTGCAAATCCGATTGGCGGTGATGAAAAAACTTATTTTCAGGTGCTTTCCGGAGCAACACTCACCATCGGAAACGATGTTGGAATGTCGAATTGTGCCATTACTGCGGCAAATTCAGTTACCATCGGTAATTTTGTCAGAATCGGTGCAGGGGTTAAAATCTACGATACAGATTTTCATTCCTTAAATCCCTTTGAACGGACAGCGAAACCGGAAATTGCAAATGTTTGTACCAAACCGGTTGTGATAGAAGATTATGCCTTTCTTGGTGCAGGAAGTTACATTTTAAAAGGTGTAACGGTTGGAAAATACAGCATAGTTGGAGCAGGCTCTGTTGTAACAAAAGATATTCCCCAAGGGGAAATATGGGGCGGAAATCCT
This sequence comes from Clostridia bacterium, assembly GCA_017625695.1. Classification (GTDB taxonomy): domain Bacteria; phylum Bacillota; class Clostridia; order UMGS1840; family UMGS1840; genus SIG452. Next base: position 19,184 of record JAGAKI010000021.1, on the reverse strand, counting down.
GCTAAAAAAATCGGAATTGTACCGTTAGAAAAATAAAGGAGTCAAGTGATGGAGCATTTAACCTCTCTTTTTCTTGCACAATCTTATAGTGATGCCTGGGAAACTTACCGGAGCAGTTTAAAATCTTCCAATTCTGTGTATTGGGATTATGTGATTTTAACTGCGTCCAATGAGCTGCAGGCAGAGGGCTACCGTTCTCAGTTGAAATCCCGTGAGGAGTGCGGCTTTTTACCCAAGCATACCCATTTTGCAGTGATTCCTGACCCAGATGGAAAACGTGTGGGCAGCGGCGGTGCTACCTTAAGTGTGATTCGCTATATTGCCGAGCATCGGGGAAGTTCGGATTTTTCGGGACTTCGGATTTTGGTGATTCATTCCGGCGGGGATAGTAAACGGGTACCGCAGTATTCTGCTTTGGGAAAATTGTTTTCTCCGGTTCCCAATCAGTTGCCCAACAAAATGGCATCTACCTTATTTGATGAATTTATGATGGTAATGTCCTCGGTTCCCGGCAGAATCCGGGAAGGGATGCTGTTGGCATCGGGGGATGTTCTTTTGCTGTTTAATCCCTTGCAGATTGACTATTCCGGCGTAGGGGCAGCTGCCATTTCCTTTAAAGAACCCGTAGAAACAGGGAAAAATCACGGTGTTTTTGTGCAAGGAGATAACGGTAATGTTTCCGCTTTTTTACATAAACAAAGTGTAGAACAGTTAACTAAAAAAAATGCGGTGAATGAAAACGGTTACGTGGATATTGATACCGGTGCTGTGGTATTTGCTCCACAAATGCTTTCTTCTTTATACAGTCTGGTGTGTACCAACGGTGTATTGGAGGAAGAAAAATTCAATCAATATGTGAATGAAAAAGTTCGCCTTTCCTTATATGGCGATTTCTTATATCCCTTAGCAGAAACCTCTACTCTGGAAGCTTTTTACCAAGAAAAGCCGGAGGGAGAGTTTTCTGATGAACTTCTTTGGGCAAGAGAACAAGTGTGGAATGTGTTAAGACCCTACCGTATGAAGCTTCTTCGGTTTGCACCTGCCAAATTTATTCATTTTGGTACCACTTCCGAAATTCTTCGTTTAATGTCTTCCGAAATTGAAAAATATTACAATCTTGGCTGGAGACGTCAGGTAAACAGCAGTGTTCCAAAACACAGTGCGGGATACTCAAGCATTGTATCGGATGGTGCAAATGTGGGCGAAAACTGTTACTTTGAAGTAAGCTATGTTCATTCCGGAGTGAGTATTGGGGAAAACAGCTTGCTGTCTTATCTGGAAGTGAAAGAGGGGAATATTCCTTCTGATGTAGTGCTTCACGGGTTGAAACAACGGGACAAAAAATTTGTGGCACGGATTTACGGGGTTGGAGACAATCCAAAATTATCCTTAGCGGACAACTGTCCGTTCTGCGGTGTTTTGTTGTCGGATTTTTTGGCAAAATACAGCCTTTCAGATGCCGATTTATGGGACGGAGAAGACCGAACTTTATGGAATGCGAAATTATATCCCGTTTGTGATACCATGGAAGAAGCGGTAGCACAAACACTGAATTTATATCAACTCTGTCACGGAGCAGGAGATTTGTCTCTTTGGAAAAATGCCGAGAGAAAAAGTCTTTCTGCCGGTTTCTTTGATGCGGATGCAGATGCCATGATCGCATGGAACAATCGAATGAAAGAATTGATGGTGATGGAGGGGATTTCCAAAGCCATCGGGGAAGGTGTCAGTGCAGAGGAAGTTTGCGCGACGTATCAGTTCACCGCTCTTACCAAAATTCAGCAGGAGTGGTTGGAAAATCATTTAAAAACAGCAGACTTTGGTACGAAAATCCGTCTGTATTATTATATTGGCAAAATTCTGGGGGAAACCTACGGAGATGAGTATTATTCCAAATGCTTCGGCTGTATTCGTGATACTATTTTACAAAACAGCATGAATACAATGACCTATCACGAGGATTGCAGAATCGAAATGGATACCCATACGGTTTCTTTGCCGCTGCGTGTCAATTTCGGCGGCGGTTGGAGCGATACTCCGCCGTACTGCATTGAACAGGGAGGAACTGTTTTAAATGCGGCGATTCTGTTAAATGGAGAAAAACCCGTGGAGGTTACTCTGACACGGATTCCCGAATATAAAATCGTGTTGGAAAGCCGTGATATGGATGTCCATGGAGAATTTGACACCATTGAACCGTTATTGGATACCGGTAATCCCTATGACCCCTTTGCCTTGCAAAAAGCGGCATTGGTTTCTTGTGGCATTCTTCCGCAAACAGGTGGCAATCTTACGGAAATTTTAAAACGTGCCGGCGGCGGTTTTGTTATGGATTCCGAAGTAACAGGTGTTCCAAAAGGCAGCGGACTGGGAACCAGTTCTATTTTATCGGCAGCTTGTGTCAAAGCAATCTACGAGTTTTTTGGGATCGAATACGATGATGCCAAGCTGTACCAGAGTGTACTTTGCGTAGAACAGATTATGTCTACCGGAGGCGGTTGGCAGGATCAGGTGGGCGGTGTGACCAATGGATTGAAATACATCACTACCACCCCCGGCTTACTTCAGGAAATTAAGGTGGAATATGTTCCATTAAACCCCAAAATTTTAGAACAATTAAACCGCAGATTTGCTCTTATTTATACCGGTCAGCGTCGACTTGCCCGGAATCTGTTGCGGGAGGTTGTCGGACGGTATATTGGCAACAACCGGGATGTGGTATCTGCTTTGTACGACATTCAAACTGTATCCAAAAAAATGAAAGAAAGGCTGTTGCTTGGCGATATTGACGGTTTTGCCGGACTTATGAATGAGCATTGGGAGTTGTCCAAACAAATCGATAGGGGAATCACCAATATTTTGATTGATCAGATTTTTTTATCTGTGGATGATTTGATTGATGCCAAACTGGTTTGCGGTGCCGGGGGCGGTGGATTTTTACAGGTGATATTAAAAGAAGGTATCACTCGTGAACAGGTGAGAACCCGCTTAAAAGCTGTTTTTGGAGACAGTGGCATTGACGTTTGGGATTGCACCATTATATAAAAAAATACAGAACTGTTAAAAAAACTCTTACCGCAGTATTGTTGCGGTAAGAGGTTTTTATACGTCGGGAGTGTTGCTTACGCTTAGCTGAATTTACGGGACAAAAACGACCAATCAATGCGGATATTAAAATTCGGTTCTTGACAAAAATGTACTGTTGTCTTATAATAATAAAGCTGTGCCATACTTAGGAATTCGGATGAATAACGGCAAATTCAGAGGAATATACAATGTGGAAATAGTACTCTATGATTCATCGGTGAATGCGAAGAATAAAGAATGTGAATTGGTCACAGGAGGAGTAAAATGAACGATTTTTTATTGAATTTTCTCACAGTAGGGGAGCAGGTGTTGGTTCTTTTCTTGCTGATTGCGATTGGTTTTTTATGTAATAAGGGAAAACTGTTAAGCAAAGAGGCAAACAAACGAATTTCAGACCTCGTGGTCATTGTGGTGGCACCCTGCGTGATTATCAAATCTTTTTTGCGGGAATTTAATCCCGATATGTTAAAACTGTTGCTATTGGCATTACTGATTGCAGCAGTCTCTCACGTTGTGATGTTTTTATTGTCCTATCTTTTGATTCGGGATAAAAATGAACAGAGAAAAAGAGTGCTTCAGTTCGGTTCCATTTTTTCCAATGCAGGATTTATTGCACTTCCGTTGCAGGAAGCCCTGTTAGGAACCGACGGTGTCTTCTTTGGTGCTGCCTATGTGGTGATGTTTAACATCTTTGCTTGGAGTTGGGGCATTTGTCTTATGACCGGGGATCAATCCAAAATCACGGTGAAAAAGATTCTGTTTTCTCCCGGGATTATTGGTGTTGTCATTGGGATGATTCTGTTTGTGACTTCTGTGAAACTTCCCAATGTGATTGCGACTACTTTAACTCATATTTCCAATCTTAATACTCCGTTGCCTATGATTGTGGTGGGGTATTATCTGGCAGAAACCAACCTGTTACATGCGTTAAAAGATAAAGGGAATTACCTGTGCATAGGAATCCGTCTGATTGCGTTTCCGTTACTGGCGTTGGCGATTATGTATTTATGCGGAGTCAGAGATGCAATGCTGATATCTATGGCAATTGCGATGAGTGCTCCTGTGGGTGCGATGACAACTATGTTCTCAGAAAAATTTGGTTCGGATACCGTGTTGTCGGTGCAACTGGTTTCCTTGTCCACTTTGTTCTCTATGGTGACTATGCCTGTGATTGTAGCGTTGGCAAAAATGATTGCCTGATTGAAAAAACAAGTAAGAAACCGCAAGGAAAACATCAAGTTTGCCTTGCGGTTTTTATGAGTTCATATGAATCGTTTGATTGTCTGAAATTGCAAAAGTAGGATGTTTAGAGCTTTTGTCTTTGGTGCTTATTTCATTAACTTCATATATTGATAGGGGGGATGTCCGAAGTTTTTTTTGAATACTTTAATAAAGTTGGAAGCATCGGGGAATCCGCATTGATATGCCACCTGAGAAACAGAAATTCCTTGAATTAATAACCGCATTGCTTCGGCCAATCGTTTTCGTTTGATATATTCGGTCGGGGAAGTATTTAAATATTTTTTGAATTGCCGTTCCAAAGTTCCTACGCTGACAAATATCTCTGCCGCCAGAGATGCCACGGTGAGACGAGAGGCATACTGAGTGGAAATGATATTGAGCACTTTTTTTAAGTTCTGCGGGATATTGTCGGCATAATCTGATTCCATTGTAGCAGAATTGTTTCCGATAATCTGAAGAACCCGTATAAAATGATAATATTGATCGATATAGGAACGTTTTTCCATACTGATGAGGATATCCAGATGTTTTTTTAAGGAAAGAGTTTGTTCCTCTGTCAGACCGATGTGATTATGTTTGCCTTTTTCCCGATTGATAAACTGACTTAACAGCTCAAGTTCTTCACAATTGGAAATACGGATACAATAATGTTCGTGCTGCAGGTGATTGTGATAGATGCAATGATGATATTCAAACGGTTTTGTGATTATCACGCTTCCTCTGGAAATTGGATAAGTTTGGTTTTCCACCATAAAAGATACTTTTCCGCTTAAATTTAAGTAGATTTCCAATGTGTTATGAATGTGCAACGGAAACTCATCACGTTCCGAGAAATAGGGAATATTGACATATTCTATTGTAAATTCAAACGAAGGGGCGGAGGGAAATTGCAATTTTTTTTTGATGGCAGACATATCGTGGTTTCACATCCTTCTGATTGTGCAAACTGTTTAATCAAAATAGCATATTTTTTTAAAAATGTCAATAATAATTTGTAATTTTAGTAAACAGATCGAATGAAGATGCATCAAATTACCTATTTTTTGACGAATATTATCTATCTATTTTTGTTGGTAATTGCTATAATAGAGAAAGAATGATTATTCAATCAGAAAAGGAGAGTAACTATGAATATCAGATTTGACAATAAAGTAGTCGTTATCACAGGTGCCGCAGGTGGCTTAGGTCGTGCTATGGTAGAAAATTTTGCAGCATGCGGAGCTGTTGTGGCAGCGTGTGATTTAAGGGATACCAAAGAAAAACTCACTGACCTGATGGACAAAGGTAATATTCACTGCTATGACTGTGACGTTTCCAATGTACAGTCTGTTTCCGCTGCAATGGATAAAATTGCAACCGAACTTGGACCTATTGATGTTTTAGTGAATAATGCAGGCATTAATGTTGGTCCCGACCAGAGAAAAACCATCGAAAATTTTGACGATCAGTGGTGGCACAATATTCAGAATGTGGATACCGACGGTGTGTATTACTGCAGCAAACATGCTATCCGCAATATGGGTGAAAACGGAGGCGTTATTTTGAACATCAGTTCTGTAGTTGGTTTGGTTCCTTTACGTAATCAGTGTTCTTTTGCAGCGGCAAAAGCAGCAGTTTGTAATTTAACCAAAGCAATGGCAATTGAACTGGCGGGTAAAAACATCCGTGTCAATGCGATTGCACCCGGAACCATTGGTATTGCAGTGACCAATGAACTCTGGAAAAACGATGATGCCATGAAGACACTTTTGGCACATATTCCGCAGGGCAGACAAGGAACCCCTCAGGATATTGCCAACGCGGTACTGTTTTTCTGTTCGGATTATGCATCGTACATTACCGGTGCTGTTCTCCCGGTAGATGGCGGTTGGACTGCCGGTGGATATGCACGTAATTTCTAAGGAGGGCGACTCGTATGGGTAAACTTGCAACTGATATATTAGGAATCTATGTCCCCGAAGGAAAGGTAGCTGTTTTCTGGGTAGGACAGGCAGGTTATATTTTAAAGACTCCCCAAAATCAACTGATAGCTTTGGACATCTACTTATCCGATTGCTGCAGAAGATATTTCGGCTTTAAACGCATTATGCCGTATTTGTTGGAGGCGCACGAATTAAACTTTGACGTGGTGATTGCATCCCATGCTCATTATGACCATTTTGATGTAGATTCTATTCCTGCGATGTTGGGAGAGAATACCCAATTTGTCGGTGCTGTTGACACAAAAGTGGAGTGTGACAGACTTTCTATCAAAGATAACACCACATTCTTAAAATGCGGTGATGAAGTGATTGTAGATGGTGTAACCATCAAAGCAGTTCCTTGTGACCACGGAGCGGAAACTCCTGATGCAGTAGGCCTTTGGATTACTGTGGGTGACAAAACCATCTACTATATGGGTGATACCGCTTTCAGAAAAGATTTATTTGAACATGAAGATGTTCAGGGTGCCGACCTTCTGATTGCTCCTATTAACGGGATGTTCGGGAACTTAAATTCTAAGGAAGCAGCAGAAGCGGCAGAAATTTTAAACCCAAAGCTGACCATTCCTTGTCATTTTTGGAATTTTGCTGAACATGGCGGAAACCCTGATTCTTTCCATAAAGTGATGACCGAAAAAGGTCTGAACCACAAATTACTTCGTATGGGCGAAGGAATTCTTGTTTAGTTTGATTTAGGAGATAATGACTATGACTATGAAATCATTAACCGTAATGGAGCCGGGCAGAGCAGAGTTTCTGCAGGAAGAAAAACCGAAAGCTACCGGCAGAATGATGCTGGTTAAAGTGAAAAGAACGGGCATCTGTGCAACTGACTTTTCCATTTATACCGGGGAAAGCAGCTTTGTGAAAAGCGGTCAGATAAAATATCCCGTACGTTTCGGTCATGAATGGTCGGGGATTGTAGAAGCAGTGGGGGAAGACGTAAAAGATTTTAAAGTGGGAGACAGAATTGTTTCCGACAGCGGCTTTGCCTGCGGCGAATGTGAAGTATGTAAAGCAGGGGACTATGCTGCCTGCAGAAATGACCGTTCCGTCGGCACCGTCAATGCGTGGCCAGGTTCATTTGCAGAATATATGCTGGTTCCGGAATATCATGCCTATAAGCTTCCCGATAACGTAAGCTATGACGAAGGGGCATTGGTGGAACCTACTGCTGTTTCTCTGGATGCATTTACCAATTTTGAAATGAAACCCGGAATGACTGTCGCTGTAATTGGCGTAGGTGCGATCGGAATGAGTGCTATTTGGCTTGCTAAATATTTCGGTGCAGACAAGGTGATTGCAATCGGACTTCGCGATGCAAAACTGGAAATTGCAAAGCAAATCGGCGCAGATAATGTAGTAAACAGCAGAGAAGTTGATCCGGTAGAAGCTGTGTTAAAAGCCACCGGCGGAAAAGGTGCTGATTTGGTAATTGAAACCACCGGTTATGAATCTGCGTTGGTTCAGGCATTTAAAATGACCATCCATACCGGAAGAATCTCCATTGTCAGTTTCTATGAAAAAGATATCACGATCCCTATGGATGATGTGGTTCACCGTAAAATTACCATAAGAGGTGCGGCAGGACAGTATCAGAATCCCGGACGCGTTTGTGAAATTATGGGTAAAAATCCCGTTAAGCTGACACCGATTATTACTCACAGATTACCTTTCCATGAATGTCTGGATGCATTTGAAAATGAAAAAGAATATCATAATACCAAAATTAAAGTTATGGTAGAATTTGAATAATTTTTCAAAATAAGGAGGAAAAAACGATGAAAAAATTACCCCCTCTCGCAGTGGATGTTAATAAAGTGAAACCTTTATCCTTTGGAGAATCCTATGATTCCAGAATGATTCTGGACCACGAAATCACCGGTCGTGATAACGTAATCCAGATTAACCACGGCACCGTAAAACCCGGATTTGCATTGGGTGGCGGCGTTCACGAAGAAGACGAAATTTACTACATTTTAAGCGGAAAAGGTAAACTTCAGTTGGATGACGAAATTATTGATGTATATCCTGACCAGATTATTTTTATTCCCGCCGGATGTTTTCATGCATTGGACAACAGCGAATCTGATGAAGAAATGAAAATCCTTACCTTCTGGCGGGATTACCGATTCAATGAAGCATACGAAGAACGCGTGAAACAGTGGGGAAAATCCTTTAAAACAATTGACGAGGAGTAACACAACATGAAAGAATATATTGGTGTTGAAATCGGTGGTACCAAACAGCAGGTAGCCTCTTTCGATGAGACGGGGAAAATGCTGAAACTCTTTTCCGAACGGATTCCTTTAGTCCGTGGGGCAGAAGATATTTTAGATTGGATGAAAGAGAAAATTCCCAATCTTACGACCGAAAATACCGTGAAAATCGGTGTTGGATTTGGTGGTATTGTAGATACTTCCGACGGAAGTTCAGCTTGTTCTGTGCATGTTCCGGGTTGGGACAAATTTCCCATCAAAAAATGGTTTGAAGAAACTTTTCATCTGCCTACCGTTGTTGTGAATGATACTGTTTGCGGCGGTTATGCAGAGATTGTACAAGGGACAGGAAAGGGTGTTGGTTCTTTCTTTTATACCAATATTGGTACCGGATGCGGTGGCGGAATGTTTCGAAATGGCGTGAACTATGACGGTATCGGTACCGGCGGTGCATATCACGGTCAGATTTACGTTCCTGACTGGACCAATGCGAACACCCCCATTCGTATGGAAAAAATCTGTTGCGGGCCCTCTATTGAAGCCCGTCTCAGAACTCCCGGTTACGTCCCCGAAAGTTCTATGCTGTTTGAAATGTGCGGCGGCGATGTTTCTAAATTAACTTGTCGTGAATGGGGTGCTGCTGCTAAAGCAGGAGACGAATTTGCACTTTCTGACATCGACAAATGGGCAAGAACCTATGCCATCGCGTTATCGACATTAATTACCGTTCTGGCACCCGAAAAAATCGCGATCGGTGGCGGGATTGCCAACTTGGGGGATACTGTTTTAGATGCCATCAAAAAACACGTGGCAGATTTGATTTTTATTTCTATGGAAGGCAGATACGAGATTGTTCTGTGCGAAACTATGGATATGGCGGTGTTAATCGGTGCGGCTATGTATGCCCGGGATGGGTTTAAAACCATATAAGTAATAAAGGAGAAAAAACAATGAAAAAAGTAGAAGAATTATTAAAAAGTGGTGTTGACGAAGGCTATGCATTATACTGTGACCATACGGTGTTACGAGCATATACTCCCTCTTCTGTAGTACGTGAATTCTGCGAAGAAGCAGTAAAATACGGTGCAGCAGCAGTTTGTGTAAATCCTGTTCACGTTGCTTTGGTTCATTCCTGCCTGGAAGGTACCGGCGTGAAAACTGCAACCGTAATTGGATTCCCTTTAGGGGCAAACAAAACTTGTGTAAAAGCGTTTGAAGCTTCTGAAGCAGTAAAAGATGGTGTAGACGAAGTGGATATGGTGATCAATATCGGTGCATTAAGAGAAGGAGACACCGAATTTGTATACAATGACATCAAAGCTGTTGTAGATGCATCAGGGGATGCAAAAGTAAAAGTTATCATCGAAACCTGCTATTTAACCGATGAAGAAAAAGTTACCGCTTGCGAACTGTGCGTAAAAGCAGGTGCAGACTTTGTCAAAACTTCTACCGGTATGGGTACCGGCGGTGCAACCGAAGCAGATGTAAAACTCCTCTCTAAAACCGCAAACGGAAGAATCTTAGTAAAAGCTTCCGGCGGTGTTGACGACAGAGCAACTGCTTACACTATGTTACATGCAGGCGCAAGCCGTTTGGGTGTAAGCAAAGTTCCTCAGATTGTGGAAGACGATACTTCGATTGTGTCTGCCTCCAAGAAAAATCAGCCCCCGAAATTCTAATCATCCAATCACACATATTGTCGACAGTATTCTTATTTGAAACGATGTATCGTAAGCTTGCTTACGGTATATAAAAGGATAGTGATATGAACAAATATTTAAAATGGCTCAGTTCCACCGAATCCATCTATTGGAACGATTCCTTGGTAAGTTTCGAGTTGGAAGAAGCAATTTGTAGCGGGGCTACCGGTGCCACCAGCAATCCGTTTTTTGATTACCATGCTTCCTAACTCTCCCCAGGTAAAAGAAGTTGTTTTGGGACCGAATGGTGTGTTGGAAGGTATGCGTAAGGATATGATTTTAGTAGACACCAGTTCTATCAGCCCTATTGCGTCGAAAGAAATCTGTGCAGAATTAGAAAAAAACGGCTGTTATATGATTGATGCACCTGTTTCCGGCGGTGAACCGAAAGCAGTTGACGGTACCTTTGCATTTATGTGTGGCGGACGTCAGGAAATTTTTAATCAGGTAAAAGATATTCTAAGCAATAATGGGTTCCTCTGTAACCTTATGTGGTGATATTGGTGCGGGTAACACCACCAAATTAGCAAATCAGATTATTGTTGCGGTAAATATTGCAGCATTGAGTGAAGCCTTGGTTCTGGGTAAGAAAGCAGGTGTGGAACCTCAGGCAATTTATGCAGCAATCCGCGGCGGATTAGCCGGAAGTACCGTTATGGATGCAAAATTCCCGATGATGAATCAGGGCAACTTTAATCCCGGATTTAAAATTGCATTGCACATTAAGGATTTAAACAATGTTCTGGAAGCAGGCCATAGTGTTGGTGCACCTCTTCCGTTGACCAATACCGTAATGGAAATGATGCAGTGGATGAGAGCTACCGGTAAAGATATGTTGGATCACAGTGCTATTGTGCAGTATTATGAATACCTGTCCGGTACAGATGTAAGAGGATGATTTGTCAAGATATTGCAGTTTTTCAAAAAAAGCTGACTTCATAGAAATTGTGAAGTCAGCTTTTTGCTATAACAAGAACCATGCGATACGTGTATGGTTCCAAAAAATGGTTCGTGAATGACGGAAATGATATGGTTAAAGTAATCAAAAGTAACAGAGGGGAAATGTGTTTTTTTGTAAGAAAAAGGAGGAAGATGCCCCAGGCTATCTCCGTGACACCGGAATACTTATTTTCACTTATTAAGGTAACAAAAAGCCCCCCACCGAGAATTTTGGGAGCAATTATCACGTTATACTATTACCGCATTTTCAGTGGTTTATATAAACTTTTTCGATTCACATGCACTACTCTTGAATTTGGTTTGGAATTTTACCGAAATTAAGGCAATCGTTGTAATCTCTTGATTTGAAAGAGGGTAGGATAGTTTTTTCTTGTTAACATTTTTTTACTTTGTCATAGGTTTGTCATACCGGATTTTATAATATAAAATAAAAAGATGCTGATATCATAAAACTTAGAAACTTTGAAGATGGATATGAATTGGATGCATTCATACTTGTTGACAGTAGCCTGCCCCATCCTTTGGAGTTTAATCAAAGTTAAAGAATTGAAGAAAGCATCTGTTTATCACCTGATATGTGTGGAGAAATCAAAGAAAAATAGATTCAGGGTAATGAAATGATTCAGGAGGAAAAAAGATGAAAACCAAAAGATTTTTAAGCTTATTTATCGCAGTTGTGCTTTGCTTGTCATCGTTTACAGCATTTGCTGAAGATGGACTTTCAGAAGAATTTATTGTAGAGTATTCACCTTTTGATGAATATGTTGACTATTCCAATATGTATTTCTGGTCACGCTGGAATCACGGGGAGGACAAACCTGCAGATCTTTTCTTTGTATGTCCAACAGTTGATATGGGCAAAGAAGGAAATTATAATGCATACATAACAGATGAAAAATACCGCGAGAGTTTTGACGGTGCTACAAACATGGAGCTTGGAATTTATGAGGATGCCACCCGAGTTTACGCACCATATTACAGACAGGCAACCTTCCCTGTTTACAGCCTTAGCCAAGAAGAACAGGAAAAATATCTTAGTGCGGCTTACGAAGACGTTAAAAAAGCATTTCTTTACTTTGCTGATCAGACAGACGCCACAAGACCATTGATACTTGCGGGATTTTCGCAGGGTGCGGATATGATAATCCGTTTGATGAAAGATTTGTTTGATGAACCACAGTATCAGAGAAGACTTGTTGCGGCATACCCTATTGGTTGGAAGCTTACCGAAGATGAGGTGAAAGAATATCCGCATCTTATGCCTGCAAAAGGAGAAACAGATACAGGTGTGATTGTTACATTCAACAGTGAAGATAAGGATATTACTTCTTCATTAATAGTTGGTGAAAATGAAAAAACATACTCTATAAATCCGCTTAACTGGAAAACAACATCAGAAGTTGCCGATAAGTCTCTGAATCAAGGTGCTTGTTTTACCGATTATTCAGGAAACATCAAGGAAGAAATTCCAAATCTTACCGGTGCTTACATAGATGAAGAAAGAGGAACGCTTAAGGTTACAGATGTAAAGCCTGAAGATTACCCCGGAAAACTTTTTGATGATGGTATCTATCATCTTTATGATTATCAGTTCTTTTTCAGAAATCTTGAAGAAAATGTAGGCAAACGTCTTTTGGCATTTAATGAAAAAAATAAAGATCAATTGGATGTTATTTACAACAACAATTTGCTGACTTTTGATGTTGAGCCTATTATTGAAAATGGAAGAACTCTGGTTCCGTTCAGAACTATTTTTGAAACCATGGGCTGTGCAGTTTATTATTCCGAAGAGGACGGCAAACAGATTGTTTCCGCACGAAGAGCAGATGATAGCTTGATGCTTACCATAGGCGAAAACAAGATGTATTTTAATGGCAAGGAAATAGACCTTGATGTACCTGCAAAAATAAAAGACGGTAGAACATTAGTGCCACTCAGAGCAATATCAGAGGCGTTTGAGTGCGATGTGGATTGGGCAGGAGATACAAAAAATGTATCTATTTATTCACCTGCATCAGCATATACCATACATGCAAAAAAATATGAAGAAACCATAACCGACGATGAGGGAAATGTGTTAATTGAAGTGGTTGCATATTATCCTGCCATAGAAAATCCCAATGAAAATCCAACATTCGATACAATTAACAGCGATTATAAATGGGATGTTGACAGGCTTTTGGAAGAAGCAAGAGAAAAGAAGGAAGATGCACTTGCTTTGCGAAAACAAATGGGCGATGCTTTTGTGCCTTTTGTTTATGAACTTACTTACGAACAAACTTACAGTATTTGGGGATACCTTTCATTTGTTAGCCACAAATATGTAAATGTGGGCGGCGTTCATCCTACAAAAACAATGGAGTCAAGAACATATCACATAAACAATAATGTGGAACTTTCTGTTTCAGAATTACTCATGGAAGATCAGTTGGATTTTTCTTTGGTTAAGTTTGTAACAAATTTATTTGTTGATAAGTTAAAGGAGATAGCACCTGAATCAGCTGATATATATACTTATGATTATGTGAATGAAGCTCTTGGATACGTTCAGTTTTACATCACCCACAATTCGATGGTGCTTTATTTCAATCAGGGTGAACTTGCACCGTATGCTCTTGGTGTAATCAGCGTTGAAATTCCTTTTGATACCGGACTTTTCTATATCGATTCAAGAAATAACTACAAAGCTGAACAATTATTTGAACGCGAATATGACAACGGATACGAATGGAAGGTTATTGACTATACAAAAGATAAGCTTGAAATTACAGAAAAGGCTACCGATTATCCGTCTGAAAAAATTTATTCAGAACTTTACCCTGTTGGCTTAATGCAAGTCACAGCAAAAGGCATAAAACAGGGGAATGCAAGTTTAGTTATGGCACATGTAGAAAAGGGTAAAGGTTTGGAAACTGCAATTCAAATCAAAAAGGCAGATTTATATGTTGATGAAAATCATATGCTGTCACTGATTACCGAAGATGATGCTATGTATTTATCAAGTAAATAATTAAATGATTAAGGAGTGACATATTATAAATGAAAAAAATACTTATCGCTGTTTTTTCAGTTGTATTATCTTTGAGTATAACTGTAAGTTGCTGTGCTGTTTTCTCTCGTAGCAATTCTTGTTGTTAGAAGAATTGTATATCCTTTGAAAAAATTGACAGAGGCATCTGTAAAACTTTCAAACGGAGATTATGATGTTGAGATAGTAAACAGTAACACATATGAAATAAAACTCTTAAGTACTGCATTTGAGAATATGGCACTTCATCTTAAAGAACATGAAAAACTGCAGCATCTTTTAGCCTATCGCGATTCACTTACAGGGCTTAGGAACACAAATTCCTACTGGGCATGGATTAATGATTTTGATAAAGAAATTGAAACGGGAGAAATCGATTTTGGTGTTTTGGTTTTTGATATCAACTATCTTAAAGAAACGAATGACAGATACGGTCACGATGTGGGCAACAAGCTTATTGTAAGCGCGGCACGGGTTATATCAGACACATTTAAAAGAAGTCCTGTTTTCAGAATCGGCGGCGATGAATTTTTAGTTATCCTTAAAAACCGTGACCTTGATGATGTGAAAGAGCTTCTTAAAATTTTCGATGAAGAGTGTCTTTGTAAGTCGGTGGATATAGATAAAGAGTCCACTCCTGTAAGCATTGCGAAAGGCTTTGCAAGATATGATTCGGGAAAGGACACAAACTTTATGGATGTATTTAACAGAGCAGACGATGCTATGTATGAGAACAAACGAAAAATTAAGGGGTTGAAATAAAGCGTGGGAAATAAAAAAAGAAGATTTGCTGATGATGGCTGGGCATTATGGATTGACGGCGATGACAGAAGCACAATCTACTTAAATGAGTGGATAAACCCAAGAGGCAGAAGCTATGTTGATATAAGCGTGCGTGTGTATGGAGCAAAAGAAGCAAAATCGGTTAACTTTTTTGTTCCCTTTGAAATAGAGAAAAGCGACATCACCGATTTGTCATATATGCTCTCGGATAGTTCTGCTTTAAGAGCACTGTTTAATACCAACGGCAAGGTTGATTCCGAAAAAAACAAATACACTTCAGAGCTTCGCTATGACAATAGAACTGTAAGCCTTATCAATCTTACAAATGAATTTACAGAAGTAAAAAAAGTTTCATACGGAACGGTTATTACTGTGGATCTTGAATTTATCAAGGACTTTATAACATCCGATGAAGCATACCTGATATTCAGAATACCGCATAAAACATTGGATGAGATTTTTGCTTCGACAATAGATGTAGGTAGTATATTTGATAAAATAAATTCGTTGATTCAAAGTCCTATTATCTCTGAAAAATACGGATATTCAATAAGAATAAATGAGGCACGACTCCTGCCATCTGAAATTAATGAAATTGAAGTTTTGCATGAACAGCGAATAAGAAAAGCTCTCGTTACAATCTCTCTTGGCGACGAATACGAAATGAATGATTCAACATGCTATCGTATAAGACGCCTCGAAGAAGAGCTTAACAAAAACTACTCGCCCAAAGATTACGATTGCGCAAATTCAATTACATACCAATGGGTTGAAGAACGTGATTCAAATATGAAAGCTCATTATAATTTTTATTTTACTATGGAACACAAGAAAATCAGTAAATTAAGTATGATGATCTATCTTTTAGTTGTTTTCTTTTGCGGTGCATTTGGAAGTGCATTATACGATTTAATTAAATTTATAGTAACGCACTTATTTTTATTCGTGGTGAAAAGCCAATTATGGATAAGAAGTTCGATATTCTTTCACATCCTAACATCAAATTTACTTCAGATGGCGGTGCAGTTCCATATACGCATAACAAGCAAGGAAAATATTTCAGAGAGAGTTTGTCATTTGAGGTTGATGAATTTGTAGATGTATCAGAAATCGTAGTTGATTTAAAGGAGGGAGATTTTGTGAGCAATAAACGGAATGAGGTGATGAAAGCACAAACGAACTTAAAGGGTGTTGCGGTATTCTATACTGAATTAGAAAATCGCACAGACGAAGAAGGAAAAGCTGAAGTAAGCAGATATGTGGTAACAGTTACAAACACATTGAAAGAAACAGTTCCAATAAAAAATCTGCTTGTAAGCTACATTCCGGAGGTTCTTGATAAGGATGGAAATATTGTAACTGAGCAAGAAATCAGAGTAACGATTGATGATGTTGTTTCTATTCCCAAAGGCGGTAAAACACAGATTTCTGTATTTGACAATGAACTCAGTCAGTATGTTCAAAACATAAAGGTTCGTTTTATCACAGAAGTCAAAAAAACTGATTCAGTTCCAACAGAAGAACCCAAAGAAACAGAACAACCACAAGAGAAGCAGACAAATAACAATTTGCTTCAAATAATCAAAAAAATCAAATCTAAATTATGGAGGTAACTTTACTATGAAAAAGAATAACAAAATCGAAAAGGCTACTATGGTTTTGAAGAAGTCAAAAATGATGCTTATGATTATAGCGGTGGTAATGTGTCTTATGACGAATACCGTGTTCGCCGCAAGTCCGCTTGATACAATCAATAGCTTGTCTGACTTTATCTTCTCTGCAATCAAAGCAATCGGTCTTATTTTGCTCGGCTTCGGTATTGTGCAGATTGGTCTATCCCTGAAATCTCACGATGCTTCGCAGAGAGCTAACGGCTTCCTTACATTCTTCGGCGGTGTAATTATCGCATTTGCAAAAGATATACTTGATATGATTATGTAATAGGTTCTGCTATACTGCCGCCCTTATGGGTGGCAGTATCCTTTAAGGAGGTGAATACTTTTGAGCGATAATTGGATTGTTGCCAACTTGGAAAATGCTTTTGCTACTTGGAACGATAAAATGGCTGAAATATGGACTTTGGTAACAACCTCACCTGAACACTTTAAGGGTGGAACAGTTTGGTCGGTTGTTCAAGGCATTAACGGAGGACTTCAAGCTATCGGTCTTGGCTTGCTTGTTCTCTTTTTTGCTATGTCTATATTCAAAAGTACGGCATCCTTCCGAGATTTTCAAAGACCGGAATATGCACTCAGGCACTTTATCCGTTTTGTAGCGGCCAAAGTTGCCATTACCTATGCAATGGATTTAATGGTAGCTTTATACACTATCTGCGGTGGTGTTGTTTCTCAGATAGCAGGTTCTTTAGGTGGTGTTGGCGGTGCATCTGTATCACTACCGGCAGCTATTGAAACTGCGGTAGAAGATGCAGGCTTTTGGGCAAGTATTCCTCTGTGGCTTGTTACAATTTTGGGAAGTCTTTTTATAACCATAATGTCATTTATTATGATAATGTCGGTTTACGGAAGATTTTTCAGACTATATATGTACACGGCGCTTGCTCCCGTACCACTTGCAACATTCGCCGGAGAAACAACGGCAGAAATGGGAAAACACTTTGTAAAATCTTATGTGGGTGTATGTTTGGAAGGTGCAGTAATTGTACTTGCGTGTATAATATTTTCTGCCTTTTCAAGTTCAAGTACACCGACACTTGATACGAGCATAACTACTGTAACTATGATATGGAAATATATCGGTGAAGTAATTTTCAATATGCTTGTATTAGTCGGACTTATTAAGGGTTCAGACAGAATTATTAAAGAAATGCTTGGAACATAAGGAGGATAAAATCTATGTTTAACAATGTAATTAAAAGTAATGAATTTGATACGGTAATAAAGCTTCAGGAGAATATTGAAATGCTTGAAAGCAGACTTACCTATATGCAGTCGGTAAATGATTATTACAAAGAAAACAATACAACTCTCGGTCATCCTGAAGTGCCGAATGAAACAGCTATGGAGCTTGATAAAAGAGTAAAAGACGGTCAGGCTACACCATATCCCGGTCAGTTCTTTACGGAAAACCGCAAGGAGATCGACAGACTTAAAGCAGTTATTGAAAGAATACAGACAAAACCTGAAACTGTTTTTAAGAGTTGGGAGTTTGACGGGGGCGAAGCGGTAGTCAACCTTGCAAACAACAGACTTCAGCTCAACTTCCCTGAAAAGCCTTCGGACGAACAGATTGAAGTTCTCAAAAAGAACGGATTTAAGTGGGCACCGACTCATAAATCTTGGCAAAGACCTCTTACACATCAAACAATGTCGGTATGCGACAAGATTGATTTTATTAAGCCAAAGGACGGTAGAAAGCCTACGGATATTCAGCCGAAAGCTCCGCAAAAAAACGAGCCTGAAAGATAAGGAGGTAACGAACTTTGGAAATTCGTATAAACAAAGAAATTAAAGATTACCACGAAAGTCTGTTTATGGGACTTTCAATGCGACAGTTTATGTGCTCTCTCGGAGCAGTAGGAGCAGCAGTTGGTATCTATTTTGGACTTTCAAATGTTTTAGATAAGGAAACCGTGTCTTGGCTTTGTATTGTATGTGCGGCACCTCTTGCTGCAGCAGGGTTCTTCAACTACAACGGAATGAACTTTGAACAGTTTGTAGTGGCATATATTTATAGCGAATTTCTCTGTTCGGGAGTTCGCACATATCAATCTGAAAACTATATTTATGAAGCTTACAAGGAGGTATTAAAAGATGTTTCTGTTCGGAAAGAAAAAACCAAAAAAGGAAAAAAGAAGAATCCCGAAAACAGTTCAGCAATCAATACCGATTGACAGATTGTATAAGGACGGAATCTTCAAATGCGGACACACTTATTCTAAAACATGGAGATTTTCTGATGTGAATTATGCCGTAGCTTCGGATGATGACCAACTCTCTATGTTTCTTGCTCACTCTGCACTCATAAACGGTCTGCCTACTGATGCAATGGCAAAGATAAGTGTGTTTAACAGACAGTTAAGCAAAGAAGTTCTTTCAAGTCTTGCGACACCAAACGGAGAAGAAAATTACAAGGTGTATGCAGAGGAACTTGCAGAGATATTCAGCGATAAAATGGCAGACAGTAATAACATAGTTCACGATAAGTTTATTACTATATCTTC
>JAGAKI010000020.1 GCA_017625695.1 Clostridia bacterium | reverse complement strand
GTACAAAGAGACTGTGGTTAGAGCCTTTTAAAAACCATCAAGTGGTAGGAGGATTGAACTAATCCACAGTATCTAAACACAGTATAGCATATATCCGTTAAAATGGATATTTAAACTATAATTATATAATACAAGGAGGAAAACAACAATGTCAATCCGTTTTGATGAAAAAAATCAGGTCTTTCATTTGAATACTCCGAATACCACCTATCTGTTCGGGTTGTACCACGGAAAAGTTCCCGTACATCTTTACTATGGGAATAAAATTACGGGAGATTTTGCAATCGAAGATGTTTTCACACCATTGGTACACGGGTTTTCTCCTATTTGTGATGGGATTGCGCAAAATGATATGCCGTTGGAATATCCTTGCTATGGCAGTCCGGATTTTCGGATTCCCGCCTTTCATGCACGTTATTAGGACGGAAGCACCGTAACCAAGCTGCACTATGCGGGGCATAGTGTAACTGCAGGGAAACCCGGACTGACAGGCTTACCCTCCGGCTATGTGGAATCAGATACAGAGGCAGATACATTGTTCTTAGAGTTGGAAGATTCTCTCACTAAACTTCGTTTGACCTTGCAATACAGCGTGTATAATGACCGGGATATGATTACCCGAAGTGTCAAAGTGTATAACGGTGGAAATAACAACGTTGAGTTGCTTCGTGTAATGAGTATGAGTATGGATTTTATTCATAGTGGAGATTATGACCTTGTTCATCTGCACGGAGCCTGGGCAAGAGAACGTCATATTGAACGCAGAACGGTGATGCACGGCATCCAACAGATTGATTCCAGACGTGGTGCCAGCAGTCATCATCATAATCCGTTTATTTGTCTTGTTAACAAACATACCACCGAACAGCAGGGAGATGCCTACGGGTTCGGTTTGGTATACAGCGGGAACTTCACAGCCGGCATCGAAATGAATTCAGAAGAAGTTTTGCGTGCCTATATGGGAATTAATGATTTTAATTTTCGCTGGATATTAGAACCGGGTGCAGAGTTTCAGGCGCCGGAAGTAATTATGACTTATTCTCCCGATGGACTTACCGGTATGTCGCAGAACTTTCATGGCTTTATCAGAAAACGTTTGTGCAGAGGAAAATTCCGCGATGTCAAACGGCCGGTTTTGATTAATAACTGGGAAGCAACTTATTTCCGGTTTGATGAAGAAAAACTTGTAAAGATTGCTTCCTCCGCAAAAGAACTTGGTGTAGAGCTGATGGTTTTGGATGACGGTTGGTTCGGAAAACGTAATGATGACAATTGTTCTTTGGGGGATTGGGTGGCAGACCGTGAAAAATTACCCTTAGGTTTGGAACATCTTGCGAAAAGTATCAAAGACTTGGGAATGCAGTTCGGGCTTTGGGTGGAACCGGAAATGGTATCTCCCGACAGTGACCTGTTTCGTGCACATCCCGACTGGGCGATTCAGGTAGCAGGACGGGAAAAGAGTCTTGGCAGAAGACAGCTGGTTCTGGATTTAAGCCGGAAAGAAGTCTGCGATTATATCGTTTCAGTGGTTTCCGGATTGTTGAAGGACGGTTCTGTTTCCTATATCAAATGGGATATGAACCGAAACATTACCGAACCAGGTTCTTTGCTTCTTCCGCCGGAAAAGCAACAGGAATTTTCTCATCGATATATTCTTGGTCTTTATCACGTACTGGAAACGTTAACTACGAGTTTCCCGGATGTCTTGTTTGAAGGCTGTGCCGGCGGTGGCGGTCGTTTTGATTTGGGCGTCCTTCATTATTATCCTCAGATATGGACCAGCGATGACAGCGACGCGGTGGAAAGAATGTATATTCAATACGGTACCAGTTTGCTTTATCCTACCACTACTATGGGGGCACATGTTTCCGCTGTTCCCAACCATCAGGTGGGCCGTACCACCTCCATTGAAACCCGTGGAAATATTGCCATGACCGGAAGATTTGGCTATGAACTGGATTTGGCGATCCTGACCGAAGAAGAAAAAGAAATTGTCCGTCAGCAAATCAAAACCTACAAACAGTGGGGACAGATTCTTCATGAAAGCACGATGTATCGCTTGCAGTCACCTTTTGCGGGGAACACCTTTGCGGTAGAATTTGTCAGCGAAGAGAAACAATATGTGATTGCTGTTTATGCTTCCGTTTTAGGATCTGCCGACAAAGACCCCGACCGTCTGTACTTTGCGGGTCTGGATGCTGATGCTTATTACCGTGATTTGGAAACCAAAAAAGAATACAGCGGTTCGTTTTTGATGCATTTGGGGATTCCGGTTGCTACGAAAGGTGATTTTGCAAGCAAACTGATGATTTTTGAAAAAGTGTAGGTTGTTTTCTTCCAGTACCTGATGTTTTCATTTCGCTTTGTTATTCCGAGAAAACGAAATGAAGGAATCGGTATCTGCTGAAAGAAACTGTTTGAAAGGAAATGGAGAATGTAATGAAACAATTGTTATGCCTGCGGTGTCACACCGAAATGCAATACAGCGGTACGCGGAAAATTCAGTTGGGAGAAACCGGCTGGGTGTTGGGCGATTTGCCCAATTTACTGGCCGGAGCCATGGAAGTGGAGATTTATTCCTGTCCCGGATGCGGAAAAATTGAATTTTATCAAACGGAGTATCAGCAATCGGGAATTGCAAAAATTCAATGTCCGAAATGCGGGCAAAAACATGATTGCGATGATCCAAAATGTCCGTTCTGCGGACATCGGTATTATGAAAGATAAGTTGCATAGTAGTGCATTGTAACTGATAATTTTTGAAAAGGAGCTTTTTTCATGAAAATATATATTATCCGTCACGGTGACCCCGACTATTCCATTGATTCTTTAACGGAAAAAGGTTGGCGTGAAGCAGAACTCTTATCAGAGCGAATGAAACATTTACCGATTGACGATTTTTACTGTTCCCCTTTGGGACGGGCACAGGATACCTTGAAGCCTACCCTGAAGAAGGTGGGAAAACCGTTTGAAACGCTTCCTTGGCTTCGGGAATTTGAGGGACGAAAAGCAGGCACGACTCCTGGCACAACCAGGGTTTCCTGGGATATTCCGCCCTCCATTTGGTGCAATGAATCGAAATTTTATACCTTAGACCAATGGACAGAACCAACCTGGATGGCAGAAAGCACCGCACCGGGTGCCTATCCTGAAGTTGCAAAAGGAATTGATGAGCTTCTGTCACGTTACGGTTGGAACCGCGAGGGGATGGTATACCGTGGTGGAGAGGAGAAAACGATCGCACTCTTTTGCCATTTTGGGCTTGGAAGTTTGCTGATGGGCTATTTGCTGGGGATTTCGCCTGTGGTGGCACAGAACAGCTTCTTTTTGGCACCCACGTCGGTGACCACTTTGGTCAGTGAAACAGAGGAAGCCGGTTATTCTCATTTCCGTGCAACAGGTGTGGGAGATATTTCCCATCTGTATGCCGGAGGAGAACCAATGTCGGAATCCGGCTTATATCCCAATTTTGAAAAGTGAGGATTGTAACTATGAAAATATCTGTATTAGATGTAAAAACCTTAGGAAAAGATTTGGATTTCTCGGGGATTCACAAGCTCGGTGACGTAACTGTTTACGATTTGACTACCCAGGATCAGGTCATCGAAAGAATCAAGGATGCGGAAGTTTTGATTTTAAACAAAGTGAAACTGAACAAAGAAAATCTCCCTTATGCCAAACATTTAAAACTGATTTGTATTACTGCAACCGGATTTGATAATGTGGATATTGCCTATTGCAAAGAACACGGTATTGCTGTTTGCAATGTAGTGGGATATTCTACTGACAGCGTGGTACAGTTAACCATTTCCATGGCGTTTTCTTTAGCAACGAATTTGCTGTTTTATGACAAATTTGTAAAATCCGGTGACTACACCAAAAGCGGGGTTTTCAATCGGGTAGAACCGGTATTCCGGGAGCTTCCGGCACTTACCTGGGGTGTGGTAGGTCTTGGCAATATCGGTGGTAAGGTAGCGAACATTGCAAAAACCATGGGGTGCAGAGTTCTTGCATATAAACGTACACCTGTAACGGAATTTGAATGTGTGAACCTGGATACATTATGCAAAGAAAGTGATATCATTACCGTACATACCCCCTTAAATGACGATACCTATCATTTGATTGACAGCAATCGGATATCCCGGATGAAAGACGGTGTGATTTTAGTTAATGTGGCACGTGGTGCTGTGTTTGATGAAGAGGCAGTAACAAGTGCAGTCATCAATGGCAAAATAGGTGGACTTGGTGTGGATGTGTATTCTACGGAGCCAATGCAGCAAGACAGTCCGTATCAGAAAATTTTAAACCGTGACAATGTAATTTTTACTCCTCATATGGCATGGGGTGCTTATGATGCCCGTCAGCGTTGCATTGACGAAATTGAAGCAAACATCAAAAGTTTTACAGAAGGTGGAAATCGTAGCCGGATTGTATAGAAATAAACTTTTTTTGACATTTATTTCACATTTTTTTAAAAAAAGGTTGACAATTCCCAAAAAGGAGTATATACTGTCTTTGTGAAAAAAATAAATATTGTATGCTAAGTGAAGGATGCAGGAGAAAGGCGAAAGCCTTGCCGAAGGAGTAACTCTCTCAGGCGTCGCAAGACAGAGACTGCAGACGGATAGCGCTCCGGAGAAGTCCCTTTTCCGAACAAACGGAAAAGATAAAGGATGCCGAAGGTGTAAAGCCCCTTGTGGGTTAATCTCTCAGGCAAAAGGACGGAGAAAAGCTTGAACTGCTTTTTGAGGTGGAGTTTTTTTGTGTAGAAAAACTCCGCTTTTTTATTTCAAAAAACAGTCGGGCAGATTTAGGAGACAAGAACCCCTTGCTTAGCGGAAGGGATGTTGTTATGAACAACTTTTTAACTTGGTTGACGGATGTCAACAACAGCGTAAACAGCTTTGTATGGGGTAAGGGATTGTATCTTTTGCTTCTGACCGGTGTAGTGATGACCATAATAACCGGTGTATTCCAGGTGACTAAGATCGGTCATTGGTTTTCTGAAACTTTAGGAAGCTTGTTTAAAAAAGAAGTTTCCGGTCATGTGAAAGGAAAATCTATTTCTCAGTTCCAGGCACTTTGTACTGCTTTGGCAGCAACCATTGGGGTTGGTAACATTGCGGGGGTAGCTGCTGCGATTGTAGCAGGAGGACCCGGTGCTGTTTTCTGGATGTGGATTGCTGCATTTTTCGGAATGATGACCAACTATTCTGAAAACGTGTTAGGAATTTATTATCGCAGAAAAAATGCAGATGGCGAATGGTCCGGCGGAAGTATGTATTTTCTGCAGGACGGTTTGGGCAGTTATAAAGGCTGTAAGTATATAGGTAAAATCTTAGCGATTTTATTCTCCGTTTTTGCAATTTTAGCATCCTTTGGGATTGGTGCAATGGGACAGGTTAACAAAATCGTTGTGAACATTGTAGATGCATTTCAGATTCCTGCCTTGGCTGCAATGCCCGTTGGTCAGGTAAGTATGTATCACCTGATTATCGGTATTGTTCTGGTAGTGATTGCTGGTTTGATTATTTTAGGCGGATTGAAGAGAATTGCAAACTTTGCAGAAGCTGTGGTACCTTTTATGGTGGTCTTGTTTGTGATCGGCAGCTTTATCATTATAGGAGTGAATTTCCAGAATATTGGTGCTGCATTCGGTGCAATTTTCCGTTATGCGTTCTCCGGTCCCGCTATGTGGGGCGGTGTTGCCGGTATTGCAGTAAAGGAAATTGTTACTCAGGGCTGTAAACGTGGCGTGTTTTCCAACGAAGCAGGGCTTGGTTCTTCTGTTATGGTGCATTCCAACTCCAATGTTGTAGAACCTGTAAAACAGGGTTTGTGGGGTATCTTTGAAGTGTTTGCAGATACTATGGTGGTATGTACCATGACTGCACTTGTGGTATTGACTTCCGGCGTGATTGATTTGAACACCGGTGCACTGATGGCAGGTGCAACTGATGCAAACCTGGTAGCAAAAGCATTTTCCTTGCTTTTTGGTGTGTGGGGTGAACGTTTCATTGCCATTGCGATTTTATTATTTGCCTTTACCACAGTGCTCGGCTGGGACCACTATGGTACCAAAGCATGGGAATATCTGTTTGGTACCAAAGCAACCAAACTGTATAAGGTGTTACATTTAATCACCATTTTCTTAGGTGCACTGCTGACTTCTTCTTTGGCTTGGGATATTTCCGATACCTTCAACGGTCTGATGATGGTACCCAACCTGATTGGGGTACTGGCACTTTCCGGACTGGTTATGAAAATCACGAAAAACTATTGCGACAGACATTTTAAAAAGAAAGATATTAAACCTATGATTTCTGTATTCCCTGACATTCAGGCAGAAGAAGAAAAGAAACTGTAAATAGTCAAAATCAACGAAATTGATGTGAATAAAAGGGTTGAATGAGGAACAAAGTTGTCCTTCATTTAACCCTTTTTGCAATATCTTGTTGAAAGTTGACAAAAATAGAAAAGGTAGATGAGGTTTTATATTGACAAATGCATAGACAAGTGTTATAATATTATATAGTGTCGTGTATACGATTCAATATTTGTTTTTAAAAAAATTAAATATGGTTTCCCGGTTGATTTTTGTGAAATTGCAGACACACATTTTGCGGAAATCATCCGGACAAAACCCAAAAAAGGAGATAAGTTTCACTATGGCAAAAAAAATGATGACCATGGATGGTAACCAGGCTGCGGCATATGCGTCTTACGCCTTTACCGAAGTAGCGGGCATTTATCCGATTACGCCGTCCTCTCCCATGGCTGAAAATGTTGATCAATGGTCCGCAAAAGGACAGAAAAACATTTTTGGGAACGAAGTAAAAGTTGTAGAACTTCAGTCCGAAGCAGGTGCAGCAGGTACCGTTCACGGTTCCTTGCAGGCAGGTGCTTTAACCACTACCTATACTGCTTCTCAGGGACTTCTTTTGATGATTCCTAATATGTATAAAATTGCTGGGGAACTTTTGCCTTGCGTATTCCATGTATCTGCAAGAGCATTGGCTTCTCATGCATTATCTATTTTTGGTGACCATTCTGACGTAATGGCTTGCCGCCAGACCGGTTTTGCAATGCTTTCTGCAAACAGCGTTCAGGAAGTTATGGATTTAGGCTGTGTGGCACATTTGACCACCATCAAATCCAGAGTTCCGTTCCTTCATTTCTTTGATGGTTTCAGAACTTCTCACGAAATTCAGAAAATCGAAGTCATCGATTATGAAGATTTGAAAAAACTGACCGACTTAGATGCGGTAAAAGCTTTCAAAGCAAGAAGCTTAAGTCCCGATAGTCCTGTTCTCCGCGGTACCGCTCAGAATCCGGATATCTTCTTCCAGGCAAGAGAAGCTTGTAACTCTTACTATGATGCAGTTGCTGAAATCTGTCAGAATTATATGAAAGAAATTTCTAAATTGACCGGCAGAAATTATGATTTATTCAATTACTATGGTGCTGCAGATGCGGAAAGAATTATCATTGCAATGGGTTCCGTTTGTGATGCGGCAGAAGAAGTCATCGATTATTTAACTGCAAAAGGCGAAAAAGTTGGTCTGTTAAAAGTTCGCCTGTACAGACCCTTCTCTGTAAAACATTTCTTGGGTGCTATTCCTGCAACCGTTAAGAAAATTGCAGTATTAGACAGAACCAAAGAACCCGGTTCCTTAGGGGAACCCTTATACCTGGATGTTTGCGCTGCATACTCCGGCGTAGAAAACAAACCTGTTATCGTTGGCGGCAGATACGGATTAGGCTCTAAAGATACCTATCCCGAACAGATTATCGCAGTATTTGATAACTTAAATCAGGCAGAACCGAAAAATAACTTCACCATCGGTATCAACGATGACGTTACTCATCTGTCCTTACCTGATGCAGCTCCCGTTGATGTAGCTCCCAAAGGTACCATCAGCTGTAAATTCTGGGGCCTGGGTGCTGACGGTACGGTTGGTGCAAATAAAAACTCCATTAAAATTATCGGTGACCATACCGATATGTTTGCACAGGCATATTTCTCCTATGACTCTAAAAAATCCGGTGGTATTACCGTTTCTCATTTAAGATTTGGTCATACTCCCATTCGTTCCACTTATCTGATTAAGAAAGCAGACTTTTTAGCTTGTCATAAGGCGTCTTATATTCATCAGTATGATATGTTGGCAGACGTAAAAGAAAACGGTACCTTCTTACTCAATACTCATTGGACCGATGAAGAAATTATGGCAAATCTGCCTGCAAACGTAAAACGTCATCTGGCACAGAAGAAGATAAAATTCTATGTAATCGATGCGGTTTCTTTAGCAAAAGAAATCGGTTTGGGCGGAAGAATCAATACTATCATGCAGGCAGGCTTCTTTAAGTTGGCAAATGTGATGAATATTGATGAAGCAGTTTCCTATATGAAGGAAGCAATCAAAAAGTCCTACGGCAAAAAAGGTGACGATATCGTTAATATGAATAACGCTGCTGTAGACGCAGGGGTAGAAAAAGTAAGAGAAATCACTGTTCCTGCTGATTGGGCAAATGCTACCGATAATGTGAAAACAGAAAAAGATAACAATGCTCCGGCATTTGTTAAGAATATTGTGGAAGTCATCAACAATCAGGAAGGTGATAAATTACCCGTTTCTGCCTTTAAAGGCATTGAAGACGGTACCTTCCCTCAGGGTACTTCCAAATACGAAAAACGCGGTATTGCAGTTGACGTTCCCGAATGGATTCCCGAAAACTGTATCCAGTGTAACCAGTGTTCTTACGTTTGTCCTCACGCTGCAATCAGACCTTTCTTATTGACTGCAGATGAAAAAGCAAACGCTCCGGAAGGCTTTGTTACCAAAAAAGGATTGAAACCCTACGATAATTATGAATTTAAAGTTCAGGTGACTACCTTAGACTGTACCGGTTGCGGCGTTTGTGCCAATACTTGTCCTGCTAAGGAAAAAGCTTTGGTAATGAAACCGTTAGAAACTCAGGTGGAAAAAGAAGTTCCCAACTGGAACTATGCAATCACCTTACCCGAAAAGAAAAACCCCATGAACAAAGATACCGTAAAAGGATCGCAGTTTGAAGTTCCCTATTTGGAATTCTCCGGTGCTTGTGCAGGCTGTGGTGAAACTCCTTACGCAAAACTGATGACTCAGTTATATGGAGACAGAATGATGATTGCCAATGCGACCGGTTGTTCCTCCATTTGGGCAGGTTCTGCTCCGGCTATGCCGTACACCACCAATCAGAAAGGACAAGGTCCCGCTTGGGCAAACTCCTTGTTTGAAGATAACGCAGAATTTGGTTTCGGTATGTATACCGCTTGTGAAACCGCAAGAAATGCAATCTTAGAAAAAGTAAAAGATGTTATCGCAAATGCGAAAAACGATGATGTGAAAGCGGCAGCTACCGCTTGGGTGGATGGCTTTGATGACGGTGAAAACACCCGTGCATTGTCTGATGCATTAGTGAAAGCATTAGAAGCTTGCGACTGTGATTGCGAAAACAAAAAATATATTTTGGAAAACAAACGTGACTTAATCAAACGTTCTCAGTGGATCTTAGGCGGTGACGGTTGGGCATACGATATCGGTTTTGGCGGTCTGGACCATGTATTGGCATCCGGCAAAGATATCAATGTTCTGGTATTTGATACCGAAGTTTATTCCAACACCGGCGGTCAGGCGTCCAAATCCACGCCCATCGGTGCAGTTGCACAGTTTGCGGCATCCGGTAAGAAAGTGAAGAAAAAAGACCTTGGTATGATTGCTATGAGCTACGGTTATGTATACGTTGCTCAGGTTGCTATGGGAGCAAACCAGGCTCAGACCTTAAAAGCATTCAGAGAAGCTGAAAAACATAAAGGTCCGTCCATCATTATCGCATATGCTCCTTGCATCAACCATGGTATCAAAGGTGGCTTATCCGGTGCTCAGATGCAGGAAAAGAAAGCTGTAGAATGTGGCTACTGGCACTTATACAGATTTAACCCTGCATTAAAAGACGAAGGCAAAAACCCCTTCACCTTAGATTCCAAAGCTCCCACTGCGTCCTTCCAGGATTTCCTCCAGACCGAAGTTCGTTATACTTCCTTACAGAGAGCATTCCCCGAAGAAGCAAAAGAATTGTTTGAAGCGGCGGAAGCAGCAGCGAAGGACAGATATCAGTCTTACCTCGACAAAGCTGGAATGTAGGCTTGATAAAACGCGTCTAATGGATGAACCTCATCGCTCGGCGTACACAAATATGCTGTACGCAGTACTACGCCTTCGGATAACCCCTTCGGTTTCTCCATTATCCATCGTTTTCTCTTCTCCTACCATGCAGAGTAATAATAAAAGGGTTCCGCAATTGCGGAACCCTTTTTGTACATATGAGGTTAATTTTTGATTAAAGCATATCCATCGAAACTTGTGTTAGTAACTAAGTCATCTTCGATATCTGTGTATAAAAACTCGATATATAATGCCATGTTTTCATTCACTTTATATAACTCTAATTCATATTGGTCGGTGCCGTATTGGTCATATAGTGCTTGCGCAACTTCAATGATGTTGATTTCATACGACGTTGCGTTATGTTCAAATGAAAGAATGTCATTGTAACCATGTAATCGTAGCATCTGATGATATCCCGAAATATCCACGGAATCTTTCGTTTTGAAGGTACAATGCTGATAGTTATACTCGGTCTCGAATTGTGCCCATTCAAATCCAAAGATTTGTAAAAAACTCTTTTCGCTATCGGGGATAAACTCAGGAACCTGTTTGGCATTGTGTTTCAGATAGTCATATGCACTTATGATGATTTCGGCATCGTCCTTGCTGACATTTTCCTTGGGGATAACTACGCCGTCTTTTAGCATATCGTTTTTTACTAAAGCGTTTTCTAAAATCGCGGTCTGGCTGGCAACCGGCATATCAATTACATTCAACGGTGTTACCGTAACCACCAGTACAATGATCCCGGATGCCAACGCAATTGTATTAAAATACTTCGGTTTGATGATGGCACCTGCAATAAACAGAATACTAATTAAAATCAGTACCAAAGAAACGGTTCGGGGGGTGGTAAGGCCGTATGCATTGATTCTCTCAAACACGGCAATCGCCTGCATTACCAGTACGGGAATCAGGAAATACCCGCCATATTTGACAAATAGCTTGGCAAACTTTTCTTTGTACTGCGTCACACTTAGTACAAAGAAAATAAAGAAAAGTGATGCGAAGGAAGCAAACCAGTTGATTTCGCCAATGGGCATATTCCAGGTAACCACAATTTTCGCAAGATAAATCAGCAGAATTGCAATTAAAAGTATGTATAACGGCAATCCTGCAAATAACACAAAGATTCTGAAAATTTTGGACTGCGGTGTGGGAACATCTTTTTTCGGAATGAAAGAGAGGAAAATGTTGATGTAGCCGATTGTCCATATCAAAAGATTGACAATAACGTATATTTTATAACTATCAGTGAAATTAAATATCAACGATTGAAATGCCCAGATACAGGTGGAAAGTCCGACAGACAGCACATCGCAGATCGCAAATGCGAAAATGGCGGATGAAACCAGCTTCGGAAAGACCATATCACGGTTCTCGCCACGCATTAAGACAAAAAAGATAAAGCAAATCAGTGCAATCATAATACCGCTATACGCCATAATCATATACAGAGATTCGTAATGAGTGTGAATCAGAAAGAACCCTGCAATGGAAGCCAGGGTACATACAATGGCTTGAATTAGAATGTTCAGTTTTTCAAAAAGGTATTCTTGCACACTTTTTAAAAGAACTGAAAACAGCGCAATGAAGCTAAAAGTCATAACTAACGGAATGACGATTTCATCTGTACCAGATTCAAATAAAATTTCATAAGATACTGTGAGAAACAGTAACACGGTGCAGATAAAGGCAATGCAATAGCGGGAGATTCCGTCTTTTACGTTTGTGAAAAAGGCTTTGAAATATTCTCGTATTTTCATATAGAACACATCCTTTCTATAGTTGCATTGTAACATATTGTTTTTTCAGTTGCAAGATGTTTTTATAAAATTGTATGACAGAATTCTGATGTCTTGCAATTTGAAAAGAACCGTGGTATAATTTGATTATGCACTATTGCAATAAGGAGAATCAATATGAAATATTCGGATAGTTTTGGAAAAAGAAGTTCCAAAATTTTACTTGGAACTGCATATTTCGGGGATACCATTCCCGAGGTGGAAGCATTCGCCATTATGGATGCCTATTATGAATTAGGCGGACGGCATCTGGATACTGCCCGTCTGTATGCTAACGGCGAGGCGGAAAAAGTAGTCGGAAAATGGTTGGCTTTCAGAAAGCCTGCTGATATATTTGTTTCTACCAAAGGTGGCTATTATGAACCTGATTTGGGAGAAAAACCTCGTATCAACGAGAAAGATATCCGTTATGATTTAGAACAAAGTTTATCTGCCTTAGGATTAAAAAATATTGAATTTTACTGGCTTCATCGTGATGATGAGAATGTTCCTGTGTCCGAAATCATAGATTTGATGAATTCTTTGGTACAAGAAGGGAAAATCAAACAATTCGGAGCATCTAACTGGCGTTCGGAGCGTATCGGAGAGGCAAACAAATATGCCAAAGAAAACGGATTGTTAGGATTTTCGGCAAGTCAGCTTCGTTTTAATCCAGCTTATTGCCTAGGAGAACGAGGAGGACTTGTGGGAATGGATGCTCATGAATTTTCCTTCTACAAAAACAACTCCATGCCTGTGGTGGCATATTCCTCTCAGGCAAAAGGGTTCTTCTCCAAAATGGCAGAGCAGGGAGAAGATGCCTTATCCGAAAAGGCAAAAAAACGGTACTTATGTGACGAAAATTTAAGACGTCTGGAAATCATCAAACAACTTGCAACCGATTGTAACTGCAGTGTGGCATCAGTAGTTTGCGGACTTCTTTGTTCCATTCCCGAAGTGGATGTGTTTCCCGTCATCGGCGGACGAAACGTTTCACAGATTGCCGATTCTATGAATGGGGCGGACATTACCATTCCGTCCGATGCAATCAAATCTGTACTTGATTCAATCTACTAAGGAGTTTTGCTATGAAACAGGCAAAAATCATTGCACCCTCATATAGTGATACAATTGAAAACATTTTTTACACAAAAATATTGCATTTTTAAAAAAAAGTGATACAATATAAGATGGAAACTGGTTGGTGATAGCCGACCTATCAAAATCAAATAATGATATTAAAGGAGAACTGTAACATGGATTGGAACAAGTATTTTTATAATGAAAATGAAAAACCGTTAGATAAACTGGTGGAAGGATATAGTCGTACCTCCGTGTTCCGTAAGGTGGCATTCGTGGGAGACAGTCTTTCTTCCGGCGAATTTGAAACTCTTGATCCGGAAGGAAACAGAGGATATTATGATTTGTATGACTATTCCTGGGGACAGTATATTGCAAGAAAGAACGGCTTTTTAGCATACAACTTTTCCCGTGGCGGGATGACCGCTCAGGAATATATGGAAAGCTTTGCAGAAGCAAACTGTATGTGGGATAAAAGCAAAGCCTGTCAGGCATATGTTATTGCATTGGGAGTGAATGACCTTATCAATCTGAATGTGGAACTGGGAAGCATTGACGATATTGACGTTGCTAACTATAAAAACAACAAACCTACCTTTGCAGGCTATTATGCACAGATTATCCAGCGATACAAAGAAATTGCTCCTGATGCAAAATTTTTCTTTGTGACATTTCCCAATAGCGGCAATCCTGCTATTTTGGAAAAAACACAGGGGATGATTCAACTGCTCTATGATTTTGCAGAGCATTTTAGTAATTCCTATGTCATTGACTTATACAAATACGGGCCTGTTTACGATAGCGAATTTGAAAAGAAATTCTATTTACACTCCCATATGAATCCCAGTGGTTATATTCTGACGGCTCAGATGATTGACTCCTACATTGACTATATTGTGCGTCATAACCCCAAAGATTTCGCAGAAATCGGCTTTGTAAATACCAATATCCAGTATAAATTTTAATTGAAAAAACAAAAAAATCCCGTATGGAATTTCCATACGGGATTTTTGGGACTTATGATACGAATTAACCTTTGATTGCAGCGTTGTATTTTTTCGCAACGCTGGATTTTTTTCTGGACGCGGTGTTCTTTTTCAGAATACCTTTGGTGCAAGCCATATCGATGGTTTTTACGGTGTTCTGGAACACTTCAGTTAAGTTAGCTTCTTTGTTTTCACAAGCAGCTTCAAAAGTTTTTAAAGTAGTTTTTAAGTTGGATTTAATCATCTGGTTCTGCAGAGTTTTGGTTGCAATAACTTTTACTCTTTTTTCAGCGGATTTGATATTCGGCATTTCAAAAATACTCCTTTTCTTAAAATTAAGTTTTTTATAAGTATTATTTGAGTCAGAGGTTGCAGCCAAGAACGACTTGACATTGCACTCAAATAGTATTATCAATATAACCTTTGATATTATAATGAATAAAAGTGGAATTGTCAAGTCTTTTTTATGAAAAAGTTCACAAAATTTGTATTTTTTTTAAAAGAATGGGAATTGCTTCCAAAAAAATCGTCGGATTCTTTCAAAAAGCACTTGAAATTTTCTGTATAATAGTATATAATCAAAAATAGCGTATTATGTCCGAAAGGGGAGTGACGTCTTTTGAAGATTTTAGGATTGGTGATTGTCATTTTGGGAGCTTTGTTTTCGTTTTTAGCTGCCTGGCTTGTAAAGCTGGTCAAAAAAACAGACGAAGTATCGGAAAAAGAAATTCTAAATACCAAGCTGTTGGGACTTTTGATTGCCGTCATTGGCATTTTGTTTGTATTCTTCGGATAAGATAAGCAATTTGTATGATGTATATTACACGAAAGGTGAATGATAAATATGAGAAAAGAACTTTCCAAAACTTACGATCCTTCTTCTGTTGAGGACCGTATTTACAAAAACTGGGAGGAAAAGGGATATTTCCATGCAGAACCCGATTCCAAAAAAGAACCTTATACCATCGTAATTCCGCCTCCGAATGTTACCGGACAGCTTCATATGGGTCACGCATTGGATGAAACCTTGCAGGATATTTTAATCCGTTACAAAAGAATGAAAGGTTTTTCTGCACTGTGGCTTCCCGGTACTGACCATGCAGGGATTGCAACTCAGATTAAAGTAGAAGAAGCACTCCGCGTGAACGAAGGCTTAACCCGTTATGACCTGGGCAGAGACGAGTTTATCAAACGTGTGTGGGACTGGAAAGAAAAATTCGGCGACAGAATTATTCATCAGCTGAAAAAACTCGGCTCCTCCTGTGACTGGGAAAGAGAACGCTTCACCATGGACGAAGGTTGCTCCAAAGCCGTGAAAGAAGTGTTTGTAAACTTATATGAAAAAGGTTTGATTTATAAGGGCAACAGAATTATTAACTGGTGTCCCCACTGTATTACCGCTTTATCTGATGCAGAAGTGGAATATACCGAACAGCAGGGTCATTTCTGGCACATTAAGTATCCTGTAAAGGATTCTGATGAGTTTGTGATTATCGCAACCACCCGTCCGGAAACCTTACTTGGTGATACTGCGGTAGCTGTTCATCCCGAAGATGAACGCTATCAGCATCTGTTGGGAAAAATGTTGGTATTACCCTTGGTTGGCAGAGAAATTCCTGTGATTGCAGACGAATATGTAGAAAAAGATTTCGGAACCGGTTGTGTAAAAATCACTCCCGCTCACGACCCCAACGACTTTGAAGTTGGTTTGCGTCATAACTTAGAAGTCATCAAAGTGATGAATGATGATGCTACCATTAATCACTACGGCGGAAAATACGAAGGTATGGACCGTTACGAGGCAAGAAAAGCAATGATTGCCGATTTGCAGGAACAGGGATTATTAGTAAAAATTGAAGAACACGCACACAATGTGGGTCAGTGTTATCGTTGCGGTACCACCGTAGAACCCATCACTTCCAGCCAGTGGTTTGTAAAAATGGAACCTCTGGCAAAAGAAGCAATCCGCGTGGTAAAGGACGGCACCATTTCTTTTGTTCCCGACCGTTTCTCCAAAACTTACTTAAACTGGATGGAAAATGTACACGACTGGTGTATTTCCCGTCAGTTATGGTGGGGACACAGAATTCCGGCATACTACTGTGAAGCTTGCGGCGAAATGGTGGTTTCCAAAGAAGATGTTCATACCTGTCCCAAATGTGGCGGCAAAATGAAGCAGGAAGACGATGTTTTAGATACCTGGTTCTCGTCTGCGTTGTGGCCTTTCTCTACCTTAGGTTGGCCCGATAACACCGAAGAATTAAAATATTTCTACCCCACCAGCGTTTTAGTCACCGGTTATGATATTATTTTCTTCTGGGTTGCAAGAATGATTTTCTCCGGTATGGAACATATGGGACAAGAACCTTTTAAACACGTATTTATCCACGGTATCGTTCGAGATTCTCAGGGCAGAAAAATGTCCAAGTCGTTAGGAAACGGTATCGACCCCTTGGAAATCATCGACCAGTACGGTGCTGATGCCTTAAGATTCACCTTGGCAACCGGTAACTCTCCCGGAAACGATATGCGTTTCTATACGGAACGTGTGGAAGCATCCCGTAACTTTGCAAATAAAATCTGGAATGCATCCCGCTTTGTGTTGATGAATCTGACCATCGACAAAATTGAACTGGACTTAAATACTTTAGAACCCGAAGATAAATGGATTTTATCCAAATTCAATGCATTGGCAAAAGATGTGAACGAAAACTTAGATAAATTTGAATTAGGTATGGCAGTTTCCAAACTGTATGACTTTATCTGGAATGTGTATTGTGACTGGTATATCGAAATGGTGAAACCCCGCCTGATGGCAGGGGAAGACAAGGCTGCTCAGAATGTGCTTTGTTATGTTATGAGCGGATTCTTAAAACTGCTCCATCCCTTTATGCCCTTTATCACCGAAGAAATTTTCCAGGCTTTGCCCGTGGAAGATGAAAGCATTATGATTGCTTCCTTCCCTGAATATCAGGAAGCATTAAACTTCGCTGAAGCAGAAGCAAAAGTGGAAACTTATATTGAATTAATCACTTCCGTAAGAAATGCAAGAAGCGAAATGAACGTTCCTCCCAAGAACAAAACCAAATTGTATGTTCTTTGTGAAGATAAAGACTTCGTTTCTTCTTGTTCCGAATTCTTAACCAAACTGACCTATTCTTCCGAAATGATTTTAGTGGATTCCAAAGATGCGTTGTCTGAAAAATGCGTGAATGTGGTTGGTCAGGGCATCGAAGTGATGATTCCCTTAAACGAATTGATTGATAAAGAAAAAGAATTTGCCCGTTTAACCAAGGAAAAAGAATTCTTGTTAAAAGAATTAAACTTAGTAAGAAGTAAACTGTCCAACAAAGGCTTTGTGGATAAGGCTCCCGAAAAATTAGTTCAGGCTGAAAAAGCGAAAGAACAGTCCTTCTTAGAAAAACTGGCTAAAGTGGAAGAAAGCTTAAATGAATTATAAAATTCAAGATATTTTAGCAAAAAATGATCTGATTCTGGCACCCATGGCAGGGGTAACCGATTTGGCATACCGTGAAATTGCAAGGGAGCAGGGCGCTTTCCTTGCAGTTTCCGAAATGATTAGTGCCAAAGCGTTAACCTATCGGGATAAGCATACCTACGATTTGTTGAAAACTTCTCCCGAAGACACCCCGTTATCGGTGCAACTCTTCGGTCACGAGCCGGATGTACTTTATGAGGCTGTGAAACAGATTGAGGATATGGGTTTTTCCATGATTGATTTGAATTCCGGTTGTCCTGCCCCGAAAATCGTGAAAAACGGGGACGGTTCCGCCTTAATGCAGAATCCGAAACTGCTGTTTGAAATAGTATCTTCTATGCGGAAAGCAACTGATTTGCCCCTAAGCGTGAAACTTCGTGTCGGCTTTGATGCGGAGCATAAAAACGTGGTGGAATGTGCCAGACTCTGCGAAGAAGCAGGTGCCGATTATCTTGCCGTTCACGGAAGAACCCGTGA
The DNA here is from genome assembly GCA_017625695.1 of Clostridia bacterium. Classification (GTDB taxonomy): domain Bacteria; phylum Bacillota; class Clostridia; order UMGS1840; family UMGS1840; genus SIG452. The sequence continues at coordinate 65,446 of JAGAKI010000020.1, read as the reverse complement.
AATGCAGTATTCGGGTGTGGCGGATTTGTCGGATATCAAAGCGGTAAAGGATGCAGTGCAAATTCCTGTCATCGGAAACGGTGATGTGTGCGATCGGGAAAGCTATCTTAGGATGAAAGAGGTAACCGGTTGCGATGGAGTCATGATTGGACGTGCCGCTTTGGGGAATCCTTTTGTTTTTGATTTCGTAAGAAATCCCGACCGCATCATTTCCAAAGAGGAAAAAATGGACGTTTTGTACCGCCAGATTGAAAAAATGAATGCGGTCAAGAAAAATGCCATCAAAGAGGCAAGATGCCATATTTTATGGTATTTAAAAGGGTTTCATAATGCCAAACCTTATAAATTAAAGGTGGCAAGTCTTTTAACCCTTGCCGACGTGAAAGCCTATATTGACGAAATTTTAGCCGACGAAAGTGTATATTAAACAGGTACCGTTATGATAAAAAAAATATTGTTTTCTGCTATGTTAAAATTTGTTTTTGGTATCATTGGTATCGGTGTTTTGGTCTTTTTACCTGCGGGAACGATAGTATATTGGAACGGATGGTTGCTTTTGGGCGTTCTGTTTGTGCCGATGTTGATGCTGGGAATTGTTTTGCTTGTCAAAAATCCGGACTTGCTGAAAAAACGGCTTTCTGCCAAAGAAACTCAAACCGAACAGCGATCGGTTATCCGATGGAGTGCGGTGATGTTTTTGGTTGGATTTTTGGTGTCAGGCTTGGGGTATCGTTGCGGTTGGTATGTTTTGCCAAAAGGCGTGTCCGTCGTTTCGGCAGTATGTTTCCTTTGTTTTTACAGTTTGTATTTTGAAGTGCTTCGAGAAAACCCCTATTTGTCCCGTGCAGTGGAAATTCAGGGCAATCATAAGGTGATTGACAGCGGTTTGTACCGCATTGTACGACATCCCATGTATCTGATTACGGTGGGACTGTTTTATACCATTCCCTTGATTTTAGGGTCTGTTTTTTCGTTTTTTGTTTTCTTATGGTATCCGTTTTTACTGGTCAAAAGAATCAAATGTGAAGAACAATTACTGGAAGAACATCTGGAAGGATACAAAGCATATCAGAAAAAAGTGAAATATCGCTTACTGCCTTATTTATGGTGATTGAAATGTCGATTGTAAAAAAACAATCGGCATTTTTATTTTTAAAACAGCAAAATCTTGACATCAATGATAAAAAATACATTCGTATTTTTCAAAAAATCGGTCAAACTAAAATTGTCGGACGGTATTTCATCAAACGATACGGATGTGATGAATTTTTTTAATTTTATAAATCAAAACAAAAAGCTTTATGTTTGCATTTTAGTATCTTTTCTTATGTTCTCTGTGATTGGCGGATTTCATACCTCTGAAATGAAAGTCAGCAGTCAGCAAAAAACATTACGATTGATACCGTCCGGTCAGGCTGTGGGAATGAAGTTAAAAACAAAGGGCGTCATGGTGGTCGGTGTAGAACCGAAGGGAAATCTACCGGCAAAAAAATCAGGAGTCAAAAATGGTGATATCATTGTAAAGGTCAACGAGGTTTCGGTGCTAAATACCCGTCATTTTGAAGAAATTTTAAAAACAATCGGCGGTGAAACCGTGACTTTGACGGTGCTTCGGGGAGAAACGGAAAAATCACTTTCCTTAACCCCTGTATTAAACAAAAGCAATCAGTATGTCTGCGGAATGTGGCTTCGGGATAGTGCGGCAGGGATAGGGACTGTCACGTTTTTTACCGAAGACGGACAGCAATTCGCCGCGCTGGGACATCCCATCAATGATATGGATACCGATAAAACTTACCCCGTCCGTGACGGACAACTGGAATTTGTAGAGGTAAAAGGTGCAAAACTGGGAGAAAAAAACTGTCCCGGAGAACTGGTTGGAGTTCTTTCCGGAATACCGATTGGCACAATTTCTTCCAATGATAACAAGGGCTTGTTCGGAACTGTTACAAACCCGGACTTTATCAAAAATCAGGCGGTTCCGGTATGTCAGAAACAAGAGATTCAACCGGGAAAAGCGACCATTTTATCTACCGTTTCCCAAGAGGGAACCCGTGAGTACGAAATTGAAATTGTAAGAATTTTAGATGCGTATGACAATAAAGATTTCATCCTCAAAGTTACCGATGAAGAGTTGCTCAAAAAAACCGGAGGTATCGTACAGGGGATGTCGGGTTCACCTGTGCTGCAAAATGGTAAAATTGTGGGAGCTGTAACACACGTTTTTGTGAATGATCCAACCCGTGGTTATGGGATATTTATTGAGAATATGCTATCTGAAGCAGAGAAAATTAAATAATGGGCAACAGAAACACTCACTATTTTTAGTGGGTGTTTTTGTCTAAAAACCTTTACAATTTTTTAGATTAAAAACCAAAGATGAACTTCTTAAGAAAACAAATTAACCAAAAAGGTTGACAAAGCGAAATTTGTATGTTATAATGAGTTTGTGATTTGAAAAATCATAATTAGGAGGTTACAAAAATGATTACTGCTTTTGGAAAATTTTTGCGTATTCTGAGAATGGATAACGGAGAAATTCTAAAAACTATGGCTGAAAAGCTGAAAGTTACGTCTTCATTTCTTTCTGCTGTAGAAAACGGCAAGAAAAAAATTCCTACAGATTGGGCAAAAAAAATCAGCAATTTGTATTCATTATCCAATGATAAGATTATAGAATTGCAAAATGCCATAAGCGAAACAAATGAATGTGTTGAAATTGGACTCGCAAATCTCAATTTCAAGCAAAGAGAATTAGCGTTTTCATTTGCTCGCAAATTAAACGGGTTTAATGATAATGAATTGCAAAAGTTATGGCAGATTTTAAAGGAGGACAAAAACTGATTTATGGCAAATTTTGTTGCACAAGGTATATCAAGAAAACAGATAAGAGCTTTTACAAAATATGTTCGTGAATTATGTGTAATGACAGATCGTTTGTATTTCCCGGTAGTAGAATTTCTTGAAATTATTTTACCGAATTTAATTGATGATTTTACATATGAGATAGTTGAACATTCAGAAATGCCGGACAAAGAAGGTGAAACTATCCCAAGTCTTAATACAATTAAAATTCGTGAAGATGTTTACGAAAAAGCTACTCAGGGTGACGGCAGAGCAAGATTTACAATTTTGCACGAAGTCGGACACTTGCTTATGCATGATAATGATAGAGTTGCACTTTGTAGAAAATCGGACAACGCACCTTTAAAAGCTTATGAGGATCCCGAATGGCAGGCTGATGTTTTTGCCGGAGAACTTTTGATAGCGGAACATCTTGTCAAAGGTATGAGTGTAAATGAGATTGAAATTCGTTGTGGCGCTTCTCACTCTGCAGCAGAGTGTCAATATAAACAAATAAGGAGGTAACAAAAATGGGCAATCTCGGCTTCACTTGAAAAAAGAAAAAACACATTAGAAAAGTTGCTGGTAACAACTAAACAATGTGTTTCATCACGGATATGCTGAACGCATACCTACTGGATGAGTATAGTTTAGCATATCCGTAAACAAAAATCAATAGATTGGAGTAATTTTTATGAAATTTATTATTTTTATGTTTACGGAGGAAACAAATTTATGCAAAAAACTAAATATGACGACGGATTTCACAGTTATTTGGTAAATGGTGCTGCAATAGTGGGCGAGCCGGGAATTCCGTTACTTATGGATTTGAAAAACACACAAATACCAAGAGATATAGTGCCTTTTGAAAAGGCAAAATCTCAAACTGACAAGCGAAAATATGTGCATTTTTATATGCACGACAAAGATTTTTCTGATGTACTAACATCAACAACTAAATATCTTGACTTACTTAAACAATTTGACGGAGTTATTACTCCCGATTGTTCCCTATTGATAGGACAGTCTAAATGTCTGCAACAAACAAACACATATTTTAATCGTGCTGTTGGATATTATTTTCAAAAGAACGGTATCCCTGTAATACCTAATATTCGTTGGAGTGATGAAAGTAGTTTTGAGTATTGCTTTTTAGGAGTACCAAAACGAAGCATTGTTTCTGTGAGTACACATGGGTGCATTCGTTCAAATGAACAGAAACGAATGTTCAAAGCGGGATTAAAAGAGATGATAAAGATTCTTGAACCGACCGATGTTTTAGTTCATGGACATATGCCTGAATGTGTTTTTGCAGAATTTCAAAATGATGTTAAATTTCATCGTTACAAAAGTCAGTTTGAAAGAACTCACGAGAAAGAAGGTGCGTGAGTTGGGAACAAGCATATATAAAGGCGGAACTACAAAGCATCACAGTATATCAGATAATATTGGCAGTTTAAAATCGAACTATAAATATTCAAAAGGATATTTTGGCGATAAAGGGCAAGGTCGAGACTTTACGAGAAATATTAGCAGTAACAATCCTGTTAAAACAGCCAAAGAATTCTATGATACCGCATCAAAAGGCGGAATAGAAACTACCTACGGCAAGGGAAAATACACTAAACTTTCCGATGGTACTATTATGTCGTATCGTGAAATATCATCATCAGACGGCACATCTGTAGTAGAAATAAATATACGACAAAGTTCAAATAGTGCCGGTGTGAAATTTCAAAAAATACATTTTGTGAAAGGGAATTAAAATGAAAAGAATAGATATGAGATTTGACCAAAACACATTGAAAAAGTGGATAGGTAAAAACTTTGTTAAATACAAGTGTGATCCATTTGCTTATACAAATTCAGTAACAGCTATCGTAGGAATTTTTATCGACGATGAAGTCTATAAATTAACAAATATTCAAACTGTCGTAGATTATTTTGGAGTAAATGATGATTGCGGAGTTTTCACTTTAGAACAAACGGAAAGCAATGAGATAAAATCTTTGTTTGATAATGTTGAACAGGTTGAAACTCCAGTTTCTGAAATTATACAGAGAATAACTGTAATCAATGAAAATCAGCAAATATACAAAAACCAAGAACAAACTTACGATGTATGGCTGACACGTTGTATAATATTCCACTTTTCAGATCGTGAAATATCATTTGAAAAAGACAATGTTCCGTTTTCGGAAGAGATAATTATTCGAAGGGGATATGAACTAAAAAATCAGTTATCTGACGAGAAAGATTTTCTTGAAGGTTGGGATGATGAAATTATTCCACAGTGTTCAAGAGAATATATAGTCATCGAGTAAGCAAAGCTACAAGGCAGGATGAAAGTCCTGTCTTTTTTGTAACAAAAATTGTATAACTTTTATTACAAAAGTGTGGCTCTCCTATTATAAAACTGTGGAAGTCCGATAATGCATTATATACAAAAATTTGAAAAAGAAATTAGATTTCCGTCAGGATTTCCTTCATTTCCCTCAGTATTACCTTCAAAACAATACTTATTTCCTTCAAAACTTTAAAAATAAAGAAAAATGTTGTCCCCTATTGACAACAGTCGTGTCGGGTTCACCTGTGCTGCAAAATGGTAAAATTGTGGGAGCTGTGACACACGTTTTTGTGAATGATCCAACCCGTGGTTATGGGATATTTATTGAGAATATGTTGATGTCACAATAACAGTATTTCAAAAAGAAAGAAAAACAGCAACAAAGGGAAATGTGAAATCATCCTTTTGTTGCTGTTTTTTACGTTTTCTCCATATTTTTGAATTGACATTTTCTGATTGACAAGGTATAATTAAGGTGAAAAATACCGAATGATACGGAGAGAATTGCTGTATGAATCAAACAGATTTTAATGATAATATCACAGATAAAACTGAGAAGAAAAGCTGGTTTTGGATTTTCTTTTTCTTTTTGATTCTTCCGCTCGTCGGAGTGGTGGTAGAAATCGTTGCATTCAAGCTTGAAAATGTGGTGTTAATGCTTCTTGCGATGCCGATGCTGTTGTCTTTTTTTATTACTGCGGGCATTATCTTTTATAAGGGAATAAAAGCCGGAAAAGAAATAGAACCATCGGACGATGATGGGGATGAATATTATGAAAGTAATCTCAATATCAGCGAAACGGAAATGATACATTCGGATGAAAATCCCTATAAAAAGGATGCAATCAAAGCGGTTTTTTTGATATTGCTTTCCGTTTTTGTACCTCTGTTTTTATCATATCTTCTAAGAAATTCAGAGCTGATGATACTGGGATTATATGTAAAAAATATCTGCAGTGCATTGCCCATTTTTTTAGGACTTTGTGCGCTTACAAGCGGATGGAAACATCTGGGAAATTATTTTGAGTTCAGTCGGTCAAAAAAGATTCTTCTATGCAAACAAAACGGAGAAAAAAGACCTTTTGTACTACCCAGAATCAATATTTTAAGTCTTTTGTTTTTCCTTTTGGCAGTTTTGATGTTTACTACCACCATTCAGGATATCAATACATTAAATGACTATAAAAGAAACGGCGTTGCGGTGAATGCTGTCAGTTACCGTGTGGAAACTGAAGGGGAAGACCACTATGTGTATTTTAAATATACCTATGATGGAAAAGAATATTCTTATGTCAAAAGAAATTATCCCGGCGGGACTAAAATCGGGAAAGAGGCGGAAGCATATATTTACCCTGAAAAACCGGAAGAATTATTCTTGTATTACAGCAGTTCTTTTGCCGTATATCTGATGCTTACGGGGGCGCTGTTCTTCTTATGGATGGGAAATGGTTACCGAAGAAGTATTTTAATTGCCGGTTTGCTCACAGAAGGAATCGTTGCGATGAGCCTTGGCTTTTTTGCAGGTACCGCAGGACATAAAGTGTGGGGTGCTATTTTACTTACCTGTGCTTTGGTTATGTGGGTAAAAGGCAGACAAAAGCCGATTGTGTAAATCGGATTTGTGTGGATAAATCAAAGAAAAGGGGGGATTTTGATGCTATATCAATTTCATACTGTTATGACAGAGAAAGACTATTATGATTTTAATAAATATCACCATGTGGATTCCCCTGTGGCGAAGAAACACCGTCTGAAATGGCAACTGTATATTGCCGGTCTCTTTTTACTGATGTTTCTGCGGTATGCTCTGGCAGGAGAAGAAGTGTATCTTCTGATTTGGCTTTTTGTGTGTTATGCCGTTTTTGCACTCATTCTGATATTGCTGATGAAGCCGCTGACGCTTCTTTTGGTGAAACGGATGGTCAGACGAATGAAAAAGAAGGAGGAGCTGTTCTATTCTCCAACTGCCACAATGGAATTTTATGAGGATTATTTCGTTGAAACCAATGAGAAATTTAAAACCGAAATCAAATATGATGCCGTAGTCAATCTGGTGGTTAATCCGGGACGTGCGATTTACATTTATCAGAATCCTGCGATGGCATATACCATTCCTTTCAATACGTTTGAAAACGATGCTGTGCGTCAGGAATTCATTGCGTTTATTACCCAAAAAACAGAGAAATCTTCCAAATAACAATCCTTTCGGGATTGCACGTTCAGAAATTGTTTCAAAGACGGTTTTACAATTCACTGAACAATGAATTTTTATCCTGATTTTGTAAGTGGATTGTACGGTTTTATGTTATTTTTGTAATCATAGGCAATGATTATGAAAAACTGGATGGATTTCATAAAAAAGCAAAGACATTTCCCTAAAAAAACTTGAATCTTTTTTCCAAATATGATACAATAAACTGAAACAGCATTATACCGTATTTTATTCTGACATCAAAAGGAGAAATCCGCTATGTTATGTGAAAAAGTGAAGAAAAATTTCGGCTTTGGCTTTATGAGATTGCCTATGATTGAAAATGATGTGGATTACGAGCAGGTCAATCGTATGGTGGATGTTTTTATGGAAGCAGGCTTTAATTATTTCGATACGGCAAGAGTTTATTTGGACGGCAAAAGCGAAAATGCCATTCGTGAATGTGTGGCAAAACGTTATCCCCGTGATAGTTTTGTTTTGGCAGATAAATTATCTCCCTGGATTTACAATTCCGAAGAAGAAATCCGTCCTTTGTTTGAAAGTCAGTTAAAGTCTTGCGGCGTGGATTATTTCGATGTATATATCTTCCATTGTATGAACCGTAATTTATACGAAAAAAATCTTCGCTGTAATTCCTTTGAAGTAGTAAACCAATTAAAAAAAGAGGGGAAAGTGAAACACATTGCTATGTCTTTCCACGATACGGCAGATGTGCTGGATAGAATTCTTACCGAACAACCCTTGATTGAATTTGTGCAAATTCAGTTTAACTATTTGGATTATGATGATGCCGGCATACAGAGCAAAGCTTGTTACGACGTTTGCATAAAACACGGCAAAAAAGTGATTGTAATGGAACCTGTAAAAGGTGGTAACTTAGTAAATCTTCCCAAAGAAGCAAAAGAGTTCTTAACGGAAAAATCTAACAACTCCGAGGCGGAATTTGCCATCCGTTTTGCGGCAAGCTTTCCCGGTGTCGAAATGGTGTTATCGGGAATGGGCAATATGGATATGATTTCGGAAAATATTGCCTTTATGAAAGGATTTGTGCCATTCAGCGAAGAGGAACATCAGTTGTCTTGGGATTTGAGAAAACTGATTCGTACCGTTCGTCAGATTCCCTGCACAGGATGTCGTTACTGTGTGGACGGTTGTCCGAAGAAGATTTTGATTCCGGATATATTCTATGTTTATAACAAGCACCTTGCGGCAGAATCTGTCTGGGAAGATACCAAGGAAATACTGCAGAAGGAATACAATAATGTGAAAGATTGTATTGGGTGCGGTGCTTGTGAAGGACATTGCCCTCAGAATATCAATATTAAAGAAACGATGAAGCTGTTGGGAGAAAGTATTTAAGAGAATCGTTTTTGAAAAATCAATTGAAAAATTCATCCCGATGACATTTTTATGAGAGTGACTGTGTTTGAGAAAGCGGGGAACAAAATGATAGTAAAGGAGAACATAAAAAATGAGAAAGTATTTGTTACCTGAAAACGGTCAGTTTTACAAAGCCAATCTACATTGTCATACCAACGTATCCGATGGCAGACTATCTCCGGCAGAAATGAAAGAAGAATACAAAAAAAGAGGTTATTCCATCATTGCTTATACTGATCATAACATTTTAGTACCTCATCCCGATTTGACGGACGATGATTTTCTGGCATTGCACGGCGTGGAATATGATATCACCGAAGAAGCTGAAAACGGAGAATCCTTTCATCAGTTAAAAACCTGTCATATCTGTCTGATTGCCACAGACCCGGATTATACGGTGCAGCCTTGTTTCCGTGATTCCTGGCTGTATCAGCATCTGCCGGATAAATCTGTGGTGCAGCGTGATGAATCTATCCCTCCCTATGAGTTCCAGTACAATGCGGATTATATCAACGATATGATAAAAACCTCCCGTGAAAAAGGTTGTTTTGTGACCTATAATCATCCTGCCTGGTCCCAGGAGGGCTATGAGATTTACAGCAAATACGAAGGTATGAATGCAATGGAAATCTGCAACTATGGCTGTATGACTGAGGGGTATCACGATTATAATCCTCATGTGTATGATGAGTTGCTTCGTCAGGGCAAAAAGCTTTATTGCATTGCAACTGACGACAACCACAACGGTCATCCAATGGATAGTCCGTACTGTGATTCCTTTGGCGGTTTCACCATGATTAAGGCAGACAAACTGGAATACCGAACCATTACCGATGCACTGAAAAACGGCAATTTTTATGCTTCCCAGGGACCTGAAATTCATAGCTTATATGTGGAAGACAATAAATTACATATCAAAACCTCCGATGCGGCAAAAATTGTGTTTACTACGGGTCTTCGTCGTGCTTACTGTGCATTTCCGCTGGCGGGGGATACTATCAATGAAGCTGAATTTGAGCTTCGTTCTGATGATATCTATGTGAGAGTGACTGTTTTTGATAAGTCGGGCAAACCTGCTGATACCAATGCATATTTTATGGAAGATATTTTATAAAGGAGACTTGCTATGAGAACTTACTTATTACCTGAAAACGGGCAGTTTTATAAAGCAAACCTGCATTGTCACTCCACCGTTTCAGACGGGCAGTTAACCCCCGACGAAATCAAAGAAGCCTACAAACAGCGTGGCTATTCTGTTGTGGCGTATACTGATCATAATATTTTAGTGCCGCATCCGTATTTGCAAAGTGACGATTTTGTGGCGTTATACGGGATGGAATACTATTTTGATGAGGTGCTTCCCGGTCAGTCCTGGGAGCAATCAAGAACTACCCATTTTTGCCTGATTTCATTGGATCCCGAGAATGTAATTCAGCCTTGCTTTTATCAACCCAACTGGTTTTATGACAGACTCTTGGAACGCAACGATCCCCGTTACAAGGTGACCTTAGACCCCAACGATTCCAATTACGAAAGAGTGTTCACTCCTGACGGCGTAAACGATGTGATTAAAAAAGCCCGTGAAAAAGGTTTTTTTGTAACCTATAATCATCCCAAGTGGTCAAAAGAAGGTTACGAAACCTATAGCAAATATAAAGGAATGCACGCCATCGAAATTTGTAACTACAACTCCTATGTGAAAGGCTTCCACGAGTATAATACCAAAGTTTACGAAGAAAAACTGCATAACGGTGAAAAAATCTTCGGTATTTCTGCTGATGATAACCATAACTTTGATCCGTTTGACAGTCCCTATAACGATTCCTTCGGTGCATTCACCATGATTAAAGCGGAAAACTTAGATTACCGTTCTATCACTGATGCCCTGGTGAAAGGTCATTTCTATGCATCCATGGGACCTGAAATTTATAGTATGTATCTGGAGGGAAACAAGCTGCATGTGAAGACTTCCGATGCGGCAATCATCAACTTCACCTCCGGCATCCGTCATTGCTATAATGAATACTGTCCGGAGGGCGGTAAACTCAATGAGGTTATTTTTGATGTATGGACTCAGGATATTTTCTTCAGAGTAACCGTGTGTGACAAAGAGGGCAGACGTGCAACTTCTAATGCCTACTTTGTGGAAGATTATGTGAAATAAACGGGAGGAGTTCGATATGAGAAAATATTTGTTGCCCGAAAACGGCACTTTTTATAAAGCAAACCTACATTGCCATTCCACCATGTCTGACGGAAAACTTTCTCCCGAAGAGATGAAAGCAGAATATCAGAAACGTGGCTATTCCGTGATTGCCTATACTGACCATAACGTAATGGTGCCGCATCCGGAATTAACCGACGAAAACTTTGTTGCTCTGACTGGTACCGAATATGATTTTGATAACGAAACCGAAGAAAATCCTTATCATGTGATTCCGGTCTGTCACATCTGTCTGATCGCACTGGATCCTGATAACGGGGTGCAGCCTTGTTTTGCTCCCCATCGCAATTATGATCGTATTGTGGCGTTAAACGACCCTCGCTACAAGGTAACCTATGATGAATCCGAACCCTTATGGACCAGAGAATACACGTCGGAAAATATCAACAGTATTATGAAGCATGCCCGTGAAAAAGGCTTTTTTGTGACCTATAACCATCCCACCTGGTCGCTGGAACGCTACGATATTTATAGCAAATACGAAGGGATGAATGCTATGGAAATCGTGAACTACGGCTGTGTGACCGAGGGCTACGATGAATACAATTCCGCGCAGTATGACGAAATGCTTTCTGCCGGCAAAAAAATCTTCTGTATTGCTACCGACGATAATCACAACCACTATCCCATAGAAAGTCCCCGTTGTGATTCCTTTGGCGGTTTCACGATGATTAAGGCAGATAAACTGGAATACCGTGCTATCACCGATGCACTCTTAAAAGGTAATTTCTATGCTTCTATGGGTCCTGAAATTTACAGCTTATATATGGAAGATAACAAGCTGCACATTAAAACCTCCGATGCCAAACGAATTGTGTTTGCCACCGGTGTGCGCCATAGTTATACTGCATTTCCTACCGAGGGCGACCATATCAACGAAGCAGAATTTGAAGTGAACCCCAACGATATTTACGTTCGTGTTACTGTGTTTGGTATGGACGGCAAACCTGCTGATACCAACGCATATTTTGTGAAAGACCTTTTAGGAGAATAAGTTTTTACCAGACTTTTTCATTCACATTATAAAAAATATAAAAAAATTGAAAAAAGGCTTGACATTTTAATAAATAGATTGTATAATACTGTGGTAACCGCTCTGGAGTGGCATAAGAATTTTACTTCGGTAAAATCACCATCATCCGGGCGTGTCCTAAATAACCACCCGAAAGGGTGCAAAAATTTTAATTGGGAGGTACTTATTATGTACGCAGTTTTAAAAACCGGCGGTAAGCAGTACAAAGTAGCAGAAGGCGATGTAATCTACATCGAAAAACTGGGTCTTGAAGAAAACGAAACCTATACTTTTAACGAAGTACTGGCAATCGGCTCTGATGACGGCATCAAAGTTGGTGCTCCTTATGTGGAAGGCGCAACCGTAACCGCAAAAGCTTTAAAAGAAGGCAGAAGCAAGAAGATCATTGTTTACAAGTATAAACCGAAAAAAGGTTATCACAAAAAACAGGGTCACAGACAGGCTTATACCAAAGTTCAGATTGAAAAAATCAACGGTTAATTTTTATGATAAACATTGAGATTAACAGGAACTACATCGGCAATGTTAACCGCTTTACAGTAGACGGCCATTCCGGCTATGAAGAAATCGGAAAAGACATTGTGTGCGCAAACGTTTCCACAGCAACCCAGTCCGTAATTTTAGGGATGTCGGAGCTTTTGGGGATTCGTTTGAACATCATCATTGACGATGGACACCTAGAGTGTGAAATTCCTGAAATTTCCGATCAGCTGGTTCTGGAGAAAGTCAACATTTTGTTGGAAACCATGGTTTTAACTTTGCGTCAGGCAGAAGCTGCATATTCGGATTATGTAAAAATGATTGAAGTGGAGGAATAAATTATGTTTAAAATTAATTTCCAGTTATTTGCTCATAAAAAAGGTGTAGGTAGCACCAAAAACGGCAGAGATAGCGAATCCAAGAGACTGGGTGCGAAAAGAGCAGACGGTCAGTTTGTTTTAGCAGGTAACATCCTGGTAAGACAGAGAGGTACCAAAATCAACCCCGGTAATAACGTTGGTAAAGGCTCTGACGATACTTTATACGCTTTAATTGACGGTAAAGTAAGATTTGAAACCAAAAGAGACAAAAAACAGGTTAGCGTATACGCTATCTAATTGTAAAACGAAATAGAAAAAAGCTGTATCGTATGATGCAGCTTTTTTGTGGGTTTATATGGGATGTTCAGCGAGGAAACAGGTGATCTATTATGAAACATCAAGGTCTCACTCCTCCCAGATATCGATTGATTTGGGAAGGGATTTTGATTGGCATTTTATCAGGAGCAGTCACGATTTTTTATCGTTGGTTGCTTGGTATTTGTGAAAGCGGACGTGGGAATCTTCTCTCTTTTTTTACTGCAGGGATTGACAGAATGATTCTGTGGTTTTTGATTCTTGTGGTAATTGCGTGGGTTGTTTCCCTTCTTTTGCAAAAAGAACCGATGATTTCCGGTAGCGGTATTCCTCAGATTGAGGGAGAATTTCACGATAAATTAAAGGCAAATCCTTTGCGGGTACTGTGTCTGAAAATGATAGGCGGTAGTCTTTCTATTTTAGGCGGACTGTCTTTGGGACGGGAAGGACCATCCATTCAGCTTGGAGGTATGGGAGGAATGTTTGTTTCCAACCGTTTGCATCGGGAAGGGGAAGAGAAGAATTTTTTACTCCTCTGTGGTGCTGCTGCAGGGTTATCTGCCGCATTTAATGCACCACTTGCCGGTGTTCTGTTTGCGATAGAAGAGGTTTATAAAACCATTTCTCCGTCGTTATTGTTTTCTGTGATGGTATCCTCTGTCAGTGCGGATTATTTGTCCAAGCTGTGTTTCGGCACCAATTCGGTATTTTCATTTCCGCTTACTGCACAGATTCCCTTAGAGCATTACTGGATTTTACTTGTGGTTGGTGTAGTAGTCGGTTTATTGGGGTTCGTTTACAATAAAACCCTGCTCTTTACGCAGAAACAGTTCCAAAAGTTATCAAAACCGTTTTTCAGATTGCTGATTCCGTTTGTATTAGCAGGAATTTTGGGATTTTATTTTCCCCAGGTGTTGGGCGGTGGTCACAATATGGTAGAACTGTTACTGGAACCTGAGTTTTACATATCCTTTGGATTGGGATTGCTACTGGTGAAATTTGTGTTTTCGGTCATCAGCTTTGGCTCCGGAGCACCAGGCGGAATTTTCTTTCCGCTTTTGGTATTGGGAGCTTATATCGGAGCAATTACCGGAACGGTTACCATTGAGATATTAGGATTGGATTCTGCTTTGTTGTATCAGTTTGTGGTATTGGCAATGGCGGGGTATTTTACGGCAATTGTACATGCTCCACTGACCGGAATTATACTTTTGTGCGAAATGACCGGAAGCTTTACCAATTTGTTACCCGTATCGCTGGTTTGTATTGTAAGCTATATTGTAACAAAAAGCGTAGGGAACAAACCAATTTATGATAGTTTGTTAGAGCGGATGCTTGAAAAATAAAAAAGATGTAAAACATCCGGATCGTAAAAAAGACTGTAAAAAAATCATGTTTTTTACAGTCTTTTTTTGTTTAGTATTTTCGGAACAGGCCCACAACCTTGCCTAAAATCGTCAGTTGGGTGACAATAATGGGTTCCATTGCATCGTTTTCGGGTTGCAGACGAAAATATCCATCTTCCTTATAAAAGGTTTTTACGGTTACTTCGTCGTTAATCATAGCAACTACCATTTCGCCGTTTTCGGCAGTAGGCTGACGGGATACAATAATGAAATCACCGTTTAAGATACCGGCATTTATCATACTTTCGCCCTGAACCCGCAGCATAAACATTTCTTTGTTGGTTGCCATATCCAGCGGAAGAGGGAAGGTCCGTTCAATGTTTTCCACTGCCAGGATTGGACTTCCGGCAGCAACTTTCCCTAAAAGAGGAATTTCTAAAATATCGGGAGTTTCCGACTCTTTCGGCATGAAGTCTGCGGTGTCTTTAACGACAGAGATTGCTCTGTTTTTGGAAGAACTTTTATTTAATACCCCTTTTTCTTCCAGGTTTTTTAAATGGGTAAATACGGTTGCGGTGGAACGAAGTCCTACACCGATACAAATATCACGAACTGTGGGAGGGTACCCGTTTTTCTCTTGGAAATCATTGATGAAATCGTAAATCAGTTTTTGTTTTTTGGTTAATTCTATTTCCATACTGAACGCTCCTTTTAGAAGAAAATGTCAAAAAATGTTGTAATTTGTTGTATTTTTTCAGTTATTTTTGGTATTTTTTCTTTGATATTCTCAGTATAACACATAACTTTTAATTTGTCAAACATTTGTTTGTAATTTTTTTAAAAAAAGTATTGACAAGAACAAATGTTTGTGTTATAATGCAACCACAAAAGGAAAACAAATGTTCGATTTAAGGAGGAATCCTCATGAAATTAACGAAAAAAGGGAAAAGATGTTTGCTTTTTGTTTCTGTTACTGTTTTAATGATTGTGTTTGCGATTACCCAAATGAATGCCTTTGCAAAAAAGGAAACCACTTCAGAATATTTTTCTTATATTGTTCAGCCTAACGATTCTTTGTGGAGTATTGCGGAGGAATTTGGTGGTGATGAAGATATCCGACAGACAATGTATGAAATCAAAAAGCTCAACCAGTTGGAGGGGTCTTCTCTTGCGGTTGGAACCCGTTTGCTGATTGCTTGTCCCCAATAATATCCCTATCTGAAAAGCGGTGCAAAAATCATCATTTTGCACCGCTTTTTCTTTTGTTTGCTGAAAAACAGGGAGACCTAACAGTCTTTCAATAGGATTTCGGAATCTGAACGCAGAATTTTAGAAAGAATTTGGGTTTCTGTCAGCGTTTTTATGATGTACCCACCCGAAATCAGCGACACAGTGTAGTAACATTCTCCCTGAAATTTTGGAAGAATTTTTCGTGCAGGATAGGTTTTTGGTGCAACCAAAGCGACAACAGGAAGTGGCGTATTCCAGTTTTTGGATTCCATCCGGTGAAATGCTTCGCAGATACTTTTTTGACACATGAGCCGGTTACTTGTGAGGCAAGTATAGCATAAAAAAATTCCTATCATTAGAAGAGATGGATTGTTTCGTGTTTGCTTTAGGAGGCAGATACCCAACAGTATGAGGAACCCTGACAGTATTGCAGATATCAGATTTATAATTTTTTTTGCGGTGCCTTCTTTGGTGTAACGCTTCAAAAAGGAGAATAACGCTCTTCCACCATCTAAAGGGAGGCAGGGAAGCAGATTCAGTCCTCCTAACAACAGATTGGAGAAAAACCATTGGGAGTAGAAAGGAAACCAACCGTTTTTTGCTCCCCAAATGAGCAAAAAAGCCACAAAAAGATTGGAGAACGGTGCCGACAGATAAACTGCTATGCCGGCGGGCGGTTCGTTTTCCGTTTCGATACAGATACCGAACGGTTCAAACACAATTCGATGAAGTAATACTTTTTCCCGACATAAAAACAGAAGATGTACAAGTTCGTGAAATAAAAGAGAAAGATAGGTTACCAAAAAAGAAAAAAAGTTTCCGGTTAACAGGGAAATAGCAATGACCAAAAACAGCCAGGGATTTACCTTGATATGCTTCATTTTTTGGGTAAAAACGGAATCGGATTCATCCGTTTTTCTCCTTTTCGGATTTCAAAATGCAGATGAGGACCGGTGGTGACGCCGGTATTTCCCGCAACGGCAACTTCGTCTCCCTGACGAACAGTGGCTCCTTCTGCCACATTGATTTGTTCCAGATGGGCATAGCAGGTGGAATAAAGCTCGTTGTGGGAAAGGATGAGATAATTGCCAAACCGTTCATCTACACCGATTTTTAAGACGGTTCCGTCTGCTGCGGCTTTGACTGCGGTACCGGCACTTAAATCAATATCAATTCCCGTATGCTGTTCTGTCTGACCGCTGATGGGATTGATTCGTTCCCCAAAGGGAGAGGTGATGGCGCCTGAGAGGGGGAACATAAAATCCGGATAAGTAAGGTTTTTCAGATAAGATACACGGATATCCTTGTAAAACTGCCCGACATCCGCTTCTCCACGCATAAAATAGTCCAGATTTTTCTTCCAGGATGTTTTTCCGACGGTAAGGAGAATCAGGATGATTGCTGCTAATAAAACAAGAGGCAGACAACCGCCCGGTTTCCGTTGAGGTTCGTTTTTTGGGGATTGGGTTCTTTTCAATTTGACCGCTCCTTTTTGTAGAAATGATAAAAAATAAGGAAATCTTCTAAAAACGGATATGATGTTTCTTGTCCCGTTGGTTTAAAAATATGAAAAAAAATAAAAAATATGTGCATTTGCTATAGACATTTTGAAAAAATGTGTTACAATAATATATTAGAGTATATACTATTATATAGAAAAAATTTTTAAAATAAAGAAAGGGGAAGAAAAGGATGGATACCATTGTGATTCAGCCAACCGGGTTGGAACAAGCGGCAGAACTGATTCAACATGGGGAAACTGTAGTATTTCCCACAGAAACGGTTTACGGTCTCGGTGCGGATGCAACCAATCCCGATGCCGTATTAAAAATCTTCAAAGCGAAAAATCGTCCCGCAGATAATCCTCTGATTGTGCATGTTTCTTCTCTTTCGATGATAGAAGAAGTCACTTCCGATTTTAATGAGGTGGCAAAAACAGTTGCCAAGCATTTTATGCCTGGTCCTATTACGTTGGTTTTAAAAAAGGCGGCTCATATTCCTGATGCAGTTTCTGCAGGACTTCCCACGGTGGGGGTCAGATTTCCGAAACACCCTGTGGCAAGAGAACTCATCACCAAAGCCGGCACTCCTATTTCGGCACCCTCTGCCAATATTTCAGGAACGGTTTCTGCAACTTCCTTTTCGGATGTTTATCGGGAATTGAATGGTTGTGTCGGTGGCATTGTTTGTGGAGATGATTGTGAGTTTGGCATTGAATCCACTGTTTTGGATGTGACAGGAGAGATTCCGGTGATCTTAAGACCCGGAAGTATCACTTTAGAAATGCTTCAGGAAATTTTACCGAAAACCCGGCTGCATCCGTCTTTAATTGAGGGAACTGAGGAGAAAAAACCGGCATCTCCTGGAATGAAGTACACCCATTATTCTCCCAAAGCAGAGGTCGTGTTGGTTTACGGTAAGATGGACACGATTATTTCTCATTTTGAAAGCCATTTGGATGAACAGGAATGTTTGTTTTTGTTTTCTGAGGAATATGACACATTTTCCAAAAATAAAATGTGCTTAGGAACGAAAACTGATTTATCTCAAATGGCGCACGAAATCTTCCGGTTGTTAAAACGTGCAGACTTGGAAGGTTATCAGAAAATATACATCCCCGCTGTGGAAGAAAAAGGGATTGGCTTATCAATTATGAACCGTTTGAAAAAATCCAGCGGAGGGAAGGTGCTTTCCCTGTGATTTCGGTAACTACCCTCACTCCCGAAACCGTGGAAGGAATTTTTCTTGTGGAACAGGCGTGTTTTTCCACGCCATGGAGCTTGGAATCATTTCAGAATGACCTGACCAATGAAAACGCTGTGTATTTTTGTATCGAAGATGCCGGCAAAGTCATCGGTTATGTGGGAATGTGGCAAAGCTTTGGTGAGGGCAATATCAATAATATTGCCGTTTTGCCGGAGTACCGTCGGAAAGGCTATGGAAAACTGTTGCTGGAGTACCTTGTTGCCTATGGACGGGAACATAACTTTTCTTTTCTCACCTTAGAGGTAAGAGAATCCAATCAAGAGGCAAGAAGCCTCTATCGGTCGGTTGGATTTTTAGAAGTAGGCAGACGGAAAAAATACTACGAACGAACAGAAGACGCAATTTTAATGACTTTAACATTTTAAAAACGAGGAACTTTTTATGGCAAAAATTCTTGCAATTGAAACCTCTTGTGACGAAACTGCAGCAGCAGTTGTCCAAGACGGCAGATACGTTCTTTCCAACATCATATATTCTCAGGCAGATTTGCATGCCAAATTTGGTGGTGTGGTACCGGAAATTGCATCCCGTAAGCACATCGAAGCGATCGACAAGGTGGTAGATGAAGCCCTGCTGCAATCGGGAGAGAATTTCTCTTCCATTGATGCCATTGCGGTGACTTCCTGTCCCGGTCTTGTGGGTGCCTTGCTCACAGGGGTCTCTTATGCAAAGGCGTTAAGCTATGCAAGAAAACTTCCCTTGATTTCTGTGCATCATATCAAAGGGCATATTGCTGCCAATTATTTAGAAGATCATACATTGAAACCGCCTTTTTTATGTCTGGTGGTTTCGGGCGGACATACACAAATCGTACATGTGAAAGATTACCTTTCTTTTGAGATTCTGGCAAAAACCCGTGACGATGCCATTGGCGAAGCCTATGACAAGGTAGCTCGTGTATTGGGATTGCCGTATCCGGGCGGTGTCAGAGTGGACAAAATGGCACAGAAGGGAAATCCCGATAAAATCACATTTACCAAGCCAAAGCTTGGGGATACTGACGATTTTTCGTTTAGCGGAATAAAAACCGCCGTAAATTGTTATATTAAGAAAATCATTACAAAACCCATTTTGGAGTATCAGGATGACGAATATTTAACCGAAGAAGGGTTCACAGGACTGGGGCTTAAGGTGGTTTCGGGCGGCATTACCAAAAATGACGTAGCGGCATCCTTTTCCAAAACTGTGACCAAAATGCTGTTGGATCCCTTCTTTAAACTGGCAAAACAAAAGGGATTAAAAACCGTTTGTATGGCGGGCGGTGTCAGTGCCAATTCTTTTTTACGCAAAGAATTCTTTGGCCGTGGCGAAGAACTGGGATTAAAAACCGTTTGTCCTCATATTTCTCTTTGCGGGGACAATGCAGCAATGATTGGAAGCTTTGCCTATTTTAAATACGAAAAACAGTTGTTTGGGGATACATCTTTAAATGCGATTCCCTATATCAGTATCGAGGAGGAATACAGATGATTGCGACCATTCCTGCACCCGGTGGATTCAAACGAATTCAGAACAATGCAGAAATTTATGTGTTGCCTGCGGATAAATTCAAAACTTTTTCCGTAAGCTTTCACTTTTTTACCGAACTTCATGAAAATACCGTAACCAAAAATGCGTTGTTTCCCTTTCTTCTGAAATTGGGAAGCGAGAAGTATCCCGATATGCTTTCGGTGAATCAGAAGCTTCAGGAACTCTATGGCGGCGTGTTTGATGTGCGGGTTGCCAAACGTGGCGATTTGCATTTGTTAAGCTTTGTATTTGAGTTTTTACGTCCTGAATATTCCGATGCTGAGCAGATGGAAAACTGTCTTGGATTTATGAAAGAAATGCTCACCAATCCTTTGGTGAAAGACGGCGGATTTTCTGAGGAATTTGTAAACCGTGAAAAAGAAAATCTCACCGATTATATCAACGGTATTATTAACGACAAACGGGAATATACGAATCTTCGTCTGGTGGAAGAAATGTTTCGTGGAGACAGCTACGCCTTGTATGAATACGGTAAAGTGGCTGACTTAGAACACATTTCTGCCAAAGATTTGTATGAAAGCTACCGTGAGGTTATGAAAACTGCACCTCTTAAGATTTTTATTTCCGGAAATTTAGAAGAGGAACGTTTTTTTGATACATTCTCTGCCTTACTGGAAGAAGAACGCAAACCGTTGCCCCAAAATGCTATTTATGATAAAAATTTATCTGTTCCCAATAAGGTGGAAGAAAATGAAAACCTGGTGCAGGGCAAATTTGCTCTCGGTTTTCAGACCGGCATTGCACCTGACGCAGAGGACTACTACGCATTAAATCTGTTAAACAGCGTATTTGGTTCCGGTCCTCATTCCAAGCTCTTTATGAATGTACGTGAAAAGATGTCTCTTTGCTATTATGTGTATTCCCGACTGAATCGGTTAAAGGGGACGATGCAGGTAGGCATCGGTACCGATAAAGAGAATTTTAAAAAGGCATACGATGCAATTTTAGAACAGTTGGAGCTTTGCAAAAAAGGCGAAATTTCCGATGAGGAAATCGCTTTTTCCAAGAAATTTATTGTGGGCATCTTAAAGCAGACTGCTGATAATCAGCATAATTTGGCAGATTTTTATCTCACAGGAATTTTAGCGGGAAGACCCCTGTCTCCTGAGGAATATATCGAAAAAATTGAAGCGCTCACCAAAGAAGATCTGGTGCGGGTAGCACAGGATATTACCTTGCAAACCGAATACTATCTGTCGTAAGAAAGGAGGAATCATTGTGCAGTTTCAGAAAAAAGTGGAAGAAAGATTAGGAGAAACTCTGTATTTCGGTACTCACGAAAGCGGATTGGATGTATTCGTTCTGCCGAAAAAAGGATTTTCCAAAAAATATGCGATTTATTCCGTAAAATACGGCTCGATTGATACCTCCTATCTGATAGGAGATCAAGAAATCAATGACCCTATGGGCATTGCACACTTTTTAGAGCATAAACTCTTTGAATTACCCGGCGGCGGAAATGCATTTGATTTGTTTTCCAAAACCGGCGGAAATGCCAATGCGTTTACCTCTCACGATATGACAGGATATCTGTTTTCCTGCAGTGAGCATTTTAATGAAAATTTAGATGTACTGCTTTCCTATGTAAACGAACCCTATTTTACGGTGGAAAACGTTGCCAAGGAACAGGGAATCATCGCTCAGGAAATCAAAATGTATGATGATGACCCTGAATGGCGGTTGTTTAACAATGCATTGGAAGCACTCTATCACACCAATCCCGTCAGAAACGATATTGCGGGAACGGTAGAATCCATTGCCCAGATTAATCAGGATTTATTATATCAGATTTACAATACCTTCTATCATCCTGAAAATATGGTGCTGTTTGTGGCTGGGGATGTAGATATTTCTGACGTTGCCAACCTGGTAGACAAAAATGTAAAGAAAAAAGAGATTCCGTTTTCTGTAGTCAGAAAACAGTATGCGGAACCGGACTGCGTAAAACAGAAACGTATTGTAAAGGAAATGAGCGTGTCTCAACCCAGCTTTATTTTAGGGTTCAAAGAAAACCATGTGGGACTGACCGGAAAAGAACTGCTCCGCAAAAATATGGAAACCGGACTGATTTTAAAAATGCTGTTTTCTCAGTCCGCACCTCTTTATAATAAACTGTATCAACAAGGTCTGATTAACGATACCTTTGGATTTGACTGTCTCAATTCTGACACTTATTTTGCAACCTTTTTGAACGGAGAAGCAAAAGACATCGATAAAACGGTGGAAGCGGTGCTTTTGGGGATTGAATCAGCAAAACAGGAAGGGTTCAGAAAAGAAGATGTAGAACGTTACAAAAAGGCGGCAATCGGACGTCAGATTCGTGCTTATGATTCTATTGAAGCGGTTGCCAACCAGTTTTCTTCCAACTATTTCTACGGAATCGGTGCATTTGATTTCTTAGAAATTTATCCTACCATTACTGAGGAAATTTTGCTCAGACGGATGCAGGAAATTTTCAATGAACACTATGCTGTTTCCGAAATGCATCCCGTGGCAAAATAATCAAGGGATTCTGTTGCAGTAAAGGAGAACACAAAAATGGATACCATTACTTTTCCTAATCTTGGCTTAACAGTTCAGCTGTCTCCCAGTTTTTCTTTGTTTGGAACTGGCATCACTGTTCATTGGTATGCTATTATCATTTTGTTGGGTGTTATTCTGGGATTTCTCTATGCCTGCCGATTTGCAAAAAAAGAACATCTGGATACCGAGTATTTGTATGATGTGCTGTTGTGGGGACTTCCCAGTGCCATTGTTGCAGCACGTATTTATTATGTGGGATTTAATTTTTCGGCATATCGCGATAATTTGTGGGATGTGTTTAAAATCTGGGAGGGTGGAATCGCTATATATGGTGCAGTCATCGGTGCGGTGATTTCCACCTACATATACGCCAGAGTGAAGAAACAAAATGTACTTCAGCTGTTTGATATGGGTGTCTTTGGTTTGATCATCGGTCAAGCGGTTGGAAGATGGGGAAATTTTGTGAATCAGGAAGCTTTCGGTACCAATACCAATTCGCTGTTTGCCATGAGCGGAAACGTGATCCGAAAAAAGCTGGAGAGAATGCAGCTTGAGGGGATGGCAGTGACTTCTGAATTGGGGGTTCATCCCACGTTTTTATATGAATCTTTATGGAATTTGCTGGGGGCATTCATACTGGGACTGTTTCATAAGAAGAAAAAACACCACGGAGAGGTGTTTTGGCTTTATCTTTCCTGGTATGGCTTGGGAAGATGCTTTATTGAGGGGTTACGGACCGACAGTTTGAAATTCTTTGATTTGCGGATATCCCAATGGGTAGGAGCAGTAACTTTTTTGTTTGGAATCCTGTTGTTTGTCCGGTCCCGTCGAAGAACGGTTACAGAAGAATCCAAAAACAAGTATAACGAATCATCAGACGATGTAATTGATATCACTTCCAATCAAGAGTTGGAACAAAGTAAGGAAGGAGAACCAAATAAAAATGGCGATCATAGCAAATAATGCAAAATATGCCATCTGGCTGAATCAGTTGGTTGGATTTGGCAATCAGCGAATCAAACAACTGTTGACAAGCTTTGGCTCTGCAAGAGCAGTGTATGATTTAACTTCAGATGAAATTGATAAAATCGCATTTTTGCCCGAAAAGCAGAAGATGGCGTTAAAAAATAAAAATCTGGATTATGCCAACGGTGTGATCGAAGAGTGTATTCACCAGAGAATTTCGGTTTACTGTTACGGAGAAGAAGGATATCCCGATTGTTTATCGGTAATTTATGCACCGCCGTTAGTGCTATATGAAAAAGGAAAACATTTCGAGTTTGATAAAATTCCGGCCTTTGCCATTGTTGGTACCAGAGATTTGACCGAATACGGCAGACGAACTGCTTTTGACTTTGGCAAAGCTCTCGCACAAAGCGGTTTGCTGGTCGTTAGCGGAATGGCAGACGGTTGTGATGCACAAGCGCATCTGGGTGCTTTAAAAGCCGGAAAACCCACCGTAGCAGTATTGGGAAACGGAGTAGATGTGGTATATCCCAAATGCAATCAGGAGTTATATGAGTATATCCTGGAATTTGGATGCGTGCTCAGTGAATATCCGCCGGGAACCAAACCTGCACACTACAGTTTTCCTCAAAGAAACCGTATTATCAGTGCTCTTACCATGGGAACTCTGGTGGTAGAGGGAAATCTGGACAGCGGTTCGTTATTTACTGCCGATCACGCCAACAATCAGGGAAAAGATGTTTTTGCCATTCCCAATAACATCTATGCGGAAAACAGCCGTGGTACCAACCAGTTGCTCAAGGAATTTGCACTGATGGCAACCTGTCCTTCCGATATTGTGGAACGCTATGTAGACCGTTTCCCGGAATATTTGTATCAGGAAGTGAAAAAACATACTGTACCTCACGAACAGTATCTTCGTTCTCTCAGGGGTTTATCTCCGGAAGAAAAGGCAATTTTAGAACATCTTTCCGAAAAACCCCGCTATATTGATGATATTGTCCGCAGAACCGGACTTCCTGCCGGTAAGGTTAACGGTGTACTTACTTTGTTAATGATTAAGGATATTGTATATATGGTTCCGGGAAATTCCTATGCATTAAAGCTGTAAACCGGAATATAAAAAGGAGATAAAAAATGGCACAGAATTTAATTATCGTGGAGTCACCTGCCAAGGCGAAAACCATTGAAAAATACTTGGGAAGCGGATATGAGGTTATCGCTTCTATGGGACATCTGCGGGATTTACCCAAGAAAACCATGGGAGTTGATATTGAAAATAATTTTGAACCCAAATATCAGATTATGCCGGAACGTAAGGAATTGGTGAAAAAACTCAGCCAGCTTTCCAAAACCGCAGACCGTGTTTATCTTGCAACGGACCCTGACCGCGAAGGGGAAGCCATCAGCTGGCATATTGCAAATATTTTAAAAATTGATGAAAACGAGCCTTGCCGTGTTACCTTTAATGAAATCACCAAAACAGCAGTTACCGAGGCAATGAAAGCACCCCGTAAAATTGATTTGGATTTGGTGGATGCACAGCAGGCACGTCGTGTATTGGACCGTATTGTGGGGTATAAATTAAGCCCGTTCCTCTGGAAAAAAATCAGAAAAGGATTGTCCGCCGGCAGAGTACAGTCGGTTACTGTCCGTATGATTTGCGACAGAGAAGAAGAGATTAACAAATTTAAACCTGAAGAATACTGGACTGTAGACGCTACGTTCCAGACTGAAGATAAGAAGAAGTTTTCTTCCCGTCTGTATGGTAAAAACGGAAAAAAACTGGAACTTCACGATGAAGCAACCACCCGTCTGGTGCTGGAACAGTTACAAACATCCGATGTTACGGTAAAAAGTGTGAAAAAATCGGTGAAAAAACGGTATGCATTTCCGCCGTACAGCACCAGTACCTTGCAGCAGGACGCTTCACGTAAGCTGAATTTCACCTCCCGGAAAACCATGTCGGTTGCTCAGGCGTTATATGAAGGGGTAGACATTGCGGGAAAAGGACTTTTGGGTCTGATTACCTATATGAGAACAGACAGCCTTCGGGTGGCGGCAGAAGCGGTACAGGCGGCAAAGGAATATACCATTTCCAATATTGGAAAAGAGTATTATCCCGACAAACCCAATGTGTACAAGAAAAAAGGTGCCAATGCTCAGGATGCACATGAAGCAATTCGTCCTACTTATATTGATCTGGAGCCGGATATGATTAAATCATCCTTGACCAATGACCAGTATAAGCTGTATAAGCTGATCTGGAACCGATTTGTATCTTCTCAATTAAAGCCGGCATTGTTTGATGTGTTGACTGTTGAAATTGAAGCGGCAGGAGAGGCAGCAACTTATCAGTTCCGTTCTTCTATGCAGAATATGACCTTTGACGGCTGTATGAAATTCTATCTTTCTCCTGATGAGGAAGAGGATGACAAGGTGAAAATCCCCACATTAACCGAAGGGGAAGCATTGAGTATTGCTAAGCTGAACGAAAAACAGAACTTCACCGCACCTCCTGCACGTTATACGGAAGCAAGCCTGATTAAAGCGTTGGAAGAAAAAGGAATCGGACGTCCGTCTACCTATGCTCCCACTATTTTCACTGTATTGAGCCGTGAATATATCGAAAAAGAAGGCAAAACTTTGAAACCCACTCAGTTGGGTTGTTTGGTGACCGATGTAATGAAGAAAAGTTTTGCCAACATTGTGGATGAGCAGTTCACCGCAAAAATGGAAGAAAATCTGGATGGTATTGAATCCGGAAAACATTGGAAAGAAGTTTTGGATTCTTTCTATCAGGACTTTAAAAAAGAATTGGAAACTGCAGATGAAACGGTGGAAAAAACTCCCGAAGTTTCTGATGTGCTTTGTGATAAATGCGGTGCCAATATGGTGATTAAAAGCGGAAAATTCGGTAAGTTTTTGGCTTGTCCCAATTATCCGGAATGTAAAACCACCAAACCTCTGGTGAAAGAAATTGAAAATATTCCCTGTCCCAAATGCGGCAATAAGATTTTAGAGAGAAAATCCCGTACCGGAAAGATTTTTTACGGTTGCGAAAAATATCCCGAATGTGATTTTGCATCCTGGGATAAACCCACCGGAAAGTTTTGTGAAAAGTGCGGAAGCTATATGATTTTGAAAAAGTATCAGCGTGGCGGTAAGGAATATTGCTCCAACGAGGCTTGTGAACTGTGTGCACCCAAGCCGAAAGCAAAAACAGAGAAAAAAACGGCAAAAAAAACAACCGCTAAGAAAACTACAACGAAAAAATCCTCTGCAAAGGAATAAACTATGAACGAGAAAATTACTGTTGTGGGCGGAGGCCTGGCAGGGGTAGAAGCTGCCTACGCCGCAGCCCGTTTAGGAGCTAAGGTTACTCTTTACGAAATGAAACCGAAAAAGTATTCTCCTGCTCACCATTCGGATATGCTTGCAGAACTGGTTTGCTCCAATTCTTTAAAGGGAAACCGTATTTCCAATGCTTGCGGACTGTTAAAAGAGGAGCTTCGCCTGTTGGGTTCTTTGTGCATGGAAAGTGCTGAGCTTTCCCGTGTTCCGGCGGGGGATGCTCTGGCGGTAGACCGTGATAAATTTTCGGCTTACATTACTGAAAAAATTAAAAATCATCCGAATATTACGGTGGTGTCCGAAGAAATCACCGAAATTCCCGATGGTGTTTGTATTGTGGCAACAGGACCGCTGACTTCCGAGCCGTTAGCAAAAGAAATTGCCAAGCTTTTGGGAGAAGAAAGTCTGTATTTTTTTGATGCGGCAGCTCCTGTGGTGGCAAAAGACAGCATTGATATGTCTGTTTGCTATAAAATGGCACGGTATGGAAAAGGGAGTGCCGACTATATCAACTGTCCTTTTACCAAAGAGCAGTACGATGCTTTTTATCAGGAATTGATTTCGGCAAAGCTTGCTCCGCTTCATCTGGAGGAAGAAAAGAAAATCAAGGTGTTTGAAGGTTGTATGCCGGTGGAAGTCATGGCAAAGCGTGGGGAAAAAACGTTGCTGTTCGGTCCTATGAAGCCGGTAGGACTTCCCGACCCGGTTACTAATAAAGAGTATCACGCTGTGGTTCAGCTTCGCCAGGAAAATACCGAAGATACGATGTATAATCTGGTAGGATTTCAGACCAACCTTACTTTTCCAGAACAAAAACGTATCTTTTCTATGATTCCCGGACTGGAACACGCTGAGTTTTTACGTTACGGTGTGATGCATCGGAATACTTACATCAATGCTCCCAAAAACCTCTTACCCACCAATCAGGTAAAACGGCACCCCAATCTGTTTTTTGCAGGTCAGATGACCGGGGTTGAGGGATATGTGGAATCGATGGCATCCGGTTTTTTGGCAGGGGTCAATGCCTATTTATATCTGAGCGGAAAAGAACTGATTACCTTTCCCAGAGAAACGGCATTTGGTTCATTACTGTCTTATATTACCGATGAAACAATTGAGAATTTTCAACCGATGAATATGAATTTCGGTATTTTACCGAAACTTGATGAGCGTATTAAATCCAAGCAGGAGCGCTATGAAAAAATTGCCAACATTGCTTTGGAAAAAATGAAAACATTTATTATGGAAAACAACTGCTTAAAAGGGGAAGTGTAAATGGTAGAAAATAAAAATTTGGAATATCAGCTGGAAGCAATTTTAGCTGATGTGGAAAAACCTGCCCGTTATGCCGGCGGAGAATATAATAGCGTAGAAAAAGACTGGGACAAAACCGATTTGCATTTTACCTTTTGTTTTCCCGATTTATATGAAATCGGGATGTCCCATCTGGGAATCAAAATTTTATACGATATCTTAAACCGTAGGGAAGACATCTGGGCGGAACGTGCCTTTATGGTGGGGCAGGATATGGAAGACAAAATGCGGGAACATGGCATTCCTTTGTATTCTCTGGAAAGTAAAATGCCCTTAAAAATGCATGATGTTATCGGCTTTACCCTGCAGTATGAGCTTTCCTATTCATCCATTTTGTCTATGCTTTCCCTGGCGGAAATTCCGCTGTTGGCATGTGAACGTGATGATACTTTCCCCTTAGTTTGTGCCGGCGGACCCTGTGCATTTAATCCGGAACCGCTTGCGGATTTTATCGACTTCTTTATGATTGGGGAAGGAGAAGACGTGATCCTTCAGGTTTCTGACATCATTTTGGAAGGCAAGAAAAAAGGCTTAAGCAAAACGGAAATTTTAGAAAAGCTTTCCTCCTTGCAAGGGGTATATGTTCCTTCTTTGGTGGAAGTGGAATACAACGACGACGGCACCGTGAAATCAATTTCCAAAACTGTGGAAAAAACTGTGATTACCGATTTGTCCAATGCGGTATTTCCTACCAAGTTGGTGGTTCCTTTTACCGAAGCGGTGCATGACAGAATCACCTTGGAAGTGATGCGTGGCTGTATGAGAGGCTGTCGTTTCTGTCAGGCGGGGTATATCTATCGTCCCAAGCGGGAAAAGGATGCGGACAAGCTGTCCGAACTTGCAAAATTATCTTTTTGCAGTACCGGTTATGAAGAAATTTCGCTTTCTTCGTTAAGCACCAGCGATTACTTAGGTTTAAAGGATTTGAAAGCAAAACTCAATACCTTTACCAGAGAAAATATGATTAATTTAGCACTTCCGTCCTTACGTATCGACAACTTCCATGAGGAAGCACTGGAAAGCTTATCGGAAGTGAGAAAAAGCTCTCTCACCTTTGCCCCCGAAGCGGGAACTCAGAGAATGAGAGATATTATCAATAAAAATATTTCGGAAGAAACCATTTTAAACACCATGCAGTTTGCTTATGAAAACGGATGGTCCACCGTAAAGCTTTACTTTATGATTGGACTTCCCTTTGAAACTGATGAGGATGTGTTGGGTATCAGCGAATTGGTGAAAAAAATTGAATCCTTATATTATGCCGTTCCCAAAGAAAAACGTGGGAAACGGTTCGGAATTACCGTATCGGTTTCTACCTTTGTTCCAAAACCCCATACGCCGTTTCAGTGGGCACCTCAGGATTCGTTTGAAACCATTTTACGAAAACAAAATCTACTAAAAGAAAGCTTGCGTTCCAAAAATATCCGCTTAAACTGGCATGATGCTGAAACCTCTGTGCTGGAAGCCGCATTTGCCCGTGGCGACAGAAAACTGGGTAAGGTCATTTTGGAAGCTCATAAATTAGGCTGTAAGTTAGACGGCTGGAATGAGTATTTCTCCTTTGAAAAATGGCAGCAGGCATTCAAAAATGCCGGAGTGGATATGAGTTTCTACAACGAAAGAGAACGCTCCTTAGAGGAAGTACTTCCCTGGGAGGTTACTTTCTGCGGTGTGACGAAAGAATTCTTTCAACGGGAACTCTTAGCGGCAAAAGATGTACTGACCACTCCCAACTGTCAGGATAAATGTGCCGGCTGCGGTGCCAACCGTTACCAATGCAACAGCGTTTGTAACGCCCGTTAATTTGTTTTTTTGAAAGGAGCAATCCGATGAAAAAGCTGGTAATTGAGACCAATAAGCTAAAAGAAAATATTGAAACAATCCAGTCCTTTTGTCAAGGAAATACGCTGATTGCAGTGGTGAAAGGGGACGGCTACGGACTGTCGCTGATTCCTTATTCTGCTTTTTTATTGGAGCAGGGGATTACCCATTTTGCCGTTTCGGAAGCCAAAGAAGCCATTGCGTTAAAAAGTGATGAGCGTTTTGCCAATGCAACGGTTTTGTTACTGACACCTGAAAATAATCCTCAAATGTTAAAAGAGCTGATGCAAAAAGGAGTCACTCTGACCGTTGGAGCAACGGCTCATTTAGATTTGATTGCAACCGTATCCAAAGAAGCTGAACTTGCACCCATGGTTCACATCAAAGTGGATACCGGTTTTGGTCGATTCGGTTTTTCTTACCGCAACGAACAGGAAATCTTAGATGCTTTGGAGTGTCACGGAAAAACGGTACAAATTACCGGGATTTTTACTCATTATTCTTGTTCCTTTGAACCCAAATATCAGCTTACTAAAATTCAGGATGAACAGTTTGACCGTATTTTGGCAAAAGTAAACGAGAAAAATCCCGAATTGTTCGCAACCCTGATGATTCATAGCGCCAATTCCTGCGGTGCACTGTTGTATCCCAACAAAAAACGTAATGCAGTTCGTATCGGTTCTGCTTTTTTGGGACGCTTACCCATGAAATCTCCCGTGAAATTGCATCGTCTTGCTTACTTAGAGGTTCGGGTTCTGGATGTGAATTTCTTAAAAAAAGGAGATAATGTTGCTTACGGCAATACCTATACTGCAAAAGAAGATATTTCTACCGCAGTGATTGGCATTGGCTATAAAGACGGATTCGGCACCACAAAATTAATCGATGCCTTCCGTTTTATCGATATTTTGCGTTATATCTATACCGACCTGAGAAGTTTTGGGAAAAAAAACTATCTGTATCAGGGGAAATATGAAATTTTGGGACGTGTGGGAATGTATTGTGCCATTGTGAAAAATGACGGCAGTCTCCATGTCAATGATATTGTGAAGGCGGATTGCAATCCCTTGTTGATTGATTCCTCCATTCCACGGGAATACCGCTGATTTTATAGAAAGGAGTGGCTGCTATGGAATATATCCTTTTGGCATTATCCATTGTGATTGTGGTGCTTTTGATTGTGCTTTTAACCACCAAAAACAGTCAGAATGATTTCAGTACTCTTCGGATAGAATTAACCAATCAGCTGAAAACCATGTCTGATATGCTCTCTCAGACACAGCAACAATCTTCCCAGCAGCAGGACGTGAGAATCAAGGAATTAAATCTCCGGTTTGAGTCCTTTCAGAAGGATGTTTCCGAACGGTTACGTGCTTCGGAGGAACGACTCAATCAGTTTTCGTTGAACAACGAGAAAAAACTGGAGCAGATTCGGGAAACAGTAGAAACCAAACTGACCAAAATGCAGGAAGACAACAACAAAGAACTGGAAAAAATGCGTGCTACCGTGGACGAAAAGCTTCAGAAAACGCTGGAAGACCGCATTGGTCAGTCTTTCAAACTGGTATCCGAACGGTTGGAAGAAGTATACAAAGGTTTAGGGGAAATGAAAACCTTAGCTTCCGGTGTGGGTGACCTCAAAAAAGTGCTTTCCAATGTGAAAACCCGTGGGATTCTGGGTGAAATTCAACTGGGCGCTATTTTAGAACAGATGTTTTCTCCGGAACAGTATGAACAAAATGTTTGCGTAAAAAAAGGAAGCTCCAATGTGGTAGAATTTGCGATTCGCTTACCCGGAGACGGAAAAGAACCTGTTTATCTGCCCATTGATGCTAAATTCCCCGTGGATGCTTATACGCAGCTGACCGATGCCTATGATACCGGTGATATCGGGCAGATTGAAGCGGCGAAAACTGCTTTGGACCGTCGGATTAAGCAATTTGCAAAAGATATCAGCGAGAAATATATTTCACCGCCGGAAACCACCGATTTTGCCATTCTGTTTTTACCGGTGGAAGGCTTATATGCTGAGGTGGTCCGTCACGGATTGGTAGAGGTGCTTCAGCGTGATTATAAAATCAATCTGGCAGGTCCCACTACCATTTGTGCCTTTTTACAGAGTTTACAAATGGGCTTTAAAACCCTTGCCATTCAAAAACGTTCGGGGGAAGTATGGAATGTTTTGGGGGCAGTAAAAACCGAATTTGAAAAGTTCTCTACCGTTATCAAATCTGCTCAGCAACGGCTGGATCAGGCACACGGAGAACTGGAAAAATTAGTAGGGGTAAGAACCCGTGCTATTCAGAGAAAATTAAACAGCGTTTCTTCATTGTCTGAGGAAGAATCCAGAGCAATTTTGCCGGAGCTTCCCGAGTTTTCCGAGGAAACAGAAACTGAATTGTGATTTTTTTGGAAAGAAGGTATCGTATGAAATTCAATCCCAATATCAATCTTTCAATGCTCACCGATTTTTATGAATTTACCATGTCAAACGGGTACTTTCAGAATGGAATGAAAGATACTGTGGTTGCTTTTGATTTGTTTTTCAGAAGAGTTCCCAATGATGGCGGTTATGCCATTATGGCAGGGCTTGAGCAGATGATTGAATATATCAATAATCTGAAATTTTCGGAAGAAGATATTTCCTATCTTCGGGAAAAGGGAATCTTTTGCGAAGAGTTTTTAGACTATCTTAAGAATTTTTCATTTTCTTCCTCCGTTTGGGCAATTCCGGAAGGAACTCCGATTTTCCCCATGGAACCGGTTGTGAGTGTCAAAGGTCCTGTCATTGAAGCACAGCTGATGGAAACTATGCTTCTTCTGACGGTGAACCATCAGTCTCTTATTGCAACCAAGGCAAATCGGATTGTGCAGGCGGCTGAGGGCAGAGCGGTAATGGAATTCGGTTCCCGCCGTGCGCAAGGATATGACGGTGCTATCTATGGGGCAAGAGCCGCTTATATTGGCGGTTGTGCCGGTACTGCCTGTACCGTAACTGACCAGATGTTTCATATTCCGGCACTTGGTACTATGGCACACAGCTGGGTTCAGATGTTTGACACGGAATTGGAAGCATTTCTGACCTATGCCAGATGCTATCCGGAGGATTGCACCTTGTTGGTAGATACCTATAATGTGTTGAAATCAGGAATTCCCAATGCCATCAAGG
The DNA here is from genome assembly GCA_017625695.1 of Clostridia bacterium. Lineage (GTDB taxonomy): Bacteria > Bacillota > Clostridia > UMGS1840 > UMGS1840 > SIG452. The sequence goes on along the minus strand of JAGAKI010000020.1, from coordinate 32,272 downwards.
CATTTGATACCGAAGTGGTTCCCAGAGGCTTTCGTCCCAAGGGCATCCGTATTGACAGCGGTGATATCACCTATCTGTCCAAAAAAGCACGAAAAATGCTGGATGATGCCGGATATCCCGATGTAAAAATTGTAGCTTCCAACTCTTTAGATGAATACATCATTCGTGATATGCTCAATCAGGGTGCGAAGGTAGATACTTTTGGAGTGGGGGAACGTTTGATTACCTCTAAATCCGAACCGGTATTCGGCGGTGTGTATAAATTGGTTTCTGTGTTTGACGGAGAACGGGAAATTCCAAAAATCAAGTTGTCGGAAAACGTATCCAAAATTACCATTCCCGGCTTTAAAAGCTTGTATCGGTTGTATTCCAACGAAACGGGGAAAGCGATTGCGGATGTTATAACCATGCACGAAGAAAATTTTGACGGCGTTACCGAATATGAGCTGTTTGACCCGCAATTCACGTGGAAGCGGAAAAAAATTACCAATTTTACGGCAAAAAAACTCCTGATTCCGATTTTTGAAAACGGAAAACAGGTTTATACTTCTCCCACATTAAAGGAATTAAAAGAGTATTGTGCGGATGAAGTTGCTACCCTTTGGGATGAGGTGAAGCGATTTGAAAATCCGCATACCTACTATGTGGATTTATCGCCGAATCTTTGGAACATTCGTGACAAGATGCTAAAAGAGCATCATGTATAAACACCACTTTTCATGCATATAGTAGCAGTATCCCGAGAAATATGCTGAGCTTTTTTGTTTTCGGAGAAAGAATTTGACATTTTTTTGAAACTGTGGTATCGTATATTTTATGATGATAGGAGAAATGAAAGTGGAACAGTATTTTATGTATGTACTTCGTCTGGTAGTTGCCAGTATTTGCGGCGTAGTTATTGGTTGGGAGCGTACCAACCGTGCAAAAGAAGCAGGGTTGAGAACCCATTGTATTGTTGCATGTGCTTCGTGTCTTATGATGTTGGTTTCTATTTACGGATTTTTAAATATTCCCAATATTACCAACCGTGACCCTGCCAGAATTGCAGCACAGATTGTCAGCGGAATCGGTTTTTTGGGAGCCGGTATGGTGTTTGTGAAGCATCAGACCATCAGTGGTCTGACCACAGCTGCCGGAATCTGGGCGACTGCCGGAATCGGGATGGCAATCGGGTGCGGAATGTATGTCATCGGGATTTCCGGTACAATATTGATTCTTCTGGCGCAGACCTTGCTGCATTTTCGGATGCCCTTTGCCGAAAAACCCAAAAGCAAAATTTTGACGGTTAAGAATATTGAAAATGCGGATATGATCAAAGAAAAATTCAAAGAAAATAAAATTGTAGTATTTGATACTAACATTGTGAAAAAGAATGGTGTGTTTACATATGTATTTTACATTGAAATCCCTGCGAAAATCAATGAAGAAGAATTTCTTCGTTCCATTCCTTATGACTGCGCATTAAAAAGTGAATTATAAGAAAAACGGAGCTGCCAATAGCAGCTCCGTTTTTCTTAAGAGAGGATTAAAAAACTGACATCAGGAATTTTTTTCACAAACCGGCTGTTTGAACTTCAGTTGCTTCTTTGGATTCTTTGATGGCAACATCCAGCTTCTTTTTGGCAAGATTTAAATTCATAATGGCAATATCAATGTATTCGTCTTTTGTGGCCTCGTTAAAGTTAATCCATGCAAGTTCCACTTCCCGTTTGGCATCCATGAGAGCATCCATCGTGGGAGAAGCTTTGGGTTGGGAAAATAATTGAGATAGTTTTTGTAAGAGCTTTTCCATCCCGGAAACCGCCTTTCTGTCAAAAATGTTTTTTCTGATTCATTATATTCCCATTTTATTGATAATATACCTGTTGTTGCTGAATTTTTCATCTTTTTTAAAGATAAGCTTCGTGTTCTTTCAGATGTGCTTCAAACAGTTCCGCAATTGCCGGATTTGTTTTTTCAAGTTCTTCAAATTCTCCGGTCAAAAGATATTTTGTGTGTTCTTCAATGTGGATTTCGTGTTGGTCTCTGGCTTTCACAGAGCAAGAAATGCCTTCTCTTAGTTTTAAGTTTTCACGGGTGGCACGGGTGGAATTTAAGGTTTCTAATTCCATTTGATTTTCCCAGTCTCCCATTTTTAACAGAGAAAGGATTTTTGATTTGGCACAAGCTGTAATTCTTCCGGATTTCGGATCTGTAAACAGCCCCATCTGATATAATTCCCGAATCAGTTCCCGTTTGACAAGCAGAGAATTCTCAATTTCATTCTGGGTGGTTAATTCCAGATTTTCGGGCAAAAGATTGCTTTTGTTCCAACGGATCAGAGCGTTATCCAGTTCATCACCGCCCAGTTTCAGCATTCGCTCAAACAAAGCAAATTGCTGATACAGACGAAGCCATTGCCTTGCCACTTCCAAAACCGCATTTCGGATGTTTTCTGCACTGACTGCCAGACGGGTATCATCCTGCTGTGCTAAAATTCCCAAAGCGGTACCGGATGTTACATTGGTAGGCGCCCGTGAAAACTGTGATAATTCCGAAATGCCGGAAATCGAAATGAAAGCTTCCTCCAGACGGTCTTGTTTGGAAAGAAAACTATAGGGCAGAGCCGGTGTGTCCATAAAACGAGGCGGTTCACTGCCTCTGCCGTATACAATGGGCATTCCCGGAGGCATACCGTAGTATTCCAAACTATCCACATCCACGCTGCCGTCTTCAATTACAGGGATTCCTAACGCCGCACGGTTTAAGTATTCGTTGATACGGTTTTGAATGGCATTGTAATCCCTCTGAATGGGAATCAGACGCTCGATGATGGAAATACCGAAAAAACAGCCGGGACGGTTAATGGCAGTCTGTTTTACAAAGGGATATCCACGGGTGTGATATTTGCCGTTGACATAGGGGAGGGGCCCTTCGTACAATAATACCTCGTTGTAATATGCCACAATCAGCAGTCTGCCGTCGGGATGCTTTTTGGTTGGCTTTTCGTAATATTCCAACACGATGTCAAAGTTGTCCTTGGTTTCCTGACTAACACTTTCGGCAGTACTTGTCCATCCCAGTCCTCCGGTTACGTTGGTGATATTGGTCATAGAAAACAGATTGACCCGATTCGGTTCTACGGTAACTCCCCATTTTTCTTTGATTTCATCCACGTGGTAGGGATGAGCGTGAATGATGCTTTTTTGTTCGGAAATCTGCTCTACATACAGACTTTCCGGATAAATTTCATAGGGGGAACAAACGATGGTATCCACTTCACCGGTTTTCACCGTTTCTTTTTCGGACCGGTAGAGAAACTCTCCATGGTCTTTTTGCCAGATAATTTTATAAAAGGCGGTACCCAGCATTTCGGAAATGGAAACGGCATGGGCGATTTTTTCGGGGAAATTTAATTGTTTGTGGATGCTTCGTAAGACTGCTGTTGAGATTTTTGCATTGGACAAGTCGTTTAAGTCGGAACTGTTTGTCATTGCACCGATTTGAGGAACCACGGCCGATAGCTTGGCGATACGGGTTTCAATAATCGGTGCAATGTTGTTGTAGACAGCTCGTTCCTGATAATCATACAGTTTTTCAATGGAGAAAATCTTTTTCTGATTGTAGTCGGCGTCACAGTATTGGTTACCGTTTAAGAAATTGATATTCAGATTCCATTTTAGTTCCAGCTGATTTCTTTTTTCTGCACGGTCGGTAAATTCACGGCAGACAAATTGAGCCAGTTTTTCAGACATTTTTATTTGCCTCCGATACGACCTTCTGATAGGGCTTTTGGTTATACATCCCTCGCTTGATGGCAGATTTTTTCGCCTGATTCAGATAATCGAGAATTTTTTTCTTACGCTTTTCTTTTTCCTCTGCTTCTTTCCTCTTTTTTGCGTATTGCTTGGGCGATCCGTAGTAGGTAGGAGTGACAGCATAGAAATATCTTCGTTGTGTCAAATACTCCTGTTTTTCTTGGTTTGTCATGATTTCACCTCAGATAATTCATAGTAAATTCCGAACTACTCATGAGTTATTGTAGCAAAGAGGAAAAAGAATCACAAGGTCATTATTTTGTTTCAATTATTTTCAGATTCTGAGGTTCAATGTTGGCATCCTTACGCAAGGTGTCACGAATCTGAGCAAGTTGCATATCGGTTAATCCCTGAGATTTTACGCTGACGGTTGCCTGAGGTGAGTTTAAGTATACACTGACATCCAAAAATCCTTTTTCTGTTAAAATTTCTTTCACCACAGCTTCTTTTTCCATATCTTTGGCAATTCGGATGATTTCACTTTGTGCTTCGGCTTTTTTCACCGGGTCTGCGCTTTCATCTTCTGAAACAGTTTTCAACAGTGCTACTGCTTCGCTGCGGTTTTTCTCTACGGTAATGTCTGTAGATACATATTTGGCTTCTCCATAGTTGGTAGATTCATCGTAGCTTTCATCAGCAGGGGGCAGAGAAAGGGACACGGATTCTGACTCGGTATGGTTGATGTAATTGACAACGCCGGCCGTGGCCAGCAGAGCAGTACAGATGACTGCTGCCACCTTTCGTTTGTGTAATAACAGCATAAGTATCAATTCCTTTCATTTGGTTTAAAAATCACTTCTACAGTATGAATCTCTGCTCCCAATGCACTTTTGGCAGCACGATACAGCAGATTTTCCACTTCTTTCTGATAGGTGCCGAAATAAAATATACATACCCCCTTAATTGCCGGCTGCTGACGGTTTTTTATCATAATATTTTTGTTACTGTCGGTGATGGGTTTGGTATCCTTTTGCAAAGTAGAGGTACCGTTTTCCGGGTTTGATTCCACCAAAAGACTTTCTTCGGTGATTACGCTGAAGTCCCCGCTGTCTTTTTGGGTGAACACAATTCTGACGGTTTCTCCTGTCAGCTTGGTGAGGAGCTTTTCCAGCTCTTTTTTTGTACGCTCCTGATGATTTATCATATTCACTTGTACGTGGGAAGATTCCTCTTTTTTTTCGTTTGGAGGAAGCAAAAGAAATATCGCACCTGTTAAAAACAATATCAATATCAGCTTGATTTTTTTGTCTTTCAGATTACGGGGCAGAAATTTCAAAAGAGGGGTGTACCACTTCATAGGGGATGTCTCCTTTCCACAGAGATTCAAAGATTTCAGGGTCAGCATCCGAAACAATCCGGATGGTTTCGATTTCATAGCAATCTGATAATGTAACCGTTACATTCTGATAGGAGAAACCGTTTTTTGTAAGCTCCTTGGAAACAGCAGTTGCAATTTGTGTTTCATATTGCTCTTTCAATAGATTGTCTTCCGGTTGGAAAGCAACGGTTTCTGAGAATTGGGGAAGTGAAAAATCGGTATGTAAAAATGCGGAAAGAAAAAAGGCAAACAGAAAAAGACTGACTGCAAATTGAAGATAACGCTTGAATTTTTCAGCGGCAAGCAATTCTTTTAAAAATTCACAGATTAAAATTACCAGGACTACAGATTTCAGTTTTACAATTAAATGCAGCATAAAGTCCTCCTTTTTTACAGTCCCATCAGAATCATAATGCCAAGAATGGCAATGACCGACACCGTTGCCGTGACTCCTGCCAGCATCCCGAGTGCTGTCTGGGCATTGTCATAAAATTCGGTGACAGTATCTTCACATAAGAATCCGGCACAAACGGATAATCCTTTAAAAATCAGAATTCCGGACAGAATTTTTAAAATGGGGACCAGGAATATGTAGCATAACGCCACAATTCCCGCTAATCCTGCCTGTGCCTTGATTTGAGCAACCGTCTGAATCAGATATTCTCCGGAATCGGACAGTGCACTTCCCAAAAAAGGAATACAGTTTCCCAACGCCATTTTTGCCGTTTGCAGAGTCAGTGCATCTGAGGATTTGGAAACGGTGGTAAGAACGGTCAACAAGGTAGTAAAAATGCCGATACAAAGGGGCAATGCGGTTTTATTGACAGACAAAAGAACTTTTTTCAAAGCAGAAAAATAGTCTTTTTCCACTATGGCAGACATCACGGAACACACAAAATATAACAGAATGGCAGGAACAAAAAGATGCCCAATCAAAAATACCAGTACGTTCATAAACCCTAAAATAAAATAGGTGCTTTTCGCAGAACTTAACACTCTTCCGCCATTGGCGATCAGTCCTGTCAGAGTGGGGATAATCAGATAGACAAATTGAGATAGCTGTTCTATCATATCGGTTGCCACCGTGGTCAGTTCGGTAAAAATTTCGCCAGTCAGATACAGGATCGGTGCCATACACCCTAATGTGACGGTCCGATTGAAGCTGAAGGGGAAGTCCATACAGCTTTTCATACCCCATAACACCAACATGGCAACTAACAGTTTCACACGGGAAAGCATAGCTTTTAATTCTCTGAAAAATAAGTCGTCTGCTTGCTCCCAAAGAGTTCCCAGAGACGGCTTTTCTTCGGAGCTTTGGTGATAAGTTTCACTATCTTCTGCCAGAGATAAAATTTCTTCGGTTGGATTCTTTAGTTCATTTGCATCGACAGAAAACGGAAGTACCAACAGAAGAATGATGACAAGAAACACGTGCTGAAGTCTTGCAATCCGGTGTTTTTCTAAAACAGCGACCATACCGTGTTCACAACCTTTCCCATCAGTGGAAGAATCATTAGAAACATTACCACTTTTGCTGAAAGTTCTGCCTTTTTTGCAATGGCAACCTCACCTGCATCCGCAATCAGATTGCAAAAGAATTCGGCTATCATTCCCAGTCCGCAAATTTTTAATACCAGATTCACGGTTTCAGCTTCCATTCCCACGTCGGCAATCATTGTTTTGACTTGTGAGATGACCGATTCCAGTCTGGCGGCAATCAGCGTGAAAATGAGAATTCCCGTGACCAGAGATACTGCCATGGAAAACTGCGGTGTTTTTTCCTTTAGAAAAACTGCCAGCATGGCACCGATGACTGCAATTCCCATAATTTTTGCAATAAGTTCCATTTGACTCCTCCCTAAAAGTTAAACAGAGATTTAATGGTGTCAAATAAATAGGCAATTTCTTTCACAATGACCACCAAAACTACTACAAGTCCCGCAAGGGTTACCATGGTAGCTTGTTCGTCACGTCCGGATTTTGCAAGCAGTTGGTTTAAGATTGCCACAATGATACCGATAGCGGCGATTTTAAAAATCAGTTCTACATTCATTGAAATATCCCTCTTACCATAACAGTATTGCGGCGGCAAGACTGATTGCATACACAGCTCCTGCCGACAGTCGGTTTTGTTTTTTGTATTCTTCTTTTTTCATATGATACAGTTGTTCTAATTGCCCGGCTACACTTTTGTAGTGTTCTGCGGTTTGTTCTTTCGGCGATTTGCCAAGCTGTCTGAAATATTCGGCCAGATTGTTTTTGGCATCTTCTTCGGGCAAGGGGAGAAGTTGCAGCCCTTCCAAAAGAGAAGTCCGGATGCCTTTTTCCGGGTTGTTTGTTATGTACTCCCACAAAAAGCGGGACCACGTTCCCGTATTGGATTGCCGTTGCATGGCATCTTCTAAGGGGAGCTTAAAGTCATATATCATACAGGTAATTTCCCGAAGATACAGCGTCATTTCAAAAAGGCAGTCCAACTTTTTCTTCCGTTCTTTACAACAGTAGCCGGACAGCAGAACATCTCCCGCCAGAATCAGTATCATTCCCAGTATACTAAACATTGCCTCCATCCTTTACTTTGACGATTTTCTCCACACGGTCAACAGGGTTTCTGTCTGAAAGATAAACATAATAGTCAAAAGCCCCTTCCTGTGTTAGCCGACGGATATTCTTCCGGAATTCTCCGGTTTCATTTCCGTGAACGGTCGCCAATACCGTGACTCCGGCGTGCAGTGCATACAGCAGACTTTCTTCATCCGTTGCTGTGCCGATTTCGTCCACCGCAATTACATCCGGCGACAGGGAACGGACTGCGTGGCGGATTCCGTCAGCTTTGGTATAACCGTTTAAAATATCGCACCGCTTGCCTAAGTCGTTTTGAGCTTCTCCCAAGTGGATACCGGCGATTTCACTTCGTTCATCCACCACAGCGACCCGGATTCCGGGAATCCGGTTGGAGCAAAGACGGATCAAATCTCGAAGTAAGGTTGTTTTTCCGCATCCGGGGGGAGAAATCAGTAAAATCCCGGGAATCCGATATCCCAAAATCAGTTTCTGAAACAATTGTTCTGCACAGCCTTTTGTTTCGTGGGCAATCCGGAAATTCACTGAGGAAATATCCTTTACGTGGCAAAGCCGTCCGTTTTCATATACTCCTGTTCCGGAAATTCCTGCCCGATGTCCGCCTTCCACCGTCAGAAACCCTTGGGAGATACTGTCAAAGCAAGTGTATAACGAACTTTTGGTCAGCTTGTCAAGCAGGTCCTCCAATAAAAACTTGTCGCAGATAATAGGGGTAATTATTTCTTTTTTCGATTCTCTTATCATGATATTCTGATTTCTTCGGAAACGGATTTCTTCGGTTTGTTCCGAGAGATAGGATATCAGCGGTGGGGGGAACAGCTTTTGTAATTTGGGAAGAGAAATGCTCATCAAAAAACACCTCGCTTGTTTTTTATATCTTTATGAGAGGCTGTCCTCAATTATGACAGGTTGTCTTTGTTTTTTTCTTGTCTGAAAAGATAAATTTTATTGACTTTTTTGACAAATCGTGGTAGAATGGGCGTAACGATGCTATCGTTGCAATTCATAATTTATATCATATTTTTATTAGACAGGAGAATGAAATCATGGCATTTTTTGAAGCAAATTTTTATAGTGAATCTTTAGGATTTCAAACAACCGTAAACGTTTTTATGCCTCAGAGAAGCACACAAGGACAAATCGGAGTAACCGCTAAAGCAGGGAATTCAGAATATAAATGTCTGTATTTGCTTCATGGCTTAAGTGATGACCATTCTATCTGGCTTCGCCGTACTTCCATTGAACGTTATGCAGATGACTACGGGATCTGTGTCGTTATGCCCTTTGGCGGAAAGGGGTTCTATACCGATATGAAATACGGTGAAAAATATTATACATACATTAGTGAAGAGCTGCCCCGTCTGATGGAAGAATTTTTCGGCATTTCTCAGAAAAGAGAAAATAATTTTATTGCAGGTCTTTCTATGGGCGGTTACGGTGCATTGAAAATCGGCTTGAAAAATCCTCAGCGGTATACTGCCTGTGCAGGGCTTTCTTCGGTAGCGGATATCCGTGGCTGGACCAGTGGATGCCCCGATATTATGATTCCTGTTTTCGGGGAAAATCCTCAGATACCTGATTCCGAGGATTTGTTCTGTATCGCAGAAGAAACCAACAAACTTGCGGTAAAACCCCGTGTATATATGGGTGTTGGTACCGAGGACTTTTTATATGAGGGCAATGCAGAGCTTCGCAAAAAATTTGAAACGCTTGACTTTGACTATACCTATCGGGAATCCTCCGGCACCCATTGCTGGACGTTCTGGGATGAGTATATTCAGTATGTATTAAAATGGATGTTTGAATAAATTATTTGTCTATACATACAGCAGATGGAGAAAAAAATGAAATCAAAGAAACAAACTATTATTTTAGCATCGCAGTCTCCCAGGCGGAAAGAACTGTTACAAAAGCACGGGATTGACTTTTCGGTGTTTGTGACCGATTGTGATGAAACAGTCAAGGAGCCTTTGTCACCCAAAGAACTGGTGGAAGAACTGTCTTTACGAAAGGCGAAAAGTGCTGCAGAGCATTTTATAAGCGAAGAAGTTTTGATCATAGCGGCTGATACGGTGGTAGCATTGGAAAATGAAATTTTCGGAAAGCCCAAGGACGCTGAAGATGCTTTTTTAATGCTTTCTCAATTAAGTGCAAAAGCTCACAGCGTATTTACGGGTGTCACCCTTGCCAAAGTGAGGGAGAGCGAGATTTCCTATCAATCCATTGTATGTGAAACCAAGGTGTATTTCAAACCTTTAACCCGGGAAGAAATTTTAGAATATATTGCCACAAAAGAACCCTTCGACAAAGCCGGAAGCTATGCGATTCAAGGAATTGCTTCAAAATTTGTGGAATCTATTGAGGGCGATTTCGACAATGTGGTTGGACTTCCCGTAACAGCAATACTTCCCTGGCTGAAGCCCTAATCCAAAGCAGATGGGAGAGGAATTTTTTTGAAAGAAATTCAATATAAAAAAACCAAGCTGAAAGAAGAATTTGTGATTCGGCATCTGGTAACTGTCCATTATCTGGAATACAGCAAGGATTTTAAATTCACGGGAGAACAACACGACTTCTGGGAATTTTTGTATGTAGATAAAGGGGAAATCAATGTGATTGCGGGAGACACAACCCACCGTCTGCGGCAGGGAGAAGTCATTTTTCATCAGCCCAACGAGTTTCACAATGTGTTTTCCAATGGGGTCATTGCTCCCAACATTGCCATTGTTTCTTTTGAGTGCCATTCCAAGGCGATGCAGTTTTTCAAAAACAAAGTCTTTCATGTTACTAAGGACGAAAAGAATCTGTTGTCCTCCATTATCAAAGAAAGCACCAAAGCTTTTTCTACACCGCTGAATGACCCGATGACTGCGGGACTTCTTCGCAAAGAAGAATCCTTTTTCGGGGCAGAGCAGATGCTTCTGTTGTATTTACAGCAGTTTTTGCTTTCTCTGTATCGAAACAATATGATTTCCAATGTACAGAAAGCTTCTCTTTCTGTACTGAAAGAACGGATGGATAATGATATTGTAGAGGATGTTATCGAGTTTTTGAATGAAAATATCGGAAATCCATTGACCTTTCCGGAGGTGTTGAAATATTCTAAAACCAGCAGTACCAGCCTGAAAATCCTGTTCAAAGAGAAAACCGGAATGGGGGTAATGCAGTATTTTAATTTTTTGAAAATTGAACGTGCGAAAATGCTGATTCGGGAAGATAACTATAATTTTACGCAAATTGCGGGGGTTTTGGGATATGACAGTATTCATTATTTTTCCAAACAGTTCAAGCAGATGACACAAATGACACCGTCGGAATATGCTTCCTCGGTGAAAATCGTACTGTAGTCCGGAGAAAAAACCTTTGATTTCCTTATGCAAATGTAATAAAAATGCAAAAAAAAGAATAAATTTTCAGAAATCTATTGAAAAATTGTTGTTTCTATAGTATACTATTATAGAAAATCTATATTGCACGAAATGTGCGAGGAGGAGTTAATCATGAAAAAAGCGCTTTTACTTACCTTAGTTGCAGCTCTGGTTCTTACCTTATTTGCAGGCTGCGGCAAAACTGAAGACAATACCTTAACTATGGCTACCAACGCAGAATTCCCTCCCTATGAGTATATGGAAGACGGCAAAATCGTTGGTATCGATGCTGAAATTGCACAGGCAATCGCAACCAAACTGGGCAAAGAATTAAAAATCGAAAACGTTGATTTTGATTCTCTGATTCCCGGCGTTCAGACTGGCAAATACGATTTCGTTATGGCTGGTATGACCGTTACTGACGAAAGAAAAGAACAGGTTGATTTCACTCAGACCTATGCAACCGGCGTTCAGGTAATCATTGTAAAAGAAGATTCTGCTATCACTACTGCAGACGATTTGTTTAAAGAAGGCGCAAACACCAAAATCGGTGTTCAGCTGGCTACCACCGGTGATTTGTACTGTACCTGGGATATCGAAGACGAAGGGTTGGGTACCGTAGAACGTTACAACAAAGGTGCTGATGCTGTTATGGCTTTAAACACCGATAAAGTTGATTGTGTAGTTATCGACAACGAACCTGCAAAAGTATTCGTTCAGAATAATCCCGGCTTAAAAATCTTAGATACTGAATACATCACCGAAGATTACGCTGCTGCAATTTCCAAAGATACTCCGGAATTAAAAGCAGACATCGATAAAGCATTAGGCGAACTGATTGCAGACGGTACTGTAAAAACTATCGTTGAAAAATACATTCCTGCTGAATAATTTGTATTCCGAAGGCTGAATACATACCAATTTTTAAGCTTTTATTTTCAGACAATGTCAACCGGGAGAATTCCCGGTTGACATCTGTCGTATTTGAAAGGAATTACTAAAATGCCCGAATGGATTGTAAAACTGCAGAAGGATTTTATTACTGCATTTGTGGAAGATAACCGTTGGAAATATCTGGTGGAAGGGATTCAGAACACCATTATTCTCACCTTTTTTGCTCTGATTTTAGGGGTTATTTTGGGGGTTGTCATTGCAGCAGTCAGAACTACATATGATAAACAGTATACTGAAATTAAAAATCCGGTGGGAAAATGTTTTCTTGCGGTTGGTAACTGGTTTTGTAAAGTATATCTGACTGTGATCAGAGGCACACCTGCCATGGTGCAGATTCTGATTATTTTCTTTGTTATTATGGCAAGCTCCGACAATAAGATGCTGTGCGGTATCATCGCTTTCGGTATCAATTCCGGTGCTTATGTTGCGGAAATCATTCGTGGCGGTATTATGAGTATTGATGGCGGTCAGTCAGAAGCAGGCCGCTCTTTAGGTCTTAACTATGTGCAGACCATGTGGTATATCGTGCTTCCTCAAACCTTTAAAAATATTCTTCCGGCACTGGCAAACGAATTCATCGTTTTGCTGAAGGAAACTGCGATTGCAGGCTACGTTGGCGTAACCGACTTAACCCGTGGTGCCAACATTATCCGTGGGATTACCTATCAGAGTTTGTTCCCACTGTTAGCCATTGCTGCAATTTATTTGGTGATGGTAATGTTCTTCACCTGGCTGGTAGAACTTTTGGAAAGGAGATTGAGAAAGAGTGAACGGTAATCATTTGATTCGTGTTTGTGGGCTGAAAAAGCACTATAAAGACGGTGCGATCAAAGCCTTAAACGGTGTGGATTTGGAAGTTTCCAAAGGAGAAGTAATCGTTATTATCGGTCCTTCCGGATGCGGAAAATCCACCTTTCTTCGTTCGTTGAATTTATTGGAAGTTCCCAATGAAGGACATATCTATTTATCTGATGTTGATATTACTGACCGTAAAGTCAACATCAATCATCACAGACAGAAGGTTGGAATGGTATTTCAACATTTTAATCTGTTCCCCAATATGACTATTTTAGACAATATGACGCTGGCACCGGTCAAACTGAAAAAAGCCACCAAAGAACAGGCAGAAAAAAAAGCGATGGAGCTTCTTCGTGTTGTTGGACTGGAAGACAGAGCAGGAGCTTATCCCAATCAGCTTTCCGGCGGGCAGAAACAACGTGTTGCCATTGTTCGTGCCCTCTGTATGGAACCGGAGGTTATGCTGTTTGACGAGCCTACCTCTGCATTGGACCCGGAAATGGTTGGCGAAGTATTGGATGTTATGAAACGCCTGGCAGCAGACGGAATGACGATGCTTGTGGTAACCCACGAAATGGGATTTGCCCGTGAAGTTGCTGACCGTGTAATTTTTATGGATGAAGGCGTGATTATGGAGGAAGGCACTCCGGAGGAGATTTTTAATCATCCCAAGAATGAAAGAACAAAGTCATTCCTCAATAAAGTATTGTAAATTTGCATATTCTAAGACTGAGATACAGTCGTTTGATAAAAATAAGTGACAGAAAGGATGCGTTTTATATGCCGTTAAAGAAATTAACCGATGTAGGCGAAATTACCGTAACCGAAAAAACAATCGAAGAAATTGCAGGCTATGCTGCAACTCATTGCTACGGTGTGGTTGGTATGTGTGAAAAAAGCACGGCGGAAGTGATTAAGCGTTTCTTTGGTTCTGAAAACTTAAGAAAAGGAATCAAAGTTGTATGCCGTGATGGTCTGGTTAGTATTGAAATTCACATCAAAGTCAGCTACGGCGTGAATATCAAGGTGCTGGCAGAAAATGTGAAATCAGATATTACCTATGCTGTGGAAAAAATGACCCAGGCAAAAATCAAAGATGTTACCGTTTGTATCGATGATATTGTGGTAAATAAATAACCGTCAATTCATCAGACTATTCAAAGAGGGAGATCACAATTCATGGATAAAAAAATTAATGGAGTCATGCTTGCCAATATGATTACAGCGGCAAAAATCCATTTGTGTAATAACAAAGAAGAGTTGAATGCCTTAAATGTGTTCCCGGTACCCGATGGTGATACCGGAACCAATATGTCGATGACATTTACTTCTGCGGCTTCCGCAGCACACAGTCGGACAGAATCTGCCGGCAATGTGCTGGATGGAGTTTCTATGGCTGCTCTGCGAGGTGCCAGAGGGAACTCCGGGGTTATCCTGTCCCAGATTTTAAGAGGGATGGCAAAAGCGGCAAAAGGGAAAGAAGAACTGGATGTTGCCGATATGGTGAATGCGTTCCGTTTGGGTGCAAAAACCGCCTACGAAGCGATTATGAAACCCACCGAGGGTACCATTCTGACCGTTATCCGTATGACAGCGGAACATTTAGAAGCAAAACAGGAAGAAATTACCGATTTGGATACGTTGTTTACCGAAGCGGTTGCAGCTTCTTATGATGCTTTAGCACAGACCCCCGAAATGCTTCCCAAGCTGAAACAGGCAGGGGTTGTGGATTCCGGTGGGAAGGGGATTTGCTACCTCATTGAAGGTATGGCAAATTACTTTAAAACGGAACAAATGCCTGAAGAACTGGTGGTGGAAGCAGAAAAAACTTCCGAAGTTTTTGTAGATAATCACGAAAACGTAACGTTTCAGTATTGTACCGAATTTATCATTCAGAATCCGATGCGGAAGAAGAATGAACTGACAAAACGTTATGAAGGCTTAGGTGACAGTATTGTAGTGGTTGCCATGGAGGATATCATCAAAGTGCATATCCATACCAATGACCCCGGTATTGTAATTTCCGAAGCGTTAAAAATCGGAAGCCTGATTGATATTAAAATTGACAATATGAAATATCAGAATGAAAACATTCAGAACTCCATTCCCAAGGAACGTCAGCCGTATGCTTTTGTTGCAGTTGCAGCAGGGGAAGGGTTTTCCAATATTTACAAGGAACTGGGCATTGAGTATATTGTATCCGGCGGTCAGTCAATGAATCCGTCCTCTGACGATATTTTAAATGCGGCAAATGCTACCAATGCCGATGTGGTTTATGTGTTCCCTAACAATAAAAATATTATCCTGGCGGCAGAACAGGCGGCAGAGCTGTACGACGGAAAAATGGTGGTAATCCCCACCAAGAATATGTCCGACGTATTGCCTTGTATGGTTGGTTTTGATGAAAATGCTTCCCCGGAAGATAACTTGGCTACCATGAAAGATATTATCAGTTCCTTAAAATCTGCACAGATTACCTATGCGGTAAGAGACTCCGTCTTTGATAATATTGAAATCAAAGAGGGCGAGATTATGGGGTTAAGCGGCAGTGCAATTATTACCAAAGGCAAAGACCCGGCGAAGGTTTGTGCCGGTGTGATTGAAAAGCTTTGTGATGACAGCATTTCTATGGTAACTGTATATGCCGGTGCCGACATCAACAGTGAAGAAATGGAAAGCTTAGAAAAAAACCTAACCAAAAAATATAAAAATATCGACTTTTCTTTCTATCGTGGAGACCAGCCGGTATACTACTATTTTGTATCCTTGGAATAATATCATTCTATAACAATAATCCGAAAACTTTGAGAAGTTTGGGAAAAAGCATAGGAAAAGGTGACCATGATGGATTTGTTTCAGATGCCGATTTCTAACATATCAGGAGTTTCTAATGCCAGGCTGACGTATTTTCAGAAGCTTGGCATTTTTTCGGTTGGCGATATGCTGTACTTTTTTCCGAAAAGCTACGAAAACCGAATGAATCAAAAATGTGTAGCAAATCTTTCTGATGAAGAAACTGCTACGGTAACCGTTCGGATTTTAGATGTTTCTTCCCGCAGAGTCCGTCAGAATCTGACTTTGATTTCTGCGATGGCAGAAGATGAAACCGGGACATTGAAAATCACCTTTTTTAACCAGAAATACTTAATCAATCAATTGAAAGTCGGACAGGAAATAACCGTGTTTGGTAAAGTCAGCCGTCGTATCGGCTATTTCGAGATGACCAATCCTGCTATTCAAAAAGCGGTGGCAAGAGGAGATTTTTCTGAAAATTATATTCCAAAATACCCGTTAACAAAGGGATTAACGCAAGGGGTGATGCAAAAGGTTGCCCATGGATGCCTTTTGGTCGCAAAGGAACATCTTCAAGAAACGTTATCGTTTGACATCCGTAAGAAATATCATTTGTGTGAATTGTTATATGCTTTGGAAAATATTCATTTTCCTACGGGAGAAGAAGAACTTGCCTCTGCAAAAAAACGTCTGGTTTTTGAAGAACTTTTTTATTTGATGCTTGGATTGGGAAAACTCAAACTGAAACAGAAAAAAGCAGCCGGTCCCAAACTTGTCAATTATAAAATTGCAGAAGAATTTGCCAAACAGCTTCCGTTCCCGTTAACGGATGCCCAAAAACGGGTTACCCGTGAAATATGTTACGATTTTAAGCAGGGGTATCAGATGAACCGATTGGTCCAGGGAGATGTAGGAAGTGGGAAAACCATGGTTGCTGCAATGGCGATGCTCATTTGTGCACAAAGCGGGTATCAGGCAGTTTTGATGGCACCCACTGAAATCCTTGCCCGGCAGCATTTTGAGGGGTTAAAGCCATATTTCGATGCCTTTGGCGTTTCGGTAGAACTTTTGGTTTCATCGATGAAAAAGAAAGAAAAAACTGCGGTGCAGAATGGACTGCATACAGGGGAGATTTCCCTTGTGATCGGAACGCATGCTTTGATTTACGATACCGTACAGTTTCAAAAACTGGGACTTGTGATTACCGATGAACAGCATCGTTTTGGGGTAAAGGCTAGAGCAGAATTAACAAAAAAAGGCGAGAATCCCCATTGTCTGGTGATGACGGCTACTCCCATTCCCAGAACGTTAGCTTTGATTATATACGGTGATTTGGATGTATCGGTGATAGACGAATTACCCAAAGGAAGAATCCCGGTTGTTACCCGTATCGCGTCAGAAACACAACGGGAATTGGTGTACTCATTTGTGTCAAAGGAGCTTGCCAAGAAGAATCAGGCTTTTGTGGTATGTCCGCTGATTGAAGAAAGCGAAGCTTTGGATGCTGAAAATGCCATTCGTGTGCAGGAAGAATTGCAAACCCGCTATTTAAAAGAATATCGCATCGGATTACTTCACGGAAAAATGAAAGCTGACGAAAAAGATGCGGTTATGAATCAATTTGCAAGCGGGGAATACGATGTGCTGGTATCCACTACCGTAGTAGAGGTAGGCGTCAATGTTCCCAATGCTACCGTAATGGTGATTGAAAATGCGGAACGGTTTGGTTTGGCAAGCTTACATCAGCTTCGGGGTCGAGTGGGCAGAGGACAGAAGAAATCCTACTGTTTTTTGAATCTTGCGGATGTGAAAGCAAAAAAACGGTTAGAGATTATGGAAAAAACAACCGACGGCTTCCAGATTAGTGAATTTGATCTAAAACATAGGGGGCCAGGTGAATTTTTCGGAACCCGTCAACATGGGTTACCCTCGATGCGACTGTCCAATCTGACTTACTCCATGGAAACGGTACGGCTGGCAAAAGAGGCGGCAGAAACGGTTCTTTCGGAAGACTGTGACCTTGTTTTGCCTAAGAATAAAAAAATAAGAACCTCTGTGGAAAAAATGTTTTCGGAGAATGAGTTTGTCAGTCAACTGTAATTTTACAAAAACAATGGAAAAATATTGACATTTTCTCCATTATCATATACAATAAACAAATAAGCAAACATTAGGAAAGGAGCCACTATATGAAGCATACCCTAAAGGAAAAATCAGCCTGGTTTTTCCGATTGGCTTTTTTAGTGTTTTCTTTGTTTGCTTTTGTAAGTGCACTGATTGTAAGCGGTTGTAATCCCTTCTATACCGAAGGAGAATCCTTGTGGGGATTGTTGGGATACACCCTTGGTTACACCGGCTTGGCAGTTTGCTTTTACCGTTTTTTTTCTCGGAAAAAAATCAGCTTGTTATTCTGTCTGATGTTGTGTTTTACGATTCGGCTTTGGGTTGTTTTAGCTATCGATATCAAGCCGTTTTCCGATTACTATTTGTATCACGAAATGGCAGAACTTTTATCAGAAGGAAAGACGCTGTTTTCAGATTACGGCTCTATGTTTCCGCATACCATTGGTTTTTCTTATGTGCTCAGCGGAATTTATCGGCTTTTTGGAGCGAATTCTATTGCAGTACAGGTATGTAATGTGATTGTAGACACGCTGACAGCGTTGGTGTTGTTTGGCTGTTCTATCAAACTTTTTGACAGAAAGATTGCTAATCTCACTGTGTTCTTATATGCGATATCGCCTTCGTTTGTATTGTATTCCGAGCTTTTGGCAACTGAAATGCTGTTTGGATTTTTGCTTGTGGTTCTTTTGTATCTTGCCATTTTATTCTGGGAGAAACCGAGGGTTGGTTTTGGGATCGCATTCGGTGTATTGACAGCTGTGTTAAATGGCATCCGTCCTTGTGGGATTTTGATTATGTTTGCATTTTTTCTGTATGCAGTTTGTCTGATTCCGGGAAAAAAGCAAATGCTTTCGTTTTTTCTTGCAGTTGGTTGCTACCTGGGCATAGTAAGCGGTTTGTTTTTTGGATTCCAACAGTTGAACGGGCAACCCATTGCATCGAAACCATTTGGCTATAATTTATATGTGGGAGCCAATGCCAAACAAAATGGCTTATGGAATGCATCGGATTATGAAGCGGCACTCACGCTTGCCAAAGAGGGAATTGTTTCCCCGGATGAAGTGCATGGCTATATGCAAACAAAAGCCATCCAACGGTTTTCTGACAACGGTTTTTTGGGGAACTGCAAACTGTTTGTTACCAAGTTTGGCATCTTATGGGGTGGCGAAATGTTGGTCTGCGATTATATGATAAAAGATCACAGTTTTGAGGCATTTGATGCAGTCTGGCAGACCAAAAATATGGCAAATGCCTTTCACCTGTTACTTATGATGGGTGTACTCATAGGGGCATATCAATTATTCAGACAAAAACGCCGAGACGGCATATTATATATTTGTATTTTTGTGATGGGCATAGCGGCACAACATTTGTTGGCTGAAGTGCAGGAGCGGTACTCCTATCCGGCACTGCTTGCTCTGATGCCGATTGCTGCTTACGGAATCAGCATCGGTGATAAAAAGGAGAGAAACTATTTGTTCAAACGACTCAGGGAAGATATCCGTGCGGTAATGGAAAAAGACCCTGCCGCAAAAAATGTAATCGAAGTATTTTTGCTTTCCCCGGGGATTCACGCTTTGTTCTGGCATCGGGCAGCCCATCGGCTGTACCAATGGAGACTGTTCTTTTTAGCACGTTGGATTTCTCAGACGGTGAGAGCTTTTACCGGAATTGAGATTCATCCGGGTGCCAAAATCGGTCGTGGTGTGATGATAGACCACGGGATGGGGGTTGTCATTGGCGAAACTGCTGAAGTAGGGGATGGCTGTACCATCTATCAGAATGTGACCTTAGGCGGTACCGGGAAAGATACCGGTAAACGTCATCCTACCATCGGCAAAAACGTAATGATAGGAAGCGGTGCCAAGGTGCTTGGTCCTTTTACAGTTGGCGATAATTCTAAAATTGCAGCCAATGCGGTGGTGTTGCGGGAAGTTCCGGAAAACAGCACTTGTGTGGGTGTGCCTGCACGAATTGTGGTTCGTAACAACGTAAAAGTTTCTGCTACGGACTGGCAGATGGACCAGACTCACATTCCCGACCCCTTATCTCAGGAATTATGCAGAATGCTTGCCCGCATTGAAAAACTTGAGGCATCCCAATCGAAGGAAGGAGAATAAATGATGAAAATTTTTAATACATTAACCATGCAAAAAGAGGAATTCAAGCCCCTGGAGGAAAACAAGGTAAAAATCTATGCCTGCGGTCCTACCGTATATAACTATTTCCATTTGGGGAATGCCCGTCCTTTTATCATTTTTGATACCTTAAGAAGATATTTTAAATACCGTGGATATGAAGTGAAATTTGTGCAGAATTTTACCGATATTGACGACAAAATGATTAAGCGTGCCAACGAAGAGGGAATTACTGTAAGGGAACTGGCAGACAGATTCATTCAAGAATATTATACCGATGCGAAAGGTCTTGGGGTTGGAGAAGCAGATGTGCATCCCAGAGCTACCGATGTCATTCCGCAGATTATCAAAATGTGCGAAACCTTGATTGAAAAAGGTTACGCTTACGAAAAAAACGGTGACGTATATTTTGAAACCAAAAAATTCAAACCCTACGGAAAGTTGTCTCATCAGCCGTTGGAAGACTTGGAAGCAGGGGCAAGAATCAACGTCAATGAAGATAAAAAAGATCCTATGGACTTTGCCATTTGGAAAGCAAAAAAAGAAGGGGAGCCTTCCTGGACCTCTCCCTGGGGCGAAGGACGTCCCGGCTGGCATATTGAATGTAGTGCCATGGTAAATGAATACTTGGGAAAAACCATTGATATTCATTGTGGCGGTAAGGATTTATCTTTCCCGCATCATGAAAACGAAATTGCACAGTCTGAGGCTGCAAACGGCGTTCCCTTTGCCAACTATTGGATGCATAACGGTTATATCAACATTGATAACCGCAAGATGTCAAAATCGTTAGGCAATTTCTTCACCGTCCGTGACTTAGCGGAAAAATTCCCTTATGATGTGCTTCGTTTCTTTATGTTATCTGCTCATTACAGAAGTCCCATTAACTTCTCCGATGAACTGCTGGAACAGGCAAAAACCGGCTTGGGACGTATTGTAACCTGTATGAAAAACCTGGAATTTCTGTCAGATAAAGTGGCAGATGTTGCTGTGACTGCCGAAGAACAAGAAAGCCTCGCTTCGTTCCGTGAGAAATTCATCACTGCAATGGATGACGATTTAAACACTGCAGAAGCAATCGGTATTGTTTTTGAATTGGTACGTGAAATCAACACCAAAACCAAGGAAAATGCCACCAAAGGTTATGTGGATGCGGCATACAGCCTGTTGAAAGAATTAACCGGCGTATTAAATATTGCAAGAGTGGAAGAAGACTCCAATGTGGATGTAGCACTTGTGGAAGCAAAAATCGCAGAACGTACCCAGGCGAAAAAAGAAAAGAATTTTGGACGGGCAGATGAAATCCGTGCAGAACTTTTAGCTATGGGAATTGTGATTGAAGATACCCGTGAAGGGGTAAAATGGCACAAAGCGGAGTAGTATTTTCACATTTTCTCAAAAAAATGAAAAAGAATTTCCCTAAAACGCTTGCAAAGTGATTGAAAATGGTATATAATACCTATGATAAACGAATTCTTTACGGAAAGTAGGTGAACAAAATGCCGCAGGGTCAGGATATGGGTGCAATGCTCAGCTCATTTTTACCGCTGATTATCATGATTGTGGTGTTTTATTTTCTGATTATTTTACCTCAGAAAAAGAAAGACAAAAAATTCAAAGAAATGCTTGCTAATATGCAAAAAGGTGACGCTATTGTTACCATCGGAGGCATCGAAGGCAGGGTTTCTCAGATTAAAGATACTACTGTTACCGTTGAAGTCGGCTCTGATAATACCAAGCTGGTGCTTCAGAAATGGGCGATTAAATCTGTGGAACAAAAAGAAAAGGCATAGTTTCCACTCGCTTCCAATATAATATACCAAAACTATTTTTTGGATTGGAAGTGAACTGCAATGAATCATTCCGAACAGGAAGGAGTAACTTCGGTGAGTAACAGAATCATACGTGCAGCAGTAACAGGCTGGTTGGTTTTATTTGTCGGAGTGCTGTTGTCGGCTCTGGTGTTTCATATATTTTACATTCCAGAGGTGGCAATTTCGTGGGTTGGCGGAGCCATTACCTATATTGCCGCATTGCTTTCCGGTTATCGTGCTGCAAAGGGTGCAAAACGGAAAGGCTTTATGAAAGGCTTATGGGCAGGAGTGCTGTTTGTTGCAGGATACATAGTGTTAACGCTTGTTTTTCAGGCAAGGGTTCGCATATTCAGTTCTCTCATTCTTCTGGCTGTTGCAATGGTCGGCGGAATGGTGGGGATCAATCAGAAAACAAAACCAAACAATATAAGGAAAGGAATTTCACGATTATGAAACAGATTAAAACCTTAACCACCAAAAACTTAGCAGAAAACTTAGCAAAAAAAGGTTGTGGCGAATGTCAGACTTCTTGTCAGTCTGCTTGCAAAACTTCTTGCACCGTTGCAAACCAGAAATGCGAACAGAAATAAGTTTTTCATATGAAAGATAAAAAGACGGGTTTTCCCGTCTTTTTTCGTAGAAAGAGAGTTGTTCTATGGAAAAGAAAGAGCTTAGAAATCAATTAAGAACCATACGAAATAATCTGTCGGAATATGAAATTGAAGATTCTTCTCAAAAAATAACCAAACAGATCATCAAAGAACCTTGGTTTGTGTCTGCGAAAACAGTTTTGCTGTATCGTTCAGCAAACAGCGAAGTGAAAACAGATTTGTTGTGGAAAGCGTGCCGGGATATGGGGAAAATCTGCCTCTTTCCAAAATGTATTTCCAAAACAGAAATGATTGCCGTGCAGGCAGCGGAGGCAGTGGAGTTTTCACTATCTGCCTATGGAATTATGGAACCAGTCTCTAATGAGGAAATTTCAAAACATAACATAGATTTGATTTTTGTGCCGGGTCTTGGTTTTGATAAACAAAAATACCGTATCGGATACGGAGCAGGGTATTATGACCGCTATCTGAAGGACTTTTCCGGCATAACCTGTGGGTTGTGCTACGAGAAAACGCTCCGGGAAAGTGTGTTTTCCGAGTCTCATGATATTTCACTTTCTTATCTTGCGACGGAGTCCGGTGTGTTGAAATAAGAAGATTTTTTTGGTAATTTTGTAGTTTTTGCCTATCTGTTTTTGTGAAAAGTAACAATTATATCGAAAACTCACAAAATTACTTGAAAAAACGCACAAAGTTTTGTATAATATTATTGGAATTTATTTTAAAAAAAGGAGTGTAACTTCAAAATGGAAAAACTGTTCAAATTGAAAGAACACGGCACAAATGTCAAAACGGAAATCATTGCCGGTATTACCACATTTTTGGCAATGGCTTACATTTTGGCTGTTAACCCCAGCTACTTAGGCGGCATTGCAGGGGCATCGGCACCTGCAATCTTCATGGCAACTGCAATTTCTGCAGCAATCGCAACCATTTGTATGGCGTTTTTCGCAAACTATCCGGTAGCTTTAGCATCCGGTATGGGACTGAATGCGTTCTTTGCATTCACCGTTTGCGGTGCAATGGGTTGTTCTTACCAGGTAGCCCTGACCGCAGTATTTGTAGAAGGTATTATCTTCATCATTTTGTCTTTGTTTAAATTCAGAGAAGCATTGGTAAACAAAATTCCGACCAACTTAAAATTCGGTATTACTGCCGGTATCGGTTTGTTTATCACCATTATTGCTCTGATTAACTCCAAAGTTATCGTTGCTGATCCCGCTACTACTGTAGCACTTGGTGATTTATCCTCCATTCCGGTAATTTTATCTATCGTTGGTTTACTCATTATTGGCGTATTGCAGTATAAAAAAGTTCCCGGCGGCATTTTACTTGGTATCATCGCTACCTGGATTTTAGGTATCATTTTTGAATTGGTTGGCTGGTACGTTCCGGATCCGGCAAACGGTGTTTATTCTGTAATTCCGTCTCTGTCCTGGGATGCTATCAAATCCAATTTTGCGGCTCCCGCACTGTTCCAGTTTGACTTTGGCTACGTTGTGAAAAACTTTGCATCTTTTGCAATTGTTGTATTCACTTTCTTATATACCGATATTTTTGATACCGTTGGTACCTTAATCGGTGTTACTCAGAAAGCCGGTCTGACCAAAGAAGACGGCACTCTGCCCAATGCAGGCGGTGCTTTAATGGCAGACGCTGTTGGTACTGTTGTAGGTGCTTGCTTAGGTACTTCTACCGTTACCAGTTATGTAGAATCTTCTGCAGGTGTTGCTGCAGGCGGTAAAACCGGTCTGACTGCATTAACCACCGGTGTTATGTTCTTAATCGCAATCGTATTTGCTCCTATTTTCTTAGCAATTCCTTCTTTTGCTACCACACCTGCTATGCTGTATGTTGGTATCTTAATGTTGTCTGCTATTAAAAATATGAAATTTGATGGCGATATCGCAGACGTTATCGGCGGATTCTTAGCGGTTGTTATGATGCCTTTTGCATATTCTATCGCAACCGGTATTATGTTTGGTATCGTTTCCTGGGTTATCTTAAAGGTATTAACCGGTAAGATTAAAGACATCAGTGCAATTATGTGGATTTCTTTCGCATTATTTGCATGTTATATCGCAACATTGGTAATACCGGGCGTTTAAGAATTGAAAGGTTGAAATTTTATGACAGACCATTACGAAATGGAAATTGCCGGGGTAACCCGGCAACTTCCCCTTTGTCCTATTGGGGAAGATTTATACATCGGTGCTTTCATTATGTTTGGTGATGTGGAATTAACCGAATGCTGTGCCAGAGAGCTGTTAAAAAAAGCTCCCGAGCATGATGTGTTAATTACCGCAGAGGCAAAAGGAATCCCCTTGATTTGCGAAATGGCACGTCAGGAAGGGGTCAACCATTATGTGGTTGCCAGAAAAGGCCCCAAACTCTATATGAAAAACCTCATCACTACCGATGTGGACTCTATTACCACTGCACAAACTCAGACCTTATGCATCGGAGAAAGAGAAACCCAAATGCTTCGTGGCAAACGGGTGCTGATTGTGGATGATGTTATCAGCACCGGAGAATCTCTTTTGGCGTTGGAAAAGCTGGTGAACCTTGCAGGCGGTAATATCGTCGGAAAAATGGCAGTCCTTGCAGAAGGGGATGCAGTGGGCAGAGAAGATTTACTCTATCTGGAACCGCTTCCCTTATTTAACGGGAAAGGCGAACCGATTGTATAGCAACACAAAAAATGCACACCATACGGTGTGCATTTTTTGTGTTGCTAATATTTTTTTATAAATGAACTAACAGCTCTTTCATATTAGCGAGAGTAACGTCTCCGCCTTTGGCACTGCCAACTGCAAAGGTCATCATTCCTGCCGCTTTTCCTGCAATGATGCCTGCATCGGCGTCTTCTACGATGGCACAGTTTTCATAGGGCATACCTAAAAAATCTGCTGCTTTTAAGAATACTTCCGGATCGGGTTTGGATTTTGTGATGTTGTTTCCGTCAGAAACTGCATCAAAGTAATCAGACAAACCAATCTGTTTTAAAATGATGGGAGTATTTTTACTGGAAGAACCAATCGCAATTTTGATGCCCTTCGCTTTTAAACCTTCCAGAGCTTCCATCACGCCGGGTAAGATATCGTCGGGAGTCAATGCCTGAATGAAATCTACATAATAACCATTTTTACGGGTTGCTAGATCCACTTTTTCCTCTTCGGTATATTTTTTTTCAGCACGTTCTAAAATGATGTTTAGGCTTTCCATACGGCTTACGCCACGGAGTCTTTCGTTGATGGTACGGTCAA
Organism: Clostridia bacterium; assembly: GCA_017625695.1. GTDB lineage: Bacteria > Bacillota > Clostridia > UMGS1840 > UMGS1840 > SIG452. The sequence goes on along the minus strand of JAGAKI010000020.1, from coordinate 6,708 downwards.
AGTAGATTCCTTCTTCGTCCGCCATTTTTTTCCAGCCTCTGTAATGACAATCATCAGTAGAAACGATAACGCCGTCTAAGTCAAAAATAATTGCTTTAATATTAGAAAAATTAATACTCAATTTCTACGCCCTCCGTGGTAATTTCATATGCTTTGTCAAAAATTTCAACTGTTACAGGTGCACCTTCCAACACTTTGAAAGTCGCTTTCCCTTTCACAACTTCCACCTTTAATACACTGCCGCGTACCAGAATTGTGAATGCATAGCGATCCCATTTTTTCGGAATATTGGGTTTGAAGGACAGCATATCACCATCACTTCTCATACCGCCGAAGCCGTAAATCATATTCATCCAAGCTGCAGACATAGAGGTTACATGTAAGCCCTGATGTGCGTTTCTGTTGTAGTCGTCAATATCCACACGGCTGCCGTATGCCATATATTCTTCTGCCATATCCAAATCGCCGATTTCCGCTGCCATAATGGAGTGAATTGCGGGAGACAGGGAACTTTCGTGAGAACATCTGTGTTCGTAGAAATAGAAGTTTTCTCTTTTCTGTTCCAAGGTGAAGTCTTTGGAATAGAAGAACTGCATCAACACAACGTCAGGCTGTTTTAACATATTCACACGGAAAATTCTGTCATATGCCCAGTATTTGTATACGGGAACCTTATCGGGGTCCATACCTTTTACATCATATTCGGGGAAATCGAAGTAGCCGTCATGTTGTTCAAACAGTTTGGTTTTTTCGTCGTAGTTGATACGCATTTTGTCAGCCATTACCTGCCACTGTTCCAGTTCTTCGTTGGGTACGTCATAGCCGTATTTTCTCACCATTTCAATGGTGTAGAGGAAGTTTTTCTTCACCATAAAGTTGGTGTAGGTATTATTATGTACCATCATATGGAATTCATCGGGTCCCATAACACCCCACAGACCGAACTCACCGGTTTTCGGACTCCAGTCGCCACGGGATGCAAAGTAACGGGAGGTTTCTACCAACAGCTCCAGACCATAATCTTTTAAGAATTCTTCGTCCCCGGTGTTTCTCACATAATGCCATACACCGTATGCGATAGCCGCAGTTACGTGAATCTCTAAGTTACCGTGCTGCCATACGCCACAGCTTTCGGTACCGTCAATGGTAACCATGGGATAGCAGGAACCTTTACAATCCTGTTCAATGGCTCTTTCTTTTGCCTGAGGCAGGGTGTTGTAGCGATACATCAAAAGATTCTTTGCTGCTTTGGGGTTGTTGAACATATAGAAAGGCAGACAGTAAGTTTCAGAATCCCAGAAGGTCCAACCGCTGTATTTTTCCCCGGTTAACCCTTTTGCACCAACGTTCAATCTGCCGTCGTCACCGTGATAAGTCTGATGCATATTGAAGATACAGAAACGGATACCCTGCTGATTTTCGTCATCACCGTCAATTTCCACGTCGGAATGTTTCCAGATTTCTTCCCAACGTGCTACGTGTTCTGTTCTGTATTCATCATAGGTTTTTGCTAAGTAGGAATCTGCTTTCGCTAAATCAATGGTCAAATTTTGGTCACGTTCTACAAAGTTGTAAACTACTTTTTCAAACACTTTTTCTCCCTGCAGAGTGAAATCATATTCCTGCATAATCATTTTATCTTCTGAGAGGACTTTGCCTGCACCCAAGTTGGTTTTCATTTTGGAATAAATTCTCTGACCGCTGGTCTGGGTAGCGCAGATGATGTAGTCATCACCTTTGTCACATTGGGTCCAGTAGTTTTTGCCTTCTTCCTCGTGAATGGGAGTAAAGTCAATACCGGAAACCAGTTTCACATCGTGAGCGGTTTCACTCTGCAAAGTGATTTTCTGTCCGCCGATATAGTGATAGTTAATGCTGGTAAATCTTTCAAAAGTGAAAGTAACATCTTTATATGTAAAGCGTCTTGTTACCAGACCTTTTTTCATATCCAGTTCACGGTAGAAGTTTTCAAATTTGATTTTTGCCAAATCAATTTCTTCGCCATCTACAAAAATTCTGGTATACAGCCAGTTCTGAGCGTTAATCATAAAGCAACATCTTTTTGCCAGCCCGTTAAAGTATTCGGGATAGGAAAGAGGCTTTTCTTCATATACGCCGTTAAAATAGCATCCTACCAGCTTGTCACCGGAATACATTTCATCAAAAATGCCACGGATACCCATATATTCGTTGCCCATGGAGAAAATACTTTCACCCACTCTGCCTTCCGCCGGGTTAAAGCCTTCTTCAATGATTTTCCAGGGGTCAACCTTGAAATACTTTTTTGCTTCCTTTGCCATAATAGTCCTCCGTTTAGTAATGTAACTTTCTATCATAAATTATTACATTATATATATTATAACAAACTTTGTCCGTTGTCAAGACGAAAGTAAATATCACCGATAAATTTATTGAATCTGATGTTGGTATCGTCAGCATCAAGAGGAATGGGAAAACGGTTGACAAAGGAATATGCGAGTGGTATAATTACGGTAAACAGACGGGAATCGAATCGGTTTAAGTCATCGAGCCGTCTTGTTGTATCAGAGAGGGTTAAATTGTAATGAAATACTTAAAATCACTCATCTATTATCTTAATATTATTGCAACCATTGCAAGTGTTTTGTGTGCTGGATTGTCATTTTTCATAATTGCAATTACATGTTGTTGGTCAAGTGATACCAATATCGCATTTCGGGCAAATCCGTGGTATGTTGGTAGCATTTTGATTGGTGTTTTGTGTTTGACTCTGTCTGTGGTATCAAAGAAAAGATATATCGTATATTGTGGGAACATTGTGATTTCAATATTCTTTCTTATCGCAGAATACTTTATAAAATTGAATCCCTATTCTACTAGACCGGAATGGTTTGTTTGCGTAGATTTAATGCCTTTATTTTTAGCAGTCATAGGTTTGATTTTTCACGTTAAAGATAACGGTTCTGCTATCTTAACAAAGCAATGATTTTTATGGAGAATATCACAATGGATATATTAAAAAACTGCACATTATGTCCAAGAAACTGCGGTGTTGACAGAACCAAAACCGTTGGCTTTTGCGGTGCAACCGAACAGATTAAAGTGGCAAGGGCAGCGTTGCATTTTTGGGAAGAACCTTGTATCAGCGGCACCAAAGGTTCGGGAACGGTGTTTTTTTCGGGATGTAATCTGGCTTGTCGGTACTGTCAAAATTATGATATCAGTATCGGTAGTTTTGGCGATGAAATCACCATAGAACGGCTTGGCGATATTTTTGTAAAACTGCAAAACGAGGGAGCCAACAACATTAACCTTGTGACGCCCACGCCCTATTTGCCGCAGATCATGTCGGCAATCGATTTGGTTCGTGATAAAATACAGATTCCCTTTGTTGCCAATATGGGCGGTTATGAAAAGCCGGAAACTATCCGCATATTAAAGGGTTATATTGATATCTTCTTGACAGATGTGAAATATCAGTCTAAGGAAATTTCCAAAAAATACAGTTCGGCACCTGATTATTTTGATTTTGCTATGGATTCCCTTGCCGAAATGATTTCTCTTTGCGGTGCCCCCAAGCTTGATGAAGAGGGAATCCTGCAATCAGGGGTGATTGTACGGCATCTGGTATTGCCCGGCTGTCGAAAGGATTCCATAGAAGTGATAAAAAGTCTTGCAGAGAGGTTTGGGACAGAGGACTTTATTCTTAGCTTAATGAGTCAATATACGCCCAACGGGCATCTGGAAGATTATCCTGAAATCAATCGCAGGATTACCTCCCTGGAGTATCATTCCGTGATTGATATGGCGCTGGAACTTGGCTTTACCAATGCCTATATGCAGCAAAAGTCCAGTGCCAAAGAAGAGTATACACCACCCTTTGATTTAACGGGGGTTCGTTAGGTTGCATTGTGAACACAGGGGGACGGTTCTGTTGAAAGGGACGGTTCTGTTGTCTTACAGGGTTGACGTGACCGAGACAGGCGAACTGTCCCCTTGACACATTTATGACTAACATTTCTTCCGTCGTTTGGTCTACCCATATAGTTCATCTCCTTTTATTTAGTATAGCATAAAAAATGATGGTAGACACTTTTTTGTCTACCATCATTATATCACTCCAGCACTGATGAAACAGTGCTATTCTTTTTTTGTATACATTTTTATCAAGCATTATTTTGCTGTTTATTAAATTTTTCCATAAATCTTTCGATTTGTTCGTCGGTAACACCTTTATCGCAAAACTGCTGACGGACATCTATGGTGCCGTCGGAATGCAATGTTAATACAGAACCACCGTTAAAAGGATCTTTGGAATATCCTGCAATTCCGGTTTTCAAAGAAAACATAAGGCGGATTCCTTCATAGGGAATTACAGTGCAATTGCAATGATCGTGTCCGCAAAGGTATAATTTTGTGGAACCAAGCTGCTGCATTGCCGCAAACATACCTTCGTCTTCTGGGTAGGAACAAATTCCTTCGTGATTCATTCCGAATGCATCTTCGAACCCTTCGTTCCAGTAAGTATTTTCTAAACTTTTCTCAAAAGTAGTAGTATCTGGGTCAATATCCTGACGGAATGCTTTCTGATAAGCTTCCCGATAGACATATATAGGCATATGAGCAATTACCGTCGTATTGTTGCAGCCTTTCTGTTGCAGGTCGATTACCACCTCACGATACCATGCAATTTGCGCAGGTGTAATCTTTGCCCATGCAGTACCGTCCGGATGTTCTTCAGTTGGATACGGAACACGGTCATGAGTATCCATCATAATGATTCCGTGAACAATTTTATCTTCTTCTGTAATCGCAATCACATAATTGCCGTGACCCAATTCCTTGGGACCTGGTTGATATAAACAATGAGAGTATCCCTGATATTCTTTCTCATATTGTTCAATAAAATGCTCGCCTTCCTGATGGTCATGATTACCCCAAACCACTGCCCACGATACACCAAAAGAATTGATAAATTCTGCAAAATTGGTGTAGGCTTCACAGAATTTGCCCACAGAAATATCACCACTTATGGTGATTAAATCCGGTTTAACTTCATTCATCAAAGTGTTGACTGTGGATACTAGCGAAATTTTTCCGATATGTCCGTCTTCCCATTCATTTGTAATCAGATGAGGATCTGAAAGGTTCAAAATGGTGAAATCTTTACTTTTTTGTTTTGATACAGTAATCATAACGTAACCTCTTTTTGTGCCATTTTTAGAAAAATAATCCAATTTAAACCAAATTTCTCCGAGTTGTGGAGAAATCCCATTAATGATGCTAAAAAAGGGTCGGGCAAGTGCCACAATGACTTATAAAAATAGGTATTTAATTACCTATCTGCTGAAAAAACTATGATGTCTTGACCCGATAAGTCCCTGCAGGCAATACGTTCAGAACCGAACTTGCAAACTAATGCTCCTATTCCACATCTTACCATAAAATGCCTTGTTTGTCAAGCATAGAAAAATACCACTGCTGCAACCGACTGGAGTGGCGTAAATAGGGACGAAATACGTAAATAGGGACGTGCCTGTTTTTACACATTTCGATTGACAAAAAACTAATAATATAGTATAATCCGAATTACAAGGGAGTGGATGACAATGAGCAGACCGCCAAGAGTATTAAGTAAAACAGGATTATACCATATTATTTTTCGAGGAATCAATCGACAAGATTTATTTGAAGAAAATCAAGACTACATAAAGTTACTTGAAATAATAGAAAAAATTAAGGAAGAAGAAAAATTTGAATTATATGCCTATTGTTTAATGACAAATCATGTGCATTTGTTTATGAAAGAACAAAATATGGGTGACATCAAAAAAATAGTACATATGGTAAATAGAGACGTGCCCGATTTTACACATTTTAGTAGAATAAAAAGCAAAAAAAGTGTAAAAACAGGCACGTCCCTTTTTAGGGTGATACACATATTCAACCGGGTGATATTTTTATAAAATAAAGAGAAGGAGATATTCATGATAGTAGATAGAAAAAATATAGATTTTTTTAGAGATAATAGTTTTCATGACTATAAAGTAAATGATATTGTTATTAATTATAACAATCGTCTTATCAAGATTGAGTTGTTATACTCTGATTTAGTAATCAATTTTACTTGTAAAGGTTTTCAATTATTTTCTCTCAATTGTATCGAACCATGGGGATCAGGTATATATATATATGATATAGAAATTAATCAAGATCATTTCAAGGATGACATGATATCTATAAAATTGATATTGAATTCTGGTGATACAATTTTGGTGATAACAAAAGAAATTGACGTAGAATAAAAAAGACTTAACAAGACAGGGGACGGTTCTGTTGTGTTGCATAGTCGCTCATATATATATAGCAAAAGCAGGAATCTTTTAGAAAAAGGTTTCTGTTTTTATACAAATTGATGCAAAAAATAGGAGTTTACAGCGGATTTTTGTAGATTTTTGAAAAATGCAAAAAAAATTAAAAAAGTTTCGAAAAAAAGCTTGACAAAATGGAAGTGGTATGTTACAATAGCTAAGCTGTCTCGAAAAAAGAGAGCAGAATGAACCTTGAAAACTGAATAACATAATGGACCTTGAAAATTCTAGAGTTTTTGAATTGAGAACTACGAACGAATCAAGTAAATCGAGGAAAAGAAAAAGAGCGAAGCGAAAAGCTAGCGAACTTAAATTGTATTATTTTTTTGTGAAATATACGAGAGAGTTTGATCCTGGC
>JAGAKI010000019.1 GCA_017625695.1 Clostridia bacterium | reverse complement strand
TGCCAGTTCTTTTAAGTCTTCAGCGGTCAGCTCAACATCCTGAGTAACGCCTTTTTTCTCTTTCATTTCGTCGATAAGCTCTTCAAAGTATTTCTTACCAACTTCCATAACTACGTCAGAATACATCTGGATGAATCTTCTGTAGCAGTCCCAAGCCCATCTTGCGTTACCGGTTTTTGCGGACATGGTTTCAACAACTTCTTCATTTAAACCTAAGTTCAAGATGGTATCCATCATGCCGGGCATAGATGCTCTTGCACCGGAACGAACGGAAACCAATAACGGATTCTCTTTATCTCCAAATTTTTTGCCGCAGATTGCTTCCATTTTGGTGATGTTTTCCATAATTTCAGCCTGAATGTCTGCATTGATGGTTCTGCCATCTTCATAATACTGAGTACAAGCTTCGGTAGAAACAGTAAAGCCCTGAGGAACCGGCAGACCGATTTTGGTCATTTCAGCCAGGTTCGCACCTTTACCGCCCAACAGTTCACGCATTGATGCGTCACCTTCGGAAAAAAGGTATACAAATTTTTTACCCATTAGTAAAAGCCTCCATAAGTATATAATGTTATTTTTTACTGATTGAACGCTTGCAAAATTTGTTAAAAAGCTGGCATACTTTCCAGCAAACACAACAAGCTATTCTGTATTATTATACCATAAATTTCTGATTTGTAAAGGGTTTTTTCATAAGTTTTCCGATTTTTATTCGTTTTTTCTCACATTTTCAAAAAAACTGCAAAAAAAAATCAGATTGACGGAAAACACCAATCAATCTGATAGTTATTTTTTCTTGTTTACCACAAGAAATCAAACAATTCTGCGATTTTAAATTTACAAATGACTTGTTTTTTGTTCCCTGTAATAGCAGAAGCTTGTTCTTCGGTCAGAACTGAACCTATAATTTCTGCATTGGACCGAGAGGACTGCGTCACTCCCTCTATCATACAAAGAGAAGGATACATCACACAAAAAAAGTTTTTCCCTTCCCCGCTTCCTAAGGTGATGCAAACCGAATCATAAATTCCCCTGGGTAATACGAAGTCGGAATACTCCCGCAGAGGAAACTCTTTTTTTTCTACATTCACCTGTGCAGTATAGGACACGTTGTTTTCCCGTAGAATTTTGTTTGCGATAGCTTCTATTTCATCGCAATGAGATTGAAAGTATTCCAATGCACTTTCTTTTGAGGTAATTGCTGATAAATCAAGCGAATTGAAAATAGCCTCCCGAACGTCCCATTTGATTGCCTGATCTGCCTCGGAATCGGAATTTGCAATAATATGAAAGCGTACAAACTCTTTTGGAATTTCGGTTGCCTGTGTCACAATCCCTAAAATATTTCCAATAAAAAAAGCAGTAAAAATGCCTAAAAACGCTCTTTTTAAATACTGTTTGTATGTTTTTGAAGTGCAAGTAAATCTCATAACTACCTCCGATATTTTTTATACAAAAAAAGAATCGTATTTGCTTTGCCAGCCAACACGATTCTTCCCATTATTTTATATTCTATACAAAAAATGCAAAAAAATGCTAAAAGCTCAATTACAGCTCCATAAGAAATACCTGTTTATCCATAGTAAGAAGCTTTTCTTGTGCTTGCTTTGCCGAAGTCTCCTCCGAGAAAATCCCAAATACGGAAGGGCCGCTTCCGCTCATGACACTTCCAAGTGCACCATACTCTAACATAATATTCTTAAACTCTGCAATCACGGGGTGTTTTTTTACTGTTACTTCTTCTAAAACGTTATACATTCTACGGCAAACACCGCTTAAGTCTCCATTACGAAGTGCATCCACTGTCCCCTTCGTATCCGGATGCAGTTCCAGTTCAGACGCTTTCAAAGCACCGAACACCTCTTTGGTAGAAACATTCAGATACTGAGGTTTCACCAAAACCAGATAACAATGAGGAAGATTGGGAAGTACCGTCAAACGCTCCCCTGTCCCTTCTGCCAGAGCAATACCGCCCAGTAAGCAGAAAGGTACATCTTTGCCCAATTGATTTCCAAGTTCCTGCATCTGGACTAACGTAAGATTTGCATGATACAGCTGATTTAACCCTTTTAAAACTGCTGCTGCATCCGTACTTCCACCTGCAAGCCCTGCACTAACCGGAATTCTTTTGTGAATTTTAATCGAAACTCCGCCCTTAATTCCGGTCTCCTGAAAAAACAGTTGTGCAGCACGATAGGCAATATTCTTTTCGTTATTTGGTAAAAAATGCAGATTGGTAGATACACTGATATCGGGTTGTTTTTCCAAAATAAGTGTGTCGGAAAGCGGAATCTCTGCCATAACCATTTTCAGGTCGTGATATCCGTCTTCCCGTTTTCCCAACACATCTAATGTAAGATTGATTTTTGCATTTGCAAGTATGGTTATGGAGTTTGTCTGATTCATCGTTTTAATTCCTCAATTGCCCGTTGCAGTTGAGCATCTTCAGATTCCGGCAATAAAAAGATGCTGGTATTCTGATTATCAATGTCCACTTCAATATCAGGCTTCAATCCGATTTTATGAATGTTATCACCACAAGGTAAGAAGTATTCCCCAACCGTCAGTAAAACGGCACTCTGAGAATCAATCTGGAAGGTCTGACCGACAACTCCTTTACCGTAGGAGTTTTTACCGATTAAAACAGCCTGATTATTATCACGCAAGCCACCGGATAACAATTCTGCCGCACTGGCAGTTCCTTCGTTAATCAAAACACAAATCGGAACATTAACAGCGTGCTGGGCATCAGATGTTTCGGTTAACTCTTCCCCATTTCTGTATTTTACACTGACAATTTTGCCCTCCGGCATCAGATAATCAGCAATCGCAACCGTGCTGTCTAATGTTCCTCCGGAATTAGAACGCAAATCTACAACAAGTCCTTTTACTTTTGTGAAATCAAAGAATTTCATTTTTTCAAAAAATTCTTTGTCTGTTTCCAGATCAAAGCTGGAAATTCGCACATAACCAATGGAATCGTTCAACATTCTGACACGTACCGTTTCAACAGAAACCTCGCTTCTGGTCAGCGTGATAGGTTTGATTTCTCCTTCAGCAGTTAAAATTTCCAGATCAACGGTTTCTCCCGGCAATCCTCGGATTTTATCTACTACTTCATCCAGTTGGTCACCGGTATAGGTTTCACCGTACACCGTAATAATCCGGTCGCCTGTTTTGATTCCTGCAACTTGTGCCGCAGAACCATCGAAAGAATTGATGACGGTAATAAAATTATCTTCATCCACTGTGATTTCAACACCGATTCCCACATAGTTTCCTTCCACTTCTTCAGTAAAAGAATCTAAATCTGCGCCGGAAATATAAGAAGAAAAGGGATCGCCAAGCTGATTGACATAACTTGCCATTGCACGTTCAAAGGCTTCCTCTTTATCAATATCCTCTTGAAAATAATATTCGTGTTCAATCACGTCACCAAGCTTTTTTAATTTCAACGCTTCCGTAACATAACTTCCTGCGTTTGTTCCGGTCCGCTCAGTTAACACGCCCGCAAAATAACCAACAAAGCCAATTGCGACCACCAGAACGAGATATAACATTCGTCGTAACATATTTTTGCTCATAGCAATTCCTCAGTTTCTTTGAAATGGAAGGGTACCACGTTGTGATACCCTTCCTTTAGTATATTATGCTTTGCATCTTTCAATGCAGAAAAAATAAAAAGCTCAACTATTGAATATAGTTCAAAGGATTCTTTACACTGCCGTTCACCGAAACTTCAAAATGAAGATGGGCTCCGGTAGACCAGCCGGTGCTGCCTACTTTAGCAATTTTCTGCCCTCTTTTCACGACTGCACCCACAGAAACCAAATTGGAAGAATGGTGCGCATATAAAGTGGTAATTCCGCCGCCGTGATCAATAACAATATAGTTACCATATGCGCTGGAATAGGTAGATAAAATAACTTTTCCATCCTCTGCTGCAACAACAGATGCACCACTGGGAGCTGCAATATCTACCCCGGTATGGAGTTTATACACCTTTAAAATAGGATGCAATCTGTTTCCAAACGGAGAAGTTATGGTATAGTACCCCGGTGCAGGCCAATTCATAACACCTCCGGTATACTTGCTTTGTTGTGCTGTCGTACCGGAGGATTTTTCCTGACCGGAAGGCTTGGAAAGATTTTTTATCTGTTCCTGAATCCGTGCACTTTCCTGTTCAAACTTCTGGTATTCCGATTTATATTTGGAAATATCCTGTTCTAACTGCGTCAAAACCTGATTGTTTTCGGAAAGCAATTCTGCCAGTTTTTTTTGTTCGGCTTCTTCCTCTTTTTTGATGGTGGCAATTTCTGATTTTTTCTGTGTCAAAATCTCTTTTGCTTCCTCGACTTTAGTTTTTTGATTTACAATATCTGAAATCACAGTCTGATCATAATCTGCAATCTGACGAATCAGATCCAAACGATAGAAAAAATCTGCAATACTGCCACTGGAAAGTAAAATATCAAGATAAGAAGTAGGATTTTCTTCATACAAAGCACGCATTCTCTGCTTGAAAAGTCCTCTGGTCTCCCCTTCTTTATCGGTCAAACGCTGAATTTCCTCTTCCTGAGTATCAATTTCCGATTGTAAGCTGGCAATCTGATTGGAAAGCGCTTTCACTCGATCGGAAGTCTGAGACATCTTTGTATCTAGCTCTTGCTTTTTTGCCTCATAGTTTGCGTGAGACTGTTTAGCAGCATTCATTTTTTGCTGTGCTTCACTTGCTTTTTGTTGTGCCTGCTGACTCTTGTTTTGCAGTTCAGTTTTCTGATCTGCCAAAACAGCAGAAGAAAAGCAAACCATCAGCACAAAAACAAAAACAACCGAAAGTATTCTCTTTCCCATAAACTGCCCGTTCCTTTCTGAAACCTCATAACCAATACATCAAAACAAATACTATTGCAATGCAGTCTGACTTGTTTCAATAAACTCCGCAATCCAAGTTACCAACGGAATTAACACTATCATCAGAAGAACCGCCGCTATTATCCAGAAAACCATCACCCTGTTTTCCTGATGATTGGGATTTCTGTGGCGTGCACGCCGCAGTCTGCGATTTTTACGAAAGAAATGTTTGATTTTGTAGAAAATGAAGCCATTCTGTTTCCTCCGGTTATATCTGGACGAATGTCTACGTCCGGAAGAATGATGGTAGTGTTTGTGTGAATGATGTTTATTTTGTTGTTCCGTACTACTCATTGTCGAAGTCGAACTAAGATTTGCATTGACTTGCTTTTCCATAACTTTTTTATCCTTTTTAATCTTTTACCTATTTACACTTTAACATGTTTATTCACTGCAACAGCAGCACCCAGACCTCCAATCAGAATCCCGTATGCCGCATTCATCACAAGCAGTTCCAGAAATACCGGGATGGGAGGCAGTAGATACACGCCCTCAAGCACCTGAGAAAAGTTACTATACAAAAGACTGTATAGATAGCTTAAAATGGCACTGGAAAGCAAGGCTCCTACCATACCAACCAAAACTCCCTCAATAATAAACGGTGCTTTTACAAATCCGTTGGTTGCTCCTACATATTTCATAATATTAATCTGCTTTCTGCGAGAAAAAATGGAAAGATTAATAATATTGGAAATAATGCTAAGACAGAGAATCGCCAACAGCACATAGATAATAATGCTGTAAAGCTTCACTTTCTTTTCAATCGCAGAAAGTTTTTTTGAGGTTTCCAGATTATTGGAAACGGAATCCACTTCCTCCAATAATTTGATTTCACCCAATACATAATCTGCCTGATCCAGATTGGTCAGAGTCACAATAAAGCAATCACGGAAGGGATTTTCCTCTTCCGACAATCCTTTCAACAGAGAATCATTTGCGACTTTATCTTTAAATTCGGTAAATGTATCGGCCTTTGGTTTTAAAACGACATCGTTTACCATAGCAACTCCCATGATTTTCTCACCAACCGCATTCAGCTGCTCTGCCGGTACACTGTCTTTGATGTAAATGTTAAATTCAAAATTATTTCCCACTTCTCTGGAAATATGCATCAGATTGGAAGAAACCACCTGGAATACACCTGTTACCAACAAGGAGACAATCACAGTAAGAAGAGTCATCAAGGTTACCATTTTGTTGGTAAACAGATTCATAACCCCTTCTTTGAAAAAATAACTAAAATTCTTCATCGTCACTGTAGCCTCCTCTTTCATCATCCCGGACAATGCTTCCTCCGTCTACAGCGATAACACGCTTGTGCATTCTGTTAACAATATCTTTATCGTGAGTGGCAACGATAACGGTTGTTCCACTACGGTTAATTTCCTCCAGATATTGCATAATTTCGCCCGAAATATCCGGGTCAAGATTTCCGGTAGGCTCATCGGCAATAATCAGATTTGGGTTATTTGCCAACGCTCTTGCAATTGCCACACGTTGCTGTTCCCCGCCGGATAACTGATCCGGCAGAAAATGTGCCTTCTGCGATAAGCCAACTCTGCCCAACACATCCGGAGCACGTCTTCTGATCTGACGGTTGGTTGCACCTACCACCTTCATTGCAAATGCCACATTTTCAATGACTGTTTTATTTTCCAACAGCCTGAAATCCTGAAATACCATCCCCAGGGTTCTGCGATAGAACGGAATTTCCTTCGATTTCAGCTTGGTTACGTTGATGTCATTTATGATAATTTCCCCGGAGGTAGCTTTTTCTTCTGCGGTAATCAGTTTAATCAGTGTAGATTTCCCTGCACCGCTGTGTCCTACCAGGAATACAAATTCACCTTTTTCAATCTCTAAGTTGATATTTTCCAACGCAGTTACATTGGTGTTATCATATACTTTGGTAACATTTCTGAATTGTAACACAGCACACCACCTCAGATTTTCATTACATTTGCAGAAAGATATTTTTTCACCATCATTGCTACTTTGAAAATGATAGCATCGTCAAATTCACGCAAATCCAGTCCGGTGAGTTTCTGAATTTTATCCAGACGGTACACCAAGGTGTTTCTGTGAATGAAAAGTTTTCTGGAAGTTTCGGAAATATTCAGACTGTTATCAAAAAACTTCTGAATGGTCATCAGCGTTTCAGAATCCAGTTTGTCGATGGAATCTTTTTTGAATACTTCATCCAAAAACATCTGACACAGCTTTACGGGCAACTGGTAAATCAGTCTGCCGATGCCCAAAGATTCATAATTTAAAATTTCTTTGTCAGCGTCAAATACTTTTCCGATTTCCAAAGCAACCTGTCCTTCCCGATAGGAAGTTGCCACATCACGAAGCGTATTTGCCACAGAGCCAATCCCTACACATATGTTAATCATTACTTCGGAACGTACGGTATCAATAATGGAAGAAACCACCGATTCTTTTTTGCGGGTAGTAAGATCTGCGTCGTTTGTTTCGGTAATAATAGCAATATTCTTTTCGTCTAACGGAATCACAAACTGTTTGCCGCGTTCCGGAAACATCCCGCAAAGAATTTCATATACATTGCCGTCATCCTGAACAGGAAGATTTACAACATACACCATTCTGGGAACTTCGTATGCCAGTTTCAGTTCTTTGGAACGGGCATAGATATCACCGGGCAGAATACTATCTAATAAAATATTTTTCAAGAAATTGCCTGCATCATATTTTTCTTCATAAAACTGTTTAATATTAGCAAATGTAGCACTCAGCATCTGTGCATACTTTTTGGCAATTTCAGAATCAGATTCCACATAAACGCAGAACTCCAACTTAGATCTGACAAAAATCGGTTTATAGGTAACACCGTTCTCCACGATAACAGACCCGTCATTCAAAAGATCCAGATCAATCGCCATTTGTTTTCCAATACTGGCATTCTCTGAGCTGGCAATCACCATACTGTTATCGTCCAGTATGCCAAACTGATATTCAACAATACCAACGAACTGGTATACTGCATTTTGAAAATGTTTGTTAATCATAATTTACCGCCTCACTGTTTCGTTCAGTTTTTGTATCAAAACTCTGCATAGAAAGTTAAATTACAAACTTCTTATATTATAACATAAAAATGTGAAGATTTCAAGTTCTTTTTACATTAAATTCTGTTTTCTTCTATTTTTTTCAATTCCTCAAGAATTCTGTCAATTTCAGGAGCCTTATCCCTGCCCCCGCGGGCAGTTAAAATCTCTGAAAAACGTCGGATTTCTTTGGAAAGATAGTCCCGGGTAAGAGCATCCGGATGCATAAACAACCGGCGTCCGATCACATAGTCCAGTTCATCCCGATAGATTTCTTCCCCTTTTTCCACCGTCATAAGAACATAAAACCGGCGGTCCTCCAACGCCAAACGTTCTTCTGTAATCAAGAATCCGTTCTCTGAAAGAAATTTCCGTAAAACCGGAATTTCACTCATCGGCTGAAGCACCAGCTTTTTTGCACGCCCGGCAATGTCAAGATCCCGTTCGATAATTTCCGCAATCAGCCGTCCGCCCATACCGCAAATGGAAATCACATCAAAAGAAAACTCTGAAAGCTCGTGCAAACCATCACTTTTGACTGTTTGAATCCGGTCTTTCAGATGATATGCAGTAATATTGTTAGCAGCAGTTTTTAAAGGACCGTCCCGCAAATCGCAAGCATACGCTCGTTGTATCTGTCCCTTTTCAGCGAGATAAATAGGCAGGTATCCATGGTCACAACCAATATCACATAAAACGGTTGCTTGTCCGATCATTTCTGCTGCTGTTTTCAAACGTTCTGTAATTGGAATCCGCATTCTTTTTCTCCGTTATTTCTTAATTTTTGCATATTTTTATTTTATCACAAATTTCTGTTTTTGTCAAATTTTCAATAAGAAGAAGCTACTCACAGGAAAAAATATGGAAAAAAACTATTTTATAGTTGATTTTTTAAAAAACTTATGATATGATATAGAAAGGTAACAAAAATACCACTTGAGGAAAAGGAGAAACAAAACAATGAAAAAATTACTTGCACTGGCAATGGTTGCATTGCTCGCTATTCTTGCATTAGCAGGATGTCAGACCGCAGAAGACAACAAACTGGTGATCGGTTACACCATTTACGAACCCATGAACTACCTGGATGACGCTGGTAAGCTGACCGGTTTTGATACCGAATTTGCAGAAGCAGTTTGTGAAAAACTGGGCAAAGAACCCGAATTTGTTGAAATCAACTGGGATACCAAATTCCCCACCCTGGACGCTGACCAGATTGACTGTATCTGGAACGGTATGACCATTTCCGATGAAGTAAAAACCAACTGTTTAGTATCCAAAGCATATGTTAAAAATGCTCAGGTTGTTGTAATGGCAAAAGATGCCATTGAAAACTACACAACCATCGAAAGCTTAATCGGCTTGAAATTTGCTGCTGAAGCAGGTTCTGCCGGCGAAACTGCAATCAAAGACAATGGTTTAGATGAAAACTACACTCCTGTTGCAGCACAGACTGATGCATTACTGGCAGTTGCAGGCGGCCAGGCAGACGCTTGCGTGATCGACATTACCATGGCAAAAGCTTCTACCGCTGAAGGTACCAGCTATGCAGATCTTACATATGGTTTAGAACTGACCAGCGAAGAATACGGTATCGGCTTCAGACTGGAAGATACTGAATTAAAAGAAGCTGTTGACAAAGCAATTGACGAATTAAATGCTGACGGAACACTCCCCGCACTGGCTGAAAAATACGAACTGAATCTGGCATTCTAATTTGTTCTAAAAAAGAATACAAGTCAAAAAAAGGGTTGTGGCAAAGTCTTTTTGAAACAACCCTTTTTGATGGATATAAGAGGTTTTTATGCAACTGTTCTTAAAAGTGACATTAAGCCTTTTGGAAGGGCTTAGCACCACCTTACAAATTTTTGGACTCACCCTTTTGATGGCACTGCCCCTTGGTCTTTTAATTTCCTTTGGCTCGATGAGCAAACTGAAAATCGTAAAATACCCCATCAAAACCTTAATCTGGATTATCCGTGGAACTCCGCTGATGCTTCAACTGATTACCTTCGGTCTGGGACCGGGATTGCTTGGATTTAAAGGAGTCAATCTGTTTTATGCTGTCATTGTTGCATTTGTACTCAATTATTCCTGTTATTTTGCAGAAATATTCAGAGGCAGCATTGAGTCAATTCCCAAAGGTCAATATGAAGCCGGTGCTGTGTTAGGATTAACGAAACGGCAGGTATTTTTCAAAATTATTCTGATGCAGGTGGTAAAAAGAATCATTGCACCGATGAGCAATGAATTTCTGACTTTAGTAAAAGATACTTCTCTTGCCAATACCATTATGATTTACGAAATCACCTGGAATGCAAAACGAATGATGAATAGTGAACACATTCTCTGGCCCTTATTCTATTCCGGTGCATTTTATCTGGCATTTTGCGGAATTCTGACTTTGATTTTTGGATACATCGAAAAGAAACTAAGCTACTATAAGGTATAATAAAGGAAGCAAATTCTATGTTAGAAGTAAAGAATCTTGTAAAAAGTTTTGGAAAAACAGAAGTATTAAAAGGCATCAGTTTTTCCATAAAAAAAGGCGATGTACTTTCCATCATCGGCTCTTCCGGTGGCGGAAAAACCACCTTGCTGCGATGCTTAAACTTTCTGGAGTTTGCAGAAAGCGGAACCATTGCAGTTAACGGAAACGTAATATACGACGGAAAAGAAAAGGACAAAATGAGTGACCAGTACATTCGTGAAATGCGTCTGCATTTTGGCTTGGTATTCCAGTCATTCAATTTATTTCCTCAGTACACCGTGTTAAAAAACATTACCTTAGCACCAACTCTGTTAAAAACAGATACGCCGGAAAACATCGAAAAGAAAGCACTGGAACTGATTGAAAAAGTTGGTCTTTCCAGCAAAATCAACAACTACCCCTGTGAACTGTCCGGCGGTCAGCAACAACGTGTTGCCATTGCACGGGCTTTGGCGTTAAATCCGGAAATTTTGTGCTTTGACGAACCCACCTCTGCTTTGGACCCGGAACTGACCGGTGAAGTTCTCAAGGTAATCAAACAATTGGCAGACCAGGATATGACTTTGGTCATCGTTACCCACGAAATGTCCTTTGCCAAAGAAGTTTCCGATTATATCATCTTTATGGATAACGGAGTTATTGCAGAACAAGGCACACCTCAGGAAGTGTTTGAACATCCGAAAAGCGAACGGTTGCACGCATTTTTGCAAAATTATCAGTCTTAAAACCATGGACTGTGACAAAATAAGATTTATTCTGTCACGGTCCTTTTGTTTATCTTACGGAAAGGATTATTTCACCATGAATCAAAAACTCAAACAACTGATAAACAAAATGGAATATGCCATTTTTGATTTAGATGGAACCATCCTGGATTCTATGCCTATCTGGGTAAATTTAGGCGAAACCGTATTAAAATCTTTGGGGATTATCCCGGATGATGATTTAAATAAACGGTTTAAAACCATGACCCTGCAGCAATCATCCGAATATCTTACCCGCCACTTCCCCCTTGACATTACAGCAGATGAGCTTTTTCAGATATTTATGGAAAACGTGCGTATCGGCTACGAAAAAGATGCACCCCTAAAACCCGGAGTTATGGAATTTTTGCAAGATTTGAAATCGAAAAATATTCCGATGTGTGTGGCAACGGCCTCCGACCGAAGCTTAACCGAAGCCGCATTAAAGCGTACCGGTGCCCTCCCCTATTTTCAATTTGTATTAACTTGTGCCGAAATCGGAAAAGCCAAAGAAACTCCCGATATTTACATAGAAGCAATGCATAAAATGGGTGGAAATACGAAAAATACGGTAGTCTTTGAAGATGCTTATTTTTCTGTATTATCTGCAAAAAGCGGTGGCTTCCCCGTGGTTGCTGTTTATGATGAAGAAACCAAAAAAGACCAAACGGCAATTTCCGAATTAGCAGACGGTTATATCAATTCTTTCCAGGAACTTCTGAATTCACAGAAAAACAGCTCGTAATCAAACGAGCTGTTTTTTTTACTTCTGAAAATTAATGAATATCCAGTTTTAAAAATTCCTGATATGCTTTATCCCACGCCTCTGTATCTTTGGGAGAATAAGTGGTGGTGATTTCAGAATTTTTGATAATCTGACGGGCATCTTTCAAATCTTTGATGTCGCCACAGGCAATCAGCTGTGCTGCAACGTTGCCCAATGCAGTTGCTTCAATGGGACCTGCCACAACATCTACGCCACAGGAGTTCGCAGTCATCTGACAAAGCAGATTATCTTTGGTACCGCCACCAACAATATGGATAACTTCATATTGTTTGCCGGTAACATCCTGAATATTTTCAAATGCAAAGCGGTATTTTAACGCTAAGCTTTCGTAAATACAACGCATTACTTCTCCACGGCGTTCAGGTACAAACTGATTGGTATTTTTGCAATAATCTTTAATATGCAAAGGTAAATTGCCGGGCTTTCCGAAAATAGGATAATCAGAATCAATAAAGCATTTGAATGCATCTTCCGCCAACGCTTCTTTTTCCAAATCCGCATAAGTTACGGCAAAGCCTTCCCGAATCCACTGACGTCTGGATTCCTGAATCAGCCACAGACCCATAATGTTCTTTAAGAAACGAATGGTATTATTATAACCGCCTTCATTGGTCAAATTGTACTTTTGAGATTTTTCGTTAATATATGGCTGTTTTGCTTCGGTACCAAATAAGGACCAGGTACCACAGCTAATATAGATGAAGTCTTCTTTTTCCGAAGGAACCGCCATAACTGCAGAAGCGGTATCGTGAGAACCTACAGCACAAACGGGAACAGAGGGAACGCCCAATTCATCACAGATTTCTTTAGAGAGCATTCCTTTCTGGGTGCCGGGTTTTACAATGTTCGGGAATAAACGTCTGGGAATTCCCAATTTATCAATCAAATCAAAATCCCATTCTCTGGTTTGGGCATTCACTAACTGGGTAGTGGAAGCATGAGTGTATTCCACTGTTTTTTCTCCGGTTAAGAAGTATGCCAGTAAGTCAGGGAATAATAAGAAACAATCAGCACGGTCCAGTAAGTCTTTTCTGTATTTTGCCAGGTAATACAGCTGGAAGATAGTATTAAAATTCATAAACTGAGTTCCGGTTTTCTGATAAATTTCTTCTTTCGGAACAATTTGGAATACTTCTTCCATAATGGTATCTGTTCTGGAATCACGATAATGAACAGGGTTTTCCAAAAGTCTTCCATCTTTATCCAATAAACCGAAATCAACGCCCCAGGTATCAATCCCGATACTGTCAAATCCGCCATTATGATGTGCTGCCAAAATCCCCTGTTTGATTTCAAACAGTAAACGCAGTACATCCCAATATAAGGTACCATTTACAAAAACAGGGTCATTGGGAAAACGGTGTACTTCTTTTAATGAAATTTTATTGTCATCGTAGCTACCGATAATCGCTCTTCCGCTGGAAGCACCAAAATCGAATGCCAATACATTTTTGCTCATAGCTGATTCCTCCATTTTTCTTTTTTTAGAATTTATTCTACAGTCACTTTATGCTTTTTAAATACTTTTTTCCAATCGTCGGACAACTCTTCATCGGTAAACAACATATCAATTTCTGAAAAATTGCTTAATTTGATGAAACCGACTTTTTCAAATTTTGATTTATCCAATAGTAAAAACTTGGACATTGCATTGTTGAGCATTGCACGTTTAATCTGAAATTCCACGTCGTTGGATTCTAAAACACCCTGCTCCATCGTCATTCCTTTACTACTGAAAAACATTTTGTTGGCACAAAAGTTTTTGTTGATATTATCTACAGCCACTTCACCGACAAAGGATTGATTATTCACATCCAAAACACCACCGGTAGAAATCACCTTTAATTTATCACAAGTGGATAATTCTTCTAAAATTTGAAGATTGTTCGTAATTACCGTGATATTTTTTATATCTTTTAACTGTTTTGATAAGTAATAAGACGTGGTTGATCCATCTAAAAAAATGGTATCACCGGGACGGATATGATTCACCGCCTTTTTTGCAATGGCAATTTTCCCTTCGATATTCAAACCGCGACGTTTTTCCAAAGATAAATCCAAAGTAGCTTCTTCATAAGGAACTGCACCACCGTGGGTACGGGTCAGTTGTTCCATTTGTTCCAACTTTTCTAAGTCCCGTCGGATGGTTTCTACGGTAACCTCTAAGTCACGGGCTAAATCATTCACCAGAACACTTCCGTTCTGATTCAAAAGTTCTAAGATGCGTTTTCTTCGTTCTAATGCAAACAAACAAACACCTCCGTATCTTTCATAATTGTTGGATAAGGAAATAGGCTTTAAAGTGAACCATACATTTTAAAGCCTATTATATCACATATTTATTGCAAATATTGCCACAAATCCTCATGGGGTGATGCGATAATTGCGGTATCGTTCAAAATGCCGTTTTCAATAGCAAACTGCGCACCTGCTTCTACCCCAGCAGTCACTGCTGCAACAGTACCGGACAATGCCACATAGGATTTTCCGCCCATGCCACGTGCCACACGCAGTTCACAGATTTCTACTGCAGCTGCTTTTAAGGCTGCATCAGCAGACAAAATACAGGATGCAACTGAAAAGGTTTCAATGATGCCCAATGCTCCGCTGGTTTCACCGCTTGCAGCACCGTTTAAGGCATCGAACACACGGACATCAATATTGCCAAATTCCGAAACATCCAGAATCTTATCGGCAAAGTTCTCCTGTGCGTATTCGCAGGCGATATGAACAGACGACACCGTTCCGCCAAAAATCATCACAAATTTTCCCGGACAGATAGGCTGTGCCATCACCATGCGAACTTGTGTTTTTTTCAAGATATTGTCACAAATGAGATAACCTTTTGCAATGTTACTCACTTCAATAATTCCAATGGATACCATCATGATTTTTTACCGCCTTATTTTTAAAAACCGTCAGGAAACGGTAATCATTATGCTTGCTTCTGTTACCTGGGTTACCCTACCGTTTACGGAGCTGTGAATATTGGCACCGAGGGCATTTTCCTTGGGTCTGATGATTAACTGTCCTACAGTTACACTATCTCCGACTTTAACAACCGCTTCCCCGGGAGCACCGATGTGCTGCTTGAAAGGAATGGTCACCTGACTGGGATTTGGAATTTCTATAAATTCATATTCATCCCGATAATACTTGCGGACACCCAATCGGTTCACCAGACGTTTTACAGGAACTCTGCGATAGACCCGTTCCGCAATGACAGTGGATTGTTCTGCCATTTCTGCTTTGACACCGTTTTTTATAAGTTCCGCTTTCACACGGGCAAACAAACGGTTGGGACTGATGTTCTGCGGACAGGCAATGGTCTGACATACACCGCAGTTGGAACAATAAAAAGCTCCCATAAAGGTTTTTGTATCCGTTGCCTTAGCAGATAATCTTTGCACAATTTTATGAGGTTCAATGGGGTATCCCATCAAGTAACGGGGACACATATCGGTACACATTCTGCATCCACAACAATTGCCGGAAGCACGGTGCAAAGCATCTGCTAAGCTTCTGGTTTTTAAGCGGATACAAAGCGTGTTGTCCTCAATTAACAGTAAGCTTTTTGTAGTTTTGGTAACGACCGCCGTATTGGGATTAATGATATTCCCCATCATAGGACCGCCATCCAACACGGTACAGTTTTGGGGAACTGTAATATTTAAACTTTTAAAAATATGAGAAACCGGTGTTCCTACAGGAACTTTCATCACATAAGTTTTATCGGTTTTTCCTCCGACGGTTAAAAACTTATGAGTAACCGGAGTATCTTCCAATGCATTTGCAACGTTATACAGTGTTTCCACATTCATAACCACAACCCCCACCGAAATGGGAAGTCTGCCTGCCGGAACGGTTTTGTTTAAAGTTTCCTGAATTAAAACAACTTCGTCACCCGAGGGATAGATATCCCCTGTGAAACGGTAAGAAATGCTACCGTGAGTAACTTCTTCGGTCATTCCTAACAATTCTGCTGTGTGTTTTTTGATTCCGATAACGCCGTTTTTGGCACCGGTTTGTTCTACCAGAGTTTGTAACGCAGATTCTAACCGGTCTCTTTCTTCACAAAGCAAATAGAAGTCGGTTTTTAAAAGAGGCTCACATTCGGTTCCGTTGATTAAAATCGTTTCGATATTGTCAGCCAGTTTTACATGAGTGGGAAATCCCGCTCCACCGGCACCAACCACGCCGGCTTTTTGTATCAAATTTTTTAAGGTTTGCATCATCAAATTCAATTCCTTTTATGAAGCGTAACACACGCTTTTTTAAAAACGAATTACAGATTATAATTAGATTGGTCTACAATCCCCACGATAACAGCATCGATGGGAGTTTTTTCATTCTGACAGGCAAATCTTGCACTGTCTCCTAAGGTTACCAGAACTACTTCGCCAATGCCTGCGCCTAAGGTATCAATGGCAACAACAAAATCGTCCTTCCCTTTACCGATATTCACCACCATCAGTTTAGAACCGGTGAGGCTGTCTAACTTGCGGGTGGAAAAAATAGAACCTGTAACTTTTCCTACTACCATAACAATACATTCCCTTTTCTTTTTCTATTTTTTGGTGTATGCTATTTTGAAATAATTCTTACATTGTCTCCATTCTTTAAGCCTGCGGAGTTTGCATCGTCAGTATCAATGTGCATTTCGGTATTGAAATCATCACGAACACGAACCTGAACATCGAAGAACCGGGTTGGCTTTACACCATCGATTTCAACGTCTACCAGAGAATTGTCGGTAACACCGAATTGGCTTGCAGTTTCAGGAGTCATATGAATATGACGATTTGCAATGATAACACCTTCATCCAGGTAGATGGCTCCCTTCGGCCCTACTACAACCAGACGTTCAGATCCTTTGATTTCGCCGGAAGGACGAACCGGTGGGCTGACTTTCAAAACGAAAGTATCGGTTCTGGAAATTTCAACCTGAGTATTTTTTCTCACCGGACCCAAAACACGAACGTTTTCAATGGATTTTAAGGATTTACCGACTAAGGTAACAACTTCTTTTGCAGCAAATTCTTTTCCCATCAAAGGCTTTAACATGGTCAATTCATAGCCTTTACCGAACAGTTTTTCCAAATCATCCTGAGATAAATGGATGTGTCGCTGAGATACTCCGACTTTGATTTCGGAATCGTCTGTTTTTTTTGCAGGCACACTGTCATTTTGTTTATACATTGCCAACACTTGTTTTACAACTTCACTTACGATTTTTTCACGTTCCAAAATGTTCACAACCTTTCTTAAAGGAACTATACCGAAGCCTTCAGTTCATTCTTTTGGGTTCAAGGGGACAACCTAAAAGAACAAACTGAATTTTTATTTTTACTTCTTTTTTTCTGCATTGCGGTACACAGTCAAACGACTGTGTACCGCCTGCACTTGTGTTCAAAAATGCAATTATTTAATCTGGGGCAGAATTTTTTCTACATCACCGTGCGGTCTCGGAATAACGTGAACAGCAACGATTTCGCCCAGTCTTGCAGCAGCTTCAGCGCCAGCTTCGGTAGCAGATTTTACTGCACCAACGTCGCCTCTAACCATAACGCTTACTAAACCGGAACCGATTTTTTCAGTACCGATTAAGGTAACGTTAGCTGCTTTTACCATTGCATCAGCTGCTTCGATTGCAGCTACTAAACCTCTGGTTTCAACCATTCCTAAAGCTTCAAAGTTCATTACGAATACCTCCATAATTTATATTTTTGTTTTTTACGAAATTGGATTTAGAAATCTGTGAAAAACTTGGTAACCTCGCTGTGAGGTCTTGCAATTACTTCACAACATTTCACATTGCCGATACGGGCGGCAGCCGTCCGACCGGCTTCCACTGCGGAAGTTACAGCGGAAACATTGCCTGCAACAACCATAGTCACCAATCGACCGCCCAGACGACGTTCAATATGAACCAATCTGACATTTGCAGCCTTGAGCATAGCATCCAAGCCCTCAATTGCGGCGGCTAAAGCTTGCACTTCCAATAAGCCTACTGCTTCCATATTTTCGTTCTCCTTTCACTACGGGATTATCTCTCACTCCAAACGGAGCAAGAGACATCCGTTCGATAGAGTCAAGGATTTATCTTACTTCAGTTCGGGTAAGATTTTTTCTACATCGCCGTGGGGTCTGGGGATTACGTGTACAGCAACGATTTCGCCTAATCTTGCAGCAGCCTGAGAACCAGCTTCGGTAGCAGCTTTTACTGCACCAACGTCGCCTCTAACCATAACGCTTACCAGACCGGAACCGATTTTTTCGGTACCAACTAAAGTAACGTTAGCTGCTTTTACCATTGCATCAGCTGCTTCGATTGCAGCTACTAAACCTCTGGTTTCTACCATTCCTAATGCTTCAAAATTCATTTTTAAATCCTCCTGGCATGTTAGCCTTTATAATAATTTTTATTAACAAATGTTATTCCCCTATTTTTTGCTGTTCGGGATCAGCGGTAGAAGTTGCTTTCGGCTTTCTGCCTCGTTTTTTAGGAGCATTTGCCGTAGTTTCAGCCACTTCTTTTACTTCTTCTGTCACCGGTTGGGTAACTTCAGCAGTCTTTCCTTCTTTTTTGACGGATTTTTTTCCGATTGGTTCATTCCCAACCTTACACAGATACGCTAATTTATCGATATCCTGTCCGGGACGGGAAATGATATGAGATACAATGTAGAGTCCTCTTTGTTCTGCCTGCGCTTTTGCAGCAGCAACACCTGCAGTAACTGCAGAAACGGAACCTTCCATTTTCACAATCATCACCAAGGGAACTTCCGCACTGTCGCCGTTGGCAGGTTTTGTGGTATCTAATGCAATAATGTTAACCGCTGCTGCTTTTGCTGCAGCATCAGCACAAACGATTGCGGTAGTGAAACCAAAAACCTCAACCATTCCCAATGCATTCATTGTAAATCCTCCTTATGTTCAGATTCACTCTGATTATTCATTGATGATGGCGATTTTCAAACCTTCCATCTTCAGATTGGTCTGATGAGCTTCGTTTATCTGGGAAAGCGGATACTTATGAGTAATCAGCTTTTTAATCGGTAAACCGATGCCCTGTGCTCTCTTTAAGAAGTCGAAGGTGGTTGCATAATCGCGTAAGGTATATACCCAGGAACCAACGACAGTCAGTTCTTTTGCACAAATGTCGAAATGGGGGTTAATGGTAGCATCTCCACCGTTGATGAAGAAACCAAGTTCACAAAGTCCGCCGCCTTTTCTTACAAACTTATATACGTTGGAGTGAGCAATGGGAGAACCGGTACACTGGAATGCAAAATCAGCAAAGTAACCGCCAAATGCATCTTTCACAGCGTTTGTTAACTCGTCAATACCTTTGTGGTTTTTAAAGTTAACGGATTTGGTTGCGCCCATTTCTTTTGCAAACTGTAATCTCTTTTCTTCCCCGTCTACTGCAACAATGTTTTCAACACCCATAGTACGCAAAATTGCAATGCACAACAGACCGATCGGTCCACAGCCCTGAACAACCACACGGCTGTTGAATCTTAAGATACCAACGGTTTTTGCACGTTCTACTGCGTGGATTAAAACCGCTGCGGGTTCGATTAAAATTCTGCTTTCCAGATCAAGGTCAGATACGTTAAATACAGTAGAACCGCCTCTGATTACCATATAGTCAGCGAACCAACCATTCAAGTGGATATCATCATCGGGAATTAAACCGTAAACGTCTGCACCGTCACCAACATTCTGTTTGTTTAAGTCAAACATGGTAATGTTGGGGTCATCTTTAAAAATCATACAGGTAACAACTTTGTCACCGATATTCAAAGGTTTGCCTGCACTGTCTTTTTTCACATTCTTACCCATTTTTACGATTTCACCGGTACCTTCGTGGCCTAATACAACCGGAATCAGACCAAAGGGGTCACGTTTGAATTCGTGAGCGTCAGTTCCGCAGATACCGCAGCCTTCAACTTTGACTAAGATATCGTCATCACCAAGCTCCGGAATGGGAAACTCTTTGATATCATAATGTTCCAAAGAGGTGAGCATTGCGGCTTTTGCAGTTTTCGGGATGGGACCTGCAGACTTACCGCAAGTACAGTTTCCGCCACAGCTGCAATCAGAACCGCCGCCTAAATTGTTTAAAACTTGTTTTACGATTGATTCAATCGCTTTTTCGTTCATTTCCATTTAACGATCCCTCATTTCTGTATATGATGAATTTTTAAACTAAATAATTCTGAAACCATCCACCAGAACACATCGTCTCTGACGGGTAAAGCTTCTTGCGGAGGTGATACCTTCGCCGGTAGGACCTGCGATGGTAAAGGTAGTGTGCCCTTCCCCTCCTGCACCGATTCCAGCATAGGAAGGTGCATTTTTTACAAAGATAGTGGTTTCCACTTCTCTGGCAAATTTGGTTAAGTTATCAACGTTTTTAGAGTGCATATGTGCACTGTGACGGTTACCGTGTTCATATTTTACACCAAGACGAATTGCTTCGTCTACATCTTTTACAGATACAATGGGTAAAATCGGCATCATCAGTTCTTCAGATACGAAGGGATGATCTTCGGTAGTTTCGCAGATGATTAATCGGGTATCCTTGGGAGCGTCGGTGATGCCGATTGCTTCTAAGAACAGATTGGCATCTTTACCAACCCAGTCTTTATTCAGCATCAGTTTCCGTTTTGCTCTGTCGGAGCAACCCTCGCCCTGCTTACATTCTTCTTCGGTCAGTGCTACTTTTACTAATTTATCAATATCAGACTGATTTTTGAGTAAATATGCACCACTCTGGGTCATATAGTGAATCAGTTCGTCTTTGATGCTTTCTACAGCGAAACATTCTTTTTCTGCAATACAAGGCAGATTATTGTCAAAGCTTGCACCTGCGACGATATCTTTTGCCGCTTTTCTGATGTCGGCAGTTTCATCTACAATTACGGGCGGGTTACCTGCACCAGCACCGATTGCTTTTTTACCGGAGGACAGAAGTGTTCTTACAACACCGGGACCACCGGTTGCCACCAACAGTTTTACGTCGGGACATTTAATCATTGTATCAGCAGTTTTCAATGTAGGCTTGGTAACAGACACTACTACATTTTCAGGACCGCCTGCTTCCAATACTGCACGATTGATTAAGTCTACCGCGTAATTGGAAGTGTTGATTGCTCTGGGATGGGGATTAAAAATGACACAGTTACCGCCTGCCAACATACCGATAGAGTTACAAAGAACAGTTTCGGAGGGGTTGGTGGTGGGAGTGATGCTTCCGATTAAACCGAACGGAGCCATTTCCACCAAGGTAAGACCGGTATCACCACTGTAAGCTCTCGCCTGCAAATCTTCGGTACCAGGGGTTTTTTCTGCTACCAGAGTGTGCTTGATAATTTTATCGGTCACTCTGCCCATGCCGGTTTCTTCTACGCCCATCTTTGCCATAGTTTCGGCTTCTGCCATAATTTTTTCTCTGATTTTGGTAATCATGTTTTCTCTCTGTTCCAGAGAATATCCACGGAACAGTTTATATGCTGTTTTTGCCGCTTCAATTGCTTCTTCCATCGTGGAGAAAACACCTTTATATTTACCGGATGCTTTCGGAGCGGCGCCTTTCGCAGCCATTCCTTTAATTACCTGTTCAACAATGTTTGCAATTTGTTGTTCGTTCATTTTGAACACATCCTTTCCTTTATTTACAAAGTTTTGAAAACATTTCTTTGGCGTATGCCGCCAGTGCGGTATCCTGCTCTAAGCTTCCGCCACTGACACCAAAGCCACCTACGATTACATCATTTACGATAAGAGGAATTCCTCCTCCGAACACTACCAGACGGCTATCCTGATGCTGAATCCCGTACAAAGAATCACCGGGTTTGGTGAGTCCTGCCAGAGTTTCGGTAGGCATTTTCAGACTGACTGCCGTGTAGGCTTTGTTCTGCGCTACATTAATACTTGCGATATAGGCATCATCGTCACGGAGCATTGCCATCAGGTTTCCGCCACCGTCACAAACAGCACATACTACTTTTACGCCCATTTCCCTTGCCCGCTCAATCACCAGATGACAAAGTTCTTCGGCTTTTTTCATATGGAAGGTACCATCGCTTGGCTTATCATATACAATTACTTTTTCATCTTTTGGAACATACAACTGATCCTGATATCTTGCCAATACATAAAGCAAATCAGACAATCGATTGAAATAGGATAAATCCTCTTTCTTTACCAAAAACAGCTTGGAAGCTCTTACTGCTTCCCGTTCTGCACGGCGGGCAACAGTTCGTGCCACATCTAAATGGGCACCGCCTTTGGTCTGTCCGCTAATGGTGAACTTCCCGTCACGGGTAATTTTCGCAGAGAAAGCATCAATCAGTTTTTCCAACCGCATTGTAGCTTGTGTCGTGTCAAACGTCTGCCCTCCTGCAATAAAACCCATTAACAAGATAAATTCCTTTTGCAAAGCTGTTATGGTATCACCAACCACTTCAATGGATTCGGTTTTGGCAAGTCCTAAGTGAGATGAAAGCTCGTCGATAGTACCAAGTAAATCAAACAAGACGTAATCTTTGGGATAACGAATATTTTTTAAATTTCCGGAATACCCTTCGTCTCCTTTTTTGGTATAAATCAAACGCTCTCACCTCCCAATCTCATCTGTTTGGAATACTGCCCTAATACAAGGCCTGCAGCAACTGCGGCACGGGGACCAAATTTGCCCAAAACGTTTCCGCGTCCTGCCACAATATTATATTTGGAAAGTGCCTCATTGATGAGGTCGGGCACTTCAAAATCCAAAGCACTTCCGCCCACCATAACCACAAACTGAATATTTCTTAAGTTTCCCTCAGGTGCGATTTTGGTTAAAGCTTTCAGCGCATTTTGCACAAATACTTTTCGTTTTGCTTCCTTTCGGATCACAGTAATCTGCTCCATAGTCAGATTCTTTTTCCGAATAGGAATCATTTTATCTTCGGTGAGAATTACAACCCGTTTATAAAGTTCAGGGGGTAACTGTTCCTTGGTGAATTTTACTGTTTGGTCTTCAAAGCGGAGCATATTGAACGTTTCCACTCTTGCTAAGGGATACCGCTTAATCAGTTCCGCCGTATCACGGTCAGAAAGAGCAAGCTCCAGATCAATGATGGTAGTAACCATCTCCCCTGCTCCTGCGGTATGCACGCTTTTTATGTTTCCTTGCTGATCCATCAAAGCGGCATCGGTAGAACCACCGCCTAAATCCAAAATCGCCAAAGGAGTATCTGCACCGGCCGTTGTTAATGCACCGATGATTGCATTGTCTGCCTCTTTTCCCATAATAGATACAGGGACGCCGATTTCATCGGTGACCACATCAGCAATCTGCTTCATGGGAAGATGTGAGGTTTTCACCATTGAGGAAAGCATCACTACACTTTCCATGGCATATTCATTTGCCAAACCGCCGGACACCTTCATCGGTGCTAAGGTATCTGTTGCGGAAAGGTCAGATATTTTAATGGAATCTGCCATCTGACCGGTCAAATCTGCCATACGGCGTTTGATTCGTTCAAAGGAGTTTCCTGTGTTGGTGTTTTTTTCACCGGCAATATCAAAAATATCGCCACTTTTGATAACTGCTTCGGTTATCTTATCAGCACCTTGGGAAACAGGAACACTGAAATCACCGCCGGTTCCGTAAATATAGATGTTACCAACCGGAATTTCCTGAGTTTTGACACCGCCTTCATCATTATTGATAATAACGCCGGACCGAAGTCCGATTAAACTCTTGGAAATAGGGATGACGCTTTTGGTTTCCTCCGGCGTCAATTTGAAGATTCCTGCAATCCCGTAAGGATTGGATAATACTTTAATGGTGCCTGATTCCGATGCCACCTCAACCGCTGCCAACTTTCCAAATGGAACTTTTTCAATCTGCATCACCTCATCCACAATGGGTAAGGTCATATTCAAACGGTTAGCAATCAGCACCCCGTCATCCTTTTTACAGATGATTCCTGTCACCGAAACTCCATCGTCCATCGCACGGTTGATAAGATTTGCCGCTTCTTCAAAGTCCACAGTAGCATCCACTACCGCAATATAATCATCGGTATGGTTGCAAAGATGCAATGCTTTTACATCGTGCGTATATCCAATTCCGATACCATTACCACCGGGAGTATCGGGATTATGCCCAATCATCACAGAACCGATAATAGTGGTCTGGGAAATAACATCAGTAGATAATTCGGAAATCACAGGAGTAGCTTCGTTAATAAGCACCTCGCTGATATCCGAAAGATTCAGTCCGACATCTTTTGCCCCCTGTGTTAAAGCAGCAATCACGCCCGTTTTATTTTCACGGGTACCTTTCACACCTGTGGTAGGAATCATAGCATAGGAGAGAAAATCACAGTGGCCGTCACGTATTTTCATCAGCACCGCTTCGGTGGTGGAGTTTCCGATGTCAACACCGGCAACAACGTCACGATAAGCCATGATTTTTCTCCTTTCTATACATTTTATAATACATTACAACAAAATATTGCGTTTTTCGTAAACTTTTGCGGTTTCTTCCACCAAATCAGCTGTAATATTTGCCTGATATTTGGAGCGAAGCTCATTTGCAATCTCTAAAAGCTCCTGCTTAGTGGCACGGTTAGGACGAAGTTTATCGTAAATTCGCAACACTTCTTCATCGGGAACCCGAGTCAGCTCCGCTGCTCTTCTCATATTTACTGCAAACTGTTTTTTGCCTGCTTTTTCGGCAATTTCTGCTTGCATCAACAAAGTATCCGCATTGGTTTTAAAATCCTCATGAATCACTTTTCCCTGAATGACATTATCAAAGGTAATTTCAGAAAAAGCTTTTCCGGTTTTGGATTTTAACAAATCAGGATGATTTTTGGCTAAGGGATAGGTATAACTACCGCCGGCAGAAGCACCTCCGCCCTTCATATCACGAAGAACTTTTTTGGTCAGTTCCTCTGCAATTTCATCCGGATTCTTCTGTGCTGTTTTCGGTTCAGGAGTTTCAATCTTTTTGAGAATATCATTGACCTCAGCATTTGAAATCCCACCGTTTCCCGTTTCAACCTGAATCCGTTCGGCAACAGCTTTTACAATTTCAGAAATATTTACATCCATCACTGTCACCCCTTAAAATTCAATGTTAAGAGCTACCGGCGGCTTCTTATCTACCACATTTTCGGTTTCCTTAATGTGTAAAAGTGCCGCTTTCGCCTGGAATTTGGGACGAACCATACAGTCATTCATTACACTGATGGGTTCCGGAGACTGCCCTTTGGCATATCTTGCTGCATTTTTACCGATTTTACGGTAAATATCCAATGTGATAAGAGGTGCCTGGGGGAACAACTCCAGATTGGTCAGCGGGAATAAATCCTTCTGATGAATGGTGGTCGTCCCTTTGGACTGAATCCCAACGCCAATGCCTGAGCCGGAATATTTTGCCGCAGTCAATGCGATAAAGGCAACGTCAGAAGTGTGATATACCCGGATAAATCTGGGAGTCATCCCTTCTTCTTCCACCCCTGCCGCAATTTCACGGACCAAATCATAATGGCTCACGCCGGACATGGTTTCAAACATATCTTTGGAAAAGGAAGCACCCAGACCGATTACCACCTCGGAAGGACTTACTCCTTTGGGAGCATCTCCGTTTTCGGTGATGGTCAATCGTTTTCCGTTGGATTTAGAAACGGGTTTCGGCTGCTCAGAAGCAGTTTCTGCATTCTGAATTGCCGCCATAACCTGTCTGGTGACTTCTTTGATTAACTGTTCATTATATTCCATACTGATACCACATACATTTTTATTTAATTTTTTCAGAAAATCTAAAAATGCACTAATCCTTTCTTTTTATTTTCTAAATAACGGTAGGATCTAAGGTATCCTTAATGTTTTTAATTTCTTCCCAACGTTCTCCCGAAACGCGGTAACCGGTGCCGGGACCGTTGTAATCATTGGGATGGTTCACGGAGCTTAACACACCGAAATCCTTATCTAAAATGGATGCGGTTTGCAGATAGTCGGCAGACAAACGCTGTTTTAGCATATTAAATACCGATACTGCCACATCGTGGAAACCTGAATTGTTCAGTGCCTGCACAATGTCTACGCCCGTGATATCGCCGTCTACCAATTTCTGAGCAGCAGCCAAATCTTCGTTTACATTACGTTTCGCGGTAATATCTTTACTGCCGTGAGCATAAACGGCTTGCTCTACCTGTTCGTCGGTTACTTTGGGGAATCCCAAGCAAGCAAATACTGCCTGGACTGCTTTCGCAGCTTTGCGACGTACATTGATGACATCTTCTTCTGATACGGGACGAAGACCGCCGTCAACTTTCAAGTCACGCTGCAAAACGTTGTAGTCATCAAAATCTTCCGCATCAAAGTTTGCACCTGCGAACATATTGTCATAGTTGGGAATGGAGCTGTAACCGGAGAAGATAAAGTCTGTTCCCGGAAGCATCTGCATTAACATTCTTGCAGTTCTTCTGATATCACTGTGAGAGAAGGTCTGGTCATTCCCGGAAGCAACCTCCAGACCAAGCTGGGCAGCCACTAAGTTTTCCGCCAGCACACAACGAATACCGGAGGGAACGGAACCTGTGATACCGATACAACTGATTGCACCGTTTTGTGTTCCCTGAACGCCTGCTCCTTTGATTACCAACAAACAACGGATTTCCAGATAAAGCATGGATTTCTTTTCCGCATTCCCCATCAGAACTTCGGACCCTGTACCGGAGGTACAGCGCATCTTCATTCCGCGGGAAGCATAAGCAGAAGCTAAAAATGCTTTGGAATATGGGGTGTCATCCCCGTCGATAAATACTTTCTCGGTTCCGTATACGGAAATGGTTTCCGCATAGGTGGTAAACCCTTTCATACCAAGTTTTAATTCCACAGCTTCTTCTACCCCACACTGGGACAAAACACCGGGACGTCCAACCTGAGATCCGATGAAAAGACCAACTGCGCAAAGGGGTGCATACCGGGCAATCCCTACGGTGGTTTCGGTTTCGTCAAAACCTCGGAAGGTTGCTTCTGCGGCATCGCAGGCAATCTGCACCGGGTTATCGTCTAAGTTGGTGACGTGACATTGGTTGGAAGGAGTTTTTCTTTCTCTCATTTTCTGCATCGCCATCATCATTTCCACCACGTTCATATGGTTCATGATTTCTTTCAGCTTTGCAGCGGTCAAACCGGAGAACAATTTTTTTAATTCTTTATTATCGGTATTAATATCGCACAAATCCCTGGCATACTGCAAACTGTCAATCGCCATTGCTTTTTCTGCAACAGATAAGTCGATGGCGTGGTCTGCGATAAAGCTGTCGATAAAGTCAAACTCTTCCCGACGCTTGCCGTCCATTTCTACAATCATACCGTTTTCGATTTTCAAAGAGGGCTTGGGATCATATTTGGAATCCATGGCAACAAAGCCAACTTCCTCCCATTCTTTCATAAACCCATCTTGATGGACAGGTCTTTGCCCCAGCACTTTAAATCGATTGGATTTCATAAGTGTTCACCTTATTCTGTCTTGCGAAAATACAAGCTGTATTCCGGTCAGACCTTCCCTTTCTAATATATAATAGTATCGTTCGGATTATTTACCCATTGCAGTCAGAACTTTCTGGGTGATTTCAGCAACCAGAGCGGCATCCGGATTATCTTCTTTCTTTGCCAGTCTCTGAGCTTCTTTACATTCAGGAGTACCGTTCTTTTCACATTTTTTGCAACCGGGATGTTTACCGGGAACTTTGAACGCTGCTCTCACCTGCAGTAATTTATCAATCTGGTCACAGGTTAATTCCTGTTCGCCACCTAATAATCTTGCATTCAAGGAAATCTTAGCATAAAATTCTAAAGTTTCCATTTTAAAGTATGCGTTCATCAGGGAGTTACCAACGGTTAATGCACCATGGTTTTCCAGCAGGAATGCATCGTAGCTCTGTAAATGTTCGGAAACAGCATCCGGAATTTCATCGGTAGAGGGTGTACCGTATTTCGCAATCGGAACAGTACCTAAGAAAATGATTGCTTCAGGCATGGTGTATTTATCCAACGGAACACCAGCGATAGCAAAACCGGTAGCTGTGGGCGGATGTGCATGCACAACTGCTCTTACGTCAGGTCTTTCTTTATATACTCTTAAATGCATTTTTAATTCGCTGGAGGGTTTTAATTTTCCTTCCAGAACTTTGCCTTCTCCATCAACTTTGATGATCATATCCGGAGTCATATAACCTTTAGATACGCCGGTGGGAGTTGCAAAAAATACATTGTCGGAAATTTTTACTGTAATATTACCGTCGTTAGCGGCAACGAAGCCGTTCATATAAATTCTTTTACCGACTTCACACATTTCTTTTTTGATTTCGTACTCGTTCATCATAGCCATAATCAAAACCCCTTTTTCTGTGTTTATTTTTGTTTTTGTCTGTATTATACTCTTTTTTTTTGTTTTTGTCAATAGTTTTCTATCATTTTTTTTGGAATTTCACAAGTTTTTCAGACACAATAAAAAACCATTGAAAACGCTATGTTTATATGGGATTATAACCGACCATTTTCTGAAAAAACAGCCAAACAAATTCCACAATCGTAAGAATAGACGAACAAATTGCCCGCTATGTTCCTTTTATGCCCGTTTAAAATGAGTGTTGGAATATGAATCAAAACGAAAATTCACCGGTTTTTCCTTCCGTTTTCTTTTGGTAGTATTACCAATTTCTTTTAGTTTCATAACAAAATGAACGGTTTGTTTTGAATCCTGTCTGCATATTTTTTCTGTTTAGGGAAATAATGACACCAAAAGGAAGGTGAGCATATGTTACCCGGATTTTATCACGAACAGCAACGAAAACGAAAACAAAAGCGAATGATAAAAGGAGCTATTGTCTTTTTTACACTGTGTGTTGCAGGATTTTTTTTGGTTTCCACCCTCTCCCCGAAAACCACAGGAGTACTGAAACCCGCCAATCACAGCGTCTTGTCGGAAAATGCTTCTTTAGAGCTTACAACGCTTTACGAATGTGGTCACTCCAAAACCAGACTTTTATCTCTACCGGAAGACTTAGTCGGAAAATCCATGGAAGAAACAGTGCAATTGCATCCCGAATGGAGCGTTCTGAATTTCAACGAATCCCTGGTAGTGGCAGAACAAAAGGAAGGAACCGAATGTGACGATCATTTTCTCCTGTTTTTGAAAGATGGAAAAATTGTAGTGACCAAAAGCAAAGATAAAACACAGTTAATTACCGAACAATCCATTAACCTGAATCTTTTAACCAAAGAAGATAAAGAAATTTTAGAAGCCGGAATTTTTATCGACTCGGAATATGAGCTTTTAGAAATATTAGAGTCCTTTCGATAAGCTATTTTGGTAATTTGTGTTAAAACCGATGCTGCATTTTGTCAATTTAGCACAATAGCTGTCAATCCGACAAATATTTATTTGTAAAATTTGCAAAAAATGCTTGACAAGCACTCAAAATTATGCAATAATGTATAAAGAGTTTTGAGAAGGACGAATCGGTAATATGGAATTCAATGATCATCTGATAAAAAAAGCAAAGTCACTGGACGAAACTGTATTGGATGAAATCTTTGTATTTTTTAAACCTTTTATCCGTTCCGTCGCTTTCAAATATTTTTTGGCGGGTGCCGATCATGATGACCTCATCCAGGAAGGTATGATTGGTTTGTTTACAGCAATTAAAAATTTTGACGAAACCAAAGGCGTCCCCTTTGAACTATTTGCGAAGCGGTGTATCGTATTGCGATTAAAGACTGCAATCAAAAATTCTCTCAGACTCAAGCACTCCCCTTTAAATGAATCGGTGTCAATTGAAGCAGATGAAACCATTGTCAAAAGCTTGTCCACCACCGGTCCTGAAGAAACCTTCTTCGACCATGAAGATTTCAAAATTGCAAATGAAAAGCTGAAAACAACACTCAGTAAATTTGAACTTTCGGTACTTTATCTTGTTAACTCCGGTATGTCGTACAAAGAAGTAGCAACTGTCCTTGGTAAAACACCAAAGTCCATCGATAATGCCTTGCAAAGAATCAAGAAAAAGGCTGCCCCACTTTTCAATTTGTAATGCCTAAAAGAACACTGCATCAAAAGTGAGGCATGGTTCCGTTATCGCAAGCGTTAAAAAAACATTTTCATTATAAATTATTACCTAAGGAGAGTAAAACTCATGTATCAAGACGAAACTTTAATCTGCAAAGACTGTGGAGCTGAATTTGTATTCACTGCTGGTGAACAGGAATTCTACGCTGAAAAAGGTTTCCAGAACAAACCTTCCAGATGTAAAGATTGCAGAACCGCAAGAAAAGGTGCGAAAAGAGAACTGCACACTGCTGTTTGCGCTAAATGTGGCGGAGAAGCAAAAGTTCCTTTCATCCCCAGAGATGACAAACCGGTTTATTGCAGTGCATGTTTTGAAGAAATCAAAGCTGCTGAATAATTTCAAAAAACATAAAACCCGAATGCATTTTGCATTCGGGTTTTTGTTTTATCATAAACCGTCCGATATTATTGGGGAGCAGCTTCCGATAATTGTATAATCGTGATTTTTTCCCCACGGTATACCAAATCGTGAAACTCATGTTCTTCCCCATGATATACTAAATCGTTTTGAATCATGTCTTGCTGTATAGAATCCTGAACTTGCAAAGCAGACAGAGGTTGCAATCCTTTTTCCTGAGCGGAATTAGTTGATAATGTTCTGCAAAAAAGCAACACCATCATGCAGCATATTTTTTTCATGATCCATCCCACCTTTCTACCAATTAAGACAACACAATAAGGAAAAATGTTCCACAAATCGGCAAACTAATGTTTTAAACTGTATGGACTTGACACGAATAAAAATAAACCATAATGACATTCAGGCTTTATATTCCAACATATATATCTGATTTGGAAACTTCACTTAACAAAACTTTCTTTGTCACTCTTTGTCCTAATTCTTCATCGTTTTCCAACGCATTAGAATATTCAACATCGTAGCAGACAAACCATTCATCATTTTCTTTGCGAATATCAATTTCAATATCTAGTTCCGAAATATGCCACCAATTTGTTTCAAAACAAATTATGGACAAGTCCACATTTCCATAATCAATAAACCTATCGTCTTTTGTTAATTCGTGTAGTTTTTCATCACTTATAACAAAACCAATTTTATATGGGCCATATTTACCTGCTTTAATTTTAAAGTTTTCAGTATCATTTTCAAGCCTGATTTTACCGCCATTTTCATACTCATAATATTCTTCAATGGTATTTACTTCTTTACCATTTACAGTAATTTCATACTCTCCCGTAATTCTGTCAAAAGGATAAAAACGATAATATATCCATTTATAATTAAATGCACATATTGCTAAAACAAAAGCCAAAACAATAGAAAGTATTAAAAATGTTTTCTTCATATTTTTACACCTTTCAACATAAATACCAATCTTTCGACACAATTCTTACTCGTGTCAAGTCAGGAGAACAGTGAATAATAGGATCTACTATATTTTTCTTAAACTTTTCACTGTTTTAACTTGAACAAATTCCATTAGAACCCGCAGGAATATTAGATTTTCCTGCCCGATATGTAAATATTTATTATCGGCAAACTAATCTTTTAAATTTTATAGACTTGACACGAGTACATCGTGTTCTCGTTTTATTTCAAAAACGATTCTTTATTGTTAATAATAAACTGATAATTTAATTCAAGTAAATCATCTTCATATTCAAAGAAAGCATCATCACATTCGTTAAGTATTTCTTCTATTCTTTCTTCCTCTTTTTCATCATCAGGAGTTAAAACATCTTCTCTTTCATCTCTGTCAGTTGGAACTTTATCTCCATATATGCTAATCGCCTTTTTGCAAATCTCTGCCGTTTTCATAGCACCTATTTTTTCAAAAGAAGAAACAATTTCATTGCCAAAACACCCATCTGAGTTAAAGAAGAATTGCGAAAAACCACCATTATTTACTTCCATTTCTAGAGCCTGCGTAATATAGAAAACTCTCTGTTCTTCATTCAAATTTCCCATATTATCTCCATACTCGCATTTTTCTGCTATATATTGGCTCATTTCAACTATAAAGTTTTCCTTTTCTTCAATCGTCCATATATCCGTTTTTTCTTCCATAATTCTGTATCCCTCATAAATTAATTTTTCCGTTTTAGCCTTTCCTTGCTCAGAATATATAACTGCTGTATCAATAAATCCGTATTTCTTATTATTGTATTCTGCAACTTCCTTGGAATTTAATGCTGTTGTTAAAAACGAATCCGGAAAACTGATTCTTGTCCATCCGTCACCGCTTTCGACAACCTCAAATTTTGTAACATCATCTACATACAGCGGTAAGCATCCATTATATGCATCATTCTTATCTTTTGCATAAGGATAATCCAACACTTCAAATGTTCCCGGATCTGCACCGATAACTTTCATAATTGCACCATCTTCAAGGTAGATGTATACTGATTTTTTGTCTTTAGCATAACGCATCTTCCCATCATCAGTAATAATTTGAAATGTCATCGGGTCAGCATCTTCTATCTTATTCCCCATAAGATATACATTTTTATTATCAAAGGCAAATTTTTCGTTTTTATGCACTTTAAATTCATCTTTGTTAACGTCAATAGGCTTAACTCTTCTTCCAACCGCCATATCATATGTTACATAATTCCATGTGTCATTTTCGTATACATAACCAAGCTCGCCTGCTTCTTTTTTTATAATTTCAGCAATCCAATTTATGTAATTGGCATCAAAAACTCTAACAACTGTAACAACTGCCTGTTCCGTCGTATATGTATCCTTGGGAGCAAATTTATTTTCTCCAACACCTTTCATAAATCCCAAATTGCTTATTCTCTGAACGGGACTCATCGCCCAATCGGATATGTCGCCTAAATCATTATACTCATACCAAACTTCTGTTGCTTCCATTGGAGTTGCAATATCTATCATACGTACAATAATAGTTGCCGCTTCTTCACGGGTAAGATTGTCGTTAGGTGCAAATTCAGTTTCTGTTTTTCCATTAATAATTCCAATGTGATGTAAGAAAAGCACTTCTTCAGCTTCTGTATCAACAAAAGATTTCTCTATAAAAGATGGAAACTCTTCCCCATTCCCCTCAGGATTTTCTTCACACCATGTTTGAAAATAAGGTGTCTGTATAACCAGATTAAATATCAATTCGCAAAAATCCAAGCGAGAAATATTAGTTTTGAATTCATACTCTTTTTCACCATCTAAAAGATAGGTGTTAAAAGCTCTGTCAATGCTTTCTTTTGCCCAATCGCTACAATTATACTCACCATTTGTATCTGCATAAACTACAAACGAAGAACTAAAACATACCAAAATGATAAGCACTGCAAACATTTTTTTCATAAATGATACCTTCTTTCCTTTTCGACAATATTCGATACTCTTTAATTGCGAGGCATAAGGTTTAGATGCAACTTGTTTTGGCGATATACTCACTCTGTTCGTGCGATATATTTTCACTCTGTTCAAATGCGATATAACTCCGCTTTGCTCCGTTGCGATATAATATAAATTCCCTTTTCTCGTCCCGAAGGGAGATATCGCACCTTTAGGTATATCGCATCCGCAAGGATATATCGCAAATTCCGTCAGGAATTTATATCGCTGCGTTGCCTTGCAACGCTCGTGTCAAATCGGGACTAAAAAGTAATTTCACAAAAATCAGCACAAATCAATTCCGCCAAAGATACGGGATTCAGTTTCAGTTGCAGTCCGATTTTTCCACCGCTGACAAAAAAGAATTCTAAATCTTTTGCAGATGCGTCAATCACGGTCCGGAACTGTTTTTTCATGCCAACGGGAGAGCAGCCGCCACGGATATATCCGGTAATTTTATTGATATCTTTTACTGCAATCATTTCTACAGATTTTTCTCCAACTGATTTGGCTGCAGCTTTTAAATCCAATTCTTTTTCCACAGGAATCACAAACACAAAATAATTTTTACTTTTTCCTTGAGTCACCAAAGTTTTATATACAAATTTTGCATCCTGACCAATTTTCCCGGCAACGGTTACGCCGTCAATGGCACCATCAGATGCATCGTAGGTTTCTACTGCATATGTAATTTTTTGTTTATCTAAAATTCGCATTGCATTGGTTTTTTCGATTTTTTCCATGTTCTATCAAATTACCTTTCTTATGAAACAGACACTCTCAATCAGAGAGTGTCTGTTTATTTACATCTTAGTCTTTTAAAAATTCTTTGACAGAAGTTGCAAGACCTGCAACCCCCTGAATATCAGAGGGAATGATGATTTTTGTTGCCTGACCATCGGCAGCTTTTTCAAAAGCTTCCAAGCTGCGAAGTTTCAATACAGAATCATCCATACCAACTTCTTTTATCATACGAAGACCTTCCGCAGTTGCTTTCTGTACTTCTAAAATTGCCTGAGCTTCCCCTTCTGCTTCCCGAATCTGTGCTTCTCGTTTTGCTTCTGCTTTTAAAATTGCAGATTCTTTTTCTGCTTCTGCTTTTAAAATAGTTGCCTGTTTTTCCCCTTCTGCCACCAGAATCTGAGAACGTTTTTCCCCTTCTGCTTTTAAGATTGCTTCACGGCGTTCACGTTCTGCTTTCATCTGTTTTTCCATTGCATCCTGAATTTCACGGGGCGGTAAAATATTTCTTAATTCCACACGGTTAATCTTGATACCCCAGGCGTCGGTTGCTTCATCCAAAATAGAACGCATTTTGGTATTGACAGTATCTCTGGAAGTTAAGGTTTCATCAAGTTCCAGATCACCCACGATATTACGCAGGGTGGTCGCAGTCAAATTTTCAATTGCAGAAATCGGACGGTCGATCCCGTAGCAATAAAGTTTCGCATCGGTAATCTGATAGTACACAACGGTATCAATCTGCATAGTAACGTTATCCTTGGTAATTACCGGCTGAGGAGCAAAATCAGCCACTTTTTCTTTTAAGCTGACAACCTTTGCCACACGTTCGATAATCGGAATTTTAAAATGCAATCCTACATCCCAGGCTGCATGAAATGCACCCAGACGTTCCACTACAAAAACACTTGCCTGCGGAACAATTTTAATGCAGGAAATCAGAATCACAATAGCAATGACCAGTAAAATCGCAATAATCATAATAGTTCCTCCTTATAATACAACCAGTTTAACACCTTCAATCGCTTGAACGGTGACTGTTTTTTCTTTTTCAATCGTTTCCCCGGTCTGAGATTTCGCAGACCATATCTGCCCCATCACTTTCACCTGACCGGTTCCCTCCATGGAATTGATTTCTTCCAACACCAATGCATGACACCCAATCAGACGGTCTGCATTGGTTTTTTCGGTGGCAATCTTCAATTTCTTTACCAAAGGCTTGGTCAGCGCAATGAATATGATAGAAAGCACCAGGAAAATGAAAAGATGCACCACAATTTGTTCCGGAAAAAAATAGGCATATACCCCTGTCAGCAATGCAGATACAGCAAGCCAGACAGTAATCAGATTATAGGTCAAAAGCTCGATTCCCAACAGAATCACAAATGCCCCGATATACCAGAGATACATTGATTTCCCTCCTTATTTCACCCCCCCTGTAAGAACAGGGGATCATTGATTAGTTAAACTGTTTCAGATAT
Source organism: Clostridia bacterium (assembly GCA_017625695.1). Taxonomy (GTDB): domain Bacteria; phylum Bacillota; class Clostridia; order UMGS1840; family UMGS1840; genus SIG452. The sequence continues at coordinate 15,812 of JAGAKI010000019.1, read as the reverse complement.
TCTTTCATATCAACCGTGATTCCTTTTTTACGGGCATCTTCTGCGGCAAAACAAATCAGATGACTCATGCAAGATACTTTCAGATCCGAAATAGAATCGGACGGCTGATTGAGTGCCAGATAGTCATATAAATCTGCCATAATCCCCATATCTCCACCACCGTGGCCGCCTGCAATGGTCTGGTCAAAGCCTGCTTCCGGCTGATAAATCAAAGTGGTTTCGTGAGTTTTGAAACTATAGAAAGTAACAGACTGTTCTTCCATATCGGCACGAAGTTCCCCCTCGGTACCCATAATTGTGGTCACTCTACCGCCTTTGTTAAAACCGGACATGGTAAGCGATGCATATTTATCTTCACAAAATTGCATATTGACAATCTGATGATCAACCACGTCATTATCACATTGATAGACACATCTGCCATAGGGAGAGGTTTTTAAAATTTCGTCCAATTCTTCATCGGTAGGCTCGAATTTATTGGCAACAATCGCACGAAAGTGCTGCACTTCTGCAGTAGGCAGACGGTATAAATCAGGAGCGTAGTAATAACAGGTATCCTTATGCGGGCAACCATCCAAACAACGCTTGGGTGCTCCCTCCGGCTTATTCTTTTCACAAAAATAAGAAAGTGTTCCCACCGACTGCACTTTGGTGCAAAGTTCCCCTACCAACCATTGCAGTAAATCAGTATCGTGGCAGCATTTTGCCAACAGCATAGGAGAAGATTCTGATTCTTTCCGCCAATTCCCTCTTACATAACTATGGCTGATATGTACGTTTCCGACACCTTCAGTATGAATCATATTCATGATTTCACCCAGGTTGCCATCTGCAATGAATTTTTTGATTGCCTTATAAAAAGGAGTATAACGGAGCACATGACAAACCACACTTTTAACACCGTATTCTTCTGCGGCACGATACATTTTGTAACATTCCTCAGCAGATACCGCAATGGGTTTTTCCATTAAGAGGTCATATTGCTTTTCCATTGCCAGCAGTGCAGGCGCATAGTGCATTTTATCCTGTGTGCAAATCATGGCAACATCTGCAAATTTCGGAAGTGCCAAAATTTCTTCATAGCTTTCGAAACACTTATCGTGAGGCACATGATACAAATCTCTTAAGTACTCCCGTTTTTCACGGATGGGTTCTGCAAGCCCAACTAATCTGAATTTTTCGGGATTTTGTTGCAAATATTTCAAATAGCTGCTTCCGCGGTCTCCCCCTCCGATTAAAATAAGTGATAACTGTTTCATAATAACTCCTTTCAAAACAAAACCAAAAGTTTTATAAACTTTCAGGATGGTTCGTTAATAGTATAACAGATGTACGTAGAAATAGCAAGACTTTTTATAAAAATTTCACCACAAAAAAAAGTGCGAAGATTCGCACTTTTTTATTGAGCTATTTGTCTTTTTTGGTGACTATCAAAACACGGATTCTTCCACCGGCTGTCTCTGATTTGTCATAATAGGGAGTTACCTGATATTCCCCCTGTCGTTTGATAAAATCGTCTTTGGCAATTTTCATAAACTTGTAGTCAGAACCTACTTCATACACCACCACACGGTCACTCATCTGATAGTTTCTGTTCTGACACATCAGCGAAAAGTCTGTAACATCAGATACATTTCCATTCAACTTCACCAGTGGCTGAATAATATCTAAAGAATTGCCGGAAAACACAAACTTACACGGCATCTTGGAAGTAACAGACGGAAAAATCCCAGCATTGACTGTCGCCGTTTGTCCATTGATATCATAGGTATAACTTCTGCTGGTAGAACGTTCCCCGTAATCAGAAGCCTGCGTCACAACACCATACTGGTGAATATCGCCGGTTACATCATACAAAAACAGTTTGATAATTTCACCGTGAGCGTTTTCTTCATAATAAAGTACGTTGTTTTTGGTTAATGTAACACCATCCAACCGCTGGGGATATACCTGAATAAAATTTCCCTTCTGAGTAGGATCTATACTGCTGACATCTAAAATACAGAGATCAGATGAGATCTTTTTGCTTCCAATCAGACCTTTCTGATAGCGAAATATTCCTTCCAGATCGGAAGTACCACCTACTGTAGTAACCTTTGCTCTGCCATTTTGAAAACCGACCCTGACAATTTTATTGACAAGAGAATCATAGTTGCTGTCAGTGGCGTATTCCATGGTTTCACCATCTGCGGTAACAACAGTAACATAATAAGAAGAATATTCCCCTGTTTTATCACTTTGGAACGTTTTCTTTCCTGCATCGGTCAGATAACCGGTGATTGCTTCCGAAGCTGCTGACATCACATCTGCAATTTTACCGTCTTTGCCTAAAAGAACTGTAATGGAATCCCCGAGTTTACAAGACCCCTGAGAAGAAAGTTTGAAAAAGGCTTCGCTGCCTTCCAAAGCATAAGAAACGCCGGAAATCACCACAGAAGTCGGATTATCCCGATTGGGTGCTGCGCTTTCATAAATCCCCGATATTTTTTTGGAGTATGCCCAAACGGTATTGAGTGGTTTGGAATAATACAACACATCATACAGTTCATATCCGGTTCCCAATACCCCGTCACGGATAAAGGTAGTTTCGGAATCAGTAGGAACAGCATTTTGAGATATTGCAGTAATGGGACCTTGTAACTGTTCTGTCAGAAGTACGCCGTAATCCAATACCTGGTTTTCATTATGATACAGTGTCAGTGTATCCCCTACAGACAATTCTGACAAGGTATTTTTCAATGTTTTTGTCTGAGATTTATGGTAAATTGTCAAATTCGTATCCACAGACAATGATTGCATCACGCCGTTGTCATACACTACAATTTCGTCATCTAAAATCTGATAGACAGGATAGCTTACAATCTGTTGCTCGGAGGGAATAAATCCAACAATTTCATCTGAATTTTTAATAATCAGCTCCCCTTTTTTTCCAACAGATTCTTCAAAAGAAAGGCTTGTTTTATAGTTTCCTGCCGTGGTATTGACTCTACCGCTCCCCACAGAAGAATCGGTCATAGGTGTCCCTAAAATGATACTTTCTTCTACAATTTTATACTGCTGAGATTCGATATAGTATCCACTGCTGTTTTTGGGATGCTGATTTAAAAGTTCATAGACAAGAACCGCCACATCACGCCGTGTCAGTCTGGCTCCGATTCCAAGATCGGAGTGGTCGCACAATCCGATGTTAGTAGCCAGTCCCACCTGACCGTAGGGCCAGGAGTTGCCAAAATCGTTGGAATCATATCCCAACAGTTTCAGAAAAACGGTCAATGCTTCTTCATATAAAACCACGCTATCCGGTCGGAAAGAGCCGTCCGGATATCCGGTAATCAGCTGATGATCAACTGCAAGTTTAATATAAGGGGATGCCCAGTGACGGTGGGTGACATCCTTAAAAGGAGACACCTTCAAATTCAGTGCAACACTGTTTTTATATTGGGAAGCAGCGATAGCTACCTTACAAAATTCGCCACGGGATACGTAGTCATCCAACCGCAAATTCCCGTCCGGGTCCCCTTCCATAATCTTCATTTCCTTTAACAGCGGAAGGATATTTGTGTCTAAGTTTTCTGCCGACACCGGAACGTACAGAAACAGAAAACAAAGAATAATTGACAATATTTTTTTCATTTGGTTTGGACCTCCCATTTTTATCAATCATAACGCAACGCTTCAATCGGATTCATCCGGGAAGCTTTTTTCGCCGGAAAATATCCGAATATCATACCAATTCCCACGGAAACCGAAAAGGCAATCGCTACCGCACCAAAGGAAGGCTTCGCAGGAACTCCCATCAGATTTCCGGCAAATATTGCAGCACCAATTCCCAATGCAATTCCTAAAAAGCCGCCAAAGGAACTGGTAGTTGCCGCTTCTACCACAAACTGACTCATAATATCCCATGGAGTTGCCCCCAAAGATTTTCTGATTCCAATTTCACGGGTTCGTTCTGTAACGGAAACCAGCATAATATTCATAATGCCAATCCCGCCAACCAACAAAGAAATGGCTGCAATCCCAACTAAAATCATCGTAATGGTCCCTGTCAAATCATTCACAACTTCCAATATTGCGGACTGATTCAAAATCCGGTAAGCGTTAGAATCATTGAAAACCGAATATAAAAAAGCTCTAATACGATTTTCTGCTTCTTCCACCAGTTCTTTCTCCGCTGCGCTGAAAGCATAGCTGGAGATTCTTCCATTCCAGGAAAGACCGGTAGCCAGGGTATAGGGAAGATACACTATATCATCTCCGCTGCCTTCTTCGCTATCCTGCACTTCTTCCAACACTCCAACAATAGTGTAAGAAATCCCGTTGATTTTCAGTTCACTCCCTAAAGCACTCTGTGCATTTTGATAGAGTTCATTTGCAATATAAGTACCGATCACACAGCTTTTCTGACGGCGTTCCACATCCACATATTCCAAAAATCTGCCGTATTCCACTTCCAGTCCTTTGATTTCCGGATAAAATTCATTGGTGCCCATTGCTGTGGTCGTAACACTTTCTGCCCCATTTTTCACCGTAAGGTTACTCACATTCACCACCGGGGAAACATAACCGATTACCTCTGCATTTTCAATAGAAAACTCCATGACATCATCCGGCGTAACGCCACGGTTTCCGCCTCTTCCGGGAATGGAAACCGAAATCAGATTGGTCCCCATAGATTCAAACTGGTCCACAAGCTGTTGTTTAAAGCCGTCAACCAACGCAACCAACACGATTACCGATGCCACCCCGATAATAATCCCGAGCATGGTGAGAAAGGACCGCATTTTGCTGGCAGAAAGGCTCTTTACCGCTAAGATAAATGCCTGCTTGATACTCATTTTGCCACCACCTCATCTGAAATGATTTTTCCGTCCTGCAGTTTTACCACACGATCTGCCTGATATGCAATACCGTGATCGTGGGTTATGAGAACGATGGTGGTTCCGTCTTCCCGGTTTAGCTGTTTGATAAATTCCAACACTTCAATACCTGTTTTACTGTCCAAAGCACCGGTAGGTTCGTCTGCCAGAATTAGTTTAGGATCTCCCGCCAAAGCACGGGCAATAGACACTCTCTGTTGCTGACCGCCGGACAGCTGTTTGGGATATTTCTTATAACGGTCTAAAAGACCGACCTTTTCCAGTGCCCGTTCCACCCGTTCTTTTCGTTCCCGGGGTTCCATCCGTTTATAAATCAGAGGAAGCTCCACATTTTCAAATACCGAAAGTTTTGGAATCAGATTATATTGTTGGAAAATAAACCCCAGGGTTCTGCTTCTGATATCAGACAGTTCATATTCTCCCATCCGGCTCACATCTTCTCCATTCAGAAAGTAGGAACCGGAGGTAGGAACATCCAGACAGCCGATGATATTCATTGCGGTGGATTTTCCGGAGCCTGACTGCCCAATAATGGAAACAAATTCTTTTTCCGAAACACGCAGATTAATTCCGTCTAATGCACGGATTTCACTATCCCCGTCAGAATAGATTTTATAAATATCCTTTAACTCAATCATCTGTCCACCGCCTATCTACCTACAGGTACACCACCGCCGGACATCCCGCCGGCAGGCATGCCGCCACTCGGCATTCCTCCGGCGGACATTCCGCCCATATCACCCGGCATCAGCGGGAAGATATCATTATCGACAACGGTCTGAGAGGAGGTGACATAGACAACATCCCCTTCAGAAATTCCTTCTATAATTTCCACATAATCCTCATTGGAAAGACCCACCTTTACTTTCACAAGCTTAAAGCCTTCCGGCGCAACATTCATCATCATTTTACTGTTTTTAGGCATTTCTTTTCCGTCCGGTTCCGACATTTCCGGTGCCTTTTCTCCATCTTTCAACCTAACGGCAACCTGATTGCCACGCATTAATGCAGAAGCAGGAATCCGGATGACATTCTCCCGCTTTTCCACAATGATATCTGCACTGACATTCATACCGGGAATCAGTCCTTCCGGTTCGTTAATTACAATGGTGACCGGATAGGTCGTGACTCCATTGGAACTGGTACCGATTACGCTGACGGTTTCCACATAGCCGGAAAACACCTTATCTTCCAATGCATCAGCAGTAATTACCGCAGTCTGTCCTACCTGGATTTTAGCAATATCCAGTTCGTCTACTGACATCCGGAACAATATTTTAGACATATCTGCAATGGTTGCCATCACCTTGGTATTGTTGGTATTGTCCAAAATATCTCCCTGTTTGGAGACTTTCTGAATGACAGTCCCGTTAATGGGAGAAGTAATATTGTAATCTTCAAGCTGGTCATACTGATTTTCCAAAGAAAGCTCTGCTTCTCTTAGCGAGAGAGTATTATTCTTATGATTTTGTTCCAAAGATGCATTGGATAATACCGCCAACACATCACCCGCCTGCAAGTAATCTCCTTTTTTATATTGCAGTACTTCCACCTTACCGGATATCTGTGTGGTTACTGTTTTGGCGGAAGCATAATGAAACATACCTAAATCGTGACAGGAAATATCTCCTATCATTGCAGTTGCAGAATCACCCTCTTTTAATACGCCGGGATTTTCCACTTCAATTTCTACGGTTTTTACCATAATGCCGCTATTGGAAACCATTTCCCCGGAAGCTACATAGCTGACTACACCGTCAAGCACACTGCCGTCTGCCTGCAAGGTAACCTCAGCCACATCTCCCACAGCAAGTTGCTTTGCATGCTCAGAAATAAAAGGAACCGAAAGTTTCATCACTTTGGAATCCACGATATCCGCAATTTTGGCGTTTTGGGAAATCATATCCCCTTCCTGAACATACAGTTCGGTAATGGTGCCGCTGCTTTCGGTTTGAACCGTCAAATTCTCCATATCTTTCATATTGTTATCATATGTATTCTGAGTTTTTTCCAAAGAAAGTTTAGAACGCTCAATGGAATTTTCCATATCAAAAGTATCAATCTGATATAACAAATCCCCTTTGGTAACTACAGTACCTTCTTCAAATGGGGCATGGATAATTTCCCCTTTCACCAGACTGGTTACCTCATAAGAATCATTCGGTTCTACAGTCCCCGTTCCGCTGATCACTACCTCAACGGAACCACGGTCAGCGATTGCGGTTGTAATGTCAGAAACAGCGTCTTTGTTGCCGCCAAACCGGTGAAAAATAACAGCTACCAGCACAGCAACCAATAATAAAATCACAAGAAGAATCCATTTTACGGAATGTTTTTTTGAAGTTTTTTCTTTTGATTTGTTCACAGTATTCTGCAAAAGAAGATACCACCTTTCCATTTTCATATCTGTCTCTTGTATTGTAGGGGTTTGTTGTGTATAATTTGTGAAAAAAATCGCTATATTGTATATTTTTAGTTAATAGCGATGCCATAAACTAAAAAACAGTAACCGGATTGTTACCTCTCCGATTGCTGTTTTTCCATCATTTTATCCGAAAATGCTCCACACACTGTTTCATACAAATACCGCAAACGGAGCCTCTGCCGATATGCATAAACTGTTTTTTCATATAGTCGGAACAAGCTTTCCGGTCCAGCAGTGAAGCGTTGGGGTCATCCCAACTGAAACTTTTACCGTACAACGCCTGTGCCGGACAATGTTTGACGCACAGATTGCATCCGTCGCATAAATCACGGCTGAGCGGTTCCCCGACCGACAAAGGCAGATTGGTAAACACCGTTCCCAGCCGAACCGCAGGTCCGAACGTATGATGCAAAAACAATGCATTTTTTCCGATGGTTCCCAAACCGGCATAGACAGCCGCTTTCTTATGGGAATATTCCCCGGCATAAGTATTATGACCGTTGACAGTCTGAGATGCAGGAATCGGAAAATAAAGACCTCCCTGCGTTTCAATTTTTTGTCCGCACAATAATCCCAACCGGTCAATTAAGGCATTGGCAGTTTTATAATGATTGAAGTAGGTATAGGTAGGAGCTGTATCAATCTGAGAAATGACAAAATCAGAAAGCTTCACCACAATGGAAACAGCGTAGTTTAAAGACTCATAGGATACTTTGGCGAACCCTACATCCGACGCCCCGTTTTGGATTAAATATTCTTTCAACTCTTTGGTAAACTGTTCCATAACTTCCTCATTGTAATACATTTTTGATGTGATTGATGGTTGCAATTCTCAACCATCCACGGGCAGGTAAACGTACCTCAATTACGTCAAACCGACATTCACATTCCCCGCCGTGTCGCAACAGATAATATTGAGCACTTTTTAACATATGCTGTTGTTTATAAAAAGACACAGCTTCCGCAGGAGTTCCGTATTCTTCAGATGTACGGGTTTTCACTTCTACAAACACAAGACAGTCTTGATCTTTAACAATCAGATCAATCTCCCCCGCTTTGGTGCGGTAATTGGAGTCAAGAATCTGATAGCCACGCCGCTTTAAGTAATTCTTTGCCTTTTGTTCTCCCAGTTTTCCAATACTCTGACGATACTTTTCCATATCATTTCTCCAGAATCTTCTTCAAAAATGATGTTCTGTGAATGGGCGTGATTCCATATGCTTCAATCGCTTCATAATGTGCTTTGGTACCGTAGCCTTTATGTTTTAAAAAGCCGTACTCGGGATACTCTTTGTCATATTCTGCCATTAAACGGTCTCTTGTCACCTTTGCCAGAATGGAAGCACAGGCAATAGAATAGGATTTGGAATCTCCTTTTACTACCATCTGATTCGGGGTGGTAATTCCTTTGTTCCGGTTGCCGTCAATCAAGGCAAAGTCAGCCTTTACCGACAACCCGTTAATGGCATTTTCCATCGCTTTCAAGGTTGCATTTAGTATATTAATTTCATCAATTTCCCGATTGTCAATCAGACAAACCGAATACGCAATGGCTTCTTTCGTAATTTGTTCGTATAACGCTTCTCGCTTCTTTTCAGTTAGCTTTTTGGAGTCGTTGACGCCTTCAATAAAAGAATCTTTTGGCATAATAACAGCCGCTGCGGCAACCGGTCCGCAAAGCGGACCTCTGCCCGCTTCATCCACACCGCAAATGTAAGTATATTCTTTTCCATCGCCAATCAGGTCGGTATCTTTGATAAATCCGTTCATACTTCCTCCGGTGTTTCCAAGGTGATTTTCCCGAATCTTGCATTTTTAAAATCGTCTAAAACCGCATTGGCACAACGTTCATAGTCGGGATCATTTTTCTTAAAGATATAGCCTCTTTTTAAAGCAATTTTATCGTAGACAGTCAGCTTATCATCCAACTCATCCAAAGAAATCTGATACCGTTGTACAAGTTTTTCTCTGTGATTTTGCAGCAGATAGTCAATCAGATAAACCCCAAGCTCTTCCACGTCTAAAATCTGACTTTTAATCGCTCCGGTAAACGCCAGATGCAACGCAACCATCTCATCACCGAGCTTGGGCCACAAAATACCGGGAGTATCCATCAATTCGATTTCGTTGGAAATTTTCACCCATTGTTTATGAACGGTAACACCCGGACGGTCTTCTGTTTTTAAGCGCTGTTTATTTGCCATCCGGTTAATAAAAGATGATTTCCCGGAATTGGGAATTCCAACTACCATAATGCGGATGGGTTTGAATACACCTTTTTGCCGGTTCCGTTCCAGTTTTTCTTTTAAAAGTTCTTTTAAGTCAGAAGAAATCCGCTTCAGTCCTGCGCCGTTTTCACAATTCACTTTCAGGGCAAGAATCCCCTGACGGGCATAATAGGAAACCCAACGGTCAGTCACAGCATCATCTGCCATATCCGATTTATTGAGCAACACAATTTTAGGTTTATTCTGACAAAGGGTATCAATGTCCGGGTTTTTAGAGGAAACGGGAATTCTTGCATCCAAAACCTCAACTACAGCATCCACAAGCTTTAAATCTTCCGAAATCAAACGCTTGGTTTTTGCCATATGCCCCGGATACCAGTTAATATTCATAGAAATTTCTCCGTTTTATTTTAAGTTGTAGTTTTCATAAACACCGCCGAACTGACTGAGCGGCATAATGCGAAACAAAGCTTTTCCTACGATGGAATCTTCTTCTACCATGCCTACACCGATTTCATCACGGCTGTCACGGCTGGCATTACGGTTGTCACCCAATACAAACACACAGTCCTGAGGAACGGTTTTGGGGTACTGACCCGGATATTCCGAAGCGATTCTTGCAGAAATGTATTCTTCTTCCAGTTTTACGCCATCCACATAAACATCTCCTGCTTTGATGTCCACAGTCTGACCTTCGGTAGCGATGACACGTTTGATGTAGTATTTGTCCTGATCTCCACGGGGTTTGAACACGATAATATCTCCGTTATCCGGTTCATACCCCAAGCGGAATACAAACAACTGATTTTTGTGATGTAAGGTAGGTTCCATTGAGTTACCATCTACCACTACAAAACGGAATACAAAGTTGGTTAAAAGCAACACAACCACAATAGCAACCCCAAGGGATTCAATCCATTCCAACAATTCCCGTTTCCACCCCTTTTTCTGAGGTTTTTCCTCTTCTTGCTCAATGGCCTGTTCTGTTTCCTTTAAGGTATCATCCACATTAGAAACAGGTGTTTCTTCCTCTGCGGGATCGTTTTTTGCTTCTTCAGAGACAGCATTTGTATTTTCTTCCAGAGTCTCGGGTTCCTGATGGTTCTGTTCTTCGTAATTCATAATAAATTTCCTTTCTTTCACAGCAAGACATATGTAATCTTGCAACAGCTGTATTTTATCTAGTTACTATTTTATCAAAATTCCCATAGGATGTCAACCAATTTCACAGATATTTCACCTATTTTTATGATTTTCTTTGCATTTCTTATTGACTAATTTAACTTTTTATTGTAAAATACACTGTAAGGCATTTTTCTAAAGGAGAAACTACATTTCTCCTTCGATGCCGAATCTTTGTCGAAGGAGACGAAAAACAGAATGAAGAAAACTCATCTCACCAAAGAATATATCGACCATTTGTCTGAAAAGGTTCAAGATTTTTCACAGATTGATGCTTCGTTATACCAAAAATACGACGTAAAACGAGGACTTCGTAATGCCAACGGTACCGGGGTTCTGGTTGGTTTGACTACTGTGGGAAATGTTACCAGCTATATTATTGAAAACGACGAAAAAATTGCAATTCCAGGCAGACTTTCTTACCGTGGAATTGAAATTCGTGAAATCATTGCAGGATTAAAAGGAAAAAGCAAAGGATTTGAAGAAGTTATCTTTTTACTTTTGTTTTCCAAACTTCCCAATCAGGAAGAATTCAAAACCTTCTGTGATAATATCGCAAGCTATCGGGAACTGCCCTTCGGCTTTACTGAAGATATGATTTTAAAAGCTCCCAGTAAAGACATTATGAACAAACTCGCAAGAGGTGTTTTGGCATTGTACTCTTACGATGCCACTCCCGACGATACTGCCATCACTAATGTGATCCGTCAGATTATTCAGCTGATCGCCCGTCTTAGCACCATTGCGGCTTACGGATATCAGGCGAAAAAGCATTATTATGACGGGGACAGTCTGGTTCTTCATCAGTCTGTGCCGGAATATTCCATTGCCGAAAACTTTTTACACTTAATCCGAAATGATAATCACTTCACTCCCTTAGAAGCTGAAATTTTGGATCTGATGCTGATTCTTCATGCAGAACACGGCGGCGGTAACAACTCCACCTTTACCACTCACGTTGTAACCTCTTCCGGAACCGACGTATACTCTGCCATTGCAGCTGCAATCGGTTCCCTAAAAGGACCCCGTCACGGCGGTGCCAACATCAAGGTAGTAGAAATGATGGAATCCTTGTTCCAGAATGTGAAAAACTGGGACAGCGACGAAGAAATCATGGATTACCTTGCAAAAATCTTAGACAAGAAAGCCTACGATAAAAGCGGTTTAATATACGGTATGGGCCACGCAGTCTACACCATTTCTGACCCCCGTGCTGAATTACTTCGGGAAAAAGCAAGAGAGCTTGCCGAAGAAAAAGGTGCAATGGCACAGTTTAAGGTATATGAAGCGGTGGAACGTCTGGCTCCCATTGTCATCAACCGCAAAACCAACAAAATCATCTGTGCCAATGTAGATTTGTATTCCGGATTTGTATATCAAATGTTGGATATTCCGAAAGAATTATTCACTCCCCTGTTTGCAATTTCCAGAATTGCCGGTTGGGGTGCTCACATTTTAGAAGAAATCTCTATGAACAAAAAAATTATGCGACCTGCATACAAATGCGTATCCAAAGATGCTCCCTATATTCCGTTGGAAGAACGAGAATAAACAAATGTTATTGTAATAAAAATCAATATCTATAAAAAGGAAAAGAATGAGTATGAAAAAAGCAGTAAACAAAGCAGGCTCCTTTTTGGGAGAATTTAAAAACTTTGCATTAAAGGGTAATGTTCTGGATATGGCTGTCGGCGTAATTATCGGCGGTGCATTCGGAAAAATTGTAACCTCTCTGGTTGCTGATATCTTAACTCCTGCCATCGGATTATTACTGGGCGGTGTGGATTTCAAGAGCCTGGCATGGGTCGTTGGCGAAGCAACCATTGCATACGGAAACTTCATCCAGAATATTATTGATTTTGTCATCATCGCATTTTCCATCTTCTTGTTTATTAAACTTCTGTCAAAATTCTCAAGAAAAAAAGAAGAAGTGAAAGAAGAAGAACCGCCAAAGAAACCGGACGATATTCTTCTGTTGGAAGAAATCAGAGATTTACTGAAAAAATAAAGTCCTACATAAAAAAACCGTTACTCCTATGATGTTTTTCATAAAATACTCTTTATAAACGGAAATAGATATGTTATAACAGCTCAACTCATATCTAAGCTTTCAAAAAAAGACTTCTTATGGTATAATATTTAGATTTAAGCAACATACTGGCATCGTTTTTCTAACGGTGTCAGTTTTGTTTTTAGTTGTATTCTTTCATTGTTGTAAAAATGTATATATTCATCTATGATGAGGCGAGCTTTATCAAATGTTTTAAGTTTCATTCTATAAATACATTCAGTTTTAAGAATTGAAAAGAAATTTTCTGCCATTGCATTATCATAGGGATTTCCTACACAAAAAAAGTACAATTATACAATTTTGTAGGTTTACAATAGATGTGTTACATTCCGACATATTTTATTACGAGTAAACTCATAACAAAATATATCGGTAAAAAAAGAATCCGGAAACTTTCCAAAATGTGTTATAGTTAATTCACCACAAACAAACTATCACAAAGAAAGGTTTCCGTATATGAATACTATAAAGTTTAGGCAAGCATTCATTGAATATTCTTTAAAAAATGGAGTAACTAAAGCTGCAATCCGTTACAAAGTCAATCGTCAATATGTTTATAGATGGTTAAAAAGATACGATGAAACTTTGCAATCCTTAGCTGATAAATCACACAAACCACATCATCGTCTAAACCAACATACAGCCGAAGAACTCAAACTAATTGCTGATATGCGAAAAAGAAACTCACATGCAGGTTTAGTCGTCTTTTGGGTAAAACTTCGTCAGAGAGGATATTCTCGCTCTGTAACAGGTCTTTATCGTGTTCTGCGGAGACAAGGGCAAATGGCTGTTAAACCACCCAACCCAAAGTATATTCCGAAGCCTTATGAGAAAATGCTTTATCCCGGACAACGAGTTCAAAACGAATATTTCTATGCTACACATAAATTCTATTCATTTGATGATTTTGAAAAACAATTAAAAGTGCATAACTATAACTACAACAAGTTCCCCATGCGACCTCTCAATTGGAAAGCTCCTGCTGACTATATCAAAGCTTTCCTTGAAAATGGCGAAGTTTTTTAATTATTTTTGTAACACATTATTGACAAACCTACAAAAAATAGTACAATTTTACAATTTACTATTGACAAAATAGAAATAAAATGGTATGATACAAATATCTTAATCATACAGTGTGTATTATTTCATATTTTCTGATATGCAGTAATAAGTCTGCCCCCACTTCCAAAGTTAAAAAAAAAAAATAAATAAAAATGAGAAAGGATTTGAAAACTATGAAAAAAGTTCTCAACCTTTGCTTAGCAATTGTAATGTTGTTAAGCCTTACATTAACCTCTTTCGTAGCATATGCGGAAGATACCCCCGAATGGTTAGGTCATGCCGGCAATCAAGCAGGTAGCACCGGAGTTTTTCTGAAAGATTTTGGTGTTCAAAATACTGTTTTAGAACCCGGTGAATCTGCAAGCGGATACTTTAGTGCACCTCATAGCGGTGTATACGCACTTCAGATTCGTTTGAGCAGTACAAATGGAACTGCAACTGTTCATATTGCATCCGGTAAGTATTATGCAGAATTCATTTTGAGCCATACCGATTGGACAGAAGGTAAGTCCGGTAGTACTGAATGTGACCAGCCTATGTACTTTGAAGCAGGAACTCACAAGGTTGTAATTACCAATGCCGGTACCACTACATTCGAATTTGGTAACTCTGACGTTTGTGCACTGAATAAGGATGGCTTTGATGACAGTGTATATCTGCCCTTAGTAAAAGTTTTGGATACTCCGATTCAGGAAGATATCGGAATTCTTCCGTGGGTTGCTTTGATCCCGGAAGAAACCGTTGGAACAGTTGAACGCTACTTATCCACCAACGCAACCCTTCCTCACGGGGAATCCATTGCTTGCTACGGCGTTGAAGTTCCCGCTGCCGGCATTTACAGAGTGCAGGCGAAAATCGGCGGCACAACGAAAGATCCCTATCCGTTAATTTGGATTGATGCAAACGACACCTATCGTGCATACTTGCAGACCGGTTACGTAAATGATGCCGGTGCTTGGAGAGCAACTGATGCTGATGGCAATTATCAGTATCTCTACTTAAACGAAGGTTTCAATAAACTTAAAGTACATGCTCAGCACACCCACCATGTTCTCCAGTCTATTGAACTGAAAGCATTGGATGCAACTGAACAGGAAACCATCACTATTGAAGACTGCAAATTGATTTCTGCTATTACTGATACAGACGCCAATGGCGGTGTTAACGAATTAACTTTTTACGGTAAAGTAAGCGCTGACCATTTGGATGAAGATTATGGCGTTGAAGTTGCAGGCAAAAAATTCTACGGTGCAAAAGATGGTGATACCGTTTCCGACGGTGCGGAAGGCACCACTACCTTCACCTTTGGTGACTGGGATGGTACCTTTGAAATCGTTTTAACAAACATCACCGAAAAAGGTACTGCGGGCGAAAAAACCTACAGATTCTTCGTGGGTGATACTTATACCGATGCAGCGACCGTAACTGTAGAATAATTTGATAAGGAGGAAAAATGAATATGAAAACTTATATGAGCCCTTCTTTAGAAATTGCTTCTTTACAGTCCAACGAAGCAATTGCTTACGAGAATCCGTTAGAAACCGCTGTTGTAACCACTTCCGGTGGCAAAATCACCACCACTTACAATATGGCTCTGTTAGATGAAGGTTCTCAGATCTAATTGCTTGCGGAATTAACAAGCACTTGATTTGTCAAATCAAGTGCAACAGATATTTGAGTTCAAGTTCAAATAACTTGGCTGTTTTTTAACAATTTAAAATCTTTTTGGGCCTGGCGTTAATTAACGCCAGGTTCTTTTTTTAGTATTGTAGAACTTATCCCGGATAAACCCCTTCCTTTCTGATAAAATTCTCTTAATCATCCTTGTATTATATAATTATAGTTTAAATATCCATTTTAACGGATATATGCTATACTGTGTTTAGATACTGTGGATTAGTTCAATCCTCCTACCACTTGATGGTTTTTAAAAGGCTCTAACCACAGTCTCTTTGTACAGT
>JAGAKI010000018.1 GCA_017625695.1 Clostridia bacterium | reverse complement strand
TTGCCGAAGTATTTGCCCAGACGTTTGTAATACTCTTCATACACAAAATGGATGAACAATCTGGAACTTTCCGGATCTTCAAAGGCAGGAAATCCCCATCCCGTCTCTTCAACGATCATTTTCCCCTCTTTATTGGGGCGCAAACGCATCTGCTTAAGTTCCGGAGCGACCTCAGCGATCCTTCCTGCCGCATCACCGGGCGGATAGTTGAATCCATCATTGACCCAAAACTCCAATCCAAGCTCAAGCGCCTGCAAAATGAACTTTTCCGTCACCTCAAACCAAAGGTCTGAAAGATACTCTTTCTCCGTAAATCCGGTAGGGGGTTTATTGAAAAACACGATTCCGCCGAAACCGCACTCTTTTACCTCCTGCATGGCAGTTTTCACCGCCTCATCGGTGTACTCCGCCGGGTCAGAGGTGGTCAGAAAGTAAAACGGTTTGGGTCGGAAACTGTCGAGCGGCAAATACATTTTTCACACCTTTTTATATTTTTTGACAAACTTTTTTGATCCTTCGGGAATTTTTGTGGGTAAAAATTTGTATCCATGATTGTTCCCGAACCTTTCGTTGTTAATATACTTGTTATTTAGTGTTTTGTCAAGTCAGAAAGACCTGACACCATCGAATAAAAATGTTTTTGCTCATCCCTCCATTGTTGGCATCAGATCCAGCTTTCCACAATGAAAGAGAATTGCTGTTCTGAAATTATCTTTGTTCCTATATCCACACGCAGACCGTTTTACTACTTCAATTTTGCTGTTCAACCCTTCTGTTGCTGAATTAGATATTCCATGCAATACAGCAGCGATAATTCCCTGTAAATGGCGTTTAAGTTTCTTTGCTGCATCACAAACAGGTTTTAATCGTGAATGAGTAGCTCTCCAATACCATTTCTTGAAATAAACCCTTAATTCGCTCTCATCTTTGGTGACTTTCCAAAGTCCACGCAATAATTCTTTGATTTCCCATGCTCTTGCTGTTGCGGCAGAAACACTTTTTGCTTGTTCAAATTTGAAACGGAGATGTTCGGGAAGATTTTCTTCTCCGTAAAGAAAAGTCATTCTTGACCGAAAAAATGCTTTTCGTGCATCTTCATCCTTAATTTCAGACTGGGCTTGTTTCCGTACTTCATCAACAGCCTTATTCATTATGGCAATAACATGATAATGATCAAAGCAAATTGTTGCATTAGGCATATATTCTGCTGTCAGAGAATAGTAGGAAGCACTCATATCCATGGTTGCTTTTTCAACTTTGGACAGCATTTCTTTGCGTTCTTGAAACCAGTATTCAATATGTTTTTTTGCTCTGCCATCTGTGATAACATCATAAACGCAATGATTTACAGGATCGGTTACAATGGTAAAGTAGCGATGTCGTGAAAAAACCTGCTTTTCATCCAAGCCAAGTATTAGCGGAGGAATATCTCCACGACGTTCAAGCCCCCTTTTTACTGCCCGATTCATAATTCCGCCTAACCGTTCCCAGGAAACTCCGGTTATTTCGGATGCTGCTGTCCGGTCGCAAGCTTCCATTACGGCAATACATTTTGCCTCAAGTTTGTAGGTTACGTCTTGATATTGTCCTGCAAGCGGAAAAACTCCTTGTTTAACACCATGTTTTGAGCAGTTTACACGGGGTAGTCTGACATGAAGAAATGTTTTGCTTTCGCAAGTATCAAGATGCTGAAATACCCGTTCTGGCATATGATCATAAGTGGACGCAGGACAATGACATTCCGAACACAGGAAAGTATATTGTTCATGAGTAAGCCATACATCCACGCGAGAACCATCCTCCGATATTTCTACCTTGGACACATTCCATGGCTTCGGGGGATTTAACAGTTTCTGATAAAATGCTTCTAATGTCATTGGAATCACCTCACCACAAATATAGCACAGAATTCAGATTTTGAAAGCGGTTGAAAAGAGAAATTCTCTCTTTTCAAAACCAGCAAAAGCTGTTTGCACATTGGGTTCTGACGGCTGTCAAGCCATGAACGGAATAAAAGGGAGTGCAACGACCGGTTATGCCGGATCAGGGCTTGATTGACGGCAGGTTCCGATGTATTGATACCGGAAAAACGCAAACTAATATTTTGAGGTGAAAACACTCGCTGATTTGAGATTTTACGCTCAAATTCAAAGAGTACCCTCGAAAAATTAGTTGCTGTTTCTGTCATCTTTTTAACCCTATCCATTCAACTTTACGCTCAAATCACACCCACAAAAATTCCTGAAGCCCCTTTTTGGAAGTCTTTTCTATCAGAACTGTTTTCATCATATTTTCCGTTCAGTTGAGTTTGATAATGGTGTACTGCGGCGGTGGAATATCTGCCGGTTCTATCCATTCTGTCATCATTTCAAAGGA
>JAGAKI010000002.1 GCA_017625695.1 Clostridia bacterium | reverse complement strand
TTTGCCATCAACAATCCAGGTAACGGTGTATTCGTTTACAGTTTTGTTATACTGTGCAGTATAGGTAACATCACCGGTTACTGCAGCGATTGCTTTATCCCAACCAGCGAAGGTGTAGGTATACTGAGCATCAGCTGCTTTATCGGTAGTGCCTTTGAAAGAAGGAGTAGTGCCTTCTACATAGGTTTCGGTAGTGGTTACGCCGTCAACAATCCAGGTAACGGTGTATTCTGCCGGTTCGGGAAGTACTAAATCACAGTTTTCGTAGTTTAACTGAGCCAGATATTCCGGTTCGAAATCAGCATTGGTGGTATCTTCCGGAATGGGAGCAGTTTTAGATAAACGTAATGAGTAAACAACTGCGGTTTCGGTACCGTTGTTGGTTACGGTAAAGGTGTTGGTACCTTTTCTTGCGTAGATATATTCTACGTCGATAGAACCATCGTTAGCACCGTTGTTGTTCCAACCTAAGTTTGCCTGATAAATTTCACCGTAGTAACCTAAATCAGATTCAATGGTAAAGAGGTTAGTGTTGTTGTCGTCAATCTGCATCTGTAAGTAACGGAAACCGTTTTCATCTACATCTGTAGTGATTACAACAGAGCTTCCTGCGGGCATAGATACATAACCGCCTGCTGCAGTTGCACCGCCTTCATAAGAAGTGATGAAGTTGTTGATGTTGGAAGAACCGTCGTTTCTACCTAAGTAGATGTGGTTTGCCGGTAAGGGCAGAGTTGCAACTTCTGCTTCTGCAATGTAATCAACACCCTGTTTAGCCAGTTCGGTGAAGGTTAAGTTTGCAGTGGTATCGGTGGTTTCAATAATGTTTGCACCTTTAATTAAGTAGAAGTATTTTTCTGCACCTGCAGTTAAGGTTGCAGTGTGACCGGTTTCGTTAGTGATGGTAACAGCTTTGTCAGCAGTTACTTTGTAAGCACCGGTGTAGGGTGCGGTGTAGGTAATGGTAGTTACCGGAGTGGGAGTTGCGGTGGGAGTAGGAGTTGCGGTAGGTTCTACAACAGTTTCAGTTTTAACTAAGGGTAAGTAGTCTAAGGATGCATTTGCACCGTTTACGTCTAATCTACCTAAGTCAATACCGGTGAATACACAGTTGTTGGGACCAACCAACTCAATAGTAATTACGTTTTTACCTTCTTTTAAGTAGATGGGCTGGTCAGCGTAAGAACCACTGGTCCAACCGGTCTGAGTGAAGGTCTGTTCGGTATAGTAACCGTCTTCGGTGGAAACTTTAAAGGTAGTGGTCTGATCGCCACTCATCCACAGAGTCTGCAACTGCATTGCATAAACGCCAGTGTAGGGAACAGTAATTTCATATCTGCCCCAGTCACCGGGAAGCATGGTGAACTGACCATTGCTGAAGGGAGAACCGGAGCTTGCCTGATAGTCAACGCCTTCTACAGCGGAATCTCCGTTGGTGAAGGTGGTCATGGTGTAGATTTCACCCACATAACCGTTCTTATGAGAGGTAACATCGCTGAATCTTCCGGTCCAAGCAGATGCATCAGCACTGATGGTAGGAGTCGGGGTAGGAGCGGTGGTGGGAGTGGGAGTTGCGGTAGGAGCGGTAGTAGGAGTGGGAGTTGCGGTCGGCAGGGGAGCATCGCCACCGGGGAGTCTGTCAGTCTGTTTTAACAGATAGGAGAAGTCCATGGAGTTGCCGCCGTCCATTCTACCGATATCGTAATCTTTTAAGTAGAAGGAAGTGGTACCGGTATTTTCAATGTAGAAGGTGTTGGTACCGGTGGTGAAGTAAATAGGCTGGTCCTGACCGGGGGTCATTCTGTTGGTCCAGGTATCTGCTTCAGTAATCGCATAGTCGCCGTAGTAACCTTTATCAGTGGTTACTCTAACGTTTGCAGTGCCACTGATGGTGGGTAATCTCAGCTGGAATGCATACACACCGGTGTAAGGAATATCAGTTACAGTAACGGTGGTGTATTCGCCGGGAGCTAAGGTTACCTGAGGTTCACCGTCAGAGGTGTAACCATTGAAGTAACCTTCCTGATTCTGAGCTGCATATACCCAGGTTGCCTGTTTTTGGGTATTAGCCATGGTAGGAGTGAATCCTGCATCAACTAAATCCTGAGTTGCACCCAGCTGAATGTCAGAAATGGTGCAAGCAGCATCGCCGGTATTCATTACTTTTACAGTTGCTTTGCCAACGGGCAGATAGAAGATTTCATAATCTCCGTCGGTACCAGCAGTGTAGTACTGTTCGGTGGTACCAACAGCTAAATCGCCATAGTATTCATCGTTTGCAAGTACTCTTAAGGTAGTGTTACCGCCGGAAGCTTTGACTTTTAAGTAGTATAAGCCTTCGGTAGCAACAGGTACATTGAAGAGTGCCCAACCGTCTGCAGCCATAGTGATTGCAGTGTTGTTTACGTTGGTAACGCCTTCGTAAGAGGAAACATTACCCCAGAAGGTACCTGCAGTACCCATTTTGGTAATTGCAGTAGTAGTGATTAATTTGTTTGCTTCTTCTTCTAAGTCACTGGTTTTCTTAACGAAATCCATATAATCCATAGAATCAAAGCCGGATGCATCCAGACGACCGAAGTCAAATTCGGAAATGGTGATGTTAGCATTGCCGATGTTTTCTACTGTAATAGTATTGTTGCCTGCAGTGAAGTACATTGCCTGGTCCTGATACATTGCAGGGTTGTTGGACCAACCGGTGGTGGTGAAGTAGTAGTCACCGTAGTAGTCGCCAACAGTTGCACGCAGGGTGGTGGGAGTACCGATGGATGCACATTTAATCTGCATGCCATATACGCCGGTGTAAGGAGCATTCCAGGTGAAGCTTGCGGTGTCACCGGGAGCTAAAGTTAAAGAAGATGCAGAGTTTACTGCAAAGTCACCGTAGTAACCGTTGAATCCGTCCTGAATTTTTACGTTACCGGTCCAGGTTAAGGGAACTAACGGATAGTCACCGGTAGACATATAGTCTAATAATCTCTGGGGAACGTAGAATCTGTTGTTGTAGGGTTCCCAAACAGCAACCTGACCGCCTAAGTCAACATTATCGCCGTTGATGTTAGCAACAGACTGGTTAGCTTTAATAGAAACATCAACACCGCTGAATTTGAAGGTAGCGCTGGTATTAGTAGCACCGTTTTCATCGGTGATGGGGGTGATGCTACCCTGAGAGGTAACATTTACGAACAGTTCGTCGGTTGCATCTGCTAAGTCTACGCCTAAGCAATCTGCAATCCAGGGAGCAATTTCATCGTTGTCGATCACGTTGCTGGTGAAGCTGGAAGCGTTACCCGGAGTAGATGCTGCACCGGAAGGCATGGTGATGCCGGAGGGAGCATAAATACACAGGGGAACGTTTCTTGCAGTGTGGTCTTTGGAATCCCAGGTAACAGCACCGGTAGAAGTGGGATCCACACCGCTTCTGATGTTGGATACTGCGGTAGACTGATTGATAACGTTCATACCACCGGTATCATGGTCAGCAGTCATAACAACGATGGTGTCACCTTTGGTCTGTGCATATTCGATCGCCCATTTACAGGTTTCGTCCCATTCAATGTAGTCACCGATATTTTCCAATGCATCGTTATTGTGTCCGCCGGTATCAATCATAGCAGCTTCGATCATAACTGCAAAGCCTTCATCGCTACCGTCTAAAGCGGTAATCGCAGCTTTGGTCATATCCAGTAAGCTTGCATCAGAAGAAGATTTTTCAATGTCGAAGGGATGGGTGTAACCGTTTAAGTTACTCCAGATTTTGTCACCGCTTTTAACATTTGCTAAATCGGTTTTGTTGTTCACAAATCTGTATCCGCGCTGCTGAATTGTGGATCTTGCAGCGTCATATTCAGCAATTTCAATACCGGGACATAAGTTTACATCATAGTCCTGGTAAATTGCCTGTTCAGACAAGGGGAGATATACGCCACGGTTAAAGTAGTGAGCAGAGAATGCAGCCGGAGTTGCATGAGCAAATTCGTATTTGGATACAACACCTACTCGTTTGCCTGCAAGTTCTGCAGCTTCCAAAATGTTAGCTTTGGGGTTTAAGTAAGCGTCAACACCAATGGAATACAGACCTGCTTTGTGACCAACTGCCAGGGCAGTACCTGCTGCCGCAGAGTCGGTAACATCAGCGCCTGCGGGTTTGGTGGTTACACCACCAACCAGGTAATCCTTGATGAAAAGTTTGTTGGTGGTTTGTGTAACAGTGTTGGGGTAAACAGAGTTAATACCGCCAGCTTGTTTTACAGCATCGGCAAGAGTAAAGGGTACATAGCCTGCACCGTCACCAATAATGTAGATGACGTTTTTCATCTTACCGGTGTTTGCTGCTGATACTGTAGTGGTGGTAACGGTGAACATAGTCATTACCATCATGAGTGTCAGAAGCAGAGCTAAAAGTCTTTTGAGTCTCATACGTTGGGTCTCCTTTCCTTTTTTTTGGATATAAATATTTTTTTCTACAAAATATAATAGTATAATATAAATTCCATTGTATCAATATATAAAACTTTGGAGCTATTTCATTATACACTATTCTGGGTGAAATAAATATGAGAAAATCATCAAAAATATAGTGAAAACATAAAAAAATCGTCAAATCTGATTTTTTTCTTGTAAATTTTGCCTAAGAAATGTCTTCGCTTTTTATATGTTTTCTGTCAATATAACTTTTTTTGGAACCTAAACATCAGAGTGGCATACAATGAAAGTGAATCAGGGATTTTTATAAATATCCTGTTGATTCAAATCAATAAAGGAGGATTTAATATGTCGAAAGATTGTACAACCGGAAGCATCCGTGATGCGGTGTGTATTCATACCGATAAAGTGTATGATGCTTGCAAAGATAAAGACTGTATTGTAGATGCCAGAGTGTATGTAACTCCTTGCGGTCAGGAACTGATCGACCGCTCCATTAATATTAAAGTGAGAAAAGCGGAAATAATCTGGGTGTATACAGATGTGGAGGAAGTACCCTTTAACCGTGGTTTCTACACCGTCGATTTAAAATATTTCTTTAAGGTATACTTAGATGTGTTCACCGGTGTGGGCCGTCCGGTTACCGTAGAAGGGTTAGCCACATTTGACAAAAAGGTGATTTTGTTTGGTTCTGAAGGAAAATCAAAAAGCTTCACCTCCAAATTCCGTCCTGATGAAAAAGATATTCAGCTTTCTGTGAAAAACAACTTGCCTCAGGCGATTGTGGAAGTGGTTGAACCTATTGCATTGTCTGCCAAAGTTGTGGAACGTCATCAGCATCACTGTTGCTGTGAAATTGACTGCTCCAGTCTTCCACGTGAAATCTGCTCTTGTTTTGATGATGATATTATCGGGGAAGAACGGGATAAAAACGTGTATGTTACTTTGGGACTGTTCTCTATTATCCGTCTGGAACGAAATGTACAGTTGTTGATTCCTGTATATGACTTCTGTGTTCCTGATAAAGAATGTGTAGGTGCCACCGAGGATAATCCCTGCGATTTATTTGATAACATTAATTTCCCGGTAGACGAATTTTTTCCGCCCAATGCCTGCAGTTTTGACAATAACACGTTATCAACCCCTCGTGAAACTGTTCAGCAGAGAAATTGTGGTTGCAAATAAAAAAAGAGGCTCATGCCTCTTTTTTTATGCCAAGATGTTTTAACAAGCCCTTGCATCCTGCCACAACGTCACGGTAGGTATCGTCAAAATTGCCGGTGTACCAGGGATCTGCGATGTCACCGCCACCAGCAAAATCCAGCAGTTTCTTTACTTTCCCAAGAGAATCAGAGCCGATGATGCGGTTTAAATTGCGCACATTAAAAGAATCCATCAACAGGATATAATCATATTCTTTGTAATCCTGTTTGGTGAATTGAATAGCGTATTTTCCGTCGGCAGAAATTCCGTGCTCGTTTAAAATTTTCCTGGTACCGTGATGAACGGGATTTCCGATTTCTTCCCGGCTGGTGGCAGAGGAACGAATGTAAAATTTATCTTCTGCTCCAAGCTTTTTTACCATATCTTTCAGCACAAATTCCGCCATGGGACTTCGGCAGATATTCCCGTGACAGACAAACATTATTTTAATCATAATTCCTCCTGGTCGTTTTGTTGTGCAAACAGTATATCATAAACAACTATTTTTTACAAGAGATTACCAAAAAATCAATTGACAAAAAGTATTTTTTTGTGATATGATATTTTTGTAAAAAAATTTCCGAAAAAGGAGAAAAAACGATGAAAGTTTTAGATATGCATATTCACGCTTGGGGCACTAAACCGGATCCGGATAACCTGATTGCTAATATGGAAAAAGCGGGCGTCTGGGGCGGTTGTGTGATGTCATACAGAGCCAAAGAAACTGACCCTGTAAACGGTCTTGAATTCGATGAGCGTGTAGAAGAAGCACTTGCCTGGTGTAAGGGATACGAGGGACGTTTATTTCCCGTTGTATGGATTCACCCTTGCGAAAAAAATCTATGTGAAAATGTAAAGAGGGCAGTGGAACAAGGAATTTGCGGATTTAAAATTATCTGTCACGATTTTTATGTTTACGAAGAAGCCTGTATGGAAGTGCTTCGTACCATTGCTCAGCTGAATGTACCGGTATTTTTCCATTCGGGTATATTATGGGATGGCACCGATTCCTCCAAGTATAACCGTCCGGTCCATTGGGAAGTGCTTTCCAAGATTCCCGGACTCCGTTTTTCGTTAGGTCATTGTTCCTGGCCCTGGCTTGATGAATGTTTTGCAGTATACGGTCAGTTCTTAAATGCAAAAGGACACGGAAATCCGGCAGAAATGTTTTTTGATACCACACCCGGTACCCCTGTGATTTACCGAAAAGACTTATTTTCAAAATTGTTTACAGGCGGTTATGATACCGGTCATAATGTGATGTTTGGTTCAGATTGTTTTGCACACGATTATAAACCGGAGTGGGCGAAAAAATGGCTGAAGATTGACGGTGATCTGATGCGGGAATTCGGTGTTTGCAAGGAAATTTTTGAAAACTGTTACTATCATAATGTTCTCAGATTTCTTGGGAAAGAACCTCAGGTAGAACATAATATTCCAAAGCCGGATGATGCGGGTGGATGGTCTGCAACCAATCCTCAGGTTCCTGCTGTTATAGAAAAATGGTATCAAAAATTAGGATTTCCGAACTATTTTGATGAAGAATTTTACCGTGCCGTGAAAGAAATTCCGATTTCTGATGCGATTACCGTTACAACTTACGATGTTGACTGTCAGGACGGAAAACGGAATTTGCTGTCTGCATTGTTTTTGGCGGAAAAGTTGTCAGAAACCTACCGGGCAAAAGGCATTTCCGAAGAAATTTTGATGGATTCTCTCCACGATATTCTGACTTACACCCACATTTTCAGTGACTTGAAAAATGAACTGTCTTTGGGCAGAATGAATTGGATTTTAAGAATTTTAAATGGAGAAATTATCCGGCTTGGACGGCTTCAGTTTGTGTTGGAAAACGCTTTGGTTGATATTCCCCAAAAAGGGATAAAAGCAGGGGATAGCGTGCTGAGATGTTATATTCCTCAGGGAGAAAAACTGACCTGTGATACAGTGCTTTCTTCCATTGAACAGGCAAAAGAATTTTTCGGAGATTACACCATTGTGGTAACTTCCTGGCTGTTGGATGATTCTTTGAAAGAAATCTTGCCTGAAACCAGTAATATTTTATTGTTCCAATCCTTGTTTGAAACGGTGAAAAAAGAAGAATCAGATTCGATTTTACGTTATGTATTCCGTTGGAATACCAACCGTTTCAGCGTAAAATATGTTCCAACATATAACACATTCTCCAAAAGGGTAAAACAAGCAGTACTATCCGGTAGAAGATTCTATGAAGTAACCGGTTATCTGAAATAAAATAAGTTGTTATGAAAAACGTTTTTTATCCTTTTTATTATGACGAATTCAAATGTATTGGTGGTGTTTGTAAACACAACTGTTGCATTGGATGGGAAATTGATATTGACCCTGACACTTACAAAAAATATCAAAAAATTTCAGGTGCTCTTTCGGAACGTCTGAAAGCGAATATTTCCACCGAAGATACTCCTCATTTTGTCTTGCAACAAGAGGAGCGATGCCCCTTTTTAAATGAAGATAATCTTTGTGATATTATTTTGGAAAAAGGGGAGAATTTTCTTTGCCAGATTTGTTCCGACCATCCACGGTTCCGTAATTTTTTTGCCCATTGTACTGAGGTGGGGTTGGGACTTTGCTGTGAAGAAGCTGCACGGCTTATTTTGTCACAAAAAGAACCGTTTTTTATGCCGGAAAAGCCGATAGATTTATTGACTGCGGAAGAAATCTCTTTCTTTCGTTTTCGGAATAACATTTTTAAAAAAATCAGCGACAGAACGGTACCGTTTTCCGAAAGAATTGCTTCTTTATGTCAAGGTTACGGGATTTCTTTTCCTAAAAAATCTCACAGGGAATGGGCGGATGTGTTTCTTACTTTTGAGCATATGGATGACGATTGGATTTCCCTGCTGAAAAGCTTAAAACAAGCGGAAGGTGTTGCTTCACCCGGTAGGGAATGGGACATGGTTTTAGAACAGCTTTTTTCCTATTTTATTTACCGCCATTTATCAGGTGGACTCGAAGACGGGCGTTATGGGGAACGAATTTTGTTTGCTACTTTGGGGACTCTTATGATTTCGTTTTTGGCATCGGTAAAAAAACATATAACGGGAGTTCTCACGATAGAATCTTTCATTGAACTCGCAAGATTGTATTCTTCCGAAATTGAATACAGCGAAGACAACACCGAGGCATTATTGGAACTTATGGAAGATACCTTCTAAAATAATATGTGTACAACTAAATGATATCAAAAATAAAAAAAATAGTAAAAAAGCTTGCATCGTACCTTGATGTACGTTGTATACTGAACGTAGTATGAAAGATTAAAGCTATGGAGTAGATGTTATGAAAAAAACGATTGCAGTTCTGATTACCGCTTTTCTGGTTGCCACTTCCTTGACGGGCGTCAGTGCGAATGCACAGGAGAGTGTGATACAATTGGGATTTCCTATTGTGTTTAACGCTATGCCAACAGACACAACCTCCATCATTTATGATAATCTCCACTATGTCCCCATGAGAAGTTTTTGTGAAATGATGGGTGCGGTTGTGTTTTACAGAGAACGTGACCGTCAGATTATGGTTTTAACCCGGGATGGTGATATCATAGCACATACTGTGGGGGAATCCTCTTTTACGGTGAATGGTGAACAAAAACTAATAAATCGTCCGTCTTTATTGGATAACAATACAACGTATATGCCTGTTGATATGATATCAGCTGTTTTTTACCCGGACAGAATCTGGTATGAAACCCAGCATTTTATGGTGCAAAAACAACTTTCCAATACGGATTATCACAAAAGGATTCAGGACGTTTTAGCGGTATCAAAAAACAGTAATTTTTACCCGGAACGGTTCCAAAGATACATAAACTTTCATGTGAATCAACCTTCCTATACGATGCAGGAGGTTCTTTACAGGGTCAACTTAGGGTTGGATTTTCCGTTCTACAGTAATGTGACTATCATCGGACAACCCTATGAACTTTTGGTGTTGGTGAATAAGTATCATCAGCTTCCGTCAAACTTTCAGCAGTATCATCTTGTTACAATGAGCAGAGCATATACCGCAAATGACGGACGACAGTATTTACTTGCAGGAGTGGCATATGAGAACTATGCCAAAATGGCAGATGCCGCAAAACAGGCAGGGCTTTCTATGAGAGTTGTCTCTGCCTACCGAACCGAAAGCTATCAGAGAAATCTATACAACAATAAAGTAAGGTCAACCGGAAAAATCAATGCAGACAATTATTCGGCAAGACCCGGTTTTTCCGAACACCAGACAGGTTTGGCTGTGGATATCAATTCCACCAAAGGAAGTTTTCAATATACTGCAGAATTCCGGTGGCTTCAGCAACATGCCCATGAATACGGATTTATTATGCGATATCCCAAAGGAAAAGAATGGATTACCGGATATTCCTACGAGCCGTGGCATTACCGTTATGTAGGTACGGATGCCGCAACCATCATACATAATGAGGGAATTACTTATGAAGAATATTATGCAAAATATGTTTCAGTCAATGAATTCAGATAGGAAGAAAAAATGAAAAGAATCGTAGGATTCGTTTTATTTCTATCCATATTTTTTCATATAACCATGCGAAGCGTAACTGTTGTATCTGCTAACAATGATGAATTTGAAGAAACAAATATAAACCTTACAATAACAAAGTTGTATTTCCGGACCAGCAGCCTGTTTTAATGGATGAAAGAACTTATGTTCCTGTTCGTTTTCTTGCAGAAAATTTACTTACTCCTGTTGGTAAATTTGGTTATGGTGTTCAATTAGTAAATGGTAGAGGGTATGCAACTTACGCGAAAGGTCAGTAACAAAAGAACAGAAGCATCCAAACGGATGCTTCTGTTCTTTTGTTTATGCGATTCAATCATTCACACAGCCTGCAATACATTTTACCAGACAGGTAGTTGCAGTTAATATTAAGGAAAAGAAAAACAGCAATGCTCCGGTGATAATTGCACCGATAATACTGGTTGCCGCAAAGGTGATGGCAAGAAGAATCACTGAAGTTAAAACAGTCCCTAAAATCCCGACTAAAATAGCGGGTAGGTTAAAACATACACAGTTACAGTTTCCGGTTGAGCGAAGTAGAGTAGAAGTAATCAGCAGAACACCAAGATAAACTACAGCAATTCCAAACAACACCCATAAGAATGCAGGGGTTACGGTAATCACTGCGGTGATACGAAGCATTGCTGTTACAATTCCGACAATAATACTTGCGATAATCGCAACACCGACACAATTAAATTTACAGTTACAGTTGAACATTATATTCACCTCCGATTTTAATATATGAAAAATCAAGACGGTTGTGCAAGGCGTCGGAACAGTCAGATTGTTATTAATAAAAGCGGGCAAAGTTTTTTGTAACTTTCCCCGCTTACTGTTAGTATTTTATTGATAAAAACCTGAAAAGTATTCTTTTGTTTCTTCCAACAGAGTTTGGTCGGTGTTGCCGATGTATCTGCCTGTTGGTTGGGTTTCAATAACGCCTTTGGTATTATGTAAAACCAGTATTTTGTCAAAGTCAGTGCTGATATGGACCAACAGACTTTCAAATCCGACAGGGGATTGTGAAATCGTTCCGTGTGCATATTCTTTCGGATACATAGTTTCATTATAATACCAACCGTTTAAATTATGCATCCTGCCTTTTTCCGGGTCGAAAGATGTTTGTCCGGAATCATACAAATGCTCTCCGAAGACGAAGGTGTCTGTGCTTGTTTTTACGGTAATGGTTCCATACAGTTTATCCGGTAAAAAAAGAAATCTTAAATCATTCATATGAAGTGTGATTGTAACGGTTTGTTCATTTTCTGTGTTGATGCCATAATAGGTTCTGTCAACTATTTTTGGCAACGGGAGAAATCCAAGTAAAAGAATTACTGCAACCAAACCAATGATGAGTTTCTTTTTCATAATGGTATCCCTCCTTTTTGATATTGTAACAAATTGTTCAGGTAAAGTCAACAGTGAAAACGTGTTTTGGATAAAGTGAACCGACAGCATCAAACAAATTCTTGACAAAAACGTGAGAATGATGTATAATGGTTGACAGTGTATTATGATAGTCCACAGGGAGGAAAACATATGGAAAATAATGCGAGAAGCAGCTTTACCGGGAAAATCGGATTTGTACTTGCAGCGGCAGGTTCTGCCGTTGGTCTTGGCAATATTTGGAGATTTCCGTACCTTGCCGCAAAATACGGTGGCGGCATCTTTTTATTGGTATATATTATTTTAGCTTTGACTTTTGGGTTTGCTTTAATGACTGCTGAAACAGCTCTGGGAAGAAAAACCGGTCTCAGTGCGATTGGTGCATTTAACAGCTTAAATAAAAAGTATGGTTTTATCGGCTATCTGGCATCGGTTGTTCCTATGATTATTCTTCCGTATTACTGTGTCATTGGCGGTTGGGTAACCAAGTATTTATACGCATTTTTATCCGGTGGTGCTGCCGAGGCAGCAACGGATACCTATTTTGGAACCTTTATTACGCAGCCGGTTGAACCGATTTTCTGGTTTTTAATTTATTTGATTGCAACAGCAGTGGTTGTGCTGTTAGGTGTAGAAAAAGGCGTTGAAAAAGTCAGCAAGATAATGATGCCGATTTTGGTTTGTCTTTCTATTGTGATTGCAATCTACTCTTTGTTTATGCCGGGTGCGATTGACGGTTTGATTTATTATATTAAGCCTGATTTCTCTAAATTTTCCATTACTACCGTGTTGGCAGCGATGGGACAATTGTTCTATTCTATGTCTCTTGCGATGGGGATTATGATTACTTATGGTTCTTATATGAAAAAAGAGGTGAATCTGGAATCCTCTGTAAAACAGATTGAATTGTTTGATACCGGAATTGCGTTTTTTGCAGGGCTTATGATCATTCCAGCTGTATTTGTCTTTTCTGGCGGCACTCCTGAAGCATTGGGAAAAGGTCCCAGTCTGATGTTTGAAACCTTACCGAAAGTATTTGAAACGATGCCTGCAGGTACCATTGTAGGTACAGCTTTCTTTATGCTGGTATTGTTTGCAGCGTTAACCTCCTCGATCTCTCTGATGGAAACTGTGGTTTCTATCGTTTGCGACAGATTTAAGCTGAACAGAAAGCTGTCTTGCCTTGTAGTGTTGATTCTTTCTCTGGTATTGGGAATCCCCTCTGCATTGGGCTACGGCGTGTGGGGCGGTGTGAAAATCATCGGAATGTCTTTCCTCGACTTCTTTGATTTTCTGAGTAACAGTGTGCTGATGCCGATTGTTGCATTCTTAACCTGTATCTTTGTCGGTTACATTCTGAAACCCAAAGCTGTTATCGAAGAAGTGGAACGTTCTGCAACATTTAAACGTAAAAAACTGTTCCAGGTGATTATTAAATATGTTGCACCTGTTTGTATTTTATTGATTTTAATTTCTTCTGTATTAGAAGCTTTTGGTATTTTAAAAATTTAACCGGTAGAAAAATACATCTTTCATTTTTTTGGAAGGTGTATTTTTTTCTGTTTTTAGAAGAATTGTCACCCATAAGGGAAAATATTGTCAAAAAATTGTGCA